>NZ_DATJPU010000022.1:0-20771 GCF_035506235.1 Mycobacterium sp.
TGGAGATTCCGGTCATCGCGCTGGAGGCCTACGCGTACGCCGCCCGGGTCGCCGAGGTCGAGAACCCGAAGTGCCACATCGCGTGGACCACGCTGGCGGGCATCGGGCAGGTCGAGAGCCACCACGGGACCTACCGGGGCGCGACGCTGGCACCGAACGGGGATGTGAGTCCGCCGATTCGGGGTGTCCGGCTGGATGGCAGCGGCGGTACCCTGCGCATCGTCGACACCGTGGACGGTGCGGACGACGGCGCGGGGGTGGTGCGCGCGATGGGGCCGATGCAGTTCATTCCGGAGACATGGCGGTTGTACGGGGTGGACGCCCACAACGACGGCCGGGTCAGTCCGGACAACATCGACGATGCGGCGCTGGCGGCGGCGGGTTACCTGTGTTGGCGTGGAAAGGATCTCGGGACCCCGCGCGGGTGGATCACCGCGCTGCGGGCCTACAACAACTCCGGCGTTTACGCGCGGGCGGTGCGGGACTGGGCGACCGCCTATGCGGCGGGTCACCCGCTGTAGCAGGATGTATCGCTGACCGAGGCTTTACGACGCAAGGAGAACCCAGTGCCGATTATCGAGCAGGTCGGGGCCCGCGAGATCCTCGACTCCCGCGGCAACCCGACCGTCGAGGTCGAGGTAGCTCTGATGGACGGGACGTTTGCCCGCGCCGCGGTGCCATCGGGCGCGTCGACGGGCGAGCACGAGGCCGTCGAGTTGCGCGACGGCGGTGAGCGTTACGGCGGCAAGGGCGTGCAAAAAGCGGTGCAGGCGGTGCTCGACGAGATCGGTCCGGCGGTCATCGGGCTCAACGCCGACGACCAGCGGCTGGTGGACCAGGCGCTGGTGGACCTCGACGGCACCCCGGACAAGTCCCGGCTGGGCGGCAACGCGATCCTGGGTGTCTCACTGGCCGTCGCCAAGGCGGCCGCCGATTCGGCCGAGTTGCCGCTGTTCCGCTACCTCGGCGGGCCCAACGCGCACATCCTGCCCGTGCCGATGATGAACATCCTCAACGGCGGCGCCCACGCCGATACCGCCGTCGACATCCAGGAGTTCATGGTGGCGCCGATCGGCGCGCCCAGCTTCGCCGAGGCGTTGCGGTGGGGCGCCGAGGTGTATCACGCACTCAAATCGGTGCTGAAGAAGGAGGGGCTCTCCACCGGCCTGGGCGACGAGGGCGGGTTCGCCCCCGACGTGGCCGGCACCACCGCGGCGCTGGACCTGATCGGCCGGGCCGTCGAATCGGCGGGTTTCAAACTCGGCACCGACGTGGCGCTGGCCATCGACGCGGCGGCCACCGAGTTCTACGCCGACGGCACGGGCTATACCTTCGAAGGTGCCACCCGCACCGCCGACCAGATGACGGAGTTCTACGCCGGCCTGCTCGGCTCCTATCCGCTGGTGTCCCTGGAAGACCCGCTGTCCGAGGACGATTGGGACGGCTGGGTGGCGCTGACCGCCGCGCTCGGCGACCGCGTGCAGATCGTCGGCGACGACATCTTCGTCACCAATCCCGAGCGGCTCGAGGAGGGTATCGAAAAGGGCGTCGCAAACGCGTTGCTGGTCAAGGTGAATCAGATCGGCACGCTGACCGAGACGCTCGATGCCGTCGCACTGGCCCACCACAGCGGATATCGCACGATGATGAGCCACCGCAGCGGCGAGACGGAAGACACCACCATTGCCGACCTGGCGGTGGCCGTCGGTTGCGGTCAGATCAAGACCGGCGCGCCCGCCCGCAGCGAGCGGGTGGCCAAATACAATCAGCTGTTGCGGATCGAGGAGGCCCTCGGTGATGCCGCGCGCTACGCCGGCGAGCTGGCTTTCCCGCGGTACGCGCCGGAGCAGAAATAGGTTGAAATAGCTTGATGCCCAAGCCCGATCCGAAGCGGCGCTCCGCGGCCTCGCGCCCGGGGAAGGCCGGTGATTCGGTTCGGCGCCGTCGCGCCGTCAAGCCCTCAGCGCCCCCGCAGACCGCCAACCACGCCAGCCGAAACACCACGCGGTCGCTGCAGGAACGCGTCGTCGAACCCATCAAGCGGCAGGTCGCCGAATCCGTCGAACAGCGGTCCGACCAGCGGCTGGGATTCACCGCGCGGCGGGCGGCGGTGCTGGCCGCGGTGATCTGCGTGCTGACCCTTACCATCGCCGGCCCGGTACGCACCTACTTCGCACAGCGCACCGAGATGAACCAGTTGGCCGCGAGCGAGGCGGCGCTGCGCCACCAGATTGCCGACCTCGAACAGAAGAAGGTGAAACTGGGTGACCCGGCCTACATTGCGGCGCAGGCGCGCGAGCGCCTGGGCTTCGTGATGCCCGGGGACATCCCGTTCCAGGTGCAGCTCCCGCCGACGGCGGCGGTGTCGCCGCAGCCGGGAACGGACACGGCCAAGCCCGCCAGCCACGACCCGTGGTACACCGCGCTGTGGCATACGATCGCCGACGCCCCGCACCTGCCACCGGCGCCGCCGCCCGCGCCCAGTGCCCCCGCGCCCGGTGGTTGATCGTGCCGACCTGGATGCGGTGGCGCGTCAGCTGGGGCGTGAGCCGCGCGGGGTGCTGGAGATCGCCTACCGTTGTCCCAACGGCGAACCGGCCGTGGTGAAGACGGCGCCGAAACTCCCTGACGGCACGCCCTTTCCGACGTTGTACTACCTGACTCATCCGGCGCTGACCGCGGCCGCGAGCAAGCTCGAGACAACGGGATTGATGCGCGAGATGACCGAGCGGCTGGGGCAGGATCCCGAACTGGCGGCCGCGTACCGGCGGGCCCACGGGTCGTATCTGGCCGAACGCGACGCCATCGAATCGCTGGGGACAACGTTTTCTGCCGGGGGAATGCCGGACCGGGTCAAGTGCCTGCACGTGCTGATCGCGCACTCGCTCGCCAAGGGTCCGGGCGTGAATCCCCTCGGCGACGAGGCTTTGGCGATAATTGCCGGCGATCCCGCGATGGCCGGCGTGTTGGTGGCGGGGCAGTGGTGAGCCGGCTCGCCGCAATCGACTGCGGTACCAACTCGATCCGGTTGTTGATCGCGGATGTCTCAGGTGGCCGGCTGCGCGACGTGCGTCGCGAGACGCGGATCGTGCGGTTGGGGCAGGGGGTCGACGCGACGGGTGAATTTGCGCCGGACGCGATCGCCCGAACCCGCGCCGCGCTGGCCGATTACGCTTCGCTGCTGAGGGTGCATCGCGTCGAGCGGGTGCGGATGGTGGCGACCTCGGCGGCTCGGGACGTCGCGAATCGCGATGTCTTCTTTGCGATGACGGCCGAGGTGCTGGGCGCCGTGCTGCCCGGCGCGCTTGCCGAGGTGATCACCGGCGCCGAGGAGGCCGAGCTGTCCTTCCGCGGCGCTGTCGGCGAATTAGACAGTGCCGCGGCACCTTTCGTCGTGGTCGACCTGGGTGGCGGCTCCACCGAGATCGTCGTCGGCGGGGATGCGGTGGTGGCGAGCTACTCGGCCGACATCGGGTGTGTCCGGCTGACCGAGCGCTGCCTGCATTCGGACCCGCCGACGCCGCAGGAAGTGGAGGCGGCCCGCCGGGTGGTGCGCGAGCGGCTCGGCGTCGCGCTGAGCGTGGTGCCCGTCGAGGGCGCGCGAACCTGGGTCGGGCTCGCCGGAACGATGACCACGCTGTCCGCGCTGGCCCACAACATGACGGCGTATGACTCTGCGGCCATTCATCTTTCGCGCGTTCCGGGCAGGGACCTGCTGGCGGTGTGCGAGCGGCTGATCGGCATGTCGCGGGCCGAGCGCGCCGCACTGGGACCGATGCATGAGGGCCGTGCCGATGTGATCGGCGGCGGCGCGATCGTGGTGGAGGAATTGGCGCGCGAGCTGCGCGCGCGAGCCGGGATCGACGAGTTGATCGTCAGCGAACACGACATCTTGGACGGCATCGTGCTGTCGATCGCGGATTGAGTCACATCCGCCACACTGGTCCCCTTGCAGAGGTGGCACTCTTTGTGCCCGCCTCACAGCGACAACTTGATGTCAGACCGATATGGCACCCTGCGGCAATGAACCTCAACGGAATCGAGCTGCGTTACGTGCTCACGATGCACCTTGCGCACAATGGGCGAGCGACAATCGCCGAGATGGTGGATGCGCTTTTTGCGCAAGGCTTTTGCGTCCCCGGCAGGCCATCGAAAGTCGTCTCAGATGCCTTGCGTTGGGAGGTTGCCCGCGACAGGGCCCGCCGGCTTGGTCGAGCTTTGTACGGACCGGGATACATCCCGCGCGGCACCGAGCACCGGATACACCAACGCGTCCTCGCTTTGCGCGCGGCGGCCAAGTTGTCGCTGTGAGGCGGGCACAAAGGGTGTCGCTCTTTGCGGAGGCCAATGTGACGGGTGTGACTCAGGCCTCGAACCGATACCCCATGCCCGATTCGGTCAGCAGGTGCTTGGGATGCGACGGGTCATCCTCGAGCTTGCGCCGCAATTGCGCCAGATACACACGCAGGTAATGGGTTTCGGTGGCATACGCCGGGCCCCACACCTCCTTCAGCAACTCCTCGCGGCCCACCAGCTTGCCCCGGTTGCGCACCAGCACCTCGAGCATGCCCCACTCGGTCGGCGTGAGATGTACCTCGACGCCGTCCTTGGTAACCTTCTTGGCGGCCAGATCGACGGTGAACGCGTCGGTTTCGATCACCGGCTCATCCACCTCGGACGCGGCCGCGTTGCGGCGGACCGCGGCGCGCAGCCGAGCCAGAAACTCGTCCATCCCAAAGGGTTTGGTCACGTAGTCATCGGCCCCGGCGTCAAGGGCCTCGACCTTGTCCGACGAATCCGTGCGCGCCGACAGCACGATGACCGGCGCCGAGAGCCACCCACGCAGACCCGCAAGCACCTCGATGCCGGATATGTCCGGCAGTCCGAGGTCGAGGATCACCACGTCGGGTTTGTGCTCGGCCGCCGCGCGCAGCGCTCCGGCACCGGTCGAGGCGGTGATGACCTCGTACCCGCGCACCGACAGGTTGATGCGCAGCGCACGCAGGATGTGCGGCTCGTCGTCTATCACCAACACGCGGGTCATGACGCACCAAACTCGGGCGGCGCGGCCAGATCCACCACCACGGTGAGCCCACCGCCCGGAGTGTCGCCGGCTGCAATAGAGCCGCCCATCGCTTCGACGAAGCCGCGCGCCACGGACATGCCCAGGCCCACGCCCGTGGTGTTGTCGTGATCGCCCAGCCGCTGGAAGGCTTCGAAGATCTGGTCCTCGGTGCCCTTTGGTATTCCGGGGCCCTCGTCGATGACGTTGATCAGGACGCGATCGCCCACCCGCCCCGCGTTGACCCGCACCACGCAGTTGGGCGCGTAGCGCAGCGCGTTGTCGATCAGGTTGGCAAGGACGCGCTCCAGCAGCCCGGCGTCGGCCATCACCACCGCGTCACCCACGTCGACCTTGACGCGATCGATGGCCGATCGGTAAAAACCGGTGGCGCCCTTGCCGATACTGACCAGGGCGCGCTGCACCGCTTCCTCCAGATAAACCCGGCGCAGGTCCGGGTGGATCACCCCGGCGGCCAGGCGCGAGGAATCGAGCAGGTTTCCGACCAGCGCGGTCAGCTGGTCGATCGACTCCTCGATGGTGGCCAGCAATTCGGCCGTGTCCTCGGGGGAGAAGGCGACGTCTTCGGCCCGCAAGCTGGACACCGCGACCTTGGCCGCCGCCAGCGGCGTGCGCAGGTCGTGGCTGACCGCCGAGAGCAGGGAACGCCGTAACTCGTCGGCCCGCATGATCGCCTCCGCCCGGCTGGCTTCCTCGGCCAACTCGCGCTGCCTGATCAGGCCCGCCGCCTGATTGGCCACCGCGTTGAGAACCCGGCGATCACGCGTGGAGAGCTTCTTGCCGGCCATCAGCATCCAGAACTCTTCGTCGCCGACCTCGATCGCGGTGTCGGCCGAATCAATGCTCACGCAAGGGTCTTTGCCCACGCAGGCGACGACATAGCTCTTCTTTCCATTGGCGCGCTCTTCCTCGCTGGGCTCGCGCAGTATGCTGACCGAGCGCTGCGAATAGGTCTCCCGCACGCGTTCCAGCAGCGTCTCGAGGTCGGCGCCGCGCAGCACCGACCCGGCGAACAGCGTTAACAGCTCGGCTTCTTGGGATGCGCTTCGCGCTTCGCGCGTGCGTTTGGCCGCACCGTCGACGAGGACCGCTACCGCGACGGCGATCATCATCAGCACCAATTCGGTGATGGCGCTGTTGGGTTCGGCGATGGTGAAGCTGTGCCGCGGGGCGGTCAGGTAGTAGTTCAGCAGCAGCCCGGATAGCACGGCGGAAAGAATCGCAGGGGCAACGCCCCCGAACAACCCTACGAACAGCACCCCGACGAAGAACAACGCGCTCTCGCCGGCGTTGTTCAGATACCGGTCCAACAGCGTCACGGTAACCGCGCAAATGAGCGACGGCACAATGACGGCCGCCAGCCACGATGCCACCCGACGCTCGCGGGGCGCGAGCGACCCCACGTGAAGGCCGCGCTTGGATTCCTCATGCGTCACCATGTGCACGTCGATCTTCCCGGACCGCTCGACGATCGTGGGGCCGATGCCCTCGTCGAAGATGCGCGCCCACCGGGGCCGGCGGGACGTGCCGATGACCAGCTGAGTGGCATTGTTCTCGCGGGCGAAATCCAGCAGGGCCGTGGGGACGTCGTCACCGACCACGGTGTGCACGGACGCATCCAGGCTGTTCGCCAGGTCGCGTATCTTGGTCATTCTGTTTTCCGAGACGCCGGCCAAGCCGTCACCGCGGATGACATGCACCACCATCAGCTCGGCGCTGGACTTCGACGCGATCCGGGATGCCCGCCGTACCAACGTCTCCGATTCCGGACCGCCGGTGACCGCCACCACGACGCGTTCCCGCGCCTCCCACATGTCGGTGATCTTGTTCTCGGCCCGGTACTTGGCCAACGCGGTGTCCACCTGGTCGGCCAGCCACAGCAGCGCCAATTCCCTGAGCGCGGTGAGGTTTCCCTGGCGGAAGTAATTGGACAGCGCCGCGTCGATGCGTGCCGGTGCGTAGACGTTGCCGTGAGACAGCCTGCGGCGCAGCGCCTCCGGAGTGATGTCGATGAGCTCGACCTGCGAAGCCTCGCGCACGATCGAATCCGGTATCGTCTCATGCTGTTCGATGCCGGTGATTTGGGCGACGACGTCGTTGAGGCTTTCCAGGTGCTGGATGTTTACGGTGGAGATCACCGTGATCCCTGCGTCCAGCAGCTCTTCGACGTCCTGCCATCGCTTTTCGTTCTTGCTGCCCGGTGTGTTGGTGTGGGCGAGTTCGTCGACCAGCACTACCTGCGGATGCCGCGCCAGCACGGCCGGCACGTCGAGTTCGGGGAATCTGCCGCCGCGGTAGTCGATGTAGCGCGGCGGAATGACCTCGATGCCCTCGATCAGCTCGGCGGTTTTCGCCCGTCCGTGGGTCTCCACCACGGCCGCCACCACGTCGGTGCCGCGCTCCAAGCGGCGGTGGGCCTCGCCGAGCATCGCGTAGGTCTTGCCGACGCCCGGCGCCGCCCCGAGGTAGATGCGCAATTCCCCGCGCTTGGGGGGATAGTCGGTCGCGCTCACGTCAACCATCATCCCCCTAAGGCGTTAGCTCGAGACGGGATACTGGTGATCGAGTTGCAGGTTGAGTTCCAGCACGTTCACCGTCGGCTCGCCGAAGAACCCGAGGTCGCGCCCGCTGCGGAACTTTGCGAGGACCGCCCGGATCTGATCGGGGCTGACGTGCCTTGCCTTGGCCACCCGGGCGACCTGGATGTCGGCGTAGGCCGGCGAGATGTCGGGGTCCAGGCCGCTGCCGCTGGCGGTGACCGCGTCGGCGGGCACGGCCGGGTTGGCGGGCGCGGCCCCGCGGACGGGGACGATTTGCCCGATCGTGTAGTCCTCGCCGTACTTGGCGCACTCGACCCGCACACCGTCGTAAACGACCAGGAACGGCGCCTGGCTGGTCTGGCACGGCTCGTTGACGCTGACCACCCGGGTCGGGTGGACGACGTTTCCGCGGGCGTCGCGCGGGCCGATGACCGAGAGCACCGCGCCCACACCGCCGCCCGTGCAGAACGGCCGCGACCCGTCCACACCCTCCAGCTGCCCAACCGCGGCGCTGCGCGTGCACACCTGCGTCAACAGGCTCGGCTTGAAGCCCGCGTCGGACGCGGACTTGCCGGCCGCCATTTGTGAGGGATCCGCGGGGGTATCGACAATGCTTTCGGGTCCGAGGTTGCTCGCGCTCGACGATGTCGGGTCGTACCCGTTGCCGGCCGCCGAGGGGCGGCTCTGGAAGTACTGCGGCAGCGCGTTGCCGTCCTTATCGGTGAACAGCTGACCGATCAGCCGGCTGCCGACGGGCTTGCCGTTGGCGGTCAGGATCGACCCCTCGGCCTTGTCGTGCAATCCCGGTATCTGCGCGACCAGCCAGATGAACAGCGGGTAGGCGAGACCGACGATCACGGTCATCACCAGCAGCGCGCGGAAGGCCGCCCAGTGCATGCGGACGAAATTCGAGAACTTCATGTCAGGACATCCCGGGGACGAATTGGACGATGAGGTCGATCAGCTTGATCCCGATGAACGGGGCGACGATGCCGCCGAGCCCGTAGACGTAGAGGTTGCGGCTCAACAGCTTTGACGCGCTGCTCGGTGTGTAGCGCACGCCGCGCAGCGACAACGGGATCAGCATGACGATGATGATGGCGTTGAAGATCACCGCCGACAGGATCGCCGACTGCGGGCTGTGCAGCCGCATGATGTTGATCGCGTCCAGCCCGGGGAACAGCGCGACGAACATCGCCGGGATGATCGCGAAGTACTTCGCGATGTCGTTGGCGATCGAGAAGGTGGTCAGCGCCCCGCGGGTGATCAGCAGCTGCTTGCCGATCTCGACGATCTCGATCAGCTTGGTGGGATCGGAGTCGAGATCGACCATGTTGCCGGCCTCTTTGGCGGCCGAGGTTCCCGTGTTCATCGCCACGCCCACGTCGGCCTGGGCCAGGGCCGGCGCGTCATTGGTGCCGTCGCCGGTCATCGCGACCAGCTTGCCGCCCCCCTGCTCGCGCTTGATCAGCGCGAGCTTGTCCTCGGGCGTGGCCTCGGCGAGGAAGTCGTCGACGCCGGCCTCGTCGGCAATCGCCTTGGCGGTCAACGGGTTATCGCCCGTGATCATCACCGTTCGGATGCCCATCTTGCGCATCTCGTCGAAGCGCTCGCGCATGCCCTGCTTGACGACGTCCTTGAGGTGGATGACACCCAGCACCGCCGCCTCGCCGTTGAGGGATTCGCCGACGACCAGCGGCGTGCCGCCGCCCGCCGAGATGCCGTCGACGAGCTCGCCGAGCTGCAGCGGAACCTCGCCGCCTTGGGTTCGTACCCATTCCGCGACCGAGCTGGCCGCGCCCTTGCGCAGCAGGTGCCCGTCGAGGTCGACGCCCGACATCCGCGTCGAGGCGGAGAAGGCCACCCAGTGGGCCTGCGAGAGTTCACCCGGCGTGCGCGCGCGCAGCCCGAAGTGCTGCTTGGCGTATACCACGATCGAGCGTCCCTCCGGCGTTTCGTCGGCCAGGCTGGACAACTGCGCGGCGTCGGCCAGTCGCTCGGGGGAGACCCCGTCGAGGGGGACGAAGTCGGCGGCCTGCCGGTTGCCCAGGGTGATGGTGCCCGTCTTGTCGAGCAGCAGCGTGTTCACGTCGCCGGCGGCTTCCACCGCGCGCCCGGACATCGCCAGCACGTTGCGCTGCACCAGCCGGTCCATGCCCGCGATGCCGATGGCCGACAGGAGCGCGCCGATCGTCGTCGGGATCAGGCACACCAGCAGCGACACCATCACGATTCCCGTGACGCCATTTGCGTTGAGCGCCTGGGTATCCGGGACGCCCGGGTTGTTCGCCTTGGAGTAGATCGCCAGCGGCTGCAGGGTCGCGACGGCGAAGACAAAGATGATCGTCAACGCGGCCAGCAGGATGTTCAAGGCGATCTCGTTGGGGGTCTTCTGCCGGTTGGCGCCCTCGACGAGCGCGATCATCCGGTCGATGAAGCTTTCCCCCGGCCTCTGGGTGATTTGCACGACGATCCGGTCGCTCAGCACGGTGGTGCCGCCGGTGACCGCCGAGCGGTCGCCGCCGGACTCGCGGATCACCGGTGCCGACTCGCCGGTGATCGCCGATTCATCCACCGACGCAATGCCTTCCACCACGTCACCGTCACCCGGTATCGCCTGCCCGGCCTCGACCACCACAATGTCGCCCTGTTGCAGCAACGGCGCCGCGACTTCTTCCTCCATCCCGGAGGCGCCCGGTTTCCAGTTCCTGAGCCGCCGGGCCAAGGTCTGGGTTTTGGCTCGGCGCAGCGCTTCCGCCTGGGCCTTGCCGCGGCCCTCGGCGACCGCCTCCGCCAGATTGGCGAAGAGCACGGTCAGCCACAGCCAGACCACGATCAGCCACGCGAACCAGGTTTCGTGGATGATCGCCAACGCGGTGCTCCAGGCGGCGCCGATTTCGACGATGAACATCACCGGGTTGCGCCACAGGGTGCGCGGGTCGAGCTTGCGCAGCGCGTCGGGCGTCGACCTCCACAGCATCTTCGGGTCGAGCAAGCCGCCCTGGACCCGTTTCGTGCTCGCGGCGGTCGCGGGCTGCGTCTGCTCGGACGAATCGACAGCGGTCGTGGTCATCAGTGGATTCCTTCAGCGAGAGGCCCGAGCGCGAGCATGGGCAGGAACGTGAGGGCAACGAGGATCACCGTGACGCCGGCGACCATTCCGACGAACTGGGGCCGATAGGTGGGCAGGGTGCCCTTCGATTCCGGCGTGTGGCCCTGCTTCGCGAGCGAGCCGGCCAGCGCGAGCACGAGCACCATCGGCAGGAATCGGCCGAAGACCATGGCCAGGCCGAGTGCGGTGTTCCACCAGTTCGTGTTGACGCTGAGCCCGGCGAATGCCGACCCGTTGTTGTTGGCCGCGGAGGTGAATGCGTACAGCACCTCCGACAGCCCGTGCGGGCCGGTGTTCGCCATGCCGGCGCGCTCGCCGGGCAGCGCCATCGCGACCGCCGTTCCGGTCAGCACGATCAGCGGGGTGACCAGGAAATAGCTTGCGGCGAGCTTGATTTCGCGGGGGTTGATCTTCTTGCCGAGGTATTCCGGGGTGCGCCCGACCATCAGCCCGGCGATGAAGACGGTGATCACCGCCAGGATCAGCATGCCGTAGAGGCCCGAGCCGGTGCCGCCGGGGGCGACCTCGCCGAGCTGCATGTTGAACATGGTGATCATCCCGCCGAGGCTGGTGTAGGAGTCGTGGAACGAGTCGACGGCACCGGTGGAGGTGAGCGTCGTCGAGTCGGCGAACACCGCGGAGTTGGCGATGCCGAACCGCTGCTCGACGCCTTCCATGGCGGACCCGACGGCGGTCGGTACCGTGCCGTGGTGCTGGAGCTGGAACCACATCATGAGGGACACGCTGATTGCGTACAGGGTCGCCATGACCGACGCGATCGCGTAGCCCTGCTTGGGGCTGCCCACCATGCGCCCGAAGGTGCGCGGCAGCGAGAAGCTGATCACCAGCAGCAGGAAGATCTCCAGCCAGTTGGTCCAGGTCGCTGGGTTCTCGAACGGGTGCGCGGAGTTGGCGTTGTAGAACCCGCCGCCGTTGGTGCCGAGCTCCTTGATGACCTCCTGGCTGGCCACCGGGCCGCCGGTGATCGTTTGCTGGGCGCCGCCGAGTGTGGTGACGACCTGGTCGTTCAGGTGGAAGTTCTGGATCGCCCCGCCCGCGATGAGCACGATCGCGCCCACGACTGCGATGGGCAGCAGGATGTGCAGGACCGTGCGCACCAGGTCGACCCAGAAGTTGCCCAGGTCGCCGGTGCGCCTGCGGGCGAACCCGCGCACCAGTGCGATCGCCACCGCCATGCCGACGGCGGCCGACACGAAGTTCTGCACCGCCAGCCCGGCCATCTGCACCAGATGGCCCTGCGTCGACTCGCCGGAGTAGGCCTGCCAGTTGGTGTTGGTGGTGAAGCTGACGGCGGTGTTCCACGCCAGCCCCGGGGTCATCTGGGTGGCCGGATCGTGCAGGTGCAACGGCAATTTGCCCTGTACGAGCTGGAATGCGAACAGGAAGAGGATGCTGATCGACGAGAACGCCAGGACGCTGCGCGCGTAGGCACCCCACGTCTGCTCCGAGCGCGAATCGACGCCAATCAGCCGGTAGATCACCCGCTCGACGGCGGAGTCCTTCTCCGACGCGTAGACCCGGTACATGTAGTCGCCGAACGGCACATGCACCAGCACCAGCGCCACGACGAGGACGACGAGGAAGATGATCCCCGCTGTTGTTGTGCTCACTAGAACCTCTCCGGGAACAGCAGGGCGCCTGCGAGATACACCGCGAGCAGCACGGAAAGCGCCAGGCCGATGATGTTTTCGTAGCTCACAGGCGCTCGACCAACTTCTGCGTCAGCCCGAGAACGGCGAACACCGCGATCGTCAGTAAGACGTAGACCAAAACGCCCATCTTGTCTCCGTTCCGTGCGAGTGGCGCGCATACGAAAGGACCTCATCGAGCAGGCCGCAGTGCCGTACTCGGAGGCAAGGTCAGCTTGAAGCTAGACAGCGCTGACCGGATAGGGCCTTTGGTTGACACTTTCCTAACGGCGTTGCAGTGCGCCTTTACGGTTTCTTTACGCCCTCGTCCCGCGTCCCCGCGTCTTGCCCTTTGAGCCGTTCGTGGAGAGCGCGCAACGCGACGTATCGACGATCGACGTCGGCGCGATCGGATTCCTCGGGAACCGATTCAGCGTTCGCGCGGTGGATCATGGCTGCTTGATCCATCAGAACCTGCGCGCGTTGTGGGTCCGTTGTCTGTTCCATGATCGTCGTCAAGGCGTCGAGCTGGCGGATCATCACCGCCGGCATTCCCCGGCTGGCTTGGCGGATCTTCTCGAAGGCTCGTTGCACCAGCCGCTCGTAGCTGACTTGATCGGAGATGACGCGGATAACCCCACGATTGTCGCGATGAACTTGGGTGGGAGTCCACACCCGCGCGATCTTGCACAGGCAGTCGCCGAGCCAGTCGATGCATGTCAGTGCGGTGAAGGTGTCGTTGACGGCCGGCGACAGCGCTCGAAGGGCGATCTCGACGAGCTGGTCTACGCCGAAGGCGACGTCCTGTGTCAGGGTGCGGTGCGGTCCGGTCGCCTGGGCGCGGGCCAGGTAGTCGGCCACCTGCGCGGCGGCGGTGGCAGGCCACACGCTGGCCAGTTCACGGCCTTCGACGAGGAAGTGGCCCGGGCGGTAGGGCAGCCGGATCACCGCATCGGCCTGCGTGGCGACACGGACCAGCGTCTGATGTCGAATGAACTGCAGGTAACCGCTTTTGGGAGTTCGAATGACGCTGCCGGTGGTTTCGATGGCGGCGAGTAGCTCGTCGAGCGACGGACCCTGCGCGGGCTTTCGTGTCGACCGGGGCCGGTCGGCGCTCTGCACCGCGACGGCATGGGCCAGGTCCTCGGCGATGCTGGCGATCACCTGTGGCAATTGGATCTGGGTGGCGATGTGGTGGATGAAATAGATCAGCACCGCGAGATCGATGAGCACCAGGCCGAAGGCCGTCGTGATCGAGATATGGGGGACGAACTCGCCGCGATCGCCGGGTGCGATCGATATCAGCGCCACGACGCAATACACAAACGTTGCCACGAACGTTCCCAGCGTGAGCTGGGTTCCCCGGTCACGGATGAAGTTGCGTAACATCCGCGGACCGAACTGCGTCGACGCCAGCGTCAGAGTCACGATCGTGATGGAAAAGACGATGCCCACGACGGTGATCACCGATGCCGCGACCGATGTCAGGAGTTGACGCGCCGCGTCGGCGGAGCCGCTGATCACCCAGGCCGGTGGTCGGAACCGGCCCTCGTAAGCGGCTCTGTCAAGCCGCACGGTAACCACGAAAAGCCCGAGCGCGCCGACTACCAGGATGGTAGGAACCAACCAAAGATTGGTGCGCAGCTCTTCTCGCTGCCACTCCGGCCACACCGCACGCAGGCGCGTCGTCACATCAGCGCAGCCCCAGCGGATTGAAGATACCTACGTGCACTACCACGGCGGATATCTAACTGACCGACCCCGGGCAAGCGCAAGCCCAGCTTATGCTCACCGCGTCGATAAGGTGGCGTAAAGGTTAGGCCGTGGAGCGTATAGATGTCGTTTGGATTGATCGCGGGCGTCGCGAATTGGGCGTAGACCCGAGTCCATGCGAAGAACCGCGCAGCGACACCCCGAACCGGGCGTCCTCCAGCCGACTGAGAGCTCCCCGGCGGGACCGCACTGGTGGTCGCGGCTGCTCGACGGCACCCACCAGTGGGGATCGCTCGATGCCACGGTCGGCAGATACGGCGTTCAACGCTATCGATTGATCGTCTATCCGCCCGGAAGCACTACCGCTGATCGTCGGATGGCGCGGCTGTGGCGGGGGTGGCCGATAACCGGTGCCGTGCTCGGCCTGCTCGCGGTCATGCTGCTCGGCAACGTTGCGGCCTCGCCCAATGCGGTGCTTGTTTACGCGGTGGCCGCCTCCGTGAGCTTCGGCGCGCTGCTCTTCCTGCGTGCCGGACCCGCCCGCGTGCCAGTCAGGTCCATGTCGGTCGTCCTTTTGCCCAACACCGCCGACGCGCATGAGCTACGCAGGCACACCGAGTGGCGAGCGTTGGCCGGCATGCTGACCCAGGCCGACGAATCGCTGGCGAGTGGTGCGATTTCCGTGGTCGAGCACGAGGCCGTCTGGTGGGAAGCTTACGACCGCCTCGGGGCGATTGCGCATGTCTGACACCCTGTCCCAGATTCCCGAGGCCGTCGGCGCGGCAGCGACCCTGCTGTCCCTCTACTACCTGGGTAGGCGAGGACATGGGCGAAACCGCACCCCGTCGTGGCGAGGTCAGCGAAATCCTAAGGTGTAGAACGAAAAAGCGGTGTCAAGAAAGCATCAAGGAAATTCCCGGTAGCGTCAAGAAGTCGTAATTTGCGTAGCCTGCGTCAATCCCGCCCTGCTTCGATGGATTCCATGGTCCGCACTACGGTTGTCACGGGCTGGGACGACGAACCACCGTCGTGCAGGCGAATCAGCTTCTGAACCGGGCTTTTAGCGCCCTCGAAGCTCAGCCCTACTCGATTGTTCCCATTCCTATTCATTGCGACTGCTTTCGTTGTCGTGTCGTATGACGCGATGAGTGCAGTCCCACCTCAAGGTAGCGAAAGTCATTATGTCCGAATTTGTTTCCAACTCTCCCACAGTTCTCGTCACCGGCGCCACCGATGGCATCGGTTATGCAACGGCTCGCCGTTTCGTCGATGAAGGCGCGACCCTCTACCTGCATGCTCCCGACCTGGACAGCGGCGAGGAGGCGATGACTCGTCTGGTGAAGGACGGAGCGGAGCCGCTGCGCCTGAACCTCGTTGTCGCCGACTTCACCCGCCTGGATGAGGTCGCCGGCCTGGCCGACAGGCTCGCCGCGACCTTGCCGGCGCTGGATGTGCTGGTCAACAACGCCGCGGTGGCCGCCCCCGAGGGGCGTACCTACACGCAGGACGGCCTCGAGTTGACCTTCCAGGTCAACTACCTCGCACCCTACTTGCTGACCACGAGACTGGTGCCCCTGCTCGCCGCGGCGGGCGGACGAGTCGTCAACGTGTCCTCGGCGACGCATGCTGGGGGAAACATCAAGTGGCACAACCTTGCCGGCGAGCAGTACTGGCCGCTTGCGGCTTACGCGCAATCCAAGCTCGCCCTGACGATGTACAGCAGGTGGCTGGCTGAGGCCGGCGGCGCTTCGTTCACCGCACTCAGCGTTCATCCCGGCGTGTTCCGGACCGGGCTGCTGCGCATGTACGGCCGTGTCGGCCGGCCGGCCGACGAGGCCGCACCGATCCTCACCACGCTCGGGTCACCCACTCATCCCACGGTCGACGGCGGCTACTACGACGGCCTAAGGCTTACGAAAGCCGCTGCGCTGGTGGAGAATCCGCGCGCCCGTAGCCGTCTGGAGAAACTCAGCGCTCACCTGGTCGAGTCGGCGCTGCACTGACAATGAAAGGAGGCGAAGCGATGTCTAAACGAGCCGACAAGAAGCGCGCGCGCCGGAGGAAAAACGCCAACCACGGCAAGCGGCCCAACTCTGGAAGGCGCGTACAAGCTCATGCCTCGGTGACTAGCCGGCATCGGTGACCGGATCCTCGATCAGCGGAAGCCGCACCCGAAAGACCGTTCGGCCATCGGCGGATTCGGCGGTCACCGAGCCGTGGTGGGCCTTGACGATCGAACTCACGATGGCCAGGCCCAGCCCGATGCCCGAGCCATCGGACCGGGAGGTGTCCGCGCGGGCGAACCGCTCGAACAAGCGGGGCAGAAGGTCCGGGTCGATGCCGGGCCCGTCGTCGGCCACGGTCAGCTCCGCATAGGGGACTTCCGTGCCGCGGTGGCAGGTAATCCCGGTCGTCACCGTGACGCCCGGCGGCGTGTGCACCCGGGCGTTGCCGAGCAGGTTGCTGACCAGTTGGTGTAGCCGGGCGTGGTCGCCGCGGACCCACACCGGTTCTTCGGGCAGGTCCTTGACCCAATGGTGTGTCGGCGCCGCGACCGCGGCGTCGTTCACGGCATTGATGACGAGGTCCGCCAGGTCGACGTCCTGGGTCTGCAGGTCTTCGCCCTCGCCCAGGCGCGAGAGCAGCAGCAGCTCGTCGACGAGCACCGCCATGCGCCGCGCCTCGGATTCGATGCGCGCCAGCGCGTATTCGGTGGTCGGCGGCAGCGCCGCGCTGTCCTGGCGCGTCAGTTCGGCGTATCCCTGAATCGCCGCCAACGGAGTTCGCAGCTCGTGGCTGGCGTCGGTGATGAATTGCCGCATCCGCAAATCGGACTCGGCGCGATGCGCCAGCGCGCTGTCGACGTTGTCCAGCAACCGGTTCAGCGTGTGTCCGACGATCCCGACTTCGTTGTCCGGGTCGGTGTCCTGTGGTCGCACCCTGGCGCCGATCCGGTGATCGCCGTCGGTGAGCGGCATGGCGGCGACCTCGGCGGCCGTCGCGGCGAGCCGGCGCAGCGGGCGAAGGGTGTAGCCGACCACCCAAACGGTCAGCCCGGCGGTGACCGCTAGGGCCGCCGCGACGAGCAGCGTGGTGGTGAGCTGCTTGCGCACGATGATCTGGTCGGCCCGGGCCAGCGATACCCCGACGACCAAAAGGTCGGGCCCGTCGACCCGGCTGTCGACCCGATACGAACCGAGGCCGCCCAGTTTCTCGGTCCGTGGCGGGGCGTCGGGCCACGACTGCGCTTCCAGGGCGCGGACCACATCGGGCGGCGCGGGTCGCGCTTCGGCTTCGGAAAAGACCGCCGAGCCGATCACCACGCCGTCGCGCAGCACGGCGATGAGGTTGCCCGGCGTTTGATCGGTGAACTCCAGCATCGCCCGCGCGATCGGCTGGGCGCCCCGCTGCGCCGAAGGAACCTCGCCGTTGCGGTATCTGGTGTAGGAGTTGCTCAGTGCGTCAAGGGATTGGGCGACATCGGCGTCGCTCATCGCGGCGACGTAGCCACGCAGGCTCAGCACCGAGACGATGCCGACCGTCACCAGCACCACGCTGACGACGGCCAACACGCCCAATAGCAACTGGCGGCGCAACGAGTGGGGAAGCCACCGCGGACGATCCCTGGATGCCTTGTTCCGCTCGCGGGTCATTCGGGCGGTCGCAGCATGTATCCCACGCCACGGACGGTGTGGATCATCGGCTCTCGGCCGGAGTCGATCTTCTTTCTCAAGTACGAGATGTACAAGTCCACGATGCTGGTGCGGCCGGCGAAGTCGTAATTCCAGACCCGGTCCAGGATTTCGGTGCGGCTCAGCGCGCGGCGGGGATTGCGCATGAGGAAGCGAAGCAACTCGAACTCGGTTGACGACAGCGATATGGGCGTGCCGCCGCGGGTGACCTCGCGGCTGGCCGTGTCGACACGCAGGTCACCGACTTTCAGGGATTCGGCCGCGGGCGGGCTGAGCTGGGTGGAGCGGCGCAACAACCCGCGGAGCCGCGCGACCAACTCCTCGAGGCTGAACGGCTTGGTCATGTAGTCGTCCGCGCCTGCGGTGAGCCCGGTGACGCGGTCCATCACCGAGTCGCGCGCGGTGAGGAACAGCGTGGGGGTGTAGGGGTCCGACTCGCGGATCCGCTGCAGGATCTGCAGCCCGTCCACGTCGGGAAGCATGATGTCGAGGACGAGCACGTCGGGGTTGACGCTCTCGAACTTCGCGATGGCCTCGCGCCCGTTGTGGGCGATGTCGACGACCCAGCCTTCGTAATGCAGCGCCATCTTCACCAAGTTGGTCAACGCGGGCTCGTCATCGACCAGCAAAACCCGGATCGGTGAGCCGTCGGCCCGGTAGATGCGGGGCAGCTGCCCCAGAATGGCCTGGCGTGGCCGTTGGCTGCCTGCGTATCCCGACATTACGGTCATGTTCCTACATTCTCCCAAGCACACATGCAGTTGTCACGAACCTCATAGAGTTCTCAAATAAAACTTTGTTGCGCGGCTCACATTCCGGCGCTCTCAAATATGTGTTTTATATGTGTTGCATCAGCGAAGTTGAGTAGGGTAGCTTTTTCAAAAATACTGGTATGCATGGTTGTTGGTTTGACGGAGCTGAGCCGGTCCGAGGGGCAGTTTCCCAAATCGCTTCCATGCAAATAGATTTCGTTGATTGCACGACGCTGGATTTCAGCGGATGCCGTCGGAGCCCGACACGTACGCGCGACGGCCGAGGACGATGGTGTCCTTAATCCTATTACCGCAAAGTTACGTGATGTTACGAATATTGGTAGCGCTGCATGTTTTTTCGCGGCACAGTTTTTGTGCGGGCCGTCAGGAATGGCTTTGACGGCGGTTGGTGAACTCCGGCTCGTCGGGTCGGCGGGCTCCGCGAGGGCCGTCCGAGACGTGGCCGATCCCACTCTTTGTGAGCGGGTGATGCCGACGACGGTCGATAACAGTGTCCGCGCGTTCGCCGACGCCCCGGGCCCCGACCGATGTCCACGGCCGGTGCGGCGTCGCGCGGGTTCGCCGAGCGTTCGCGGTCACAACGGCGTTCCGCGGCATCGGGGCCCGGGATGCGAGGCACGTGAAACCGGATCAGCAAACTCGAGCAAGGGATAGGGACAAGCGATGGACTTTGGCGCATTGCCACCGGAGATCAACTCCGGTCGGATGTACTTGGGGCCGGGCCCCGGCACGTTGCTGGCCGCCTCCGCGGGATGGGAATCGCTGTCCGCCGAGCTGATCGACGCCGCCAGCGGGTACCGGTCGGTGATCGCCGGCCTCGCCGACGAATCCTGGCTCGGGCCGACCTCGATGTCCATGGCGGCCGCGGTGACGCCCTACATCTCCTGGATGACGGCCACCGCCGCGCAGTGCGAGCAGTCGGCCACCCAGGCCACGGCCGCCGCGGCGGCCTTCGAAACGGCGCATGCGATGACGGTGCCGCCGCCGCTGGTCGCGGCCAATCGCGCCCAGCTCATGGCCTTGATCGCGACCAACATCTTCGGGCAGAACACGCCGGCCATCATGGCGACCGAGGCCGAGTACAGCGAGATGTGGGCACAGGACGCCACCGCGATGTACAACTACGCCGCGAATTCGGCGGCGGCGTCGGCGTTTTCGACGTTCACCTCGCCGCCCCAGACGACCAATCCGGGCGGCCTCGGCGGCCAGGCCGGCGCGGTCGCCCAGGCGGCCGGCACCCAGGCCGGCAGTAACGCGCAGACGACGACGGCGCAGTTGATCTCCTCGGTGCCCCAAACGCTGCAGACCCTGGCGACCCCGGGTGCCGCATCCGGCACCGGGCTGTCGCCGGCGGCGGCGGGCACCGCGGCGTCGCTGGGATCGTCGGGGGCTTCGGGCCCGCTCAGCGCGCTGTCGAGCCTGACCGGCGCCACGGGCAAAACCGCCACCAAGGGCGCCAGCACCGGCGCGGGGGCGCTATCCGGATTGACCTCGAGCCTCACGTCCGTGTTGGGCGGGAATGGGGGTGCCCTGACCGATGTGATCGGCCTGGGCTCCGATCTCGCCGGCTTCGGCGGCGATGGTGCCGGCGTGGGCGCCGACGGCGCGGGGCTTGGGTTCGACGGGTATGGCCTGAGCCTGGATTTTGCGGGCTTGGGCTCGCTCGAGGGAGCCGACGGGGGAGCCGTCAGTGGTCTGGGAGGCCTCGGGCCCGTCGGGGGTCTGGGCGCAGGCGCCGCGGCGAGCGTGGGTCAAGCTCCCTCCCTCGGCACCCTGTCGGTGCCGCCGACTTGGGCCGACGCGGTCTCCGCGGTCACGCCGCTGCCGGCGCTGGACGCCAACGCCATGCCGGGCGGGTGGGGCGCGGCGCCGGGATCGACAACCACCGCGGGCATTTCCAAGCTGCCGCTCGGCGGCATGGTCGGGCGCGAGTCCGACGGCGCGGTCCACCGCATCGGGTTTCGCCCCTCGCTGATTCCGCGTTCGCCGGTGGCCGGGTAGCACGGCCGGACAAACGCCGGGGCCGCACACCCATCGGTGTGCGGCCCCGGTTCGAACGTGCGGTGTCAGGCCCAGCTGGACCCGACGGCGCTGTCGGTGCTGGCCATGTTGCTGCCGGCGCTTTGCACCTTCTGGCCGTGGGCGTTGGCCTGCTCGTAGATCACCTGGAAGTTGCGACCCAACTGGGTGATGAACTCCTGGCAGGCCA
>NZ_DATJPU010000023.1:0-3757 GCF_035506235.1 Mycobacterium sp.
TGCCACAGGGCGATGTGGACCGCCCAGTCGTCGCGGCCGGGAGTGGAGAACTCGCGCGTGCCGTCCAGCGGGTCGATGATCCACACGCGGTCGCGCTGCAGCCGGGCCAGGTCGTCGTAGGCCTCCTCGCTGAGCACCGCATCGCCGGGCCGCTCGTCGCGCAGCCGCCGCAGGATCAGGTCGTTCGCCAGGCTGTCGCCCGCATCGCCGAGCGCCCACGGATGATCGAAACCGATCTCTTCGCGCACCTTGAGGAGCAGCTCCCCGGCGTCCGCGGCGAGATCGGCGGCCAGCGCCGCATCCGTCATCTCCTCCCGCTTGTCATGAGGGGCCGGGTTCACCGCTTCAGTATCGCCGACCGCCGACACAGCTAGAACCAATGGCGCCGCGCTTGCGATCGGCGCTGGACCGATGGCGCCGACCCGCCGCGCCCGGTCCCCCAGCTCCGCGGGGGTACCCCCAGCGCCGCACTTGCGATCGGCGCTGATATGTGAGTCATCTTGTCAAGTGGCAGGGGGAAGCGGCGGCCACAACCGTTGTCGTGGCCGCCGCTTCGTTGACCAGATGTGCCAGTTGGTGATGTCGAGCGTGTCGTATCGACGCGTGTCAGTCTGATATACGCGGGTTGGCTACCGCAGGACGGGACTTTCGAGTCGGAGCGGACCGCTTGTCTAGATATCGAGCGTGATCGGTTGTGTAGCAACGTGATTGCTCATAGCGCCGCCGCGGGTCACTCCAAGACGCTTGCCGACACCCGGTGACTCATCTGGACATTTGGGGGGTGCTCAGTCGTCGAGGACGGCCAGCGACCAGCACCATCCGGCCAGCTCACGCGCGATCGCAGCGTTGGAGACCACCGAGCGTTTCTTGCGCTCGTCAAAACGCCTCCAGCGTTCATGCAGGCGCCGGTTACCGGCCTGGCCGCGGGCCCGGGCGGCTGGGGATGCGGCATCCCAGCGCCGCCGCATCACAGCGCCGGGCCGGTAGGGGGCTCGGTGATGCCAGGCAGCTTCGACCAGCAGCCGGCGGGCGTGACCATTGCCGGTCTTGGTCACTCCGCCCTGGGTTCGCATCGCCCCTGAGGAGTACTCGCTGGGTACCAGCCCGAGGTACGCGCCGATACTGCGGCCAGTCAGCCGAGACCAGTCGCCGATCTCCACGGCCAGCCCGAACGCGGTCAACGTGGACACCCCGCGCAGACACCCCAGCCGGGTCACCACCGGAGTAAACGATGAATCAGCAGCCATCTCGGCGATCGCGGTATCGAGGCGCTCCCGGCGGTCGACAGTGGCCAGCATCGTGTCGAAAGCGGTGTCGTAGGCCAGCTGCAGCGCGGCGTTGTCGAACCGCTGCCGACGCAGCCACCGCTCATGCTCACGTGTCCAGGATCGCCCACCGCTGTACACGATCCCCTGGCGCAACAGCAGTTTCGACAGCCGGTGGCGAGCTGTCATTAAATCCCCACGGATATCCTCGCGGGCCCGCACCAGATCCCGCGCGGCCTCCTGTTCGACCGTCGGGATCGTCACCGCCACAACCTGGCCCAGATGCAACAACCGCGCCAGGTGCCGGGCATCACGGCCATCAGTTTTGACCCGGTCTCCGGGCGGCCGGATCAGCTTCGACGGCGCCGCCACCACACACTCGATCCCTGCTGCCAGCAAGAACCGAGCCAACCTGAATCCCGTCGGGCCAGCTTCATAAGTCACCGCCACCGGACCCGGCAGCGAGCGAACCCAATCCAGAACTTCACCCCGATCAGGGGTCAACCGGCGCTCGAACACCTCCCCGGAATCCCCATCCAGACCACACGCCACTACCGATCGCGCGTGCACATCCAACCCGACACTCGTACGCTGAACCTTCACTGGGGCCTCCCACATCTGTGGCTCTACGGCCAGGACCCAATTCCCGACCGCAACCCACGTTCACATGTGAGTGAGGCCCCAGCCCCCCATACCAACTTGTTCAATAGTCCTCAGGTGGTCAGGGTCTGCAGCCCCGATCACCGAGGTGCCGGTTCGGGATCGCCCGCTCTCATACCTGCCGCCCGGCCGGGTTGGCTCTTAGACGGCTTGCGTCCCGGATCGGCGCCGCTGGCTGGGAGTGGCTGAAGAGAGGCCTGCAAAGCCGAAAGTTGGTGTGCCCTCCCCGCGTTCACATCGTCAACGAGTGCAAGGAGGAACACCCGCCGTGGTGCCATCATCGACCGACCGGGTCGTCATCGCTGTCGACCCACACAAGGCATCTTGGACTGCCGCCGTCATCGACAGCGCGCTTCAACCATTGGACGTTGTTCGGGTCGATGTCAGCGCCGACGGTTACCGCCAGCTGCGTCGGTTCGCTCAGCGCTGGACCCAACCGGTGTGGGCCATCGAGGGGGCGGCCGGACTCGGCGCCCCACTGACCCAGCGGCTGGCCGCCGACGGTATCGAGGTCATCGACGTTCCCGCCAAGCTGGCTGCCCGGGTGCGGCTGCTCTCGGCTGGGCATGGCCGCAAGACCGATGAAGCCGACGCCGTCTCTGTCGGGATCGCCGCAGTGACCGCCACCCGACTCAACACCGCCGCCGTCGACGCGGCCATCATCGCGATGCGTGCCCTGGTCGAACACCGCGACGACTTGGTCAAGACCCGCACACAAACCGTCAACCGGCTTCACGTGCTACTGACCCACCTCACCCCGGCCGGCGCTCCACGCGGGCTGACCGCCGACCGCGCCGCCGACATCCTGCGTCAGATCCGGCCCCGCGAAACCGCCGCTAAAACGCTGCGCAGCCTCGCGCTCGACCTCGTCGCCGAGATCCGCCAACTCGACCGGCGCATCGCCAAAGCGGCTACCGACATCGCCGCGGCCGTCGAGGCATCTGGGAGCACCCTGACCGACCTCAGCGGCATCGGGATCCTCAACGCTGCAAAGATCATCGCCCGCGTCGGCACTATCGACCGATTCCGCTCCGCCGATGCCTTCGCGACCTACACGGGCACCGCCCCGATCGCAGCCTCTTCCGGCGACGTCACCCGCCACCGCCTCTCCCGTGCAGGTGACCGACAACTCAACTGCTGCCTGCACACCATGGCCATTTCCCAGATCGCCCGTGACACCCCCGGACGCGATTACTACCGACGAAAACGAGCCGCCGGCAAGAGCCACCGAGAAGCATTGCGCTGCCTTAAACGACGCCTATCCGACGTCGTCTACCGACAACTAATGCACGACGCCGCGCGACGTGAGGCAGGCCCGGGAGGACACTTGGGGGCGGCACTAACATCCAGCGCGGTCAGCTCAAACCCCACATGCTGACGCTTCGGACAAGTCACTTCCCGGACCTACCATCAGCCACCCTACAACCGGCCTCTTGACACAGAGAGGCGCCGTCTAGTGTCACCGGTCCCTGCCGCGAGCGTGAAGCTACCTTCACGCTCGGCGACCAACGTGAAACTAGCTTCACGCTCGGGGAAGGCGAATGTCAGCCCGGCAGCACCAGCACCGGCACCGGGCTCTCGCGAATGATCTTCGCGCTGCGCGAACCCAGGAACACCCGGCGGATCTCGTCGCGCGGGCGGGTGCCCAACGCAAGGATCTCGCCGTCCTGCCAGTCCACCTTGCGCAGCGCCTCCTCCCAGTCGCGGCCGGTAACCACTTCCAGCGCAACGTCTTCCGCGATCACCGCATCGGTCTTCAAGCGTGCCTGTATCGCCCGCGCCTGCGACGCCCACGCCTCGAGGATCTCGTCCTCGGCGTGCAGCCCCACCTC
>NZ_DATJPU010000024.1:0-3960 GCF_035506235.1 Mycobacterium sp.
ACGACGGTTTCGCAGTCGAGCTCGCGCAGGTTGTCCAGTGCGCCCTCGTTGAAGTAGGTGTTGGACGGGACGCGGAACCATTGCGGCGGCATGCGGCGCCGCGAGACGGTCTTGATGTTCAGCAGCTGCCGGTAGTTGACGTTCTCGGTGGTGCTCGAGCCGCCCCACGTGCCGCAACCCAGGGAAAACGTGGGGGTCAGGTCGTTGTAGATCCCGCCGAGGGCCCCGACGGATGTCGGCGCGTTGACCAGGACCCGACCGGTGCGAACCGCCAGACCGTATGCGTCGATGACGTTTTCGTCGTTGGCGTAGATGGCCGAGGTGTGGCCCAATCCGCCGTGCTCGGTGACGAGCACCGCGGCGTCGATAGCGTGTTGGACGCTGCGCGCGCGCACGACCCCGAGCACCGGCATCAGCTTCTCCTGTAGCAACGGGTGCGCCGCGAGTTCGTCCAGGTCCGCCGGCAGCTCCGCCAGCAGCACCTTCACCGTCGGTGGCACTTTGAAGCCGGCGCGGGCGGCCAGTTCCGATGCCTTCTGCCCGACCGCCTCGGGCGAGATCCTGTCGCCACAGCCGAACGCGAACTCCGCCAACGCCTTTGCCTCGTCGGGGGTGAGGAGCTGGGCACCCATTCGCTCGAACTCGGCGATCACCGTGTCGTATACGCCGTCGTCAATGATGCACGTTTGCTCGGCGGGGCAGATGACCGACGAGTCAAAGGTCTTCGAGATGAGGATGTCGACGACGGCGCCGTTGAGGTCCGCCGTCTCGTGAATGTAGATCGGGGCGTTGCCGGGACCGACGCACAGGCCCGGCTTTCCGGCCGCATTCGCCAGCGCGACGATCTTCGGCCCCCCGGTCACCCAGATGAAGTCGACTCGCGGGTGTTTGAACAGATAGTGCGTGACTTCGTGGGCGGCGTCGGGGATCACCTGGAGGGCCCCCGGTGGCATCCCGGCCGCTTCGGCCGCCGCGCGCACGATCTCGAGGCTGCGCTCGCAGGAGCGCACCGCGTGCGGTGACGGTCGAAAGAGGATGGCGTTGCGGGTCTTGGCGGCCACGATCGCCTTGAACAGCACCGTGGAGGTCGGGTTGGTCACCGGGGTGATGGCCAGCACGACCCCGATCGGCTCGGCCACATGGGCGATGTTGTGCTCGACGTCCTCGTCGATGATCCCGACCGATTTCTTGCCGCGCAGATAGTCGTGCAGGAACTCGGTGGCCACATAGTTCTTGACGACCTTGTCCTCGAAGACCCCGAAGCCCGTCTCCTCGATCGCCACACTCGCCAGTTCCCCCGCCGCGCGGACCCCGGCGCGCACCATCGCCTCGACGATCGCATCTACCTGCTCCTGGTCGAGCCTGCGGAATGCAAGGGCCGCCTCGGCCGCGGCCTCGACGATCGCGTCGACTTCGTGTCTGCGCTCTTCGGCAACCGCGGGCGCTTCGAGGCAGGAGGCGGGCTGGCTTTGCGTAGTGGTCATTGGTCGCGTTTCGGCTCAGGAAGGGACGCTAAGCGTCCCAGAATGAGCAGATGCTACGCCGTCCGCCTCGATGCAAAGTAGGGCTGAAAGGCCCTCGACGAGCTGGCCCGGGCAGGCCACATCTGGCGCCCGCGGGCCTTCCGCGGTCACCGGCCGCCGCCGACACTGGGCCTCATGCGCATCGCTGTCGACTACGACCTGTGTGAGGGACACGGGCAGTGCCTGCTGGCCGCTCCGGACGTGTTCGACATCCCCGACGGCGCCGAACAAGTGGTGGTGCTGCAGCCGGATCCCCCCGAAGCTGACCGCGACCGGCTGATCCGGGCGGCGGCGATGTGTCCCGCGCAGGCCATCCGAATCCTCAACTGAGCCGGTCGGTTTCGGCGGCATCGTCCAGCAGCCGGTAGCGGCCGGCCAATGCGGCGGCCGCAATGCGGTTACTGACGCCGAGTTTGTGCAGCAGTGCAGCAACCATGCGTTTGGCGGTGCGCTCCGACACCAGCATTCGCCGGGCGATGTCGGCCGTCTCCATGCCGGTCGCGAGCAGGGTCCACAATTGGAGATCCTGGGCGCTGAGGCTGTCCAGGAGTGTCGACGGCGGCTTGCGGATGTTGCTCAGCAGCGCGTCGAGCAGCTTGCCGTCGACGACCCGCAACCCCTCTGCGATCGTCCACAGCGGCCCGGCCAGCGCCTCGGGCCGCGCGGTCTTGGGCAGGAAACCGTCGGCGCCGGCGCGCAGCGCCTCCTCGGCCAGCCCAAGGTCGTCGGTCCCGGACAGCGCCAGGATCCGGGTCTTCGGGTGACGCGCCTTGATGTGCCGGATGGCGGCCACCCCGCCCAGGGGCGGCATCGACAGGTCGATGATCGCGACGTCGGCCGAGCAGCGCGCCACCAGGTCGGCGGCCTCTTCCACGTACGTCGTCTGGCCCCCGATGGTGAACAACTCGCCCCATTCGCGGCTGAGCAGCAGGGCCAGGCCCTGCGCGAACAGCTCGTGGTCGTCCACAATGACCACGACGTACGGCGAGCGGGTCATTGCCGCGATGCTAGCCCCAACCTATGGTCAGCCGGGTGAGACCGCTCGATCAGCTCAGCAGCACGGTGGACTTCGACGGCGCGGACTACGGGCTGGCCCGCACCGTCGTCGCGGTGCGGGTCGCCGTGGTGATCTCGATCGGTGTGCTGCTGGCGATCGGACCGCAGTGGGTCCGGCAGCACGCCCCGGCTACCGTTGCGGTGTTGGGCGCCGCGATGGTCTACGCGGCCGTGCTGATGGCGTATCCGCAGCTGGAGGTCCGGCGCACCCGGTACTCGTGGCTGGTCACCGGCTTCGACTCGGCCTTCACCTTGGCGCTCATCGCGCTGAGCGGAGGGGTCTACAGCCCGGTGGTCGCGGTGTTGGCGCTGGTCGTCATCGCCTCGGCGGCGCGGCTGTCGTTCTGCGAAACCCTGCTGGTCGCCATCCTGTTGGGCACCGCCTATGTCCCTGTGGCGCTGACGTCGTCACCGGCGCGTCCGGTCGCCGCGGCCCCGGTGCTACAGGCCGGCTGGTCGGCCGTGTATCTGATCTTCATCGCGCTCATCACCGCGGGGCTGTCCGCGCTTGCCGAACGCGAACACCGCTCCCGGGTGCGTGCGCTGGTAGAAGCCGAGGCCGAGCATGCCGCCGCGGAAGAGGAGCGCGACCTGCGGGCGCGCCTGCTGCGGTCCTACCAGTCGCAACAGGATGGACTGCAGGTGCTGGTGCACGAGTTCCGCACCCCGGTAACGTCTTTGGAGGCGCTGACTGAGGCGCTGACTTCCCCGACCGCGTCGCGGCCGATGTCGCCGGCTGACCGGGACACCAGTCTTCGGCTGGTGGCCCGGCACGTGCACCACCTGGCCGACATGCTCGACGCGCTGTCCGACGTCGCGCTGAGCCGCCGCCCGACATTCTCGGCGGGACGGGTTCGTCGCGTCGACGTGGCCGACCTGATCGGGGCTGCCGCCGATGCCGTCGGTCTGGCGCCATCACGGTTGCGGCGGAACGTCAGCGGCGACGTCGGCGCCGTCGCCGTGAACGCCCAAGGGCTGCGCCGGGTGCTGACCAACCTGCTGGAGAACGCCTCCCGGCACGGCCGGGGTGAACCGGTCGACGTCACCTGCTCGCGGGAAGGGGACGACTTGGTGTTCACGGTGGCCGACCGCGGTCCCGGTATCCCGGCGGACAGCCTGGGCGAGCTGACCACCAAGTACGTCAGTGTCGGCGGGCAGCGGGGCACCGCCGGGCTCGGCCTGTGGATCGTGCAGCAGATCGCCGAGGCGATGGGCGGGCGGGTCGACTTCGGCGCGCGCGACGGCGGCGGGCTGGTAGCCACCTTCCGAGCGCCGGTCGGCTGACCGCCGGCCACATGCGTTGGCCCCCGGAGGCCAGTGATTGGCACCCGCGTTAGTGCCGCGCCGCCGCCGCGCTGGCCAGCATGGGGGTGAAGCCGCG
>NZ_DATJPU010000025.1:0-21678 GCF_035506235.1 Mycobacterium sp.
TACCGGGATTGGGAACTGGTCGAGGTGCTGACCACCACCGTCGCGAACGTCGAGCCACCCGCCCCAGACCTCCGGGTGAAGGTGGAAACGGTTGCGGAGTTGGTGGCAGCGGGCCGTCGCGGCGAGGCGGTCGAGCTGTTGGCGGGTGTCCAGCCTGTCGAAAATGCCGCGCTGGCAACGCTTCTCGAAGACCTTATCGCGGTGCTGTCAGCGCCTGGGCCCAGCTGAGGTGGCGATGCTGCAATCCCGGTTCGTTGCGCCCGAACAGCAGGTGACCGCGGGCACGCGATTCGAGGTTGGCTTGCAGGCCCTCGACCAGCCGGTAGTCCTCGTCGCGCACCGTGGCGTGCGCGTAGTCGAAAACGGCCTGGGCGCCGGCGGCCACCGATTCGTCGGAGAGGTCCAGCGGTGTCGAGTTCTGGTGCACCGTGACTGACCTGCCCGGCCGGTCGCCGGGGTAGATCCGGAACAGTTCGCCGTTGGCGATGGTCACCGACAACACGATGTTGGGGAACAGCGCGTAGATCACGACCATGTTGTGCAACGGGTCCCAGCGCTCCTCGGGAACGGTGTCGAGTTCGAGGATCGTGTTGAGCGGGAAGATCAACCGGTGATGCGGGCCGTACGAGTCGAACACCGTGCAGTTGCTGCGGGCGATGGTGGCGAAGGTCTGCCGGTGCACGGTGGCGAAATGGTAGTTCTCCGAGAACGTGTCGACCGCCAGTTTCCAGTTGATCGGGCAGTCGAGCACCTTCTCACCCAGCGGAGACCACCGTCCGATGCCCCACGCGTCCAGCTCGTCGGCCAGTGGTCCCAGGTGCGCGGCGACGTCCAGGTGCGCGCCGGGATCCAATGCGACCCAGAGGAATCCCGCGTACTCGGCGGCGGGCAGCTCGGTCAGACCGTCCGATTTGACGGCCGCCTCACCAGTCTGGCGGCGACCCGCCGCGCCCGGCTTCGCCGCGCTTGCGATCGCCGCCTCCGGGAACCCCTCATGTCCCGGAAGTGCCACCAAGCGCCCCGCGTTGTCGTACGTCCACGCGTGGTAAGGACAGACGAATCGCTTCGCGCTGCCACAACCCGTGACCACCTGCGACTGGCGATGCAGGCACACGTTCTCGAACGCCTTGACCGAGCCCGCGGACGTGCGGGTCAGCAGGATCGATCGGCCCATCACCGTTTTGGTGCAGTAGGCTCCCGGATTCGGCAGCTCCGAAACATAGCCGACCAGTTGGGGACTGGCCATCAACAGCGCGCGGTCCCGATTGTGGCGCTCGATCGAGGTGTAGTCGGCCGCGTCGACCACGTGCACGCCCGGCGCGAGATCGGTCGTCTTGTCGCGGGCCAGCTTCAGGGCGCGCCGCGTCAGGTCGATGAGCTGGTCGCGATCCATTTTCTCAGTACAGACCTTGCGACGGTTGTAAGGTCAAGCCGTGGCTGAGCAGTTGCTCATCGGCGACGTCACGGCCCTGACCGGCATCGCCTCGGGCCGCATCCGCCACTACGAGAAAATCGGATTGCTCCGCGCCGAGTACCTGAGCAATGGCTACCGCGTCTTCGACGTCGAACAGGTGCTCGAACTATTGCGCATCGACCTGATGCGAAGCCTCGGCGTCGGCATCAACGACATTCAGCGGTTGCTCGACGGCGGCACGACCACCCTGGCCGAGCTGCTGGACGAGCACCGCGCCCTGCTGGTGCGCGAGCGCGACCGGCTGACCCGGCTGATCGCGGCCCTGGACGAATATCGCGCCACATCCCGGGCAGCCACCGATACCGGCATCGCCGACGTCGACGAACACCTCCTGCGCAGGCTGGCGACGAGGCATCGGGACAGCATCGGCGTCATCGGCAGGCTCACCGCCCCGCTTTCCGCGCCCGTCACCGCGATGTACGCGCACCTGTTCGATGAGTGGGAGCTGCCAGTTCCTGCCTTGTTCGGGCAGATGGCCCTGCCGCCGGCGGCGAGCACGCTGTTGGAGCGACTGGCCGAGACGCCGGGGCGTGAAGTTCTCTTCGATCGACTGCGCAAACTCGCCGACGACGTAGTTGCGTTGGACGAAAGCGAAGTGGCCGCAATGGAACTCGCGCAGAGCTGGATCGACCAGCAGGTGGCCGACCCGTTGCCCGACGGCGTGGTATGCGTGCTGCGCGGCGTGCAACCGTTGTTGACGCACGACCCGGTGATCGTCCAGGGATTTCGGGCCTGGGCCGGATCGATCAGCCCGGCGGCCGCCCGTTTCCTCGACGAGGTCTCCCGGCAAACCGCCCGACGCGGTCTGCAGGCCGTCAGCGTCATCGTGCTGCCCACCGATGCGGCAATGTGATGCTTGTGACCGCTGTGGCGCATGTGTTATTTGATACGTGTGTCGTACCCTGTGGCATGTGCCGTTCTCGCGCCGTGACGTGCTCAAATTCGCGGCCGCGACGCCCGCCCTGCTAGGGCTTGGCGTCGCGGCTGGGTCACTGCGCGCCGCGCCGGCCCACGCTTCTCAGGCGTCGCTCGGCACCTTGCTGGACTACGCGGCCGGTGTCATCCCGGCCAGCCAGATCAGGGCCGCCGGGGCCGTCGGATCGATCCGGTACGTGTCCGACCGACGGCCCGGCGGCGACTGGATGCTCGGCAAGCCGATTCAGGTCGGCGAAGCCCGCGACCTGAGCAGCAACGGGCTGAAGATCGTTTCCTGCTACCAGTACGGCAAAGGCAGCACGGCCGACTGGCTGGGGGGAGCCGGCGCGGGGCTGCAACACGCGCAGCGGGGGATGCAGTTGCACGCCGCCGCCGGCGGCCCGGCGAACGCCCCGATCTACGCGTCGATCGATGACGACCCGTCGTACGACCAGTACAAACAGCAGATCGTGCCCTATCTGCGATCGTGGGAGTCGGTGATCGGGCACCAGCGGACCGGCGTGTACGCCAACTCGAAAACCATCGACTGGGCGCTGCACGACGGCCTGGGTTCGTACTTCTGGCAGCACAACTGGGGCTCGCCGAAGGGTTTCACCCATCCCGCCGCGAGCCTGCACCAGGTCGAGATCGACAAGCGCAGCGTCGGCGGGGTCGGGGTGGACATCAACGAAATCGTCAAGCCGCAATTCGGACAGTGGGCCTAGGGGCCGCAACCGACCGAGTCCCAGCAAACACTCGTTCGCCCATTTTCGCGCGCTGCGGACCCGGGTCCCGCGACTGACGCGACGCTGGCGGCGGTTGAGCGACCCGATTTTTTTAACATAACGATTACATAACAATCGTGCCTTGAACAGCGCAGTTATAGCTACTCGACCGTAACCACCTGCATCCAGCAGGTTTGTTCGCGGCGCCCGCACGGCCGGTTCAACGGGGTGTTACCCAGGACACGGTTACCCGTGCGTAGAACTCACCAGTAACCAATCGACATGCAAAAAGGGCACTGACCCTTATGACACTCTTAGTACAGCCGATGCTGTCCGCCGCCCGCCCGCTCCACTAGGGGCGGCCGCCGACAGCACACCGGCCAGCCGTCCTCCGGCTGTGATTCGACGGGGAATCGCGTTATAGAAGCAGGCCCATCCGTCGGGGACGGCCGAACGACCGAGATGTAAAGACGCATGCAGGGGAGATACAGAAGGTGACGATCCACGAGCACGACCGGGTGTCCGCCGACCGCGACGGGGCTGGCCCGCAGAACACCGATGCTCTGGTCGACCGCCTGACGGCCGGCGAGTCCTACGCCATCGCGTTCGGCGGCCAGGGCAGCGCCTGGCTGGAGACCCTCGAGGAGCTGGTGTCGTCGGCCGGGATCGAATCCGACCTGGCGACCTTGGCCGGTGAGGTGGAGCTGCTGCTCGAGCCGGTGGCCAAAGAGCTGGTCGTGGTGCGTCCGATCGGTTTCGAACCGCTGAACTGGGTGCGCGCGCTGGCGGCCGAGGATCCGGTCCCGTCGGACAAGCACCTGACGTCGGCCGCGGTGTCGATACCCGGCGTGCTGCTCACGCAGATCGCCGCCGCGCGCGCCCTGTCCCGGCAGGGCATGGACTGGACGGCGACGCCGCCGGTGGCCGTCGTCGGGCACTCGCAGGGTGTGCTGGCCGTCGAGGCGTTCCGGGCCGCGGGGGCACGCGACGTCGAACTGTTGGCCCTAGCGCAGCTCATCGGCGCGGCCGGGACGCTGGTGGCCCGCCGGCGCGGGATCTCCGTGCTGGGCGACCGCCCGCCCATGGTGTCGGTGACGAACGCCGACCCGGAACGGATTCGCCGGCTGCTCGACGAGTTCGCGCAGGACGTGCGCACCGTGCTGCCCCCGGTGCTGTCCATCCGCAACGGCCGGCGGTCGGTGGTCATCACCGGTACCCCCGAGCAGCTCTCGCGCTTCGAGCTGTATTGCCGGCAGATCTCCGAGAAGGAGGAGGCCGACCGCAAGAACAAGATCCGCGGCGGCGACGTGTTCGCGCCGGTCTTCGACCCGGTGCGGGTGGAGGTGGGCTTTCACACGCCTCGGCTGGCCGACGGCATCGACATCGTCGGGGGGTGGGCCGAGAAGGTCGGCCTCGACGTCGCGCTGGCCCGCAAGCTGACCGAGGCCATCCTGGTGGCCGGTGTCGACTGGGTGGACGAGATCACGCGCGTTCACCAGGCCGGCGCGCGGTGGATCCTCGACCTGGGCCCCGGCGACATCCTGACCCGGCTGACCGCGCCGGTGATCCGCGGCCTCGGCATCGGCATCGTGCCCGCGGCAACCCGCGGCGGGCAGCGCAACCTCTTCACCGTCGGGGCCGTGCCCGAGGTCGGCCGGCCCTGGTCGACGTACGCCCCGACCGTGGTTTCGCTCCCCGACGGCCGGGTCAAGCTCTCGACGAAGTTCACCCGGCTGACCGGTCGGTCGCCGATCCTGCTCGCGGGCATGACCCCGACCACCGTCGACGCCAAGATCGTCGCCGCCGCGGCCAATGCCGGACACTGGGCCGAGCTGGCCGGCGGCGGCCAGGTCACCGAAGAAATCTTCGCCGACCGCATCGAGGAGCTGTCCGGCCTGCTCGAGCCGGGGCGCACCTATCAGTTCAACGCGCTATTCCTCGACCCGTACCTGTGGAAGCTGCAGGTGGGCGGCAAGCGGCTGGTGCAGAAGGCGCGCCAGTCCGGCGCGGCGATCGACGGGCTGGTGATCAGCGCCGGCATCCCGGACCTCGAGGAAGCCGTCGAGCTGATCGGCGAACTCAACGACGTCGGCATCAGCCACGTGGTGTTCAAGCCCGGCACGGTCGAGCAGATCCGCTCAGTCATCCGCATCGCGACCGAGGTGCCGACCAAGCCGGTGATCATGCACATCGAGGGCGGGCGCGCCGGCGGCCACCACTCCTGGGAAGACCTCGACGACCTGCTGCTGGCGACCTATTCCGAACTGCGCTCGCGTCCCAACATCACCGTCTGCGTCGGCGGCGGCATCGGCACCCCGGAGCGGGCGGCCGAGTACCTGTCGGGGCGCTGGGCCGAGTCATACGGCTTCCCGCTGATGCCGATCGACGGCATCCTGGTCGGCACCGCGGCGATGGCCACGCTGGAATCCACCACCTCGCCGTCGGTCAAGCGGATGCTGGTCGAAACCAACGGCACCGATCAGTGGATCAGCGCCGGAAAGGCCCAGGGCGGCATGGCTTCCAGCCGTAGCCAGCTCGGGGCGGACATCCACGAGATCGACAACAGCGCCTCCCGGTGCGGCCGGCTGCTCGACGAGGTCGCCGGTGACGCCGAGGCGGTCGCCGAGCGGCGCGACGAAATCATCGCGGCGATGGCCAACACCGCCAAGCCGTACTTCGGCGACGTCGCGGACATGAGCTACCTGCAGTGGTTGCGGCGCTACGTGGAACTGACCATCGGCGAGGGCAATTCGACCGCCGACACCGCCGCGCCGGGCAGCCCCTGGCTTGCCGACACGTGGCGCGACCGATTCCAGCAGATGCTGCAGCGGGCCGAAGCGCGCTTGCACGCAAAGGATTTCGGGCCCATCGAAACCTCATTTTCCGGTTCCACCGGCGTTGCCCTGCTGGAGAACCCCGAGGCCGCGATCGCCCTGCTGCTGGAGAATTACCCCGACGCCGAGTCGGTGCAGCTGCACCCGGCCGATGTTCCGTTCTTCGTCACCCTGTGCAAGACGCTGGGCAAGCCGGTCAACTTCGTGCCGGTCATCGACAAGGATGTGCGGCGTTGGTGGCGCAGCGACTCGCTATGGCAGGCCCACGACGCCCGCTACGACGCCGACCAGGTCTGCATCATCCCGGGCACGGCGGCCGTGGCCGGCATCACCCGGATGGACGAGCCCGTCGGCGAGCTGCTGGACCGCTTCGAGCAGGCGGCCATCGACGAGGTGCTGTCGTCCAACGGCCGGCCCCGGGCCGTCACGTCGCGGCGGCTGGGCCGCGCGGACGTGACCGGACCGCTGGCCGTCGTGCTCGACGCGCCGGATGTGCAGTGGGCTGGGCGCACCACGACCAACCCGGTGCATCGCATCGCCGACCCCGGCGACTGGCTGGTGCACGACGGGCCCGAAAGCCGCCGCGCCACACACTCTTCCACCGGGGCGCGGCTCGTGGTCGACGGCGAGACCGTCGTCTTGAGCGTGCCGCTGTCGGGCAGCTGGATCGACATCCCCTTCTCACTGCCCGCCAACACCGCATATGGCGGCACCCCGGTGGTCTCCACCGAGGACGCCACCACTGCCATGCGCGCGGTCCTCGCGATCGCCACCGGAGTCGACGGGCCGGAGTTCCTGCCCGCGGTCACCGACGGGACGGCCACGGTGACGGTGGACTGGGACCCCGAGCGGGTCGCGGACCACACCGGCGTCACGGCCACCTTCGGAGAGCCGCTGGCGCCCAGCCTCACCACCGTGCCCGACGCACTGGTCGGTCTGTGCTGGCCCGCCGTTTTCGCGTCGATCGGATCGGCCGTCACCGACGCCGGCGTCCCCGTGGTGGAGGGCCTGCTGAGCTTGGTGCACCTGGACCACGCCGCCCACGTGGTCGGCAAGCTGCCGACGGTGCCGGCCCAATTGACCGTCACCGCAACGGCTTCGCGGGCCGTCGACACCGACATGGGCCGCGTGGTTCCGGTGTCGGTGACGATCACCTCGCACGAGGGCTCCGTGGCTGAAGTCGTAGCCACGCTCGGTGAGCGTTTCGCGATCCTTGGGCGTACCGGCACCGCCGAGCTGACCGATCCCGTCCGGGCCGGCGGCGCGGTGTCCGAGAACGCGACCGACACCCCGCGGCGCCGCCGGCGCGACGTCACGCTGGCCGCGCCGGTCGACATGCGCCCGTTCGCGGTCGTCTCCGGTGATCACAATCCCATCCACACCGATCGGGCGGCCGCGCTGCTGGCGGGCCTGGAATCGCCGATCGTGCATGGCATGTGGCTGTCGGCCGCGGCGCAGCATGCGGCGACCGCCACCGACGGTCAGGCCCGCCCGCCCGCGCGGCTGATCGGCTGGACCGCGCGATTCCTGGGCATGGTGCGCCCCGGCGACGAGGTCGATGTCCGCGTGGACCGCGTCGGGATCGACCAGGGCGCAGAGGTTTTGGAGGTGGCCGCGCGCGTCGGCTCGGATCTGGTCATGTCGGCGACCGCGCGGCTTGCCGCGCCGAAGACGGTGTACGCCTTCCCCGGCCAGGGCATCCAGCACAAGGGCATGGGCATGGAGGTCCGGGCCCGGTCCAGGGCGGCCCGCAAGGTGTGGGACGCCGCCGACAAGTTCACCCGGCAAACGCTGGGCTTCTCGGTGCTGCACGTGGTGCGCGACAACCCGACCAGCATCATCGCCAGCGGTGTGCACTACAACCACCCCGAGGGCGTGCTCTACCTGACGCAGTTCACCCAGGTCGCGATGGCCACCGTGGCCGCCGCGCAGGTCGCCGAGATGCGCGAGCAGGGTGCCTTCGTCGAGGGTGCCATCGCCTGCGGCCACTCCGTCGGCGAATACACCGCGCTGGCCTGCGTGACGGGCATCTACGAGCTGGAAGCCTTGCTGGAGATGGTGTTTCACCGCGGCTCGAAGATGCACGACATCGTGCCGCGCGACGAGCTGGGCCGTTCCAACTACCGGTTGGCGGCGATCCGGCCCTCGCAGATCGACCTGCCCGACGACGAGGTTTCCGCATTTGTCGCCGGAATCGCCGAGAGCACAGGGGAATTCCTGGAGATCGTCAACTTCAACCTGCGCGGCTCGCAGTATGCGATCGCCGGCACGGTGCGCGGTTTGGAGGCCCTGGAGGCCGAGGTCGAGCGCCGCCGCGAGCTCAGCGGTGGGCGGCGCTCGTTCATCCTGGTGCCGGGCATCGACGTGCCGTTCCACTCGCGGGTGTTGCGGGTCGGCGTGGCCGAATTCCGCCGTTCTCTGGAGCGGGTCATGCCGCGCGACGCGGACCCCGACCTCATCATCGGGCGCTACATCCCGAACCTGGTGCCGCGGCCGTTCACGCTGGACCGCGACTTCATCCAGGAGATACGGGATTTGGTGCCGGCCGAGCCGCTGGACGAGATCCTGGCCGACTACGACACCTGGCGCCGCGAGCGGCCCGGTGAAATGGCGCGCACCGTCTTCATCGAGCTGCTGGCGTGGCAGTTCGCCAGCCCGGTGCGCTGGATCGAAACCCAGGACCTGCTGTTCATCGAAGAGGCCGCCGGCGGGTTGGGCGTGGAGCGGTTCGTCGAGATCGGTGTGAAGTCGGCGCCGACCGTCGCGGGGCTGGCCACCAACACCCTGAAGCTGCCCGAATACGCCCACAGCACAGTCGAAGTGCTCAACGCCGAGCGCGACGCCGCCGTCCTGTTCGCCACCGACACCGACCCCGAGCCGGAGCTGGAGGAAGAGCCGGCGGAGCCCGCCGCTGTCGATGCTCCCGAAACAGCCCCAGCCGCAACGGCGCCCGCCGCAGCTCCGTCAGGGGTTGCGCGGCCGGACGACATCGCGTTCGACGCCGCCGACGCCACCCTGGCGCTGATCGCGCTGTCGGCCAAGATGCGGATCGACCAGATCGAGGAACTCGACTCCATCGAATCCATCACCGACGGTGCGTCCTCGCGCCGCAACCAGCTGCTGGTGGACCTCGGCTCGGAGCTGAACCTGGGCGCAATCGACGGTGCCGCCGAGGCCGACCTGGCCGGGCTGCGGTCACAGGTCACCAAGCTGGCGCGCACGTACAAGCCTTACGGCCCAGTGCTTTCCGACGCGATCAACGATCAGCTGCGGACCGTTCTCGGCCCCTCGGGTAAGCGCCCCGCCGCGATCGCCGAGCGGGTCAAGAAAACCTGGGAGCTCGGTGAGGGTTGGGCCAAGCACGTTACGGTCGAAGTCGCGCTGGGCACCCGCGAGGGCACCAGCGTTCGTGGCGGCGCGATGGGCCACCTGCACGACGGCGCGCTGGCCGACGCCGCATCCGTCGACAAGGTCGTCGACGCCGCGGTCGCTTCGGTCGCCGCGCGCCGCGGCGTCTCGGTGGCGCTGCCGTCGGCCGGCGGCGCCGGCGGTGGTGCGACCATCGACGCGGCCGCGCTGAGCGAATTCACCGATCAGATCACTGGTCGCGACGGCGTGCTGGCCTCGGCGGCGCGCCTGGTGCTGGGGCAGCTGGGCCACGACGATCCGGTCAGCGCGTCACCGGCGGCCACCGATGCCGAGCTCATCGACCTGGTCACCGCCGAATTGGGCTCGGAATGGCCGCGTTTGGTGGCGCCGGTGTTCGACGCCAAGAAGGCCGTCGTGTTCGACGACCGCTGGGCCAGTGCCCGCGAGGACCTGGTCAAGCTGTGGCTGACCGACGAGGGCGACATCGACGCCGACTGGCTGCGGCTCTCCGAGCGTTTCGAGGGCACCGGACACGTCGTCGCCACCCAGGCCACCTGGTGGCAGGGCAGGTCGCTGGCCGCCGGCCGTCAGATCCACGCGTCCCTGTACGGCCGGATCGCCGCAGGCGCCGAGAACCCGAACCCGGGGCCGTACAGCGGCGAAACCGCCGTGGTGACGGGGGCTTCGAAGGGCTCGATCGCCGCGTCGGTGGTCGCGCGCCTGCTCGACGGCGGCGCGACCGTCATCGCAACGACGTCGAAGCTCGACGGCGAGCGGCTGGCGTTCTACCGCGCGCTGTACCGCGACCATGCCCGCTACGGTGCCGCCCTGTGGGTGGTCGCCGCCAACATGGCGTCCTACTCCGACATCGACGCGCTGGTCGAGTGGGTCGGCAACGAGCAATCCGAAAGCCTTGGGCCGCAGTCGATTCACATCAAGGACGCCCAGACGCCGACGCTGCTGTTCCCGTTCGCGGCGCCGCGCGTGGTCGGGGACCTGTCGGAGGCCGGTTCGCGCTCCGAGATGGAGATGAAGGTGCTGCTGTGGGCGGTGCAGCGGCTGATCGGCGGGCTGTCCAAGATAGGCGCCGAGCGAGACATCGCGTCGCGGCTGCACGTGGTGCTGCCCGGCTCGCCGAACCGCGGAATGTTCGGCGGCGACGGCGCCTACGGGGAAGCCAAGTCGGCACTCGACGCGCTGGTGAGCCGCTGGCACGCCGAGTCGTCGTGGGCGGCGCGGGTCAGCCTGGCGCACGCGCTGATCGGCTGGACCCGCGGCACCGGGCTGATGGGCCACAACGACGCCATCGTCGACGCCGTCGAGGAGGCCGGTGTCACGACTTACTCCACCGACGAGATGGCCGCCATGCTGCTCGCCCTGTGCGACGTGGAATCCAAGGTGGCCGCGGCGAGCGCGCCCATCAAGGCCGACTTGACCGGCGGGCTCGGTGACGCCGACCTCGACATGGCCGAGCTGGCCGCCAAGGCGCGCGAGGAGATGTCGGCCGAGGCGGCCTCTGATGACGATGGCCCGACGAAAGGCACCGCTGGCGTCGTTGCCGCGCTGCCGTCGCCGCCGCGCGGATTCCGTCCGGCGCCCCCGCCGGAGTGGGACGACCTCGATGTCGACCCCGCCGACCTGGTGGTGATCGTCGGCGGCGCCGAGCTCGGCCCGTACGGCTCGTCGCGCACCCGGTTCGAGATGGAGGTCGACAACGAGCTGTCGGCCGCCGGTGTGCTCGAGCTGGCGTGGACCACCGGGTTGATCCGCTGGGAGGACGACCCCCAACCGGGTTGGTACGACACGGAATCCGGCGAGCTGGTCGACGAGTCGGAGCTGGTCGAGCGCTACCACGACACCGTGGTGGAGCGCTGCGGCATCCGCGAGTTCGTCGACGACGGCGCGATCGACCCCGATCACGCGTCCCCGCTGCTGGTGTCGGTCTTCCTCGAGAAGGACTTCGCCTTCGTGGTGTCGTCGGAGGCCGACGCGCGCGCCTTCGCCGAGTTCGATCCGGAGCACACGATCATCCGGCCGGTGCCCGACTCGAGTGACTGGCAGGTGATCCGCAAGGCCGGCACCGAGATCCGGGTGCCGCGCAAGACCAAGCTGTCGCGGGTCGTCGGCGGCCAGGTGCCGACCGGGTTCGACCCGACGGTGTGGGGCATCAGCCCCGACATGGCGAGTTCCATTGACCGGCTTGCCGTGTGGAACATCGTCGCCACCGTAGACGCGTTCCTCTCGGCCGGCTTCAGCCCCGCGGAGGTGATGCGCTACGTCCACCCGAGCATGGTGGCCAACACCATGGGCACCGGCATGGGCGGCGGCACGTCGATGCAGACGATGTACCACGGAAACCTGTTGGGCCGCAACAAGCCGAACGACATCTTCCAGGAGGTCCTGCCCAATATCGTTGCCGCGCACGTGGTTCAGTCCTACATCGGCAGCTACGGCGCCATGATTCACCCCGTTGCCGCGTGCGCCACCGCCGCGGTGTCGGTCGAGGAGGGCGTCGACAAGATCCGGCTCGGCAAGGCCGAGATGGTGGTGGCCGGTGGGATCGATGACCTCACGCTGGAGGGCATCATCGGCTTCGGTGACATGGCGGCCACCGCCGACACCGGCATGATGCGCGGGCGGGGCATCCACGACTCCAAGTTCTCCCGGCCCAACGACCGGCGCCGGCTCGGCTTCGTCGAGGCGCAGGGTGGCGGCACCATCCTGCTGGCGCGCGGCGACCTGGCGCTCAAGATGGGGCTGCCGGTGCTTGCGGTGGTGGCCTTCGCGCAGTCCTTCGGTGATGGCGTGCACACCTCGATCCCGGCCCCTGGCCTGGGGGCGCTGGGCGCGGGCCGCGGCGGCAAGGAGTCGCCGCTGGCGCGGGCGCTGGCCAAGCTCGGCGTCGGCGCCGACGACGTCGCGGTGATCTCCAAGCACGACACGTCGACGCTGGCAAACGATCCCAACGAGACCGAGCTGCACGAGCGGCTGGCGGATTCGCTGGGCCGTTCCGAGGGGGCGCCGCTGTTCGTGGTGTCGCAGAAGAGCCTCACCGGCCACGCCAAGGGCGGCGCGGCGGTGTTCCAGATGATGGGCTTGTGCCAGATGCTGCGCGACGGGGTGATTCCGCCCAACCGCAGCCTGGACTGCGTCGACGACGAACTGGCCGGCTCCGCCCACTTCGTGTGGGTGCGCGAGACGCTGCGGCTCGGTGAGAGGTTCCCGCTGAAGGCGGGGATGCTGACGAGCCTCGGGTTCGGCCACGTGTCCGGCCTGGTGGCGCTGGTGCACCCGCAGGCGTTCATCGCCGCGCTGGATGCGGATCAGCGCGCGGACTACCAGCGGCGCGCGGACGCCCGGCTGCTGGCCGGTCAGCGCAGGCTGGTCTCGGCCATCGCCGGCGGTCCGCCGATGTACCAGCGGCCGCCGGACCGTCGCTTCGACCATCACGCGCCGGAGAAGCGCCAGGAGGCGGCGATGCTGCTGAATCCGGCCGCCCGGCTCGGCCAGGACGAGGCTTTTGTCGGATGACTTGGCCTATTGCCCGGCTTCTCCTCGGTCCCCAGCGCGGACCGCATCGTCGCCGGGCTCGGTCGTCCGATAACCTGGCCAGCCATGGGCATTGTCGGAGTGGGGATCGATCTGGTCTCCATTCCTGATTTCGCCGAGCAGGTCGACCAGCCGGGCACCGTCTTCTCCGAGACGTTCACACCGGGTGAACGCCGCGATGCCTCCGACAAGAGTTCCTCGGCCGCGCGTCACCTGGCCGCCCGGTGGGCCGCCAAGGAGGCGGTGATCAAGGCGTGGTCGGGCTCCCGGTTTGCCCAGCGGCCCATGCTGCCGGAGGACATCCACCGCGACATCGAGGTGGTCACCGACATGTGGGGACGACCGCGGGTGCGGTTGACCGGGGACATCGCCACGCATCTGGCCGACGTGACGATCCATGTGTCGCTGACGCACGAAGGGGACACCGCGGCCGCGGTGGCCATCTTGGAGACTCCCTGAGACCCGTCCCGCCGAGCGTCCCGCCAGCGTGGCAATGGGTGTCGAACGTCACGCCAGCGTGACGCTCGGCACTGGACGATTAGCCTCGGGGTCATGACTGACCTAGCTGAGCGCGTCCGCGACGTGTTGCTGTCGGTGCGCCGCGATCTCGAGGACCTGGTGCGCATCGAATCGGTGTGGGCCGACCCCGGCCGGCGCGAGGAGGTGCACCGCAGCGCCCGGACCGTGTCGGATCTGTTGTCGCAGGCGGGTTTTGGGGATGTGCGCATCGTCAGCGAGGGCGGCGCGCCGGCGGTCATCGCGCGGCATCCGGCGCCGCCCGGTGCGCCGACCGTGCTGCTGTATGCGCATCACGACGTGCAGCCGGAGGGCGACCGCAGCCAGTGGGTGTCGCCGCCGTTCGAGCCCACCGAACGCGACGGGCGGCTCTACGGCCGCGGCAGTGCAGACGACAAGGCCGGTATCGCAACGCATTTGGCGGCGTTTCGGGCGCACGACGGCCAACCGCCGGTGGGCGTAACCGTCTTCGTCGAGGGCGAGGAGGAATCCGGCTCGCCGTCGCTGGGCCGGTTGCTCGCCGCGCACCGCGACGCGCTGGCCGCCGATGTGATCGTCATCGCAGACTCCGACAATTGGAGCACCGACGTCCCGGCGCTGACCGTGTCGCTGCGCGGCCTGGCTGACTGCGTCGTCGAGGTCGCCACGCTCGACCACGGGCTGCACTCCGGGCTGTGGGGCGGCGTGGTTCCCGACGCGCTGACGGTGCTGGTGCGGTTGCTGGCCAGCCTGCACGACGACGACGGCAACGTGGCGGTAAAGGGCCTGCACGAAAGTACTACTGCGGCTGTGGATTACCCGCCCGAACGGGTGCGTGCCGACTCGGGGCTGCTGGACGGAGTGTCCGAAATCGGCTCGGGCACGGTGCCGCAACGGCTGTGGGCCAAACCCGCTATCACCGTGATCGGTATCGACGCCACGCCTATCGGGAAAGCGTCGAACACGCTGATCCCGCGCGCCCGGGCCAAGATCAGCATGCGCGTCGCGCCCGGCGGCGACGCGGCGGCACACCTGGACGCGTTGACCGCGCACCTGCAGCAGCATGCGCCATGGGGCGCGCAGGTCAGCGTCACCCGCGGCGACATCGGCGAGCCCTACGCGATCGACGCCAGCGGCAGTGTGTACGACGCGGCCCGCCAGGCCTTTCGGCAAGCTTGGGGGGTCGAGCCGATAGACATGGGCATGGGCGGCTCCATCCCCTTCATCGCCGAGTTCGCCGCTGCGTTCCCGCAGGCGAAGATCCTCGTCACCGGCGTCGAAGACCCCGCGACGCAGGCGCACAGCATCAACGAAAGCCTGCACCTGGGCGTGCTGGAACGCGCGGCGGTCGCCGAGGCGCTCCTGCTGGCCGGCCTGGGTTCAGACGGTCACGGCCACGGAAAGCCGGGTGCCGGTGTGAGCACCGACGGCGGTACCTGACTTTCGTCAATTTCGACAAGGTTGAACCGTACCGGCGTGGTACCGGGAATTGGGGTAGCCGCGAACCAGTGGCATACGCTGAGGTCTGTTCCCGGCGGCATTGTAGTCGTGTACTGCCATTTCTGGCCGGGGCAGTAATGCCAGTAGGACGGCCCGGCCTGGGCGGGTGCGGCCAAGCCGAGACCAGCCACCGCGACGCCGCCGGAAAGCAGCGCTCCCGCGATGAACCGACCTAAGACGCGAGGTGTATTCACGGGAAGATCCTTTCGTCGCCGATTGCGCCGCATAATACGACGATCTACTTGCGAAATTCTGGCGCTCGCTTGCGGCTACCGATCTCAGCTTGTGTCGGGGCCGGGCGGTTCGACACGGCCTCGGTTGTTAGCTTCGGGCTCGCTTAAGACGCTGACGTTGTACTGGGCGACGGAATGTCAGCGGTTGAGCAGATCGTCGGTGACGCGTCGACCCGACTGCCTCGGTGTGATCCACTTTCTGAGGTCAAACCCCTGCCGGGTCGCTTCGGCGAGGTAGGCCGCTTTCGTGGCGTCGTCGACGCGAGGTTCGCGGGCCAGAAGCCACAGGTACTTCTGGTCGGGTGTACCGACGAGGGCAACAGAGTAGTCGTCATCGATCTTCAGAATCCAGTAGTCACCTTTCGTCAACGGGATCCATCGCAGGAACTGCGGAAGGAACGACACCCGCAACCGTCCCGCCTGGCCGTTCACTGGGGTTGCGCGACCGATCGACTGCGACGGCGCGCCCTCCTTGTCGATGCACCGGTTGTCGACACGCACGCTTCCGTCGTGCTGGGGCGTGTATTCGGCGGTGATGTCCGAGGCGTCGGTGTCCTCCCATATGAGCGGAAGCCTGCCGACCTCGTACCACAGGCCGCTGTAGCGGTTGAGATCGAGGGATCCGACGGAGGTGACAGGGGACTGTTCAGTCATCGTGGCTTTCTGCTTCGGTGCACTTGGCTACCGCCCTGTAAGGGCACCGTGTATCCACTTCGTTGAACCGATCCGGAGCTCTCCGCAGAGCCCCCGACGTCAAACCATCGAGGGACCCTGGGGGGGCATGCAGCGCGACTTACTCAGCACCAGGCTTCTCGTCGCCCTGCTTTTTCAGCGTCTCGCTTGCGGTGCTGACGACGCTTCGTATGAACTCGTACTGCGTCTTGACGAGCTTGTCCGCCATATCGAGGGCGGCGTCGACGATGGTATTGCGTCTCGACGGATGGTCTTCGCCGTGCCCGGGCAACGACTCATCGACAGCGCCAACGAATTTGCGCACGGCATCGATGGCGGTCCGTTGTCCGGATTCGACCGACTTGAGCACTTCGTCGGACAGGCTTGCCGCTCGTTCTGTCAGGTCCGACGCTCGTTCGGCAGCCGTCTTGTTGTCGGTGCCTTTTGCCATGATCGCTCCCGAGGAATGCTGCAAAGAAATCAGTCTCGAATGACTGGACATCAAGAATGCGCTGAGATCTCGGCGTTCCGTAGGGCCGATGGTCCTTTTCCGCTGCTGTGGGAAAACTATCTGTGGGAAAGCGGCCCCCGATCCTGCAGTGGAAGCCGGTCCGCATGAGCGAGCTGAACGCTTTTGGGTTGGCTGGTTGGAAAATCGGAGGGCCTGGGTTCGTCGGCTTGGTCGGCGCTCACTCAGAAGCCGAGTCGCAGGCCGCCGATATGACATCGGGGAGCCGGCGCAGCGCGTCCGGTTGTAAACGTCGACGGCCGAGCAGGTGATCGACGAGAATCAGTCCGTCACAACGGTTCCCGCCGTACAGACACCCGCGCATGTGATTACGAGGCACCGAGCAGCTTGCGGATATTTGTTGCTGTGTGTGCGGCCTTGACGTTGTACTGCGCGACCTCGATCTTGCCCTTCTCGTCCACCAGGAACGTCGAACGGATCACACCGGTGACGGTCTTGCCGTACATCTGCTTCTCGCCGTAGGCGCCCCAGGCCGTCAGCACCTTGCGGTCGGGATCCGACAGCAGGGGAAACGTCAGCTTCTCGGCGTCCCGGAACTTGGCCAGCTTCTCCGGCTTGTCGGGGGAGATGCCCACCACGTCGACGCCCGCGCCGTTGAGGTCGCGGAGGTTGTCGCGGAAGGCGCAGGCCTCTTTGGTGCATCCGGGCGTGGAGGCGGCCGGGTAGAAGTACACGATGACGCGGCGTCCCTTGTAGTCGGCCAGCGACACCTTGTTGCCGTCGGCGTCGGGCAGGCTGAAGGAGGGCGCCTTGTCGCCCGGGGCGAGCCGCGTGGTCTCGGTCAACGGGAGTCCTTTCTGTTCACCGCAGCGTATGGGTTATCGCCGGCTGATCTAGGGTAGTGCCTCAGGTGCACAGGCGGACTTGGAGGACAGACACGTGGCGGACCGGGACCCCGAGGCCATCAAGCGGGACATCGATGTGGCCCGCGACCAGCTGGCGGCCACCGTCGATTCGCTCGCCGAGCGGGCCAACCCTCGCCGACTCGCCGACGATCTCAAGGCCCGGGCGGTCGAATTCGTGAAGAAGCCCGTGGTGATCGCCTCGCTGGTCGGGATCTCCTCGGTCGTCGTGATCGTGGCGGTCCGCAGGGTCAGGGACCGCTGACCAACGATGCGCCCTCAGGTCTGCCGGGCGCGACCCTTGCCCTGGACGTGCACCGGAAGGCCGTGGGTCCGGGGGCTACCCCAGACCCGCTGATTAACGCACTGGGTTTGTCCCATCGGGACGCGTTCGGTCGTGCCCTATTCCCTTGGGCGGCAACGGTTCTTGCTAACCCGCTGAAAGGCTGCTTCCGGTGCGTGATCGCCAGACGTGGCTCCCGTTTATCGGATTACGGAATCGGACTAAGCCGACCAGGTAGTTTGTCCGCCGTCACTCAACCCACCCGATAGCCACAATGGGATTGCGGGCCCAGCGAGTTTCGCGCCGCTGCTCGCCCATTACGGGCCATCAGGTGCGTCGGTGACGTCGACCTGTCGTACCCCAATTTGCGCATTGTCCGGCCGCAGTGCCTCTTAGGAAGCGGACGGCCAGCGGCGGTGAACCCGCGGCAGCGTTTATCGCTTGGGAACGCGCCTAAGCCTGGGTGTTTAGCACGATCTGGCATTGGTTGGCGGCCGGTGACACGATATTGGGGGTGAGCGAGGATCGGCCGCCTTACGCGCGTGACGGCGCTGCCGGTGCGGAGCATGCCGCGTCGATCGATGAGTTGCTGGATCGGGCAGTGGCGGCGATCAATTGCGGCGATCGGACGGCGGCCTCTGGATTGGCGGGGCAGGTGTTGGCCGTTGATCGAGGTAACGCCGAGGCCGAGGATCTGTTGGTATCCCCGCCAGCCGCCGGCGAGTTCCGCCGGTTGACGATTCTGTTCGCTGATCTGGTCGATTCGACGGGGTTGTCCACCCGGGTGGAGCCGGAGACCTACCGGACACTGGTGGGCCGTTACCGCGACGTGGTGCTGGGGGTCGTGGACCGCTTCGAAGGGCATGTCGGGTCGGTCAAGGGTGACGGGCTACTGGTGGTGTTCGGTCACCCCAAAGCGCATGAGGATGATGTTCGCCGCGCGGTGTTGGCGGGGTTGGAGATCACCCGCGAGGTGGCCCGGCTGGGCGAGCAGGCCAAGCGGCGATTCGGGGTGGACGTCGCTGTGCGGGTCGGGGTGCACCGCGGGTTGGTGTATCTGGACACCGCCCAGGATGACGTGTACGGACTTGCGGCCAATCTGGTCGAACGGGTGTCAGGCCTGGCGCCGCCGGGCACGTTGGTGGTCTCCGAGGCCGTCGCGCCGCTGGTCCGTGACGGCTTCGAGCTGCAGGCCCGCCCGCCCGCACCGGTCAAGGGTGTGGAGGGGCCGATCGCCTGTCACCTGGTGCTGGGTGAGCGCGCCGATGCGGCTCGGGTGGGGGTGGGCCGTGGCCCGCTGGTGGGTCGAGACCGTGAGCTGGCGCGGCTGCAGAAAAGTTGGGCGCGCGCACGAGCGGGCACGCTGCGGATCCCGGGGGTGGCGTTTTGTGGTGAGCCCGGGATCGGCAGGTCGCGGTTGGCGGCGGCGGCTGTGGAGTTGGCCGAGGGCTCGGGCGCGGTGGTGCTGGAATTGGTGGGGTCACCATTTCACACCGACGCCGGCCTGTATCCGTTGCGCACCCTCATCGAGCGCCGCTGCGGCATCACCCGAGTCACCGATGCCGGTGAGCGGCTGCGATTGCTGCACGCCGAGGTGGCGGCGCGGTCGCTGGATCCGATGCGGGTGGTGCCGTTGTTGGCGCCGGTGCTCGGCATCGGCGGCGAGGTCGGCTATGAGCCGGTGCCCGCCGAGGGCCGCAAGCTCTATGAGCTGATCGGGGCTGGGGTGCAGGAGTATCTGCTGGCCTGTTTCGGCGGTGCTGCGGGGTTGCTGGTGGCCAAGGATGTGCAATGGTTTGATCCGTCCACCGTGGACGTTGTGGGCCGCCTGCTGGGCGTGGCCGGCGGCGGGCTGCTGGTGATCATGACCGGACAAGGCGGAGGCTGGCTGCCGCCCTGCTGGGCGGTCAAGGCGTTTGACCTTCAACCGTTAACCGATGAGCAGGCCGACACCCTGATCACCGCCTTGGATCCCAGTCTGTCGACCGAGGATCGCGCGGCGGTGCGCGCGCGCTGCGACGGCATCCCGTTGTATATCGAGCAGTTGGTCAGGGAGGTGCGGGAGAAACCGGGCGACGGCTCTGGGGAGACCCGGGTGCCGGATGTGCTCTACGAGCCGCTGTTCGCCCGGCTCTGCGCGAGCGCGGACGTGGTGCCGGTGGTGGAGGCGGCGGGAGTCATCGGCCGTGACGTTGATCGCGGCGTGTTGTGTGCGGTGGTCGACCTCAGCGAGGACGAGGTCGATGACGTCATCGACGAACTCGAGGATGCGCTGGTGCTGGAGCCCTTGGGAACCGATGGCTGGCGGTTTCGCCACGAGTTGCTGCGCGAGGTGGCTGCCGAGTTGGCGCCGCCGAGCGTGCGCCGCGGGCTGCACGCCAAGGTGGCCGATGCCCTGATGCATGGTGCGGGCGGTGGCGATCCGGACTGGCGGCGGGTGGCCGACCACTACGAGCAGGCGCAGCGGTTCGACGAGGCGGCCTGGGCCTATCAGCAAGCCTCAGCGGCTGCCGCCCGGCGGCGCGGCGCGCTGGCCGAGGCGCGCACCTACCTGACCCTTGCCCTGGCGGGGCTGGAGCGGACCGCACCCGGCCCGGACCGCGACAGGCGCGAAATGGCGTTGCGGCTGGAGCGGGGATTGCTTGCCGCGGCTTTGGAGGGCAATCAATCCCGCGCCGCCGTGCGCGACTTCGAGCGATGCCTGCAACTGGGCGGCACCGATCTCGGTGACAAGGACCTGGTCGCGACGATGGTTGCGCTGATGGTCTACTACTTCACCCGCGCCGACCTGGACCGGGTGGTCGACGTGCTCGAGGCGCTGCGGGCGGGCCTGGAACAGGGACCGCCGTGGTTGCGTACGGTCATCGACGCTTCATTCGGCGTGGTGGCGTGGCAACGCGGCGATTTCGATGCCGCCCGTTCCCGCCTCGAGGAGACCATGGCGGCCCTGGCCGCCGCGGACCGGCTCGACGTGGTGTGGTTTCAACCCAACGACCCGATCGTGACCGCGCGCCTGCACCTGGCCTTGGCGCGCTTCGTGCACGGCGATCTCACCGGCGCCGAGGCCGAGCTGGCGCAGGTGGCGCAGAGGGTGGAAGGGCTCGGTTTCCCCGAGGGGCCGTTCAGCGCGGCCTTCGCGCGTTTTGTGGAGGTTTGGCTGCGCATCGAAGCCGGTCAGCCCGACCGGGCCGCGGTGCTGGCCGCCGACCTCATCGAGCAGGCCGAGCGGCACGGCTTCGACGCCTGGCAGCTGTGGGGCGGTGCTCAGCAGGCCACCGTCAGCGCCCTGGCCGCGCTGGGCGCCGAGGACCTCAACCCGGCCGCGCTGGCCAATCACATCGCGACCATGACCACGTTGGTAGATGTCTTGCGCAAGGCCGGGCTGAACGCCTACATCACCTTCTTCGACAGTGTGCTCGCGCGACTGTTGATCGCCGCCGGGCAACCCGACCAGGCCCGCGCCCGCCTGGACACCGCACTGCAGTTGGCCCGCGACACCGGGATGCACTTCTACGATGCCGAACTGCTGCGGCTGCGCGCCCACACCCACACCGACCTCGACGCCCGCCGAACCGACATCGGCGCCGCACTCGACCTGGCCCGCTACCAGGGCGCGACTGTGTTCGAATTACGCGCCGCCCTCGATGATTTCGAACTATGCGGCAACTCCGCGCGTGCAGTGGTCGTTGATGCGGTCAGCCGGTTCCCGACCACGAGCGCCCTCACCGAACTGGCGCGCGCCCGGGACGCGCTGGGGGTTGTCGGTCCGCAGCCGAAGTAGCACACCGAGCATCATGCGTCCTGCCGGTGTCGATGAGTCGATGCCGTCACTGACCGACACAAGAGTGATGCCTCTGTCTGTAAGCGTTTTCACCGTCTCCAAGGTGTGCAACGTGTTGCGGCCCAGCCGGTCGAGCTTCCACACCACAACGGTGTCGCCTTCCCGGATGTACTCCATCAGCGCCGCCAGGCCTGGGCGGTCATCGCGAGCGCCGGACATGGTGTCTGAGAATGTCTTCGTCACGGCGGCCTTGGCGAGTGCGTCGTTCTGTTGGTCAAGGGTCTGGGCGACGGTCGATACGCGGGTATAGCCGATCCGTTGACCAACCGTGCGTCCATTTACTTCGGGAGCATGACTCATAAGTACTGGAATCGCAGATACGAGAAAGTTATTCCGAGACGAACTTTCGACACAGCTCGACCTCGGCGAACGGGCCAAGTCCGGGCCGTCCGTCCGGTGTCTCAAATGTGGTCTATT
>NZ_DATJPU010000026.1:0-40264 GCF_035506235.1 Mycobacterium sp.
TCGCCGCCTCGGCTTCGGCCAGGTCACCGTCGTCGCCGCGGTCCAGCAGTGTCTCCACGAGAACACCCGTCGCTGGAATGCCCCACTGCAGCATCCGTCCCTCGCGGGCCAGGTCGTCGACGGCGGCGTGCATGACCGGTATGGCGCTATTACGATCTCCATGCCTGGCCCTCTCACGTGCCAAGTACACGTTGACGATGGGTAACTCGGCCAGCAAGTATCCCCGGCGCACGAGGGCGTCGCTCATCTCGGCCAGCAGCTTGTGTCCGCGGTCACGATCCGCAGCCGCTGGGCGGTGCACCAGCGCAACGCCCAGCGCCAACTTGGCGTTGCGCAACGCGGGGTCGTCGCCGGATCGTTCGGCAATCTGGAGGGCGTCCTCGATCTCGCACACCGCGGACTCGTCGGGCCTCAACGCGCCAGAGATTATTCCTGGGAGGTAGACGTAGGTGACGACCGAGATGTAGGACATCGGGTCGGCGCTGCGGGCCATGGCCAGGCCATGCCACAGGTCGTCGCGCCAGCCCGCACGACCCAGCACATAGCGATGGGTCCCACGCGCCGCCAGCGCAATTGCCAATGGAGATCCGATGATGAAGTTGCCCTTGGCCGGGTCGCCGTCGGCCAGGTCGATGACCTTCTGCGTCAAGCGAAGCCCCTCAGACCACTCGGCGCTCTGAGTCTTGGCATAGATCAGGGGGAAGCACAGTCCCACCGTCAAGGTCGGATCGCCGATCGACTCGGCGAGGGTCCATGATTCCGATGCCAGCTGCGACGCCTCGCGCACCCTGCCCTGAAACGCCTGGTAAATTACCAGCCCTGCCATGGCGATGGCCATTGACGGCTTGTCATCGGCGGCGGCGCACAGCTGCTGCAGTTCCTCAAAGCGGTCCCTTGCCGTACGGTCATTGACTCGATAGGCGGTCACGCACAGCATGGTGCGCGGCGCGATGCGCAGGGCCGCTCGACTGGGGTCATCGGCGAATAATGCGTCGGCGATCTCTGACGCTCGCTCCCAACTCAGCCGTGCCGCGCCGAGGTCGCGGGTTCTCGCCCACGCTGCGGCGCGCATGTGCCAGCCGTAGGCGGCGTCCAAGTCAACGGCGGCCTCTAGATGTTCGGCGATCAGTGCGGCGTTCTCCTCGACCGCTGCCGGGTCATGTGACTCGATCGCGGCCGCAACGCGCCGGTGCAGCTCGGTACGATCCGATTTGAGCTGGGATTCGTAGGCCACCGTGAGAATGAGCGGGTGGTGGAACACATACGCGGGATCGTCGGTGAACATGATCGGCTCGACCAACTCACCGCTTACCAGGTCGTCCAAGACGGGATCAATACCCAGCCTTTTCAACAGGTCCCGGCTGAACTTCGAGCCGATGACCGCTGCTGCGCACAAGGTGCGTTTGGCCGCCGGGTCTAGGCGGTCGATGCGGGCGGCGATGGTCGCTTGCACGGTGGCGGGGATGCTGACCTCGGCCAGATCGGCTGTCGGGGAGTATGCGCTGCGGTGCCCGCGCAGTACGCCACGCTCGGCCAGTTCGCGGACTATCTCCTCGGCGAAAAAGGGATTCCCGGCGGCCCGCTCAGCGATGGTCTGACCCAGCGGACCAACCGAGGCGTCGGGGCCGAGCAGTTCGGTGACCAGTGCGGCGGTTTCTGAATCATTTAGCGGCGCAAGGGCGAGGGTTTGAGCACCGTGCACCCGAGCCAACGCACCGTCGTACTCCGGGCGGTAGCTGACCAGCACCAGCGAGGGGGTCTGCGGGATCACCGTGACGAAGTCGGCCAGCATCGACTCGCTGACATCATCGATCCAATGGGCGTCCTCGATGACGTAGACCCTCGGGGTTTCGCGGGCCAAGGAGGCGGCGTTGACCAGTGCGGTCAACCGCCGCCGCCGGGCGTCCGGGTCGACCTTGGGCAACTCTACTTCGGGATCGGCCGCGCCCAAGAGGTCGTCAAAGAGCACCAAGTCCTCTGGTTCTGCGCGAGGAAACTGCGCCCGTATCCGGGCTCGGGCGGCCTGCGGGTCAAGACCCTTGATGCCGGTGATCGCACGCAGCAGCCGCGCCACGGTATGAAAGGGGACCTGGCTGGTGTGCGACTCGCAGAAGGCGCTGAACACCTCGACCCCCTTGGCCGCTGCCATTGCCGCCACCTCGCGCACCAGGCGGCTCTTGCCGATGCCAGGTGAGCCCACCACGCCCACCACCGCACCATGCCCATGGATGGCACGGTCCAACAAGCCCTCAACCGCAGACATTTCCCATTGCCGACCGACCAGAATCGACTCAGCACGCCCGGTAGTGCGACGCTCGTCGTTCATGCCCAACAGCCGCCGGGCGGGCACGGGCGCGGCGGCACCCTTGATCTCAACCAGCTCAGATTCGCCGAGACTTGCCGCGCCCTCAACCAGTCGCGCTGTCGAGGCGCTGAGCATCACCCCACCCGGCGGGGCCACCGATTCCATCCGCTGGGCCATGCCGACTTGCTCGCCCATGGCGGTGTAACCGAATGGCCGCGAACCGATCTCCCCGGCGATCACCTCACCGGAGTTCAGTCCCACCCGCAACTGCAGATCCACACCATCGCGGTCTTTGACCTCACCAGCCAGTCTGACGGTCGCCTCGTGAATGCCCAGCGCCGCACGACAAGCACGGATCGCGTGGTCCTCCAACGCCACCGGCGCGCCGAACACCGCCATGATCCCGTCGCCGGTGAACTGGGCGACCGTGCTGCCATACCGGCGCGCCACCGTCGCACAGCAGTCGGCCAGCTCAATCATGATCTCGCGCAGCCGCTCCGACCCTACGGCAGCCGCGATGTCCATCGAATGCACCACGTCGGCGAACAGGACCGTGACCTGCTTGTATTCCGCGCGGGTGTCGCCGTTGTCGACTGATGCGCCACAGCCATGACAAAACCGGGCGTGTTCCAGGGACGCAGTGCCACACGTGCTGCACTCAGTCGCTGCGGTCACCCGACCTCCGCCCTTGCGGGCCCCCGAGGCCCCAGTTCACCAGCATAGGGCGCTAGACGGCTAAGCGGCGGTTCAATCAAGCCTCGATCAGTGGGAAAGTGCTTAGCTGAGTCGCTCGATGATGGTGGCGTTGGCCATCCCGCCGCCCTCGCATATCGTCTGCAGCCCATAGCGGCCACCCCGCTGCTCCAGTGCATTGACCAGCGTCGTCATGATGCGGGCGCCACTGGCTCCCAACGGATGTCCGATCGCGATGGCGCCGCCGTTGACGTTGGTCTTGGCCAAATCGGCGCCGGTGTCGTGCGCCCAGGCGAGGACGACGGGCGCGAACGCCTCGTTCACCTCGAACAGGTCGATGTCGGCCAGCGTCAGCCCGGCGCGACGCAGCACCTTCTCGGTCGCGGGGATGACCCCGGTCAGCATGTAGAGCGGGTCGGAGCCTACCACCGTCGTCGTGTGAATCCGCGCCAGCGGGCGCAGGCCCAGCCTCTTGGCGGTCTCGCTCGTGGTGATCAGGACCGCGGCGCTGCCATCGGACAGCGGCGAGGAGTTGCCGGCGGTGATCGACCAATTGATCTGCGGGAAGCGCTCTTTGGCCGCCTCGCTGTAAAACGAGGGCTGCAACCCCGCCAGCGTCTCCACCGTCGTGCCCGGTCGGATGATCTCGTCGGCGGCCAGCCCGGCGATCGGGATCAGCTCGTTGTCGAACAGGCCGTCCTTGGTGGCGCGGGCGGCCTTGTCGTGGCTGCCGGCCGAGAACTCGTCGAGCTGGGTGCGCGAAAAGCCCCACCTGGCGGCGATCAGTTCGGCGCTGATGCCCTGCGGCACCAGGCCTTCGGGGTAGCGCCGCGTCATGTCCTCGCCGAACGGGTTGGAGCCCGGCAGCACCGAGGTGCCCATCGGGACCCGGCTCATCGACTCCACGCCACCGGCGATGACCAGGTCGTAGGCGCCGGCGAGGACCCCCTGGGCGGCGAAGCTGATCGCCTGCTGGCTGCTGCCACACTGCCGGTCGACGGTGGTCCCGGGAACGGACTCGGGGAATCCCGCTCCCAACAACGCGTTGCGCGCGATGTTGACGGCTTGGTCGCCGACCTGGGTGACGGCTCCGGCGATGACGTCGTCGATCTGCGCCGGGTCGACGCCGGCCCGGGCCACCAGTTCGCGCAGGCTGTGCGCCAGCAGGTCGGCGGGCAGCACGCCGTGCAGCGCGCCGCTGGCCTTGCCCTTGCCGATCGGGGTGCGGACGGCACCGACGATGACGGCGTCGCGACCTTGAACCATGGCTCCTCCTTGAGTCCAATGCTAGGTATCACTAGCTGTACCCAGGTAAACATCTAGGTACACTAAAATCAACCCAGACCGGGAGGTGATCTGCGTGACATTTCTTCAGGGCGCGCTCGCGGACCGCGAGAAGTGGTCGGCGGTCGGTGAATGCGCGATTGAGAAGACGATGGCGGTGGTCGGCACCAAGTCCGCGATGCTGATCATGCGCGAGGCCTATTACGGCACCACCCGGTTCGATGACTTCGCCCGCCGGGTCGGCATCACCAAGGCGGCCACGTCGGCGCGGTTGGCCGAACTCGTCGACCTCGGCCTGTTGGAGCGGCGGCCCTACCGCGAGCCCGGGCAGCGCGGCCGCGAGGAGTACGTGCTCACCGAGGCCGGTGTCGATTTCATGCCGGTGGTCTGGTCGATGTTCGAGTGGGGCCGGCGCCATTTGCCGGGCCGCAACCGCCTGCGGCTCGCCCACCTGGGCTGCGGCGCCGAGGCGGGCGTCGAAATCCGCTGTGCCGAGGGGCATCTGGTGCCGCCCGGCGAGCTGGGCATGCGCCTGGCCAAGTCTGGCTGAGCACGCGCTCAACCGCGACGACTCGCCTCTTGCGCCAGTTGCACCCGGGGCGTGAGGCCGAGTTTGGTGTCGACGTGCGTGAGATGTGCTTGCACCGTGCGGGGCACTACGCGGATGCGGCGTCGGATGGTCCGAGCGGTGCGGCATCAGCGACCGAGGACCTCTATCCGGCAACTCGGCCCGTGCGCGCGCGCAAGTCGCGCGTCCAGCGTCAGCAGCGTCGCATCGAACGCCTCCGCCAATGCGACGTAAAATGCGTCCCATCCCCGTACTGAGTCGCGCAGTTGCCAGGACCGATCCAGCAACGAGCGGTGCCCAATTCGCTCCCCGGGCCAGTCCCGCAGATCAGCTATCGCCTGCCCGGCGGCCGTGTGGTCCAACCGCCCGCGCAGGTGCTGAGCGCGGATCACGCCCATTACTTCAACGTCGATCACGTGCGGCGCCAACTGGTCGATGTCTGCGGCTAAGCGAGCCGCGACCTCACTCGACCTGGGTGTGTCCGCGACCACTTCGAACAGGCACGATGCATCAACGATCAGCATCTGGCCACTCGCCGCGCCACTCGTCCAACGTCGCCAGCACCTCGGCCGTGGATATCGCCGAGGGCCTGCGGCCGGTGCGGGCCAGCCACTGCGCGACCGACGGCCGCGCCGCCAGCCGAGCAGCCTCGCGGCGCAACAGCTCGGGAACCGTTATCCCTTCTTCCGCTCCACGGCGCACCAGGGCTGCGTACACCTCGTCGTCGATGTCGCGGATCTGGACCGTCTTAGGCATCTCTGCATCCTATCATGCAGATCCGCATGGCAAGGTGTGTAGGTGCACCGCGCTTCGCCGCTTAGCTCTCGCGCAGCAAACGTCAGCAGCCGCATGCCCGCGGCGACGCGGCTCGTCGGGTCGGCGCGAGGGTGCGCAAATGTACGCCCTACCCGGCGTGTCTCGGTGGAGACACGCACGCTCGGCGGACCCGTCACTGCTCGCGCAGCACCGCGAGCAGCCGGCGCGCCGCGGCGACGCGGCGGGCGGCGGGCCCGGACAGCGCGTCCAGCGCGCATTCGGGGTCGGCCGGCGGACCCATGTGCCCGCATCCGCGGGGGCAGTCGCGAATCGCCTCGGCCAGATCCGAGAAGGCCTGCAGCACGTCGTCGGGCTTGATGTGGGCCAGCCCGAAGGAGCGGATTCCCGGGGTGTCGATCACCCAGCCGGATCCTTCCAGGGGGCCCCCTAAAGGAAAAGCCACCGACTGGGTCGAGGTGTGCCGCCCCCTGCCGATCTCCGTCACCTCCCCGACGGCCCGATCCGCCTCCGGCACAAGGCGATTCACCAACGTCGACTTGCCGACCCCGGAATGGCCCAGCAGCACGGTGATCTTGCCGGCGAGCAAGTCGGCCACCGCCAGCAGGGGGTCGTCGACGCCGGCGGCGACCACCGTCAGGTCCAGGTCCACGAACTGCTCGGCGAACGGTTCCTGCGGCGCGAGATCGGTCTTGGTCAGGCACAGGATCGGGGTCAGGCCGCCGGCATAGGCGGCGATCAGCGCCCGGTCGACCAGCCCGGTGCGCGGCGGCGGGTCGGCGAGCGCCACCACGATCAGCAGTTGGTCGGCGTTGGCGACCACCACCCGCTCGGTGGGATCGGTGTCATCGGCGGTGCGCCGCAACACCGTTCGCCGCTCGCCGCGGCGCACGATGCGGGCCAGGGTGTCCGTCCGCCCGGACAGGTCGCCCACCAGGTCGACGTCGTCGCCGACGACGATGGGGGTGCGGCCCAGCTCACGCGCCCGCATGGCGGTCACCCGGCGATCGGGGCGGCCGCCCAGCACGCACCCCCAGCGTCCGCGGTCGACGCTGACCACCATCGCCGCCTCGGCGTCGGCGTGCTCGGGGCGCGTCTTGGTGCGCGGTCGCGAACCCCTGCCCGAACGGACCTTGACGTCGGACTCGTCGTAGTCGCCGGGCCTCACATGCCGGGCTCCAACATGCGCGCCCACAGCCGCGGAAACTCCGGCAGCGTCTTGCTGGTGGCGCCGATGTCGTCCACCTCGACCCCGGCCACTCGCAACCCGACGATCGCGCCGGCCATCGCCATCCGGTGGTCGGCGTACGCGCGCCAAGTGCCCGGTCGCAGCGGCGTGGCGGTGATCACCAGGCCGTCGGGCGTTTCGGTGCAGTCGCCGCCCAGGCGGTTGATCTCGGTGCTCAGCGCGGCGAGCCGATCGGTCTCGTGGCCCCGCAGGTGCGCGATGCCGGAGAGGTGTGACACCGAGCCGGGGGTGGCCAGCGCGGCCAGCGCGGCCACCGACGGTGTCAGCTCGCCGACGGCGCGCAGGTCGACATCAAAGCCCGAGTAGCCGTGGTGGTCGGCCGATCCGCTCACCTCGAGGGACGAATCAGTCTGCCGCACAACGGCATTCATCGCGCCCAGCACGCTCAGGATGTTGTCGGCGGGCTGGACGCTGGTCACCGGCCAGCCGGTGATGCGCACCGTTCCGCCGGTGACCACGGCCGCCGCCAGGAACGGGACGGCGTTGGTCAGGTCCGGTTCGACGTCCCAGTGCCGGGCCGCGACCGCGCCGGCGCGCACCCGCCAGCGATTCGGGACGGAGTCGTCCACGTCGGCGCCGGCCTGCCGCAGCATCACCGTCGTCATCGCGATGTGCGGCGCAGACGGCACCTCCGGCCCGGTGTGTTGGACCGTCAGGCCCTCGGTGAACGATGGCGCGCACAGCAGCAGGCCCGACACGAACTGCGATGACGCCGAGGCGTCGATGGCCACGGCGCCGCCGGCGACCGATCCGCTGCCGTGGACCCGGAACGGGAGACCGGTCCCGTCGATCTTGACGCCCAGGCTGCGCAGCGCATCCAGCAGCGGGGCGATGGGCCGGGCCCGGGCCTGCTCGTCGCCGTCGAACTCCACCACGGAATCGGCCAGGGCCGCCAGCGGTGGAACGAACCGCAGGACCGTGCCGGCCAGGCCGCAATCCACTGTGGCGTCGGGGCCGGGTGAGATCCGCCCGCTGACCGTCAGCTCGGATCCGGCCCCCTCGACGCGCAGGCCCAGGGTGCGCAGGGCCCCGATCATCAGGTCGGTGTCCCGGCTGCGCAGCGCCCCACTAATGGTGGAGGCGCCATGGCCCTGCGCGGCGGCCAGCCCGGCCAGCACCAGTGCGCGGTTGGTCTGCGACTTCGAGCCCGGGACGGTCACGGTCGCGTGCACCGGTGCGGTCGCGTGCGGGGCCGTCCAGGCCTTCGGTGAATCGCTGCTGCTCACGTGCTTCATCCTGCCGTGTCGGCGGGCGTCTTGGGTATTGGGCACCATGGAGGCATGTGCGGACGTTTTGCGGTCACGACGGATCCCGCCAAGCTGGCCGAGAAAATCAAGGCGATCGACGAGGCGACCGGCACCGCGCCCAACGCCGGCGCGCCGAACTTCAACGTGGCGCCGACCGCGACCATCGCGACCGTGGTCACCCGGCATACCGAGCCCGACGACGACCCCACCCGCCGCGTCCGGCTCATGCGCTGGGGCCTGATCCCGCCCTGGGCCAAGGCCGGCGCGGACGGGGCGCCGGAGGGCAAGGGGCCGCTGCTGATCAACGCCCGCGCCGACAAGGTCACCAGCTCGCCCGCCTTCCGCTCGAGCGCCAAGTCCAAGCGTTGCCTGATACCGATGGACGGCTACTACGAATGGCGCGTGAATCCCGACCGCGACGGCAAGAAGTCCCGCAAGACGCCGTTCTTCATGTACCGCGAGGATGGCGAGCCGCTGTTCACGGCGGGGCTCTGGTCGGTGTGGAGAGGCCCCAAAGACCGGAAAGATGCGGCGCCGCTGCTGAGTTGCACGATCATCACCACCGACGCCCCGGGGGAGTTCGCCGAGATCCACGACCGGATGCCGCTAGTGGTGCCGGAACGCGACTGGGACCGCTGGCTGAACCCGGACGCCCCAGTCGACGAGGAGCTGCTGGCCCGGACGCCCGACGTGCACGGCATGCGGATGCGCGAGGTGTCGACCCTGGTCAACAACGTGCGCAACAACGGGCCGGAGCTGATCGAACCGGTCGAACGGGAGCCCGAACAGGCGAAGCTTCTTTAGGCCGCACCGCCGCCAGTCAGCGGTGATGCGTAGCCTCTTGACACCTCGCTGAGCCGGAGGGCACTCCGGCAATGACAGCAATCCACCGTCATCGCCAACGCCGATCAGAGCGGCAGGCTGAAACTCGACGAACTGGCGACGCGGCGCTACCGGCTCAAGGAGATCGACGATGGCGTCGCCGACATGCGGGACGGCCGAAACATCAGCGGCATCATCGAATTCGATTAGCGCCGGGGAGGCCGGCGTCCACGAGCAACCGCGACAGCCCGAGCTTCTCGCAGCGGGCCACCACATCCGGCAGCACGGCGTCCGCGTCAGCTCGTTTGCTCGCGGCCACAAACGTTTCCGCACGCAGCAGTTGTGCGATCAGCGCCGCCAATGGCCTTCGCTCACCGTCGATTCCGGCGACCAGGTCGGCGGCGCGACGGCACGCCTGCTCCCGGTCGGCGGCCGAGTCGCTCACCGCCAACAACCGGATTCCGGAATCCTCGTCCAGTTCGGCTGTGATAGTGGCGATTCCATCGTGGTGAGGAATAGTGCGGGCGGCTCGCAACCGGGCTGCGACCGCCGGCTCTATCTCGATGCCCAGCCGGACCCGCTCATTGTTTATAGCGGCCGCCAGCCGCGGTAGCCGCAGCCACTCCGCCACCGCCGCACCATCGGTGAGGCGCTCGACCGCAGCGTCGCGATCCCCCTGCGCCGCCCTGATTCTGGCACCGCCCACGTACCGCGCCGCCAGGTAGTCTACCCCACCGCCCTCGGAACCGAGTTGAATGCTTTCGTCCAAAAGACGCGTGGCCTCGGCCAAATCTCCTGTCTCGTAGAGCGTTTCGCCGAGCAGCGCACCGGAAAGACGGGCGGCGTGTGAGTGCGGCCCCACCCCTGCGCCCGACGCGTATGCTTCTCTGAATTGCTGCAGAGCGGCTGGGATGTTGAGTTGGTATCGGTAGGCGATGCCGGCGAAGCAGCGCGAATAGACGCCGGCGAACGGGCCAAGCAACTCTTGGTAGGGGGTCGCCGACTCGAGCAGGGCGTGTGCCGCGTGGAAGTCAAAGCGGTAGATCGCCGCGAACGCCGCGACGTTATGGGCCACCCCCGCCACCCGCGGATGGAAAGTGTCCGGCTTGGATAAAGCAACGGCGACCAGGTCATCGACGGCGTCCACGCGGTCGGCGAATATCTCGGCGACTCCACGGACCACGTCGGCCTCCGCGCGCAGATCTGCCCGCATGGCGGCCGAGAGGTCAGCGCGGGCGATCGCCGCCTCGAATCGATTCAGCGCGGCGTACGTCGGCGCCGGGTGCTGCAACAAAATATTCGCCCAGGCCACGGTGAGTTGGAGCCGCGGCCGCGCAACGACCATTTGTGCGGGCAGCTTCTTGACGATTCCTAGCAAGGTCGTCATCTTCGACTGCTCGAGCAGTTTCGTCTCGTCCTGCTCGACGATGTCAACCGCGCGGGCGGCGTCACCCGAAGCCAGCGCATGGTCGACGGCTTCGCTGAGGTAGCCGTGATCAGCGAACCAGATGGACGCGGCGCGGTGCAGTGGTTCGACCCGGTCCGGACGGTCCCGTTCGAGCCGGCGGCGCAAAAACTCCCCGAAGATATGGTGGTAAAGAAACCAGCCGGGGTCGTCGTCGCTGCGTTGCAGGAACAACCCACGCTGCTCGATCTCCTCCAGCATGGCCTGTCCGCGCGGCACTTCGGCCAGCGCGGAGGCCAGCCCGCCGCAGGTCCGTTCCGTGATCGATGTTGCCAGGAGGAACTCGGCCATCTCCGGTTCCAGAGTGTCCAGCACATTTTCGGCGAGGAATTCGCCGATCATTTCGTTGGCGCCGGATAGTCGGCTCGCCAGCCGGGTGGCGTCTGCGCCGCCACGCAGGGAAAGCGCTGCGAGCTGCAGTGCGGCGGCCCAGCCCTCGGTCGACCTGTTCAACGCCTCGATTTCGTCTTCGGATAGCTGCAAACCGCCGACATCGTTCAGCAACGAACGCGCCTCGTCGGCGTCGAAACGTAATGATTCACAGTCTATTTCCACTACTTCGTCACGGATCCGCAACTTACTCAACGGAAGTCCGGCGCGCGACCAACTCGTGACGACGACTTGCAGGTGATGGCATCCGTGCTCGAGCAGAAATCCGAGGGCGGCGGTGGTCTCGGAATCCGACACCCGGTGCCAGTCGTCGATGATCACCGCCATCTTGTGGTCTCTTGCGTGAATCTCGTCGATGAGAGCGGTGAGGACGTAGCGGGCGGCGTCGTCGCCGTGCTCGTCGAGCGCCTGCCCCAGAGACGCCGCGAGCGCGGGCCGTACCCGCCGGATCAACTCGAGGAGATGCGCCAAAAACCACACCACGTTGTTGTCGTCGTCGTCGATGGTGAGCCAGCCAACCGCGACGCCGTCGCGCGAAAGTTCCTGTAGCCACTGGAATGCGAGCGTGCTCTTGCCGAAGCCGGACGGCGCCTGGATGAAGATGAAGCGTCGCCGCCCGCCCGCCCGCAGAATGTCGATCAGCCGGTGGCGGGCGACCAGCGATCGGGTCGGGACCGACGGTCGGTACTTCGTCGCGGGAGTCGGTGGTGTCGGCGTTGCCTGGGTATCTCGCCGAACCCGTGACGCCGGCGCCGGCGACGTCCGGCGCTCCACGCCCAACTCGACGGGACGCGCCATGTCGTCGACGGCCACACCGCGAGCGCGCTGAATCTCGCGCAACTCCTCGCCGAACACCGCTGCGCTCGCCGGACGCGCGGCGGGATCCCGGGACATGGCCCGTTCGATGACTGCCGCCACGTCAGCGGGAAGTCCATGCTCGCGCAGATCCGGTGTCGGTTGCGATGTGATCCGCAGGAACTGAGCGACCACCTTCTCGCCCTTGCGGCGCTCGAATGCGGCATGGCCGGTCAGCGCGCAGAACAGCGTCGCGCCGAGCGAGTAAACGTCCGATGCCGGTGTGGGCGGTTTGCCCTCGAGCACTTCCGGCGCGGTAAACGCCGGCGAACCGGTGATTACTCCGGTCGCCGTCTGAAAGCCCCCGGCGATCCTGGCGATACCGAAGTCGGTGAGCTCCGGTTCGCCGTACTCGTTCAGCAGGATGTTGCCCGGTTTGACGTCGCGATGCAGGACGCCCGCTGCGTGGGCGGCTTCGAGCGCACCCGCGACCTTCACGCCGACGCGCAGCGTCTCGCGCCAATCCAGCGGGCCGTGCCGATGGATCAGCGCCTCTAGTGAGTTCTTCGCGTGGTATGGCATCACGATGAACGGCCGGGCCGTCGCCGTGGTGCCGACCTGCAATATGGTCACGATGTTGGGGTGCCCGGACAGTCGGCCCATCGCATGCTGTTCACGCAAGAAGCGGTCGAGATTTTCCGGATCGAGATGGGCCGTCAACACCTTGACGGCGACCGCGCGGTCGAGCAGCGGCTGCTTACAGCGATACACGACACCGAAGCCGCCCCGCCCGATTTCGGCTGCATCTTCGAAGCCCGCGTCGCGCAGTTCCGCGGGAATGTCAGGGACCCGATCCCGATGCGACGCATGCTGATCGACGTCGGTCATCAAGTTCACTATCTCACCGGGAGACCGTTGACCTCTACTAGCGACCAGAAATGTCGCAGACGAGGGTGCCGTGTTGTCCGCCGCCGACAATTGTCTGGCCAACTTTGTCGGTGAACGACGGACGCGGTCGCGGCGGCTTGACTTAGCATTTCTGTGTGACTGGCACGTACATCTACACGTTCGAGGACATCCAGAACCGCCCGGTCGCGGTGATCGGCGCGGGCACGCTGGGCCGCCGCATAGCGCTGATGTTCGCCAGCCGCGGGGGAACCGTCCGGATCTTCGCGCCCCGCGCCGAACAGCGTGCCTCCGCGGTCGAATACGTGACCGAGACGCTGCCGAAGGTGGTGGCCGAGCGGGGCTTTGGTGACGTGGGTGGCGCGATCGGCGCGGGGTCGCTCGAAGAGGCGTTGGACGACGCCTGGCTCGTCGTTGAATCCGTCCCGGAGAAGCTGGAAATCAAGAGGGCGACGTGGGACCAGATCGACCAAGCGGCGCCGCCCGACACGATCTTCGGCACCAATTCGTCGTCGTACCCGTCGCGCCTGATGGCGGGGAGCGTGCGGGACAAGACGCGCTTCTGCAACACACACTTCTACATGCCGCCGCAGGCCAACGCCGTCGACCTGATGTCCGACGGTCAGACCGACCGCGGGCTGCTCGACACGCTGCTGACGGTGCTGCCCGAATTCGGCGTCTATCCCTTCGAGGCGCGCCAGGAGTGCACCGGCTTCATCTTCAATCGGATCTGGGCGGCCGTCAAGCGCGAGTCGCTGGCCGTGGTCGCCGAGGGCATCGCCCGGCCGGAGGACGTCGACGGGATGTTCAAGGTCAACTGGGGAGTGCCCGCCGGGCCGTTTCAGATGATGGACCTGGTCGGACTCGACGTCGTGCTGGACATCGAAAACCACTACGCCGAAGAGTTCCCCCACCTACCGGTACACGTGCGCGAGTTGCTGCAGAGCTATGTCGATGCGGGCAAGCTCGGGGTCAAGACCGGCGAGGGCTTTTACACCTATCCGCCCGGCACACCGGCGTAACCGCACTGCGAAATCTACGTGCCTATCGAAGGCTCCTGTGGTGCTTCATGTGGCGCACCTGTAGTCATTGACTACAGGTGCGCAAGACCCGGCACAATGTTGGCGAAGCGTCACGCCAGCAGTGCGCGCGCCATCACGACGCGCTGAATCTGGTTGGTGCCCTCGTAGATCTGGGTGATCTTGGCATCGCGCATCATGCGTTCGACCGGGAAGTCGCGGGTGTAGCCGGCGCCGCCGAACAATTGCACGGCGTTGGTGGTGACTTCCATGGCCACGTCAGAGGCGAAGCATTTGGCGGCCGACGAAATGAATCCCAATCCCTTCTCGCCGCGCTCCGCGCGTGCGGCGGCCGTATAGACCATCAGCCGCGCGGCCTCCACCCGCATGGCCATGTCCGCAAGCATGAACCGCACACCTTGGAAGTCGCTGACGGCCCGGCGAAACTGCTTGCGCTCCTTCGTGTATGCGATCGCGACATCCAGGGCGCCTTGGGCGATACCCACGGCCTGCGCGCCGATCGTCGGGCGGGTGTGGTCAAGGCTGGCGAACGCCGTCGTCAAGCCGGTTCCTGGCTCGCCGATGATCCGGTCGCCGGGAATCCGGCAGTCCTCGAAGTAGAGCTCGGTGGTCGGTGAGCCCTTGATGCCCATCTTGCGCTCGGCGGGGCCGACGGTGAAGCCGGGATCGTCCTTGTGCACGATGAAGGCCGAAATTCCGTTCGCACCCTTGTCTGGGTCGGTCACCGCCATGACGGTGTACCAGGTTGACTTGCCGCCGTTGGTGATCCAGCACTTGGCGCCGTTGAGCACCCACTCGTCGCCGTCGGCGCGGGCACGGGTGCGCATCGACGCCGGGTCGCTCCCGGCCTCGCGCTCGGAAAGTGCGTACGACGCCATCGCGTCGCCCGCTGCCAGCGTCGGCAACACCTGCTTCTTCAATTCCTCCGAGCCGTTCAGGATGAGACCGATGGTGCCCAGCTTGTTGACTCCGGGAATGAGCGACGACGACACGCACACGCGTGCAACTTCTTCCATCACAATGCAGGTCGCGACCGAGTCCGCGCCCTGCCCTCCATACGCCTCGGGGACGTGCACCGCCGAAAAGCCGGTGTCGTTCAAGACTTTGAGCGCCTCCTCCGGAAACCGCGCCTGCTCATCGACGTCGGCCGCGTAGGGGGCGATCTCCGTCTCGCAGATGTCCCGCAAGACGGCGCGCAGCTCATCGTGCTCGTCGGGAAGCTTGAACAATTCGAACGCCGGGTTGCCGAGCGCTGCCATGGGAAGGGTCCCTTCGTTGAGAGGAGCGAAATACCTTATAAACATTAATATTTCGTCTCGGCGATTCCATCGTCGCGGGTCGACGAAGAATGCCGCCGCGTTTGTCGCCTGGCGATGAGGGGCCGTTCACGACAGCGAGGCGACGAATCTCCCATCGATCACCAGGTCGGAGCCCGTTCAGAAGCCGGACTGGTCGGAGGCGGCTCCGCTCGACGGAGCGGTAATCAGGCCACAGCGTTGAGGTGGCCGAGGGCCTGCGCGGCGGCGTTGGCGCCGCACATGCCGTGGGCGCCGGGTCCCGGCGGGGTGGCGGCCGAGCAAATGTACATTCCGGGTACGCCAAGGGTATACGGGGACAACGTGATTCGCGGCCCGAACGTCAACTGGCGAATGTCCTTGGCGCCGGTCATGATGTCGCCGCCAACATAGTTGGGGTTGTAGGTCTCCATCTGCGTCGTCGAGCGGACCTCGTAACCGACGATGCGGTCGCGGAAACCCGGGGCGAAGCGCTCGATCTGCGCGATGATCGCCTCGGTCGCGTCGCCGGCATAGCCGTTGGGCACGTGCGCGTAGCTCCACACCGGGTGGATGTTTCCGACCGACCGTTGCGGATCCGCCAGGTACTGCTGTCCGACCAGCACGAACGGCCGCTCCGGCATGCGCCCGGCGTGGATGTCCCGTTCGGTGGCGGCGAGTTCTGAATAGGTTCCGGCCAGGTGCACCGTGCCCGCCCGGTGGGCGTCCGGGTTCGTCCACGGCACACCGCCCTCGACGGCGAAGTCGACCTTGAACGCACCGGGGCCCCGGCGAAAACGGTTGAAGGCGCGGGAGATTCGGCGTGGCAGGCGGTCACCCAGGATCGTGGCGACCGCGCCCGGCGCCAGGTCGAACATCGTGACGCCCGCCGGCGGTAGCTGCGATGCCGCCCTGACCCGGACGCCGGTCTCGACCTTGCCGCCGAGATCGCCCAGCAGTGCCACCATCGCGTTGGTGATCGACTGCGACCCGCCCTCGGCCACTGCCCAGCCGTGCCGGTGGCCGGCCGCGATGATGCCCATCCCGATGGCCGAGGTCATCGGGTAGTGCAGCGGCCGAAATGCATGGGCAGCGACGCCCCCGAACAACGCCCGACCCTGTGCGGTGCGGAAGAGCCGTGCGAACGCGGACGCGGGCAGCACGGTCGGCGCGCCGAACCGGGCCAGCATCAGCGGGTGGTGCGGCGGCCGCAACAACGGCCCCATGATGTCCTCACTCAGGGCGTCGAACCGCGCGGCGGGGTAACCGAAGGCAGCCCGCCACCGCCGTCCGTCGCGACCCAGGCGGGCGGCGGTCGCGTCCACCGAGCGGTACAGCACGCCGGCGCTGCCGTCGTCCAGGGGGTGGACGCAGTCGACCTCCGGCCAGCGCCACGACAGACCGTACCGCTGCAGGTCGAAGCGGCTCAGGAACGGCGACCCGACCGCCATCGGGTGGATGGCCGAGCAGTGGTCGTGCAGAAGGCCCGGCACGATCGCCTCGCCGCTGCGGGCGCCGCCGCCCACCTCGTCGGCGGCCTCGAGCACGGTGACCTGCACGCCTTCCGCGGCCAGGCAGATGGCGGCGGCGAGCCCGTTGGGGCCGCCGCCCACCACCACTGCGGTCGTCGTCATGCCAGTGCCGCCTGACCGCGCGGTTGGTGTGCCGGTGAGGTGTCCCGCAGCGACCAGGTCACCCGGGTGGGGATGGGGCCGTTGGGCAGCCAAGGTTGCTCGGCGACCGCGTCGGCCACATTCCACGTACCGCGCTCGAGCACTCCGAGGGCCGCGTCGATCAGCTTGTAGTGCTGCACGCCGCTGCCGAAAGCCTCCGACTCGACCCAGGCGATGACGCACTCGCCCGGCTCGAACGCTGCTTCGCTCTGCACGGCACGGATCAAGTCTTCATTGTGCAGGTGCCCATCGCCGAAATTGAAGCCGATCAGGGAATTGCACACGAACTCGCCCTCGCGCACGGCGCGGGTGTCGATGTCGGGCAGATGCGTCAGCAGCAGCGAGAACAGGCCACGCCCCTGGCTGTGCATGCTCCGCCACGCGGCCGCCTTCTGCAGGGTGATCTCCGCCCAGGCGGGCTCGTAGCCGGCCGCGATGAACTGGTCGATCTGGTTGGACGCGGTGCGGGTGACCCGGTCCAGCTTCCGCTCGGCACCGGGCGCGAACGTCCACAACGCCGAGGCCCAGTTGCCCGCGTACTGCCGCATCGACGGCAGGAAGGACACCTTGTCGGGCCGCAGGTTGCCCAGCACCGGGTAGAACAGCAGGGCCGCGGCGATGATCAGCGCCAGCCACGGCGGAGTCATGTTCCACGGGGCGTACCCATCCCAGTTCGGGAAGCCGAGGAACAGGAAGACGGCGGCGTAGGCGAACACGACGTTCCATTCCAGCGGCACCGCCAGCGGGAAGGTGGAGATGATGAACAGGTGGAACCCCACCATCAGCAGCGCCGCGGCCAGCGTCAGCCACTTGTTGGTGGAGAACAACAAGACCAGCGGAGCCACGATCTCGACGGTGGTGCCGTTGACGTGGGCCATGAAACCCGCCAGATGTGACGGCCGCATGTCGCGCCCGAAGTCGCGGTAGTGCGCCCGGCGCACCCGGGTGGGCAGGTAAATCGTGTTGCTGACCATCGGCGGGATGACGTTGGAAAAATGCTTGCCGAACTTCGAGAAGCCGGCGCCGATCCACACCACCACGATCATCATCTTCAACGCGATGATCATGTTCACGAACGGCAACACGGCGAAGATGACGAAGACCGGCAGGTACTGCTCCCCGCGGGCGGCCAGGAAAATGGTCTTGTCGCGCAGGCCGATCAGCACCAGCAGCGCGATCGGCGCGACGAGCAGTGCGGGGTTCACGAGCCCGGACGTGTTGTGGGGCAAGGCCTTTGACAGCGAGTCGCTGTGCACACCCGGCGACAGCAGCGCGACGGCCAGGCTGACCAACAGCGCCAGGTACGCCCCGATGTCGAACCAGGTCCGCCGGTCACCTGCCGTGAACGGCACCCACTTCCACGGCCGCAGCCGGATGGTGCCCGGCCGGGCCCAGAACAGGATGCCTCCGGTCATCGGCTTGACCTTGCCGGCCAGCGGACCCCAGGAGCCGGCCACGCCGATGGCCTCCAGCAGCACCGTCCACAGGATTACCTTCTGGTAGACGATCGGTTGGTTCCACCACTCGGTGACGTGCCAGAAGGCCGGTAGCCCCGAGGTCGCCGTAGCGACCGTGATGCCGCCGATCGCGAAGAACACGACCAACTTCAGGATGTAGATGGTGTGCACCATTTTCGGTGAACCGAAGCCCTTTTCGGCCCAATCGAGGGCGAGGATCCGCATCCGCTCCATCAGTGGCTTCTGCAGGAAGCTGTCCGGGTCGACAGCGGCGAGAACCGGTTGTGTGAATCCCATTTCCTTCGCTCCTTTTGGCGTCGGGAGTAAGCGTGGCGACAACGTTAGGCCCGGTGTGCCTCGTGACACAGTCGCGAATCGACAAAGCCGCTCGCCGGAGTTATCGCCAGAAGACAACGTCGGCGTCTAACGTCATTGAGGTGAAGAAATCGCAGCTCGACGCCCCGGACGCCGGAGTCGGGGTGCGGGGATGCGTCGCCGAGGTCGCCGGCCGACTGCACGGCAGGCTGGCCGAAGTGACCTCGGAGATTCATCGCGCGCTCGAGGCCCAGATCCCCGACCTTCCCCACGAGCCGCGGATCATGGAGCTGCTCGGGGCCAGCGTCGAGGGAAACGTGGACACGATGCTGCACGCCTTGCGCTACGACATCGCCGTCGAGCGCGTCGAGGCGCCCACCGCGGCGCTCGAGTACGCCCGCCGGCTGGCGCAGCACGGGGTGCCGGTCAACGCGCTGGTCCGCGCCTACCGACTCGGCCAGCGCCGGATGAACGAGCTGTTCTTCGCCGAGCTGCATGCGGTCGACATCCCCGACTCGGCGCGGGTGGCCGTGATCGAGGCGATGAGCGCCGCAATGTTCGAGTACATCGACTGGATGTCGCAACAGGTCGTCGCGGTCTATGAAGACGAACGCGAACGATGGCTGGAGAACCAGAACAGCCTTCGCGGGATGCGGGTGCGGGAAGTGTTGGCGCCCAACAAGGCCGTCGACGTCGATGCCGCAAGCACCGCGATCCGTTATCCACTGCGGTGGCACCACCTGGGCCTCATCATGTGGTACCCGGAACAGGGCGGCGCGGGCGACGAACTCGCCCGGCTGCAACGGTTCCTGCGCGATCTGGGCGAAGCCGTCGCCGCCGACGCCGGGCCGCTGCTCGTTGCCGCCGACCAAAGCTGCGCCTGGGCGTGGCTGCCCTTTCGTGCCGCGGTTGCCGACACCGCCGACGTCGTCGCGAAGGTCCGCCGCTTCGCCCTGACCCGCCAGGATTCGCCGAACGTGGCGATCGGGACGAGGGGGGCCGGCGTCGAGGGCTTCCGCCGTTCCCACCGGGAGGCGGTCGAGGCCCGCGGCGTCGCGATGGTGGCCCAGCGGCCGGATTCGTCGGCTCCGACGGTGATCGCCGCCGCCGACCCCGGGCTCTCCGTCGTGGCGCGGCTGGGCGGCGACGTGGGTGGGATCCGGGACTGGGTGGCCACCGTGCTCGGCGAACTCGCGAGCGACAACGAGAACGACGGGAGGCTACGGGAGACGTTGCGGGTCTTTTTGGGCTGTGGTTCCAGCTACAAACTGGCCGCCGAGGAACTCAACATGCACTTCAACTCGGTCAAGTACCGGGTGGGCCGTGCCGTCGTCCGGCGTGGCCGGGAAATCGGCGCCGACCGGCTCGAAATAGAGGTGGCGTTGCTGGCCTGTCACTGGTACGGGAGTGCGGTACTGCAGCCGAAATGAGCGGACCGCACGTCACCCGTGCGCCGGAACGGCGACGCGACGGGACACCACGGACCGCGGGAGCCGGACGCGCACGACCGCCCGGAGTCGCAGCGGCCGGTAGCCCTGGCGCAACTCGCGGACGAAGTGGACCGCGTGGACGGTCGCTGGGACCAGCACGGGCGTAAAGATGGCCATGATGTAAATCATGATCACCAGCATCGATTCAAACATCATCGACCTGCGCTTCCCCGCTGAGCGGACTCGAATCGGTTGTGCCGGTTGCGAATTCGATCCCTTAAGGATCGATTCATCGGTTCGTCGCAGAACTTAACCGCGCCAACCCCGGCGCGGCGATGTCGCGGAACGACGAACTTGCGACGGGTTGTTGTCTTCCGGCGACAAATGAGTGCCGCAGCAGATGGGCTTATTCCAGGGGTGCGGGCAATGTTCGCGTTGCCGAATTGTGTCCTAAAGACCCTTACCTTCGACACCCGGGATGCCAAATCATAGTGACATGACAACTACCGACAACACTGTTTTCGAGCGTCCACTGCAGCAGTTGGCACGTAGTGCGTGGCAATTGACGCTGTTCATCGGCGTCGTGGCCATCGCACTCGGTATCATCGTGCTGGTCTGGCCGGGTAAGACCTTGGCGGTAGCCGGTGTCCTTTTCGGCGTCTACCTGATCGTCTCCGGGATCGGCTATATGTTCGCCGCCTTCGGCGTCCACATGGGTGCCGCAATGAGGGTGTTGGCCTTCATCGCCGGTGCGGTTTCGGTGGTGCTCGGGGTCTTTTGCTTCCGCGACAAACTCGAGTCGATCTGGCTCCTGGCCCTGTGGATCGGCATCAGTTGGGTGTTTCGCGGGATCTCGCTGCTCGGCGCGGCGCTGTCCTTTGATCAAATGCCCGGACGCGGCTGGCAGATACTCGCCGGTCTCATCATCGTCGCCGGCGGTGTGGTGCTGATCATCTACCCGATCGACTCGATCGAGATCCTGACCCTGGTCGTCGGTTGCTGGCTGATCGCCATCGGCATCGTGGACTGCATCAGCGCGTTCCAGCTCCGCCACCAGGCGAAACAGGTGGCAAAGACAGTCGGAGCCGCCTAGGGCAGTCGCCGCTCGACCTCCCAGGCCAGGCAGAGCTCGGCGATGTCCTTGGGCCGGGAGAGCGATCGGCCGGTCAACTCCTCGATGCGGCGCAGCCGGTGCCGCACCGTGTTGGGATGACAGAAGATCCTCGCCGCGGTGCCATTGGCCGAGCCACCCGCCTCTACCCAGGCCCGGAACGTGTCCAGCAGGATGGTGCGTTCCTCGGCGGGCAGTTCGTCGATGCGGGACAGCACCAGCGACTTGATCTTCGCCATCACTTCCGGGGCGCTGACCGCCGCGACGGCGAGCGGGGTGTCGTCGAACACGGAAACCAGCGACTCGCCGGAGGGCTTGCCGGTGACCGCGACCCGGGCCATTCGCAATGCGTCGCTGGTCTCGGCCAGGTCCCGGAACGGTGGACTGATGCCGACTCGCGCCGTCGCGGCCTGTCGGAGCACCTCGATGAGGGTGTCCAGGGCGTTCGCCGACTTCGGGCCCTTCAGCGCGACGATGCCCACCTGCAGGTCGGGCAAGAGCCGCCACGCGGACCGAATGTCCCGGGCGGACAGCTTGTTCTCGATCACCGGCAAGCCCAGCCGCCCGATCGCGGGCAGCTCGGCCGCCACCACGGCGTAGGGTCCGGATGTCGGGAGTCGCAGCAAATCCGCTGCCTCCCAAAGGCTTTGCCTGTCGGTGATCCGGTGAGCCAGCAACGCCTCGACCAAGGCGGATCGCTCTTCCTCACGCTCGATGATCTGCGCCGTCAGCTGTTGGCGGTAGGCACTGGCCATCGCCTGGGTGAAGGTGTCCTGGGCGAAGAAGATTCGTGCGGTGGCGTCCAGGATCGCGTCGGTGGGTATGCTCGCGGCACGGGCGACGGCGAGGGTTTCCTCCCACATGAACCGAAAGCCGATGCGGTAGGCCGTCATCACCGCCGGCAGCGGCACCCCGGCGAGGGCACGCTCGGTGCCGGTGCGCTCGGCGGGTGAGACGTCGACATCGGCGTCACCGGTGAGCGAGTCGAAGATGAACGTCACGTTCGCGGCGCAACTTTCGGCGACCTGATCCCTCGTGACGACGGTGCCATCGCGGTAGGCGTCGATTTCGCGGCAGAGCAGGTCGGCCATCGTTCGTCCCAGTTTCGGGGCGCGGGACATCATCAGCTTGCTGAGCTCGACGACGTGCGGGTCCGCCGCCGCATCATGCCGGACGCCGCGGTTCGTCGATGCCACGCCCATACCGCAAACCTTATGCCCCGGCGCCGCCGAATGTGACCGCTCACACCGAACGGGGCCCGCTGTTGTTTGCGCGGACATTGTGGTCACGGGTGGTCGGGATCACGCTTGGAGTACGCACCAAAAGCACTTCCCGGAGGCACCGCATGACCGCTCTGAGCGCCGATCTCGCCGCGTCGAAGAATCGTCACCCAGGACGCGTGGCGCTGCGTTGTGACGACCTGCAGCTCACCTACGCCGAGTTCGACACCGCGGCGGCCCGGGTCGCGACGCTGCTGGAGCGGGCGGGGATCGAGCCGGGGGATCGGGTGGGCGTGATGCTGCCCAACACGCCCGCGTTCGCCATTTCCTTCTACGGCATCATGTACCGCGGCGCCGTCGCTGTCCCGATGAACCCCCTGCTCAAGGGCCGGGAGGTCGCCTACTACCTGTCCAACAGCGGTGCCAAGGCCCTGTTCGCGACGCCGGCCTTCGCGGAGGAGGCCACCGCCGGTGCAGCGGAGACCGGGGCGCAATGCTGGCTCCTTGACGACGCCGGGCTGGCCGGCCTCATCGCCGATTTGCCCGCCCAGGGCTCCCCGGTACCGCGCGACGACGAGGACGTCGCGGTGCTCCTGCACACCTCCGGGACCACCGGTAAGCCCAAGGGCGCCATGCTCACCCACGGCAATCTGCGGCGCAACGCCGACGTCAGCGCCCGCACCCTGGTCGAGATCGGGCCGGACGATGTGGTGATGGGGTGCCTGCCGCTCTTCCACGTCTTCGGCCTGACCTGCGGGCTCAACGTCGCGGTGCAGGCCGGCGCGATGCTGACGCTGATCCCGCGGTTCGACCCGCGCAAGGCGCTCGAGGTGATCGAGCGCGACGCCGTCACCGTGTTCGAGGGGGTGCCGACGATGTATTCGGCGCTGCTCAGCGTCGCCGACGAGGCCGCCCCGCGGGCGACACAGAGTCTGCGGACCTGTGTCTCCGGCGGTGCGGCGCTGCCGGTGCAGGTGCTCATCGACTTCGAAAAGGCTTTCGGCTGCGCGGTTCTCGAGGGTTACGGGCTGTCCGAGAGCTCCCCCGCGGCGGCGTTCAACCATCCGAACCGGCCGCGCAAGGCCGGCTCGATCGGCACCCCGATCGAGGGTGTCGAGATGCGGGTGGTCGACCTCGACGGCGTCGAGGTGCCGCAGGGCCAGGCGGGCGAGGTCCAGATCCGCGGCCACAACGTGATGAAGGGCTACTGGAACCTGCCGGAGGCCACCCGGGCCACCATCACGCCCGACGGCTGGCTCAACACCGGCGACGTCGGTCGCGTCGACGAGGACGGCTACTTCTACATCGTCGACCGGACCAAGGACATGATCATCCGCGGCGGGTACAACGTCTATCCCCGCGAGATCGAGGAGGTGCTCTACGAGCACCCGGCGGTGGCCGAGGCCGCCGTCGTCGGCGTCCCGCACGACTCCCTCGGCGAGGAGGTCGGCGCCGCCGTCGCGCTCAAAGAGGGGGCGGCCGTGACGCCCGACGAGCTGGTCGAGTACGTCAAGGCGCGGGTGGCCGCCTACAAATACCCGCGTCTGGTCTGGCTCCTCGACACCCTGCCCAAGGGGCCAACCGGCAAGGTCCTCAAGCGTGAAATCACCGCTCCGACAACCGAAAGCACGCGATAACCATGGTCACCCAAAACTCCAAAGGCGACGAGCTCGCCGCACCTCTGGACCTGCTGCTGAGCAGTGCCACCAAACCGTTTGCGAGCCGGATGATGCCCGACGCGACCTGGGCGCGCTTCGGCGCCAACCTCGCGCAGCGTCCCGGAGCGGTGGCGGGCCGGGCCGCGGCCCTCACCCGCGAACTCGGCGCCATCGCCGCGGGCAATTCGCACCGCGTCCCGGCGCGGGCCGACAAGCGCTTCAGTGACATCGCCTGGCAGGACAATCCGTTGCTGCACCGGATCATGCAGGCGTATCTGGCGGCCGGCGAGGCCGCCGAAGGGTTGCTCGCCGATGCCGAGTTGGATTGGCGCGACAACCAGCGGATGCAATTCGTCCTCGACAACGTCGTGGAGGGTCTGGCGCCGAGCAACAACCCGCTGATCAGCCCGCTGGGCTGGAAGGCGATGATCGACACCGGCGGGATCAGTGCCGTACGGGGTGTCAAAGCCTTTGTCCGGGACATGGTTTCGAAGCCGCGGGTTCCCGCGATGGTGGAGCCGGACGCTTTCGTCGTGGGCGAGACTGTGGCCGTCACCAAGGGGGCGGTGGTGCTGCAGACCTCGATGTTCGAGTTGATCCAATACGCCCCGCAGACAACGAGAGTGAATGCGATCCCGTTGCTCATGGTGCCGCCGGTGATCAACAAGTTCTACATCATGGACATCGCGCCCGGGCGCAGCCTGATCGAGTACTTCGTCCAGCAGGGGCAACAGGTCTTCGCCATCTCCTGGCGCAATCCGCAAAAGCGGCACCGGGATTGGGGCTTCGACGCGTACGGTGCCGCGCTCGTCGAGGCCATGGACGCGGTGCAGAAGATCGCCCGGACCGACAGCACCCACCTGTTCGCCACCTGCTCAGGCGGCATCCTGGCCGCGATGACGGCGGCCCACCTGGCCGACATCGGGGAGGGCGACCGGGTCGGCGGCCTGAACCTGTCGGTCACCGTGCTGGACGAGACGCGGGCCGGTTTCACGGCCGCCATGATGAGCGACCGCGCGGCCCAGGCGGCCATCCGCGTCTCGAACCGGAAGGGCTACCTGGACGGGCGCGACATGGCGGAGATGTTCGCGTGGCTGCGGCCCACCGACCTGGTCTGGCGGTACTGGGTGAACAACTACGTGCAGGGCCGCAAGCCGGCGGCGTTCGACGTCTTGTTCTGGAACGCCGACACCACCCGGATGACCGCCGCTTTGCACCGCGACATGATTCTGATGGCGCAGCGCAACGCCCTCGTCACCCCTGGCGCGCTCACCATGCTGGGCAGCCCGGTCGACCTGGGGAAGGTGACCGCCGACGCGTACGTCGTCGGCGGCGTCGCCGACCACATCTCCCCGTGGCAGGCGACCTACCGCAGCGCCCGACTGCTCGGCAGCAAGGACAACCGCTACGTGCTGTCCACCAGCGGTCACATCGCGGCGCTGGTCAACCCGCTGGGCAACCCGAAGTCGTCGTACCGGACCGGGCCGGTCGACGCCGAGGATCCGCAGGAGTGGCTAGAGTCGTCGCAGAAGTCGAGTGACTCCTGGTGGCCGGACTACGTGAACTGGCTCGCCGAGCGCAGCGGCCCGCAGGTCGATGCTCCGAAAGTGCTTGGCGGCGAGGGTCTTCCGCCATTGGGCCCGGCCCCCGGCGGCTATGTGATGGAGAAGTGAGTGAAGCGGAGCCCACAGCAGAGGCGCCTGCGGGTGGTGCAGGCGAGCACGGTCGGCGAGGAGCGCTATCTCAGCGCGGGTGGGCAGCGGATCCGGATCAACATACGCCAGGGAACGGGCGTGCCGCTGGTGCTGTGCAACGGCATCGGGGCCAGCCTGGAGGTGCTCGATCCACTGGTCGAGCAGCTGGAGACCACGGTGGTCAGGTTCGACGTGCCGGGTACCGGGGGCTCGCCGACATCCCCGCTGCCGTACGGGTTTCCCTACCTGGCCTGGGTGTTGGGCCGGGTGCTGTCCCAACTCGACATCGGCGTGGTGGACATCTTCGGGCTGTCCTGGGGCGGCGCGCTGGCGCAGCAGTTCGCCTTCCAGAATCCCCGCCGATGCCGGCGCATGGTGCTGGTGGCGACCGGCACCGGCGTGCTCATGGTGCCCGCCACCCCGTGGGTCCTGGCGAAAATGGCCACGCCGCGCAGGTTCTCGGATCCCGATTACGCCGCGGCCATTTCCGGTGATCTCTACGGCGGCACCGTCCGCGCCCACGGTGAAGACGTGGCGCGACTGTTCGTGCGGCAGTTGCACGCCGGATCGAAGGTCGGGTACGTGCATCAACTGCTGGCGGGCTCGGTGTGGACCAGCCTGTTCGCCCTGCCCGCGCTGCGGCAGGAGACGCTGATCGTGGCGGGCACGGATGACCCGATCATCCCGGTGGTCAACGCGCGCATCATGCACGCGCTGCTGCCTCACTCGCTGTTGCACCTGCATGCGGGCGGGCACATCGACATCGTGCACAACGCGACCGAGCTCGCGCCCGTCATCGAGAACTTCCTGCGGGAACCGGGCGAACGAGCCTAGGGCTGCATTCGCTGACTCATCTAGGCCTGGATGTCCGCGGTGACCGCGCCCGTCAGCCGGATCAGATCCTGCGGCGCGACCGCGACGTCCCACCCGCGCCTGCCGGCGCTGCAGTACACCCGCTCCCAGGCGAGCGCGCCGGCGTCGACCACCGTGGGCAGCCGCCTGCGCTGCCCGAACGGCGAAATGGCGCCGACGACGTAGCCGGTGGCCCGCTGCGCGGCCCCGGGTTCGGCCATGCTCGCTTTGGCGACCCCCAGCGCGGCGGCGGCCGCCTTGAGCGACAGCCGGCCGGAGGCCGGCAGTATCGCGACCGCGAGCCCGTTGGGCACCATGATGACCAGGGTCTTGTAGATCTGCTCCGGCGCGATGCCGCCGGGAGTCAGCGCGTGGACCGCCTCGAGGCCGAACGACGGTTCCCGGGGATCGTGGGAGAACTTGACGACCTCATGCGGAACACCGGCCCGGACCAGTGCCGCGATGGCCGGTGTCGCGGCGCCCGCCACGCTCGGACCGACGGGTCAGGGCCCGGTGTAGCCCGGCGGGTTGACGCCGTCCACCCAGAAGTCGACGCCGAGCTGCCCACCCGGCACGCAGTTGTACACCGACAGGTCGGTGACGCCGGATTCCACTAGCACGTCCTCGCACAGCAGGGTGTTGCCGGTGTACTCGCGGGCGGGTTTGTTGAGGATGACGTAGGCCGCGTCGGAGTACACCTCCGGCTTGCGGGCGCGCGCCATGGCCTCGTCCCCGCCGAGCAGGTTCTGCACCGCGGCCGTCGCCACCAAGGTGCGCGGCCACAACGTGTTCGAGGCGATGCCCGCCTCGCGCATCTCCTCGGCAATCCCCAACGCGCACAACGTCATCCCGAACTTGGCCATCATGTACGCGGTCGGCTTCAGCCACTCCTTGCCGAGCAGCACCGGCGGCGAAAGCGTCAGGATGTGCGGGTTCTCCCGGCCCTTCAGGTGGGGGATGCAGGCCTGCGAGACCGCATACGTGCCGCGCACCTGGATGCCGTTCATCAGGTCGAACCGCTTCATCGGCACCTCGGTGATGGAGCCCAGGTTGATCGCCGAGGCGTTGTTGACGCAGATGTCGATGCCGCCGAATTGCTCGACGGCCTTGGCGACCGCGGACTCGACCGACTCCGGGTCGCGCACGTCCCCGACGATCGGCAGGGCCTGCCCGCCCGCCTCCTCGAGCTCCTTGGCGGCGGTGAACACCGTCCCCGGCAGCTTCGGGTGCGGCTCGGCGGTCTTGGCGATCAGGGCGATGTTGGCGCCGTCCTGCGCTGCGCGTTTGGCGATGGCCAGGCCGATGCCGCGACTGGCACCGGAGATGAACATGGTCTTGCCTTGGAGGGATGTGGCGTGCGACATGGCGTCACAGTAACGCCACCGGAGCGCGGTCGGATCGGGGACCGCACGCCCGGGAATGAGCCGGCCGCCTGATGCTGTTAAAGAAGTCGGTTTCTGATGCAGATGCGGTAGGCCCGGGCAGACACTGTCGGGGGCAGCCTCTAGATTGGGAGGAGCAGTCTGGTGCCAACGGCGACGTGCCTATTGGGTGGCACCGAGCGGGAGCAGTTGACCCGCCTGCTTGCGAGCTCGGCGGCGCTTCCGGTGCCGCCCGGCGACACCGCTGCGGAAGGGACCGTGTTAATCGAGATGGCCGATATCGACGGCGCTAGGGGTTCAGAGGGGTTGGAGGCTCCCGAGCCGGCACCGCCCGAGGAGACCGACGAGGAGCTGACGGCGCGCTTCGAGCGCGACGCGATTCCCCTGCTGGACCAGCTGTACGGCGGCGCGCTGCGCATGACGCGAAACCCCGCCGACGCGGAGGACCTGCTGCAGGAGACGATGGTGAAGGCCTACGCGGGATTCCGCTCGTTTCGGGCTGGCACCAACCTCAAGGCGTGGCTGTACCGGATTCTGACCAACACCTATATCAACAGCTATCGCAAGAGGCAGCGCCAGCCGGCGGAATATCCGACCGAAGAGATCACCGACTGGCAGTTGGCGTCCAACGCAGAGCATTCCTCGACGGGGCTGCGTTCGGCGGAGGTCGAGGCGCTCGAATCGCTGCCCGACGACGAGATCAAGGAGGCGCTGCAGGCCTTGCCGGAGGAGTTCCGGATGGCGGTCTACTACGCCGACGTCGAGGGATTTCCGTATAAGGAAATCGCAGAGATCATGGATACGCCGATCGGGACGGTAATGTCACGGCTGCACCGCGGCAGGCGTCAACTGCGCGGTCTGTTGGCCGACGTGGCCAAGGAGCGTGGTTTCAACCGCGGTCAGCAGGCGCACGAGGAGGTGTCGTCATGAGCGAGTTCGCCGGTCCCCCCGACCCGCGCGCCGACGACCGCCACTCCCACGGCCTCGGCTGTGCCGAGGTGATCGCCGAGGTATGGACCCTGCTCGACGGCGAGTGCACGCCGGAGGCCAAGGAGCGGCTGCGCCAGCATCTCGAGGCATGCCCGGGATGCTTCCAGCATTACGGGATCGAGGAGCGGCTCAAGGCCCTGATCGCGACGAAATGCACAGGCGAGAAAGCCCCCGAGGGCCTGAAGGAACGCCTCAGGCTGGAAATCCGCCGGACCACCATCATCCGCGGAGGGGAGTAGTCCCCCGGCTAGGAATTCGGCCGCTTGCCGTGGTTGGCCTTGCTGTACTTGCGGTCGCGCTTCTTCCGGCCACGCTTGGCCATCGTCATCCTCCGTGATTGCTTCGTCGAAAACGGGCGCCCGGCGCCCGTTAGCCTGCCTCACAGTGTCTCACGGCGGGCCGTACGCCCCGGCCCGGGCCCGTCCGAGGCCCGCGTCCCGCGGTCCCGGCCGGTCCTGTGGTTCGATAGACATGACGTTGATGCACCAGCAGCCAGCATGCGCAAATGGCCCGGGACGAGTGGGGTGAAGATGGCGGAGGATGTTCGCGCCGAGATCGTGGCCAGCGTGCTCGAGGTTGTTGTCAGCGAGGGTGACCCGATCGGCAAGGGCGACATCGTGGTGCTCCTGGAGTCGATGAAGATGGAGATCCCCGTGCTGGCCGAGGTCGACGGCACGATCAGCAAGGTGAGTGTGGCGGTGGGCGATGTCATTCAGGCGGGCGACCTCATCGCCGTGATCAGCTAGCCCGAAAGAAGTTCGCACCGTTCGCAGCTACCGCCGGGAAACGACGCGGGAGTAATCGATGTCCACGCTCGGTGACCTGCTTGCCGAACACACGATGCTGCCGGGCAACGCGGTCGACCACCTGCACGCGGTGGTGGGGGAGTGGCAGCTGCTGGCCGACCTGTCCTTCGCCGACTACCTGATGTGGGTTCGGCGCGACGACGGGGTGCTGGTGTGCGTGGCGCAGTGCCGTCCGAATACCGCGCCCACGGTTCTGCAAACCGATGCGGTGGGGACGGTCGTCGCCGCCGACCGGCTGCCGCTCGTCAACGAGACGTTCGAGGCCGGCGCCGCGGCACCGGAAGACGCCGGGGGCCAAGAACATTCGTGGCCACTGCCCGGCCCGCACGTCACGGCCTCCCCGGTGCGGTACGGCGGCCACGTGGTGGCGGTGGTGACGCGGCATCAGACCGCGGAAGCGGCCGACCGCACGCCCGGCCAGCTGGAGACCGCCTACCGCGAATGCGCTATGGACCTCGTGCAGATGCTCGCCGAGGGCACCTTTCCCGACGTCGGGGACGTCGTCATGTCGCGCTCCACCCCGCGGGCTGGCGACGGCTTCATCCGCCTCGACGTCGACGGCGTCGTCGCCTACGCCAGCCCCAACGCGCTGTCGGCCTACCACCGGATGGGTCTGACGTCGGAGTTGGAGGGCCAGCATCTCATCGACGTGACGCGGCCGCTGATCTCCGACCCGTTCGAGGCGCAGGAGGTGGCCGAGCATGTGCGGGACCTGCTGGCCGGCGGGAGGAGCATGCGGATGGAGGTCGACGCCGGCGGTGCCACGGTGTTGCTGCGGACGCTGCCGTTGGTGGTCCATGGCGCCAGCGCCGGTGCCGCGGTGCTGATCCGCGACATCACGGAGGTCAAGCGCCGCGACCGGGCCCTGATCTCCAAGGACGCCACCATCCGCGAAATCCACCACCGGGTGAAGAACAACCTGCAGACGGTGGCGGCGCTGCTGCGTCTGCAGGCGCGGCGCACCGCCAACGCCGAAGGGCGGGAAGCGCTGATCGAGTCGGTGCGTCGCGTGTCGTCGATCGCGTTGGTGCACGACGCGCTGTCGATGTCGGTGGACGAGCAGGTGAATCTCGACGAGGTCATCGACCGGATCCTGCCGATCATGAACGACGTGGCGTCGGTGGACCGGCCGATCCGGATCAACCGGGTCGGTGACCTCGGCGTGCTCGACTCCGACCGTGCGACTGCCCTGATCATGGTGATCACCGAACTCGTGCAGAACGCCATCGAGCACGCGTTCGATCCGACGGCCCAGGAGGGCTCGGTGACCATTCGCGCCGAGCGCTCGGCCCGCTGGCTCGACGTCGTCGTGCACGACGACGGGCGCGGACTGCCGGAAGGATTCAGCCTGGACAACTCCGACAGCCTCGGCCTGCAGATCGTGCGGACCCTGGTGTCGGCGGAACTGGACGGCACGCTGGGGATGCGGCACGCCGCCGCCCGCGGCACCGACGTGGTTTTGCGGGTGCCGATCGGCCGCCGGACCAGGTTGTTGCTGTAACGGCCCTGCGTACGCAACAGTGCGGCCCCGACAATGGTCGGGGCCGCACTGTCAGCGATCCTGCGGTCAGACTCCGCTACGGGCCTTCGTCCGGGCGTTGCGACGCTTGAGTGCGCGCCGCTCGTCTTCGCTCATGCCTCCCCAGACGCCCGAGTCCTGGCCGGTGTTGAGGGCCCAGGACAGGCAATCCGTGGTCACCGGGCACCGATTGCAGACCAGTTTCGCGTCAGCGATCTGCGCGAGCGCCGGGCCGCTGTTCCCAACCGGGAAGAACAGCTCCGGGTCCTCGTCGCGACAGACCGCCTTGTGGCGCCAATCCATAAGTAATTACTCCTCACTGAGTGCGCAGCAAGGCGCACGGCCATTTTTCTTCGTTGTTAACGCGTGCACAAAGAAAGGGTCCGCACCCCTACGTAAATTTCTGCATGCAACCTTCCGATCGTTTCACAGGCCCAACAGATGTCAATAGTGTGAGTAACCTCGTGGCCTATCTCACTTCACCGATTTCTTAGTCAGGCCCTTACTCCGTTGTACTACACTAGCGGGCCGCTTCTGGCGAAAGATTTTCCGGGCCGTCACGTCACCCCAGGTCAGCGATAGTTTTTGCCGGGGGCGCGACCACCGGCAGCGCATCGGGAACCGACCTGAACGTCATCGATTGGCGCAGGCCCAGGTAATCGCCGTCGAACTGGCTGGCGACCGGGTCCCCGGTCGCGGTCACCCGCACGCAGGGCGCGTCGTCGTCGCGGATGAGTTGTTTGGGCTCGCCCTTGGGCCCCTTGCCGAGGAGCTGGGCGACCAGCCGCAGCGTGGGAATCACCTTCATGTCGGTGAGCGCGAACACCCCGAGTCCCGACTCGAAGCTGCAGCCCGGGTTGGTCACCAACGGCCGGCTGTTGCTGTAGGTCCATGGGGTGGTGTTGGACACCCAGGCGAAGTGCACGCCTCCGACGGGTTCGCGGCCGGCCAACTCGACGGTCAGCGTGGGTTCGCGGCGGCTGAAGGCCACGGTGACGGGTATCGCCACGCGCCAATAGCGCAACGCGTTGACCTTGACGCCCTTGTTCCGCTGGGCTTCCACCGCGGCGACGACCTCGGCATCGACGCCCATTCCGGCATTGATCACCGCCCACCGCTCGCCGCAGTCGATCAGGCTGATCCGCCGCCAGGTCTGGTGGCGGCAGTAGTCGTCGAGCAGCTGGATGAGCTGGTTGGTGGCGGCGACCGGGTCCGGGGAAATGCCCAGCGAGCGGGCCAGCACGTTCGCCGACCCACCGGGGACCACCGCGAGCGCGGGCACCGGTCGCGCCGGCGCGGACCCGGGCCGGCCCAGCATCCCGTTGACCACCCCGCTGACCGTGCCGTCGCCGCCGTGGACGACGACCAGGTCGAGGCCGTCGTCAACTGCCCGTTGGGCGAGTTCCGCACCGTGACCGCGGTGGGTGGTGTGCTCGACGGCGAGCTGCAGGCGGCTCTTGAGCGCGTGCGCAAGCAGGTCGCGGCCGGCCGGAGTGGTGGAAGTGGCTGTTGGGTTCACGATCAGCACGGCGCGCATGAGCCACGAGCTTATGCGGTGCGACGATGCACGCCGCTGGGCGGCGTGAGGAGAAGCAGCGCGATGGACGGTGCGGGGCGGCTAAGGGCCCGCTTTGGGGCAAGCGCCGCTGACTACGCTGACGCTGTGAATCCGCCACCCCCTCCGGCCGCGGTCCGCGCGGCGGGCCTGATCGTCGCGGTGCAGGGCGTGGCCGCGCTGGTGGTGGCCGTGGCGCTGGTGGTGCGGGGCATCGGGGGGGCCGACCAGCGCGTGGTCAACGGCTCCCCGGCAAGCGGGTGGTACCCCCAGGGCACGGCGGTCTGGTTCGTTCTGGTCGGCGGCGTGGTGCTGGCCGCCGGGCGCGCGCTGGCGCTCGGCAGGCGCTGGGGCCGTGGGCTGGGGGTCTTCACCCAGCTGCTGTTGCTTCCGGTGGCGTGGTACCTCGCGGCCGGCTCGCACCGGCCGGCCTTCGGGATCCCCGTGGGCGTCCTGGCGGCCACGGTGCTGGTCCTGCTGTTCAGTCCGCCGGCCGTGCGCTGGGCCGCCGGCCGCGATCAGGGAGGTCCCGCCAGTTCGGCCAACCGCGGGCCGGACACCCGATAGGTGGTCCACTCGCGCTGCGGCGCGGCGCCGACGCCGTCGTACAGCGCGATCGCGTCGGCGTTCCAGTTCAGCACCGCCCACGACAACCGCGTGTAACCGTTGTCGAGGCATTCGCGGGCCAGCGCCGTCAGCAGGGCACGGGCCAGGCCGTGGCGGCGAAAGCCCGGCCGTACGAACAGGTCTTCGAGGTAGATGCCCGCGACACCGTCCCAGGTGGAGAAGTTGACGAACCACAGCGCCATGGCGGCGACCTCGCCGTCGACTTCGGCAACGTGCCCGTGCACGGTCGGTGAATTACCGAAAAGCGCTGTGCAAATTTGCGCTTCGGTGACCGTGCATTGCTCGGCGGCACGTTCGAATTCGGCCAGCGCGTGGATCATGCCGGTAATATCGGCGGCGTCTTCCGGTATGGCGCGGCGGATGTTTTTCGTCATCGCTCGACTTCCAGCGCGTTCAGGATTGTGGCGAATTTCGTTGTGGTTTCCGCGACTTCGGCATCGGGATCGGATTCGGCGACGATGCCGCCACCCGCGCGCGCCACTGCGGTGCGGCGGTCCGCCGACAGCTGCGCACAGCGGATGGACACGACCCAGCGGCCGTCGCCGCCGGCGTCGCACCAGCCCACCGCGCCGGCATAGAAACCGCGGTCGCCCTCCAACTCGGCGATGAGCTCGGTGGCGGCCTTCGTCGGAACACCGCCGACCGCCGGGGTGGGGTGCAGCGCCAACGCCAAATCGATTGCGGTAATTGACTTGTCGCGCAGCCGGCCGCTGATCGGCGTGCACAGATGCCACACCGCCGCGGTGCGGCTCAGCTGCGGTTCCGAAGCGATGGTCAGTTCGTCGCACAGGGGTTCCAACGCGGCGCGCATGGTGTCGATCACCAGCCGATGCTCGTGGCGGTCCTTGGCCGAGGCGGCCAGCGTGGCGCCGTTGGCGGCGTCGACTTCCGGGTCGGCGGCGCGCGGGGCCGACCCGGCGAACGGCTGGCACACCACGCGGTCACCGCTGCGCGCGACCAGAAGTTCGGGGGTGGCGCCCACCAGCGCCATGCCCGCGTAGTCGCCGCCGGCGACGGTCAGGTCGACGAGGTAGCCGTAGGCGGCCGGGTCGGCCGCGACGAGGCGGCGCAGGACGGCGCGGGCATCCAGTGGAGCGTCGGCGACCAGTCGCAGCGCGCGCGCCAGCACCACCTTGTGCAGGGGGTTGTCCGATGCGGCCAGCGCGTCTCGCGCGCGGCTGATCCGGTCGCGGTAGTCGGCCGGCGGCGGCATGGCGGCGGCGACACGCACCGGTGGCAGCGGACCCGTCGGCCAATCGGGCGGCCCGTCGGTGGAACTCACGGCGCCCGGGACGAGCAAGGCCGCGGGCCCGCTCATGTCGAAAGGCAACGCGCCCAACACTATTGGGGCCGCACCCGAGCGCAGCGCGGCCTGGGCCGCCCCGATATCGCGGTAGCCCGCGCGCATCCCGTCGGCAACCAGGGTCCGGCGCGGTCCGCACAGCGCGAACGGCGGTTCGGCGTTGCTCACCCCGGTGCGATCGCCTGCGGCTGGCCGGTCAACCCGAGCGCGGCCAGCTGCCGCACGCCGTGCTCGAACCCGCACACCGCGATCGAACCGGCGAGCATCCAGAAGCGGCTGCCCTCGACCAGCGGCAGCTCGACCCACCGCGTGATCACCGAGCGGGAGAAGTGGCTATGTCCCACGAACAACACGTCACGCGAGGTCATGTGCTCCAGCGCCAACGCGACGGCGCGGTCGGCGCGATCGCTGACCTGCTTCACGCTTTCGCCCTCGGGGCATCCGTGCGTCCAGACCAGCCAATCGGGGTCGGTTTCGCGGATCTCCGGGGTCGTCAACCCCTCGTAGGCGCCGTAATCCCATTCGGCGAGCAGGGGCGACACCTCGTCGATGGTGAGCCCGGCCAGCTTGGCCGTCGTCATGGCGCGCCGACGCGGGCTGCTGATGATGAGCGGGTGGTCCAAATTCAGTTCACTCAGCACGCGGCCGGCCAGTTCGGCCTGAACGCGGCCGTTGTCGGTGAGGTCGATATCGGTGCGACCCGTGTGCCGGCCTGACTTGGACCATTCGGTTTCGCCGTGGCGCAGGAGAACCAGTCGGTGGTTGTGCATGCCCATGCCGACCGATTCTGCCCGACGACACGCCAGCACCCCGCTGGAGTCGCTGCCTGACGCGCACGGCGATCGAACATGCCAGGATGGGCACTGTAGAAGGTGTGGCGATGTGAAGGGGCGGGCGCTTGTGAGCAAGACCCGGGTACTGGCGGTGGCCAATCAGAAGGGCGGCGTCGCCAAGACGACGACGGTCGCCTCGCTGGGCGCGGCGATGGCGGACGAAGGCCGGCGCGTGCTGCTCGTCGACCTGGATCCGCAGGGCTGTTTGACCTTCTCGCTCGGTCAGGATCCCGACAAGCTGCCGGTGTCCGTGCACGAGGTCCTGCTCGGCGAGGTCGAGCCGAACGCCGCGCTGGTGACCACGATGGAGGGAATGACGCTGCTGCCGGCCAACATCGACCTCGCGGGCGCCGAGGCGATGCTGCTGATGCGGGCCGGCCGCGAGTACGCGCTGAAGCGCGGGCTGGCCAAGCTCTCCGACCAGTTCGATGTGGTCGTCGTCGACTGCCCGCCATCGCTGGGCGTGCTCACCCTCAACGGGCTGACGGCCGCCGACGAGGTCATCGTGCCGCTGCAGTGCGAGACGCTCGCCCACCGCGGCGTCGGCCAGTTCCTGCGCACGGTGGCCGACGTCCAGCAGATCACCAACCCGGAGCTGCGGCTGCTGGGCGCCCTGCCGACGCTGTACGACTCCCGCACCACCCACACCCGGGACGTGTTGCTCGACGTCGCCGACCGCTACGACCTGCCGGTGCTGGCCCCGCCGATCCCGCGCACGGTGCGCTTCGCCGAGGCCAGCGCCTCGGGCTCATCGGTGATGGCCGGGCGCAAGAACAAGGGTGCCGTGGCCTACAGCGAGCTGGCGAAGGCGTTGATCAAGCACTGGAAGACCGGCAAACCGTTGCCGACATTCGCCGTCGAGGTGTAGCTACACCGCGCGAGCTGGGGGCACCTCCCGCTTGCGGGGGAACATAAAAGCGCCTGAGCGCACGGCGTGTCGGGGGCTTTTGTGACTGCTCGGCCGCCTAGTGGCCCTCAGCCCAGCGCCACCACCGTGTCGCCGCGCTGCTCGAACACCCGCGATCCCGAAACGGCCGGGACCACCGCCGCATCGCCCGGCGCCCGGTTCACCGGGATGTAGCGTTCGTTCGTGCCGCTGAGGGGGTCGTAGACCCCGATCGCGCCGGTGACCGGCACCAGCAGCCGGCCGGCCATCATCACGCCGGGTCCCAGCGGTGCGGTCGTCTCGCCCTTGGCGATCGTGTAGCGCAGGGTCATGTTGTTCGCGTCGAACACCATGAGGGAGTCGCCGGTCCACCAGGTAACCAGGTTGCCCGTCTGCGACACCGCCGCCGAGCTCGACGGCGGCCCGGGCAGCAGCGTGCTCGCCACGGTGGTGCCGGTGTCGTCGACCACCTCGACCCTCGGCCGCGTGCCGGAATTACCGGGCAGATACACCGCGGTGTTGTTCTCCCACACGGCGAGCACCCGGGCGCCCGAGTCCGCCCCGATCCCGGGCTCGGCGACGACGTGTTGTTGGGGTTCGTCGTCTTCCTTGGCGGGGCGCAACAGGACCAGCCGCAGGTCGGCCTGGTGCGCGCAGCTCTCCAGCACCGAAACCGCCGACGAGCTGGCCGCTGCCGAGATCAGCCGGCACCCCGAGTGCGGTCCCCGCGCCGACGGTTTCACCCTGGCGTCGGTCTCGCCATAGGCCAGCATCCGGACCATGTCCGAGCGCCACAGCTCGAGCCGGGTGTCGCCCACCGACAACACCGTGGTGCCGTCGGAGGAAAGCCGCACGCGCGGGTCGGCGTAGCCGCTGCGGGCGGCCCCGCGCCGCCCCGTGGACCCGTCGAGGGTGCTGACCTGACCGCAGCCGCGGTCGTCTTTGAAGACGGCGACGGCGTAGTGGTAGACCCAGGACACGCCACACAGCTCGCTGTCGCGGGCGTAGCTCCAGCGGGACCGACCCGTGCCCGGGTCTCGCCCGTCGACCCGGCGGCCGTCCGCCGTGGCGATCGTGCCGCTCACCACGACCGGCGCGGTGGTGCCGGGGCTGCGTGCGGTCCACAGCTGCTTGAGCGTGGCCGGGACTTCCCGGGCGGGGGTCGGGGCGGGCGCCGGAATCGCCGCCGGACGGCTGACGGTGGCCCTGGCGTCGCTGGTCCACCAGATCAACGCCGCCCCCAGGGCGACGACGACCGCGATGGCCGCGGCGGCCAGGACGTCGCCCTTGGTCCGGCGTTCCGGTCTGACCATGCGGCGGCGCGGGCCTCAGTTCGAGGTGGCGGCGGTGGCTGCGGTCGTTTCCGAGGCCGGCTTGCGGCGCCGCCGGCGGCGGCGAGGGGCGGCGTTACCCGCGGGCGCGCCGGAAGACGGCTCAGACGGCGCCTTCGGGGCGGCTTCACCGTTGGCGCCGGCGGGGTGCCCGGTGACCGGCTGGCCGCCGCGGGTCCTGCGGCGGGTGCCGGACCGCTTCCGGGCCGGCTTGTCCGGTGTCGGGCCGTTGCGGTCGGCGTCGCGGCGTTTGGCCGGGGATTTGCGCGGCGACCCGATCGTGCTGCCCGCCTCGGCGGGGATGCCAAGCTCGTCGTACAGGTGCGGCGAACTGGAGTAGGTCTCGGCGGGGTCGGGGGATTGCAGGCCCAGGGCCTTGTCGATCATCGTCCAGCGGGGCAGCTCGTCCCAGTCCACCAGGGTGACCGCGACGCCGGTCTTGCCGGCGCGGCCGGTGCGGCCGATCCGGTGCACGTAGGCCTGCTCGTCCTCGGGGATCTGGTAGTTGATGACGTGCGTGACGTCGTCGATGTCGATGCCGCGGGCGGCCACGTCGGTGGCGACCAGCACGTCGATGTCGCCGGTGCGGAAGGCCTTCAGCGCCTTCTCGCGGGCGATCTGACCCAGGTCGCCGTGCACGGCGCCGACCTTGAAGCCCCGCGCGGCCAGTTCGTCGGCGACCTTCTGCGCGGTGCGCTTGGTGCGGGTGAAGATCATCGTCGCGCCGCGGCCCTCGGCCTGCAGCACCCGGCTCACCAGCTCCACCTTGTCCAGTGCGTGCGCGCGGTAGACGAACTGCTCAGTGGTGTCGTGAGTGGCGGCCGAGTGCGGCGCCTCGGCGCGGATGTGGGTGGGCTGGTTCATGAAGGTGCGGGCCAGCGTGATGATCGGGTCCGGCATCGTCGCCGAGAACAGCATCGACTGCCGTTCGGCGGGGATCTGGCGCAGGATGCGCTCGATGTCGGGGAGGAACCCCAGGTCGAGCATCTCGTCGGCCTCGTCGAGCACCAGCGCCGACAGCCCGCCCAACTGCAGGTGCCCCTGCTGGCACAGGTCGAGCAGCCGGCCGGGGGTGCCCACCACGACGTCGGCGCCGGTGCGCAGCGCATCGATCTGCGGTTCGTAGGCGCGGCCGCCGTAAATGGACACCACCGCTAGCTTGCGGCCGTCCTCGGCGGTCAGGTACCTGGCGGCCGCGGCCAGGTCGTCGGTGACCTGCAGGCAGAGCTCGCGGGTGGGCACCACGACCAGCGCCCGTGGGGCGCCGGTGAGCGGACTGAGCGCGGCGCCGTCGGTGATGCGCTGCAGCAGCGGCACCCCGAACGCCAGGGTTTTGCCCATGCCGGTGCGGGCCTGGCCGATGACGTCGTCGCCGGCCAGCGCCATCGGCAGGGTCAGTTCTTGGATGGCAAAGGGGCGTTCGATCCCCTTTTCGGCCAGCGCGCGGACGATTTCGTCGCGAACGCCGAGTTTGGCAAAAGTCAGTTCAGTTGTGCTGGTAAGTGCGGTCATACGTGGTGGACAAGCCTTTCGGTGACGGTATCGGTGCTGTCGGTGTTTCTCTGTCGCGGTCACGCGCGCACGAGTTCCGACTCCGAATACGTCGCCGAGTCGCGGCCCTGCAACGGTCTGGGCCAGCTGTGCACGCACATTTCGCCGGTACTGGCGGTAATGGGAATTCAGCCAATACCTGCGTCCATGATAGCTGGTCGAAAGCTGGCACCCATTTTGTCCTAATCCCGCCGACTACAGTGTTGCCATGACCCCGCCCCTTTCCGGGCCCTCCCACGCCGACCAGGTGGACGCTTCGACCACTTCTCGGCTGTCGGCGGATCACCCCGGCGTCAACGAGTTGTTCGCCGTTTTGGCCTACGGCGAGGTCGCCGCGTTCTACCGGCTGACCGACGAGGCGCGCATGGCGCCCGATCTGCGGGGCCGGATCTCGATGGCGAGCATGGCCGCCGCCGAGATGCAGCACTACGAGCTGCTGCGCGACGCGCTGGAACGCCGTGGCGTGGACGTGGTGTCGGCGATGGCGAAGTACGTCTCGGCGCTGGAGAATTACCACCGGCTGACGATGCCGAGCACCTGGCTGGAAGCCCTGGTGAAGACCTACGTGGGCGACGCGCTGGCCGCCGACCTGTACCTCGAGATCGCCGATGGGCTGCCCGACGAGGTCGCCGACGTCGTGCGCGCGGCGCTGGCGGAGACCGGGCACTCGCAGTTCGTGGTCGCCGAGGTGCGCGCCGCGGTGACCGCCAGCGGCAAACAGCGCAGCCGGCTGGCGCTGTGGTCGCGTCGCCTGTTCGGCGAGGCGATCACCCAGGCCCAGTACGTGCTGGCCGAGCACGACGAGCTGGTCGACCTGGTGGTGTCCGGCCCCGGGGGCCTGGGCCAGCTCACCGCGTTCTTCGACCGTCTACAGCAGACGCACGACCGGCGGATGCGCGAACTCGGCCTGAGCTGACCCGCTCAGCGGGTGCAGGTCGCCACGACGCCGTTGTTGGCCGACGCCGCCACCGGTTGGCCGGCGGCATTGACGATCGCGCAATTGAGCCGGCCGTAGAAGCTGGTCGCCACCACCGACTCCGTCGTGACGCCCGGGTTCAGGACGACCACCTTCGACCAGGGCAGCGACACGTTGAAGTCGGTCTGCGGGTAGCCCCGGGCATCGGTGTAGACGACGTTCACCAGGTCCAGCAGCTGTTTCGTGCCGGTCACGCTGTAGACGACGGTGCGCGGGTTCACCGCGACCGGCGGCGGCGCGGCCGTCGGAAGCGGCGCGGCGGTCGGCGTCTGCGCCGGCACCG
>NZ_DATJPU010000027.1:0-4628 GCF_035506235.1 Mycobacterium sp.
GGGTGATGACCTTCAGGGCTTCGGCGAGTTCGACCCTGGCGAGGTGGGCGCCGAGGCAGTAGTGCACACCTCCGCCGAAGGTCAGCATCGGTGCCGGGCCCTCGCGGGTGAGGTCGAGGCGATCGGGATGGTCGTAGACCCGGGGTCGCGGTTGGCGGCCGCGGTGTTGGCCACCACACAGGCGCCGGCCGGGACGCGAACTCCGCCCAAGTCGACGTCTGTGGTCGCCACCCGAATCGCGGCGAACACGATCGGCGAGTGGCGCATGAGCTCCTCGACCGCCTGCGGCGCCAGTTCGGGGTGTTCGGCGAGCAACGCCCACTGGCCCGGATGGTCGGACAAGGCCTGCACGGCGGCGGCCAGTTGGTTCCGTGTGGTGTCGCTGCCCGCGTTGAGCAGGGTGGCGACAAGGTTGACGAGTTCGTCGTGGGTGAGCCGGTCGCCGTCGTCTTCGACCCGGATGAGCTCGGAAATCAAATCGTCGCCGAGGGCTTGGCGACGCCGAGCGATCAGGTCCTCGAGGTAGGCGTCGAGTCGACCCCACGCGCGCAGGATGGCCGACTCCTCGGCGGCAACGTTGGTGCCGAAGGCCTTGCTGATGTCATCGGCCCAACGCGAAAACAGTTGCCAGTCCTCCTGCGGTGCGCCCAGCAGCGCGCAGATGATCCGGACCGGGTATTGCCGGGCGATGTCGTGCACCATGTCGCAGCGGCCTGCGGCGGTATGGCGGTCGACCAATTTGCTGATGACGTCGACGCATGCGGTGCGCATCCGGTCGGCCACCCGCGGGGTGAAGGCCCTTGAGACGAGGCGACGCAGCCGGTGATGTTGCGCGGTGTCGACGCACATGAGCGTCTGGCAAACCTTGTCCCAGAGCGGTCCCGAGGTGATGCCTTGCACTACCAGGCTCATTCGGCGGGGCATCGTGAGGCGCGAGTCGCGCAGCACGGTGCGCACCAGGTCGTAGCTGAGCACCTCCGGCCCATAGGGGCCCATCGCGATCGGTGCTCGCCGTCGGGCCCGGCCTATTGTGTCGTGTGCCTCGTCTGGGTCAGTGACGTCGTGATAGGCGAAGCTAGGCCAGGCGATGTCGAAGATGCTGGGACTGGGCGCGTCGATGGTCATGACACGACTATCGATCGCTCTCCGCGCCACACCATCGGCGTAAGTACCTAAATTCTCCGACGGTCGGATACTACGTACGCGGGCGACCCGAGCAACTATTAGCCATTTCGCTGATGTTCTGTGATGCGCATGACCCGATGCTGGTTAGCATGAGCGAGACTGACTGGAGCGCCGTGGGCGTGAACGAACTTCCCACCGGAACGGTGACGTTGCTGCTGGCCGACGTCGAGGGTTCGACGCGGCTGTGGGAGACGCAGCCCGACGAGATGTCCGCCGCGGTCGCGCGCCTGGATCAGGTGCTGGCCGACGTCGTCACCGCCCGTGATGGAGTCCGCCCGGTCGAGCAGGGCGAGGGCGACAGCTTCGTGGTCGCGTTCGCCCGCGCGTCCGACGCGGTGGCCTGCGCGCTGGATTTGCAGCGGGCACCGCTTGCCCCGATCCGGTTACGCATCGGGATCCACACGGGCGAGGTTCGGCTGCGTGACGAGGGCAACTACATCGGCCCGACGATCAATCGCACCGCTCGGCTGCGCGACCTGGCGCACGGCGGCCAGACGGTGTTGTCGGGCGCGACCGAGCTGATGGTGGTCGACCAACTCCCGGCCGATGTCTCGCTGACCGACCTGGGCACCCATCCGCTGCGGGATCTCCCCAGGCCCGAACGCGTGGTGCAGCTATCTCATCCGGACCTGCGCAACGAGTTCCCACCCCTGCGTACTCCCAAGACCCTTGTCTCGCACAATCTTCCAGTCCAGCTCACGAGTTTTGTGGGGCGCCAATCGGAAATCGGAAACCTTCGCGAGGCTCTGGCGAGCAACCGCCTGGTCACCCTCACCGGAGCCGGCGGGGCAGGCAAGACCCGCCTGGCCGTGCAGGTCGCCACGGCGATGGACGCCGAGTTCGGCGACGGAATCTGCTACGTCGATCTGGCGCCGATCACCCATCCTGCCGTCGTGCCCGTCACCGCGGCCCGGGCGTTGGGGCTGCCCGACCAGCCCGGTAAGTCGACCATCGATACGCTGCAGCAGCATCTTCGCGACCGTCACATGCTGTTGGTGCTGGACAATTGCGAGCATCTGCTCGACTCGTCCGCCTCGTTGGTCGCTGCCCTCCTCGGCGCCGCGCCGAGGCTGACCTTCCTCGCCACCAGCCGTGAGCCGCTCGGCGTGACGGGCGAAGCCGGCTGGCAGGTGCCCTCGCTGTCGCTGTCCAACGACGCCGTTGAGTTGTTCGCCGATCGTGCCCGGCTGGCCCGGAGCGACTTCACCATTACCGACGACAATGTCGGCGCGGTGACCGAGATCTGCCGGCGCCTGGACGGGATGCCGTTGGCGATCGAGCTTGCGGCGGCGCGGGTGCGCAGCCTCTCGCTGACGGAGATCGTCGACAGCCTGCACGACCGCTTCCGTCTCCTGACCGGTGGCTCGCGTATCGCTGTGCGCCGGCAGCAGACCCTGCGTGCCTCGGTGGATTGGTCGCACGCTCTTCTCACTGACACCGAGCGCATCCTGTTCCGCCGGCTGGCCGTATTTCTGGGTGGCTTCGACCTCGATGCCGCCCAGGCGGTCACCGGGGCCGACGGGGTGCAGCGCTACCAGGTGCTCGACCAGCTCACCCTGCTCGTCGACAAATCTCTGGTGATCGCCGAAAACAGCAAGGGCACAACGCGATACCGGCTGTTGGAAACGGTACGACAGTATGCGCTGGAGAAGCTCGGCGACTCCGGCGAGGCCGACGCCGTCCGGGCCCGGCACTGTGAGTACTACACGTCGATTGCGGCTCTGCTCGACGCGCCGGCGAGAACCGACTATGGGCAGCTCCTTACGCAGGCCGAAGTCGAGATGGACAACTTGCGTAACGCGTTGGGGTCTTACTTGGAGGCCTCCGATACCGAGCGGGCATTGTCGCTGGCGTCATCGCTGCAACCGCTATGGCTCACGCGGGGACGCGTTCTGGAAGGTCGCGCATGGTTCGATACCGTTGTCCCCGAGGACAATTGGGACAGCCTCAAGGTGCGCGCCGAGGTGCGCGCCCGTGGCCTCGCCGACACGGCAGTGTTGAACGTGTGGGTCGGCGGCAGTAGCGATCGCGCCGACCGCGCTCTGGCGATCGCCCGCGAACTCGGTGATCCAGCACTACTGGCGCGGGCCCTGACGGCCTGCGGCTTTGTCGCGGGCTATCGATACGAGGCCGAGGCGGCCCGCACGTACTACTCGGAGGCGTGCGAGTTCGCCCGGAGCCTGGACGATCGATGGAGGCTGAGTCAGATACTTTCCTGGCAGGCTAACACCGCGGTCACCGTGGGCGACCCGATCACCACCCGCGCGGCCGGCACAGAAGGACGCGAGCTCGCCGACTCGATCGGTGACCGGCCAAACTCGCGGTGGTGTCTTTTCGAGCTCGCGTGGGCGTACGTCATGGAAGGTGACCTGAACGGAGCCGTTGCGGCCTTCCGGGAGCTGGTAGCCGAGTGCGATGCGGACCACGACGAGATTCTCAAACCGGCCGGTCGCATGGGCCTGAGCGTTGCTCTGGCATACCAAGGGGAGGTCGATGCGGCGCGCGCCGCCGCCGACACCGCGTTCGAGACCGCGTCAGGCCTGGATGAATACTTTCAGGGAATGGGCCATGCCGCGGTCGCGCTCGCGGCGCTGGCGGCCGGGGATGTCAGCACCGCACGTGACGCGAGCGAGCGGGCCTGGCAACACCTGACCATGGCGCAGCCGGAGGTGGCTACGGCGCAACGTGCGTTCAACGGCATCCAGGTGGCGCTGGCCGAAGGCGACCTTGTGCTGGCCCGTCGGTGGACCGACGACGCCATTGCGGTGGCGACGGGATGGCACCTGGCGGCGGCTCTACTGGCCCGTGCCCGGGTCGCTGTGGCCGAAGGTGACCGGGAAGCGGCGGAACGCGACGCACATGATGCCCTCGCTCGCGCAGTCGGCTGCGGGGTGCATCTACACCTCGCCGACAACCTCGAGTGTCTCGCGGATGTGGCCAGAGACGCCGATAGCCGGCAAGCCGCGCGGCTCTTCGGCGCCGCCGAGGCGTTCCGGCAGCGCCAAGGGATGGTCCGCCTCAAGGTCCATCAAGCCGGATACGAGGCCTCGGTCGCGGCGCTGCGCGACGCGATGGACGAGGCGGACTTCGACGCCGCCTGGGCGGAGGGCGCGGCGTTGTCCACCCAGGAGGCGATCGCCTACGCGCAGCGCGGCCGCGGCGAGCGTAAACGCCCGAGCAGCGGTTGGGAGTCGCTGACGCCGGCCGAGCGCGACGTCGCACGCCTGGTCTGCGAGGGTCTGGCCAACAAGGACATCGCGACCCGGCTGTTCGTCTCACCCAGGACCGTGCAGGCCCACCTCAGCCACGTGTACGCCAAGCTTGGGGTCAACTCCCGGGTCCAGCTCGTGCAAGAGGCGGCGAGCCGGGCGTAAGCACTCTTGGCGAAGATTCCTCAAAACTTTGCGCCCGGGAGCGCGATACTGAACCCGTGCCTGATCGCA
>NZ_DATJPU010000028.1:0-4997 GCF_035506235.1 Mycobacterium sp.
GCCCGACGGCCGCACCGAGTGGATCCCGCCTCCGCACTTGGACCGCGGCGCGCGCACCAACGACTATCACCACCCGGAGCGCCTCTTCGATGACGACGAGGACCCTTGAGCCGTTTGACCCCTCGCCTACTTCTTGAACCGTCCCGCGAACCCGCGCAGCGGTAGGTCGGCGCTGGTAATCAGCCCGGGCCGCGCCGCCACCACGGACTTGATCGCGGCGAGGGCGGGCATGCCGGTGACGGTCATGCCGATGGAGGCGAAGTTGTCCGGATTCGACAGGTCCACGCCGGGCCTGGGGAAGATCATGTGCTTGTTGTAGACGCACGGGTCGCCCTTGATCTGGGTGATGTAGCAGCCCTTGATGTTCCAGCTCGGGTCGGTGTGCGGGGTCATCTGCCACTCCAGATGCGTCTCGACGCGGGGCACCCCGTCCACCATGCCCTGGTACTTGATGTAGTTGCCGCCCAGCGAGCCCTTGGGCAGCGTGTACCAGCCCAGGTCGACGTCCTTGGTGCAGGCGCCCAACTCGTAGCTGAACTTCACCTCATCCAGCGGCAGGTCGAAGCAGTCGGCCATCATCAGCACGCTGTCGGCGAAGACGCGGGTGTACTTCTCCAGCTTCGACGGGATCTCCGGATCGTCGACCGGCTGGCCGTAGCCCACCTCGATCCAGGTGTCCTTGGAGTGGTGGCACGACACGTCGACGGACTCGATGGTGGTGACGTTCTCGATGTCGGCGACGTCGGCCGAGCACACCACGCCGAGGATCTGGTTCAGGCCGGGGTTCATGCCGGTCCCGTAGAACGTCGCGCCGCCCTTCTCGCACGCCTCGGCCAGGAGCTGAGTCACCGGCTTGCCCGACGGGTGCGGATGGTTCTTGTCGCGGTGCCAGCCGGTGATCCAGTCGGCGGTGGTGACGATGTTGATGCCCGCCTCGAGCACTTTGACGTAGAGGTCCTCGTCGGGGAACACGCCGTGGAAGGTGAGCACGTCGGGCTTGGCGGCGATGATGTCCTCGATCGTTCCAGTCACCTTCACCCCGTTGGGCGCGATGCCCGCGAGCTCACCGGCATCGCGCCCGATCTTGTCGGGCGAATAGCAGTGCACACCAACGAGTTCCAGGTCGGGCCGGGTGGCGATCCGCTTGATCATCTCCGAACCGACGTTGCCGGTGGCCACCTGGAAGACGCGGACCGGTGCTGTACTCATTCCGTTGAGCCTCTCTGCGATGCGAATGCCTCGGGATAAAACTGCCTGGCCCACTTGCGGATTGCGGTGAAGCCCTCGTACTCGTCGGCGGCCAGCGCGGGCAGGTCCGAGTAGCGCTGGTGCTGCCAGATCTCGATGTCCTGCTCGAACTGCCGTATCACTTCCCGCCCGAACTCGGCCGCCTTGAGCTCGGCGCGCAAAGGGTCCTTGCCCGGGGTCCGGCCGATGTAGACCATGAACCGGACGTCGGAGATGGACTCGTCGACGGGGGTGACCGCGGAAATGGTGCGGTTGTCGACCATCCCCCAGCTCTTGGTGACGGCGATGCCCAGGCCGCCGTTGATGGCCTCCACGCCGCTGTTGACGTCCTCGATCCGCTGGCCGTCGTCGCCCTCGAACGTGATGGTGAAGTCGACGTAGGACACCGGGTCGCCGAAGTCGTGGCGGGTGAACACCGGCACGATGGGCGTGTTGTGCACGAACTTGAAATGGGCGAAGTCCACGCCGTTTTCGAGCACGTACTGCGGGTGCAGTTCCAGGCCCCGGCGGAACAACCGCTGCTGCGGGTAGTAGTCGCCCGCGCCGCTGCCGTCCGCGAAGGAGGCGAACACGTCGGGCGCGTCGAAGTACGGCTCGCGGCGGTCGGCGTCGTGCCAGATGTAGACCGACTCGTTGCGCTCCACCACGGGGAAGGTGCGCATCCGCCTGCCGCGGTTCGGCCGATCCTGGTAGGGGATGCAGACGTTGCGGCCGTGGGAGTTCCACTGCCACCCGTGGAACGGGCACTGCAGTACCTCGCCGACGACCTTGCCGCCGTAACCGAGGTGCGCCCCGAGGTGCTCGCAGTAGGCGTCCATCACCGTGAGCTCGCCGGACTCGGCGCGCCAGGCGACCATCTCCCGGTCGAAGTACTTCATCCGGTGCACGTCGCCGACCCCGATCTCGTCGGACCAGGCGACCTGAAACCATCCGGTCGGTTTCATCGACAACGGCGGCTTAGCCATCTGGGCATCCTCGCACAGAATCACAGTACCCTCTATGAAAATGTTAGGCTGGGCGGATGGCCGGAACGAAGGTCGCCGAGAGGCGCCCCAACCGGCGCGGCCACGCGACGCGCGTGAGCATGCTCGAGGCCGCGCTGAAGTCGCTGGCCTCCGGCGAGCCGGGCTCGGTGTCGGCCAATCGCATCGCCAAGGACATCGGCGCCACCTGGGGAGCGGTGCAGTACCAGTTCGGCGACGCCGACGGTTTCTGGGCCGCAGTGCTGCACCGCACGGCCGAGCGGCGCGCCGCCACGTTCTCGGCGCCGCGACAGCCGGGTGCGCCGTTGCGGGAGCGCGTCGGCGCCATCATCGACACCCTGTACCGCGGCCTGGCATCGGCGGATTCCCGCGCGATCGAAAACCTGCGCGCCGCGCTCCCGCGCGACCCCCGCGAGCTGGAGCGCCTCTACCCGCGCACCGCCGCCGAGCTGTTCTCCTGGGGCAAGAGCTGGCTCGAGACCTGCCAGAACGCCTTCGCCGGCCTGGACGTCGACCCGGACCGGGTGCGCGAGGTGGCCGCCCTCATCCCGGGCGCGATGCGGGGCCTGGTGTCGGAGCGCCAGCTGGGCTCCTACGCCGACCTCGACATGGCGCGGCGGGGTCTGACGAACGCCCTGGCGGCCTACCTGGAGCGGCCGCAGGCGGACGTTCTCTAGCCTTAGGCTGTGGAGCCCAGCGACATCACGATCCGGGAAGCCACGAAGGACGATTTCGCCGCCGTCGCGGCGATGCATTATCCGGTGTGGCGACGATCGTGGGCCGGGATACTGCTGCCCCAGGTGCTCGACCTGCTGGGGCCCCCGAAACGCTGGGTCGCCGAGATCTACCCGCAAAGCCTGAATCGCCGCGGATGGCGCATGTGGGTCGCCGAGGCCGACGGCAGCACGCTCGGCGTGGCCATCTTCGGGCCCGACTCCGACCAGCCCGACGACCTTCTCATCGACGCGCTGTACGTCGCGGAGGACAGCCAACGGCACGGCATCGGTGGCCGGATGCTCGACGCGGTGCTCGGCTCGCACCCCTCCGGCGACGTGATCCTGTGGTGCGCCGAGCAAAACGACAAGGCCCGCCGCTTCTACGAGAAGAACAATTTCCACCTCGACGGCCGCACCTTCGATTGGGAGCCCCTGCCGGGTATCACGGTGGCCCACGTCGGATACCGCCGCAAGCGCTGACGACCTAACGCTGCCGAATGTCGAAGCGCGCGAACAGCCGGAGCGCCGACGGGCTGATCCGCCGCATGGCGTAGCCGATCCGGGATTCGGCGGCGACGGGCAGCACGGCGGGGCCGGTCCTGACGGCCTTGACGATCGCCTCGGCCACGGCCTCCGGTGTGTAGTTACGACGCCGGTACGCCGCGTCGGCCTTCGCCCGGGCGCGTTCCTGTTGTTCGGCGGTCATCCCCGCGTAGACCGTGCTTTTGGCGATGTTGGTGTTGACGAATCCCGGGCACACGGCCGTGACGGAGATGCCCTCGTCGGCGAGGTCGGCCCGCAGCGATTCGCTGAACGCCAGCACCGCCGCCTTGGTGGTGCCGTAGGCGACCATAGATTTCGACGGTATGAACGCCGCCGCCGACGCCAGGTTGATGATCGTTCCCCCCTCGCCGCGCTCGACCATCTGCGCCCCGAACGCCCTGCTGCCGGCGATGACGCCGCCGACGTTGACGCCCATGATGTCTTGCCAATTGGCCGGGCTGGTCTCCAGGAACCGGCCGGCCATCCCGATGCCGGCGTTGTTCACCAGGATGTCGACCACGCCGTGCTCGTCAAGCACTTGGGCGGCAAGGTCATTCATCGCGGACTCGTCGCTGACGTCGGCCCGGTAGACCGCCGCCTCGGCGCACGCCGCGCGAACGGCGTCCGCGGTGTCGTTGGCGCCGGCGAGATCCCGGTCGACGATCGCCACCTTGCGGGCGCCGCGACGGGCCAGCTCCACCGCGGTGGCCCTGCCGATGCCTGCGCCCGCCCCGGTGACCAGCGCAAGCTTGCCGCGCACCTCCCGGCGGCCGCCGCGCACCACCGCCGCGCCGGAGCCGGCCGCGCCGCCGAGGTTGTGATCGACCCATTCGGCGGTCAACCGGGCGATGACGTCGGGGCGCGACGTGACCACCCAGTGCCCGCCCTCGATCGGAATCACCCTGCCGCCGGCCGGAATTGCGCCGGTGAACCGCTGCAGCGCGGGCGTCACGAAGACGTCCCGGCGCGGCACCAGGGTTTGAACGGCGACGGTCGTCCGCGGCAACCGCGGCCCGGGCGACAGCATCGGCCCGGGCATGTTCGCCCGATACAGCTCGAGCCCGTTGACGTAGTCGGTGATGGATCGCGGCGTCGCGGGGTGCCGGCTGAGCGTGCTCGACCGGCCGATGCGCTCAAGGGCCTCATGGACTTTCACGCCAATCCGGGACCGAAACGCGAGCTCCGGCACACCGGGGCACAAGAAGAAGGCGATATACAGCGATCCCAGCAGCTGCCTGGCGACCCGGCCCGCGGCCCGCGGCGTCCTCGCCGACCGCAGGAACGCGCCCGCATACTGCAGGTGCGGGCCCGAAATCGAGGTGAACGAAGCGACTTTGGCCATCACCGACTCGTCGGTGATGGCCGCCCAGGCTTGGATCGACCCCCAGTCGTGGGCCAGCAGGTGGACCCGCCCGGCGCCGAGGCTGTCGATCACCGCGCCGATGTCGGACACCAGTTGCGCAAACGCATAACCGGAACGCCTTGCGGGGCAGGATGATTCGCCCGC
>NZ_DATJPU010000029.1:0-17412 GCF_035506235.1 Mycobacterium sp.
CCCGGCCAGCAGGGCGTCGTGGTTGCGCTGAGCCTGAGAGCGGGTGTCGCGGCGCACCGCCTGCTCATCGGGCGTCTCGTCGATGAGCGGTGTGTCGTCGTCGGGGTTGCACGCCCCGGGGGCGGCCAGTTTGGCCAACACCGGTTCGAAGGTGGCCCGCGCCTCGGGGGTCAGATAACCGGTGATGGGCGACATGCCGTCGTATTGCTGCTTGCCGATGGTGATGCCGCGCTTGCGGGCGCGCTCGGCGTCGCTGAATTCCCCGTCGTGGTTGAGCCAGTCCATGATTCGCTGGGCGTATGTGGCCAACTCATCGGGGCGATAGCCGCGGGCCTTGGCGGCCAGGTCGGCGTCGGCGGCCTCGCGGGTGCCCAGGTCCACCTCGGCGGGCAGATGGGCAAAAAAGCTGCGGATCACCCGCACGTGTCCATCACCGATGCGCCCGTCGCGTTGGGCGGCGGCGGTCGCGGCCAGCTGGGGCGCCAGCGGCTCCCCGGTCAGCCCCCGACGCGGGCCCAGGTCCTCGGCTTCATCGATGCGCCGGGCGGCCTCGGCCTTGGTGATGCGCAACCGGTCGGCCAGCGCACAGCGCAGCGTGCCGCCCAACTCTTGCGCACCGGCCTGCGCGCCGAGCTGGTTGATCAGCGCGTGCTGGGGCGCCCGCAGCCGCCGGGTGACGCGTTCGAGGCGCTCCAACGCGCGCAATCGCTCCGGGGTCGTGAGCACGTCAAAGGACAACTCACACAGCCGGTCCACATCGTCATCGAGCGCGCTGAAGACCTCTACGATCTCCTCACGCGTGCTCGAACTCATACCTGAACCCTACGAACGGACACTGACAAGAATCCTGATTTTGTGACTACTGAAGCTAAAGTGACACAAGGGATTACAGATCAGCAGTTCGCCGCATCGAGCAGGTTCCCTGTCGCGCACCGGATCATCGAAATCGCGCGAGAACTTGACGAACAGGTCGGTGTGCAAGCCCGGCTGCGGCCGGTCGTATTTGACCGATAGGGCGACTTTGCGCCCAGTGCTGCCGCCGGCGACCTCGCCGAACGCGATGATGCCGGCGACGGCGTTATCGCCCCCGCGAGCACGCCGTACGCCCGGAACGCGTCGGTCAGAAACCGCGCCCCCCCGCTGCGTAAACCGTTGGGGTCGGCGGGGATCGCGAGGCCGAACCGCTCGCCGGTCACCAAGTCTGCTCTGCCGCACGCACCAACATGTGATTGACCGCCACCCGGCGGTCCCGCGTCACCATGTAGAGCACCGCGTCGGCGATGTCTTCCGGGCGCAACTTGACCATGCCGGCGGTCTGGCGCTCGACCGCCTCTCGCGCCGGTTCGGCCAGGTGGGTGAAGATCTCGGTATCGACGGTGCCGGGACTCACCACCCCGACGCGCACGCGCTTTCCGAGCACCTCCTGGCGGAGGCCCTCACTGAACGCATTCACACCGAATTTGGTCAGGGAATAGACCGCGGTGTTCGGTCGCGCCACCCAACCGCCGGTGGAACCGATGCTGACCAGGTCGGCGACGCCGCGCGGCGAGCTGGCGGCCGCGTCGATCAGGTGCGGAAGCGCTGCGCGGGTGACGTAAAGGACCCCCTGCACGTTGACGGCCACCATGTCATCCCAATCCTGCGGGCGGGCCTCGGCGGCGGGCCCCGAGCGCATCAGCCCGGCGTTGTTCACCACGATGTCGAGCCGCCCCAGCTCGGCGACGGCGCGTTGCACGGCCGCCGACACCGCCTCGGCGTCGGTAACATCGGCGGCCACGGCCAGCGCTGCGCCGCCAGCGGATTCGATCTCGCCTTTCAGGTCGGCCAGCCGGTCGGCGCGGCGCGCGAGGAGGGCCACCACGGCGCCCTCGGCGGCGAGCGCTTTCGCCGTCGCCGCTCCGATGCCGCTGCTGGCGCCGGTCACCAGGGCCGCAGCGCCCGCCAGCATTGTCGTCACGGTCGTCCCCCCGTCGGTGATCCGGCGCCCAGGATCTCCCGCACAACGTACTCGGTGTCCTCGCCCAGATCCGGTGCGCCGCGCTCGATCCGCGTCGGGGAGCGCGCCATCCGCCACGACGGCCCCAGTATCGGCCGCTGGCCCTCGCGGTGATCGGAGACGAAGCGATACAACGCGCGGTCCCACAATCGTTGATCGGCGATCACATCGATTGCGTTGGCGCTCTTGCTCGCCGGCACTCCCGCCGCCCGCAGCCGAAGTGCGAGCTCCTCGGCATCGTGATTGCGGGTGAGCCGCGCGAGCTCGGCGTCGAGCGCATCGGTGTGACGGTGTCGCCGGTCCGTGGTCGCGTACCGTGCGTCATCAGCCAGCGCCGCGGCGCCCAGCACGCTGCACAGGCCGCGCCATTCGGCGTCGTTGGCCACGGCCACCGTGATCCACGAACCGTTCGAGCAGGGGTAGCAGCCGTGCGGGCACATGTCGGGATGCGAGTTGCCGCTCGGCCCGAGGCGTTTTCCAGTCAAGCTTTGCTCCAGCAAGCAGTCCCCGATCATCGACGACAGGGCCTCCACCGCCGACACGTCGACCAATTGGCCCGCGCCGCTGAGTTCCCGATGCATCAACGCCACCACGGCGGCGAAGGCGGCGGCCGCGCCGACCGTGGAATCCCCGTAGCGCATGCTCGTCCCGAGCGGTGGACCGCCCGGGTAGCCGACCAGCGAAGCGAGCCCGGCCAGCGCGGCAAAGCACGGCGCGTAACCGGTTTGATGCCCCAGCGGTCCGTCGTTGCCCCACATCTTGATCGACACCGAGATGATGTCCGGCTTGATGGCCGTGAGTTGTTCATAGCCCAGGCCTTGACGCTCCATGGCGCCCGGCCGCAGGTTGTTGATGACGATGTCGCTGCGGGCGATCAGCTCACGCAGCCGCGCCATTCCCTCGGCCGACTTGATATCGAGGTCCACGCTGAGGATCTCGGGGTTGATGCTGAGGAAGTAGGGGGCGTGATTGATGTCGGTGCCGCCGTAGGCCCGCATCTCCTCTGGGGCGCTTGCGGTTTCGACCTTGATCACCTCGGCGCCGAGCATCGCCAGCAGCTTTCCCGCGTAGGGACCGGCCCACACCTTGGTGAGCTCGACGACGCGCACGCCTTCCAGCGGCCCGCCGCGGGGGCGCTTGGGCGGCTTGAGTTGCGGCGTCCTGACCGCCGGCGGTGTGCGCGGGTGATCCAGCCGATCCAGGACCGGGGCGGTGTGCTGGCCGAGAGCGGGTGCGGCTGAGGCGATGCGGGCCGGCGACGCGCCGAGCACGTACGGCACCGTGGCGTATGCCGCGTCACCCAGCACGGGGTGGCTTACCCGCTGGAAGAAGCCGCGGTGGCGGTACTGAGGTGACCGATGCAGATCCGCGGCATCGTTGACGGGGACCAGCGGCACACCCAACCGCTGCGCGCGGTCGGCCGCGGACTCCTTGTCCAAATCCCGGATCCAGGCGGCGAAACCCCGCTGAAACGTCGCGACCTTTTCCGCGGTGACGGAGAACTCCAGCCAATCGTCGTCGAAGGCGGTTAGCCACTCCGCATGACCCATGAGTTCCTTCATGCCGAGCCAGTGGGCGCGGCTGGTCATGTACAGGTAGACGAACCCGTCGGCGCACGCAAAAAACGCCGCCGGGCCGGCCTGGTCGTAATCATTTCGGTGCCCCGCGGTGGGGACCTCGCCGGTGATGAACCGGCCCAGGATGCAGTCGGCGCGAGAGGCCAGCACGGCGTGCTGCGACACGTCGATGAACTCACCCTGGCCGGTGTGCAGGCGCCCGAATAGCGACGATGCGAGACACAGCGCGGCATCCAGCCCCGCCTCGTAGTCGGCCAGGAATCGTCCCGGCCCCTGCAGCGGCGGCCTGTCGGGGTCGGGGTGACTGGGCGTGTGATATCCCCAGCCGCTCGCGTGAAAAACGTTGATGCTCCTAGCGTTTTCGAACTCGGCGGGCGCGCGGTCGCCAAAGGGGGTGATCGAGCAGAACACTACGGACGGATGCTTGACGGACCAGCCCGGGGCGCGGTCCTGGATGACCGCGTCGGCGGTCCCGATCAGCGCGTGCAGGCGCTCGATGCCGGCCGCCGAGCCGATGTCGAGCACGACGGAGCGCTTGTTCGTATTGAGGTAGGCGAACAGGGCGCTGCCTTCGCACCCATCGGCCAGGATGGGTGCCATCGCGCGGGTGGGGCTCCCGCGTTCCGGCGCCTCGACCTTGATCACCTCGGCGCCGAAATCGGCCAGCAGCTTTCCGCAGTACTCCCCCGCGACGTTTCCGGCCAACTCGACGATCCTGATGCCCGTCAATGCCGACATGGGCGCCCCCTCAAGGCGGATCAGGGCTTCTTTCTTCCCGAGCGGCTCAGGCGCCACTCCGGCGGGAAGTTCAGATCGTTGTCCTTCACCACGTTGTTGAGGCCCTTTTCGAAGGTGCCCTCGGTGAGGTCGACCTCGTTCGCCTGGTCGTTGGCGATCAACGGCAGCATGCCCTCGACCATGCCGGTGAGCAGGCTGCCGAAGTATTCGCCCTTGTGCTGCTTGTACAACTCCAGGAACGTCTTCTGAACGGCGACGGTGTCGGTTGGGCGGGAGCGGGAACAGGCCATCGCATACTTCAACGTCTCTTCCTCCAGCTTCTCGCGGGGCACCACGCTGTTGACGAAGCCGCAGTCGTACATTTCCTTCGCGCTGAACGGCCGCCCGGTGAACAGCATTTCGGAGAACTTGCGCAGGCCCATCGTCTCGGCCCACCACCACAGGCGTGGGCCCCAGCCCACGTAACGGAAGGCCGGGTGCCCGAAGAGGGCGTCGTCGGAGGAGACCACCAGATCGGCGTCGCCGGCCTGATAGAAGTGCCACCCGTAGCAGTAGCCCTTGGCCTCGATGATGCTGATCTTGCGCAACTCCTGCAGCGGCCGGTTGCCGGCCCGGGCCTTGGCGTAGAAGTCGGTGACGGTGGACAGGTAGCGATACGAGCCGCCCGGCGGGTACTTGACGTCGTCGTCGTTGATCGCAAGCTCGTGCAGCAGCGGCATACCGGGGTTTTCCAGCATCCCGCGCTGCTCGGGCAGGTCCCCGCCGCTGCCGAAATCCTCACCCTCGCCGCGGATCACGACGACCTTGACGTCGTCGTCGACGTTGCACTTGTGGATCAGGTCGGCATAGTTCTGCCGCATCCCCAAGGTGGTGGCGTTCTGCGCGTCGGGACGGTCGAAGGTGATGTAGGCGATCCGGTTCTTCTTGTCCTTCTCGAACTTGATGTACTGCTCGGCTTCCTTCTTCATCTTCTCGTAGTCGTACTCAGGCATGGCTGTCTCCACTTTCTTTACTTGAGCAAAGCTCCCGCGTCGACGGGAAGCGAAACGCCTGTGACATAACGAGATTCGTCAGAGGCGAGGAACAGTACGGCGTTGCTGATGTCGGCGGCTTCCACCCAGGGCACCGGCAGCGTGTGGGTCATCTGCGAGAACGGGGCGAAGTCGTCCGGTCCGGGATTCTCCAGGTCCGGTCGAAACAGGCGGAAGGTCACGTCGTTCATCGTCATCGGGGTGTTGACCTGGCTGGGGTGCACGGAGTTCACCCGGATCATGTGCTGGCCCAGCTCGACCGCGAAGGCGCGCATCAGCCCGATCACGCCGTGCTTGGCGGCGATGTAATGGCCGGTGTAAGCCATGGCCTTGTGCGACCCGACCGAGCCGGTCAGCACGATGGAGCCACCGCGCCCGCCCGCGATGATGTGCGGCACACCGGCTTTCACGGTATGCCAGACACCGGAAAGGTTGACGTCGATCATGTCCTGCCAGATCTTCTCGCCAATCTTGTGCAGCTTGTTGCCGAAGGTGCCGATGCCCGCGTTCGCGACGATGATGTCGAGCCGGCCGAGTTGTTCCACCCCGCTGTCCACGGCGGTCTTGAGGGCGTCGTAGTCGCGCACGTCGACTTGGGCGGTCACGATGCGGCGATTCTGGGCCTTCACCAGGTCCGCGGTTTCGGCGAGATCGGCCGGGGTGGAGTGTGGGTAGGCCAAGTTGTCGATGGGTCCGCAGATGTCGACCGCGATGATGTCGGCCCCCTCCTGCGCCAGGCGCACCGCGTGGCTGCGGCCCTGGCCCCGGGCGGCGCCGCTAATGAGGGCCACCTTGCCCGCGACGCGGCCGGTCATCGCGGCACCGCGGCCGGCATGGACTCCCAGCCGCGCACCGTCGACGTCGGGCTCAGCTGCGCCCGGGTCAGGTCGATCTCCCACTCGGGGAACCTTTGCAGAATCTCCTCCAGGGCGACGCGGCCTTCCAGCCGCGCCAGCGCCGAGCCCAGGCAGAAGTGCGTGCCGACGCTGAAGGTCAGGTGTGGGCGGGCCGACCGGTGGATGTTGAATTCGCCGGCATCGGGCCCGAATTGGCGTTCGTCGCGGCACGCCGACCCGATGAGCATCATCATCACGCTGCCCTCGGGCACCGTCCGGTCGTGCAGGCTGACGTCGTGGGTGACATACCGCGAGACGTGGGGCGCGGGTGGCTCATAGCGCAGCAGCTCCTCAATCGCCTGCGGGATCAGTTCCGGGTTTGCGGCGAGGTCGCGGCGCTGGCCGGGGTGCTCCGCGAGAACCTTTCCGGCCCAACCGATCAGCCGAGTGGTCGTCTCGTTGCCCGCGCCGGCGACCACGTTGAGGTAGACGAGTATCTCCTCGCGGGTCAGCCGCCGCCTGGTGCCCGTCTCGTCGACGAATTCGACGTTGAGCAGTTCGGTCATGATGTCGTCGGACGGATGTTCGGCGCGCCACTCGATGTAGGCCTCGAACTGCTCGCCCACCGACAGGCCGTGCCGGGCGGCGGTCATGGGCTTCCCGGCCTCGGTGCGGAGTTGCGCGTTGCCGCGGTCGCGGATGTATTCCTGGTCGTCGTCGGGGATGCCGAGCAGCGAGCTGATGACCTTCATCGGCATTTGCGCGCCCAGGTCGGTGACGAAGTCGAATCGACCCGTTCCCACCAGGGGATCCAGGAGTTGAGCGCAGAACTCGCGGATCATCGGCTCGAGCGCCGCGATCCTGCGCGGCGTGAACATACGTGACAACAGCTTGCGATGCACATCGTGGATCGGCGGGTCCTCGAAGATCAGCATTCCCGGGGGGATTTCGAGGTTGGCCTTGATCAACTCCAGGATCGCGCCCCGCGCGGAGCTGAAGGTGGCGTGGTCGACGAGCGACTTGGTGACATCGGCGTACCGGCTCAACGCGAAGAAATCATATTCGGGGTTGTAGTAGAGCGGCGCCTCGTCCCGCAGACGGGAGAACATCGGGTACGGGTCGGCGATGAGCTCGACGTCGTATGGGTCGAAATGAACGTCGCTGTCGGTGCTCGCCGTCACGAAATCCCTCCTGCCGCCGCCATTTCCGGAATCGGTCCCGGCAATTTGTACACTCCGCTTAAAGCCTGTGAATGCCGAATCACTCTATTCCCGTAGAGAACCATACGGCGGGTGCCCTGGCAAGAGCCGGCGGGGCGAAACATGGTCGGTGCGCTCAACCCGAGGCGGCGGTCCGGGTGAGCCGCCCCTTGTCCGAGCTCCTCAGAACGCCGGTGGCCATGGCCGTCAAGATGCCGTCGAGCTGCTCGGGACTGTCGATGATTCGGTCGCCGTGGGCGAAGCGCAGCAGCAGCCCGTTGATGAAGGTCAGCGTGATATTGCTCAGATCCTCGACCACCGCCGGTTCCAGCTCGCCACCACGCGGCATGAGCTGCACCAGGATTTCGCGGTGCAGCTTGGTGAATCCGTCCGTGGCCTGCTGCAGTATCGCGGCCAGCGCCGGGTCGCGCGTGGCCTGCATCGTCAGCTCGTACCTGGCCTTCGTCCGCGACAGTTGCGGCTCGGTGCCGGCTTGGATCACCACCTGTGACAACCGCGACGGCGACGGGTGGTGTCGGCGACCGGGAGAGCCGTCGTCGGCGACCGACTGCAGGGTCGCCAGGTCCAGCTCCGCCAGCCGCTCGGCCACGGCGCGCAGCAGCGCCGAGCGGGTCCGGAAATAGAACGATGTCGTGCCGTCCGGCACATCAGCCCGGCGGTCGACCTTGAGATGGCTCAGCCCCTTGGCCCCATCCTGGGCCAAGAGATGGATCGCCGCATCGCACAGGTCGCGGCGGCGTTCGGTGGGGTTGGGCTTTCGTCGTTTGTCCATCGCGTGTTCCGGACCATGAGGCTACTCTATATTCGTAGTGTAGGTAAAGGGGGGTACCCCTGTCGCCCGGCATTGAAGACGAATGGTCTTACGCTCATTCACGTGGACCAGCCCCAGTCACCGGCGTCGGAACGGCTCGGAATTGGTTTCCTCGGCGGGTTCGGTCTTCCGCCAGTGGAATTCGTCGATCTCACCGCGGATCTTGGCTGCCGGCACATGTCTGCGGTGGTACGGGGGCTTCCGTTGGTGCCGCTCGGCTACCCCGGCTTCTCGTTGAAGGACGCCAGACTGCGCCGAGACATGCTCGCCGCCATGGATCACCGCGGCGTGACGATCTCGCTCGGCGACGGATTTCTGATCATGCCCGATGCCGAGATGCGCACGTTCACGGCCGATCTCGACGCGCTGGCCGAGCTCGGGGTTCCCCGGATCAACGTCGTCAGCCTCGATCCCGACCTCGGCCGCACCTTCGACCAGTTGGCGGTCCTGACGGAACTCGCCGCGCAACGCGGCATCCAGACCCTCGTCGAGCCGGTGCCGGGCCTGACCGTCGGCGACCTGCCCACCGCGCTGGCCGCTCGGCAACACGTTGGACGGTCGGACTTCCGTTTGTTGATCGACACTATGCACCTGGTGCGATCGGGCTCCTGCGCGGCCGACGTCGCGGCCCTCGACCCCGATCACATCGGGTACGCCCAACTGAACGACACGACGCTGAGGCCGCGCGGCGACAACTACATGGAGGAGGCCATGTTTGAGCGCATGGTTCCCGGCGAAGGCGAACTACCGCTGCGCGAAATCCTTTCGGCGCTCCCACCCGACATCGTGATCGAGATCGAGGTGCCAAGGCGATCACTGGCACTGGATGGCGTCGGCCCGATCGATCGCCTCCGCCCATGTGTGGAGGCGGCACGGCGCTTGTTGTCCGAAATACCGCCCGGGTCAACGACTTAGCGCTCAGTCGGTTCGCGCAGCGGCAGGCCGGCGGCGGTATAGATCGCGTCGATGACGGTCATGTTCTCGATCGCGTCTTCGGGGGTCGTCTCAAACGGCTCGCCGCGTAGCACCGCCGCGGCGAAAGCGTCGAGCTGATAGGCGTAGGAGGTGCGGCGCGAGAAACGCTCTACGCGTTTGCCGTCGGGCGATCGGACGCTCAGCCGATTGACAAGGTGCGGCAGCACCGGATTCAAGACCCGCATCTCACCGCGTTCGCCGACCACGCGGGCGCTGATCTGCAGTAGCCACGACGACCACATCGAACAGCGGATCCGGCCGGTATGCCCTTCGGCGAACTTCACCTCGGCCGTCATGGCCCGGTCGATCCGCGGGTCTCTCAATTTCGCCTGTGCCGAAACGACTTCCGGGGTGGAACCGCCGAATGTGCGGACCATGTGGACCGCGTAACACCCGGCGTCCATCGTCGCCCCGCCCGCCAGCGAGTAGTTGTAGCGGATGTCAGAGAACTTCGGCAGCGGGAAGCACAGGGCGGCCTCCACCCGGGTGAGCTTGCCGAGCTCACCGGAGGTGATGATCTGCTCGACGCGCCGGCTCAGCGGGTGATAGCGATAGTGGAATGCCTCCATCACCACGCGATCCGAATTCTTCGCCAATTCCGCGATTTCGCGCGCCTCGGCGGCGTTGGCGGTGAACGGCTTTTCGCACAAGACGTGCTTGCCGGCGGCCAGCGCGGCCCTGGTCCACCGGCCGTGCAGGCCGTTCGGCAGCGGGATGTAGACCGCGTCGAGGTCTGGGTCGGCGATCAGTGCGTCGTAACTTTCGTGCACCCTGCCGATGCCGTGTTTCCTCGCGAAGGCCTGCCCCCGCGACGCATCGCGTGCCGCTACGGCGGCCACCTCGACATCGCTGTTTTCCTTCGCCGGGTTGACGAGCGCCAGCGGCGCGATGCGGGCGGCGCCCAGGATCCCGAACCGGATCGGAGCCCCATTTTGCGCCACGGATCAGACGCTAGCACTTGGTCACCTCTGCCGCGGCCATCGTCGAAATCGACGTTAGCGCGCGGTTTACCCGCACTTTTGCGCGCTAACCCCGATCTCGGCGCCTGGTCCTGATCGTGGCGACCCGCTTCGCCCGGCTAGGCCGCGCTCGCGATCACCACTTAGCGGCGCGCGAATGCGGGCGCGCGCTCGGGCCGGACCCCGACGCCGATGAAATACGCGGGCAGGACCGCCAGCCACGGCAGCCGCTCCATCACCCTGAACAGGGCCGCGGGCGGGGTCGGGTCCTGGCCGCGCAGGAGTGGGCCGAGCAACTGTCTCTGCAGCACCCGTTGCACCGCTTGGGTCACCGCGGTGGGAAACAAGCGGCGTCGCCGGACCGCCGCCAGGTCGCGAACCGTGACCCGGTGCTGCCGCAGCGGTTCGGCCAACAGAGTCGCGGCGGCGACGGCGTCCTGGACTGCCAGGTTGATGCCGACGCCCCCGAGCGGCGACATCGCGTGCGCCGCGTCGCCGATGCACAGCAGGCCATCGGTGTGCCAGGGACGCAGCCGATCCACCCGGACATCAAGGTGCTTGATGTCGTCCATGGACGTCAGCGCCGCCACCGACCCGGCGGACTCCGGCAGCAGCGCGCTGACGTCACGGCGGAACGCCTCGATACCCCGCGCGCGCAATTGGGCGTCGGTCCCCTTGGCGCCGAGGTAGGCGATCTGGTCGTAGCCCTCGCGCGGAATCACGCCGAGCGCCTTGCCGGGGGCGACGCGAGGCAGGAAGGAGAATTCCGCGGCGCCCTCGCGTGGCAACCTGAACCACCACACGTCGAAACTCACCGGGTATTCGCGCGTCTTCAACCCGGCCACCCGGCGAGCGATCGACCATCGGCCGTCGCACGCGACCGTCAACTCAGCCCGCAGTTCACCCGCGCCGTCGGGCCCTTGGTAGCGCACGCCGGTGACCCTGCCGCCCTCCCTCAGCAGGCCAGTGGCCTCGGTCTGCATCCGCAGCGTGAAGCTCGGCTCGGCTTGGGCGACATCGGCGAGCAGGTTGAGCAGGTCCCACTGCGGCACCATCGCGACGAACGGGTGGGGTTGGCGCAGGCGGTCGAAGTCGACGTAGGTCACCGAGCGCCCGTCCGACTCGAATTTCGCGTTGCTGACCGCGGTGAACGGCAGCTCCGCGAAGCGCTCCCACAACCCGAGCTCGTCGAGTAACCGCATCGTGTTCGGATGCACCGTGTCGCCGCGAAAGTCGCGCAGGAAGTCCCCGTGCTTTTCGAGCAGCGTGACGTCGACACCGGCCCGGGCCAGCAGCAGCCCGAGGACCATCCCGGCGGGCCCGCCGCCGATAATCGCGCACGTCGTCGTCTCGGCCATCAGCGCTCAAGCATAAGGCGCCGGAAGCGCTAGCCGTGGGCAGGCAGCACGTGGTCGCCCACCCGGTCGGTGGACAAGCACAGCGAGCAGACGTGCGCGCCGTGGGTGTCGCAGGCCAGCATGTCGGGCCGCTCGTAATCGTGATGGCAGACATGGCACTTCAACTGCTCGGCAGCGGGGTTGCCATGGCCGATCGTTTCGAGATCGGCCTCGAGATGGCCACGGGTGCCGGACTTCTCGGTCCCCGTCTCGGTGTCCGGCGTCATCCCCAAGCCCCTCCGACCCTCCGCGTCCCAAATACCCGCCGAAGATAGCCGACGCGCCTGGTGGTTTCCTGAGAGGCCCCGCCCTCTAGAGGCCGGCGTCGAACACCGACACGGGGCCGAGGACCACCCCGGTTTCCTCGACGTAGCGGTCCCACAACGCCAGCAGCTCGGCGAGCTTGTCGGGCCGCGCGCCGGCCAGGTCGTCGATCTCGCCGGGGTCGCCGGAGAGGTCGTAGAGCTGCCAGGCGCCCGTACCGTACGGCGCGGGCAGATAGACCGCCTTCCAGTCGCCCTGGCGAATCGCGCGGCGCCCGAACAACTCCCAGCCCGTGCCGGTTTCGTCGTCGTGCACCGCTTCGCTGTCGCCCGACAGATACGCCACCAGCGAGCGGCCCCGCATGGGTTCGACCGCACGGCCCCGGTAGTCGGTGCCGGGATGGGCGACGCCCGCGAGCTCGAGGACGGTCGGGGCGATGTCCATGACGGTGGTGAACACCGTGCCGATCTCGGCCTGCCGGGCGAAGCCGGGCCACGTGACGAAGCCCACCACCCGGATCCCGCCTTCGGTGGTGAAAGCCTTGTGCAGGCGCGACGGCGCCGTGGCGGCCTGCGCCCACCGCGGGCCATACCAGATGAACGAGGTGGCTCGGCCCAGGTTCTCGAGGCTGTTGTCGCAATACTTTTCGATCTGCGCGACGATTTCGGGGCCACGCAGCGGCATCGCCTCGACCATCGCGCCCTCAGCGCCATTGTCGGACAAGAAGATCACTACCGTGTCGTTCAGTTCCCCCGTTTCGGCGAGGTAGTCGATCACCCGCCCGATGTTGTAATCCATCCGGTCCACCATCGCCGCGTAGACCTCCATGCTGCGGGCCGACCGCGCGCGCTCGTCGTCGGTCATGTCGTCCCACTCGGGCGCGCCGTCGGCCACCACCGGGTGCGCCACGACGTCGGGCGGGCACAGGCCGAGCTTCTTGAGCGCCTCCAGCCGGGCCTCGCGCAAGGCATCCGGCCCCGCGTCGTAGCGGCCGTGGTAGGCCGCGATGGATTCGTCCGGCGCCTGCAACGGCCAGTGTGGCGCCTGGAAGGGCAGGTAGGCGAAGAACGGCCGGTCGTCCTCGGAAGGGCGTTCGCGAAGGTACCGCAGCAGCGTGTCGGTGTAGGAGTCGGAGGAGTAGAAGTCGTCGCCGACGGTCACGAACTGGTCGTCCTCGGTGTAAAGCGTTGCCACCGGCGAGAACCCGCCGCCCGCGGCCGGGCCGTAATGGCTGGCGCCGGCCGGCAGCAAGGCGAACGAGCGCTCAAATCCCCGGGCCCACGGAGAAGTCTCGATGGTGTGACCAAGGTGCCACTTGCCCGACATCAGCGTCAGATATCCGGCGTCGCGCAGCAGTTCGGGCAACGCCACCACGCGGTCGTTCAGGTAGCCCTCGTAGCCGGGCGCGCCCCGAAATCCGGGGATCGCGACTTCGAGCATCGTGCCGATGCCGGCGATGTGGTGGTCAGTGCCGGTCAGCAGCATCGCCCGCGTCGGCGAACAGGCCGGGGCGGAATGAAAATCGGTGAACCGCACGCCGGCGTAGGCCAGCCGATCCAGGTTCGGCGTGTTGATCTCGCCGCCGAACGCGCCGATATCGGAAAACCCGAGGTCGTCCGCCACGATCACTAAGAAGTTGGGTCGCTTCACGCTGGGTCGCTTCACGCTGGGTCGCTTCACGCTGAAGCATCCTGTCAGGTCCGGCGCCGGGATGGCACGTCGGAGGTAGCGCGGCGCCGGCGGCTATTGTCAGTGAATGCTGGCAGAGTTCGGGATGTCCGTTCCGCTCGTCGCCGCCCCGATGTCGGGCGGTCCCACCACTCCGGAGATGGTGTCGGCCGCGACCCGGGCCGGTGCCCTGGGCATGCTCGCGGCCGGCTACAAGACCGTCGAGGCGGTGGAGGCGGAGATCAAGAAGGTCCGTGCCGAGGGAATCCCGTTCGGCATCAACCTGTTTGCGCCCAATCCGCTGCCGGTCGACCCGGATGGCTACCGGACCTACGCGGCGATCGTTCAGCAAGATGCCGACCAGTTCGCGGTCACCCTGCCGCCGGAGCCGATCGAGGACACCGACAGATTCGACGAGAAGATCGCGCTGTTGCTCGACGACCCGGTGCCGATGGCGTCGTTCACCTTCGGAATACCGCCGCGCGACGTCATCACGGCCTTGCAGCGCGCCAATACCGTCGTGGTCCAAACGGTGACGACAGCGGAGGAGGCGGCGCTGGCCCACGAAGCCGGGGTCGACATGCTTGCCGTGCAGGCGGCGGCCGCGGGCGGGCATTCCGGCACGCTCTCGCCGCGCCAGCCACTGAGACCGGTGCCGATCGTCGACCTCGTGCGCCAGGTCGCGGCGACCGTTCCGCTGCCGATCATGGCCGCCGGCGGGCTCGCCACTTCCGCCGCGGTGGCCGAGGTCGTTCGCGCGGGCGCCGCGGCGGCCGTCGTCGGAACCGTTTTGCTGCGTGCCAACGAGAGCGGCGCCTCGGCGACGCACCGCGGAGCCCTCACCGATCCCGCGTACACCGAAACGGTGATCACTCGGGCGTTCACCGGCCGCCCGGCGCGCGGACTGCGAAACGCGTTCATCGACGCCCACGAACCGCAGGCGCCGTTGGGCTATCCGGCGATTCACTACCTCACCACCGGGATGCGCAAAGCCGCCGCGGCCGCGGGGAAACCCGACTACGTCCACCTGTGGGCGGGCACGGGGTACCGGCACGCCACCGCCGAGCCCGCGGCCGACATCCTGCGGCGGCTGGCTTCCGAGCTCTGATCGACCCCGCGCCGCTGGCAAGCGGCTGAAACGCTCTTCCCCGAGTTCCGCGGCTGCTTTGTAAATTATGTTTAGTATGTACTGAACGAACAAGGTAGGGCTAACAAGGCAGGGCTGATGTCACCGGACGAGGCCGAGTTCGTCGACCGCCTCGGGCTGTTCTTCGAACTCCTCGGCGCCACCCGAACCATGGGTCGGGTATACGGGTGGCTGCTGATCTGTGATCCGCCGCAGCAGTCGTTGACCCAGCTGGCCGAGGCGCTGTCAGTGAGCAAGGCATCGATTAGCACCGTTGCCCGGCAGCTGCTCGAAGGCGGCATGGTGGAGCGCCTGCCGAGCCCGAACCGTCAACACCTTTATCGGGTCACGCCGGGCGGGTTCACCAGCGTCCTGGAAACGCAGCTGTCGCTGATGCGGCTGGGCATCGAGCCCGCCGAGTTCGCTTTGTCGGTGCTGGGTGACGACCGCGCCGAGCAGCGGCAGCGTATCGAGGACTTCCGGGATTTCTGCGAGTTCTGCACCCGGGCGTACCGCGACCAGCTCATGCACATGTGGACCGAATATCGGGAGGGAAGGAAACAGCGGTGACTCGGACGGGCATGGTCGACTTCAGCGATGTGCGGTGGGGTTCTGTGGAGTGGACGAACCTGTGCACTCTGTACCTGAGGGCATCCGAAAGCCGTTCGCCGGCACCGATTCTGGGTGACACTGCGGCCGCCGAGGCGGTGGACCGCATCGATTACGACTGGGCCCGCATGCGTCGCGCCATGCGGCCCGGATCGAACCAGTATCTGGTCACCATGCGAGCCAAACAGTTCGACGACTGGAGCGCCGGCTTCCTGCGCCGCCATCCGGATGCCGTCGTGCTGCACCTGGGCTGCGGCATGGACACCCGGGCTGTCCGGCTGAATCCACCGAAATCCGTGCAGTGGTTCGACGTCGATCAACCCGACGTGATCGCGTTGCGCCGCAAGCTTTACGACGACCGCGACGGCTACCGGATGATCGGCTCGTCGGTGACCGACAACTGGCTGGACGAGATACCCGGAGACGGTCCGATGCTGATGGTCGCCGAGGGACTCGTCATGTATCTGACCGAGCCCCAGGTGCGCACGCTGCTACAGCGCCTCACGGATCGATTCGCCAGCGGCGAGCTCCTCTTCGACACCGTGTCGCCGATGGGTCCGCGGCTGTCCAAGCTGTTTACCAAGAGCATTACCAAATGGGGCATCCGCGACGCCCGCGACATCGAGCGATGGAACCCGCGCCTGCGCCTCCTCGAGCAGTCCACCCCGGGGGCGCTCTGCGACCGGATACCCTCGGCGCCACTGCGGCTGCTGTGGCGGCTGGTCAACGCCACGTCACTGCGCAACTACGACGTGCTCAACCGCTTCGATTTCTGACGCGTCCCCCCGCAGTCAACTGGCCGCGCCGCGAACGGACGGAGCCCGCATGCCCATCACGCGGTCGATCGCCTCACCGACGCACTGCGGGTGCTCCCCGAGCAGCATGTGCCCGGCACCCGGGCGGTGCAGGTGGGTGGCGTCGGGTATGGCCGCGACCATGTCACGCGCGTGCTCGGCCGGCGTCGTCTTGTCCGCTCCGCCGCTGATGACGATCGTGTTGGCGACGATCGAGGCCAGCGCGGCGTACTGGTCGTAGCGCTTCAGGCTGGGCAGGAAGCCGGCCGCGGTCGTCAACGAGACCGAGCGGATGGCGGATGCCGTGAGCGCCGCGGCGCCGTCGCGGTCGGCACCGGAATACTTGATCAGGCCGTCGAAAACCGGCCGCACAAATCCCCTGATCGCCTTGTCCAGGGCGCGGCGGGGCAGGTGGTGAACGAGGTCGAACACGATCTCCGTCGCGCGGCTGTCCAGCAAGCGGCCGAGCCCTCGCTCGGCCAGCCGACCCGCCGCGGTGGCGACCAGGACCAAGCCCTGCGGATCCACCGGACGATCGGCGGCGGGCTGGCCCAGGTAGGCCAGCGCCGTCATGCCGCCCATCGAGTGTCCGGCCAGCGTGAGCGGGCCCTCCACGCGCAGGGTGGTCAGGACGTCGGCAAGGTCGGCGGCGAGCCGGTCGATCCGGTACGTGTGCATGTCGGCGCCGGTCGAGGCGCCGTGGCCGCGGTGATCGTAGGTGATGATCCGGATGCGATTGCCCCACTGGCGCTTCAGGTGGCGGACCTGGAGTTCCCAGCTCGCCTGCGTGAGGCACAGACCGTGCAGCAGGACCACGGTGTGCTCGCGACCGGCGGGGTTGTGGTCGCGGACCGCCAGGCGCACACCGTCACTCGTGACCACCGTGCGCTCGACATAGCCATCACGCTTCGCGTCCAGCCGCTGTGGAAACGCTTGGGTGGCAGCGCGATACGCATTTGTTCCCGTAGTCAATTCTGGCTGAGTGAACACGGCGGACTCCTGCACGGTGCGATGTCGAGCGGGTCCCGACACCTTGTGCACTCGAAGCTACGGAAGTGCCACCGGCGCTGGCTCGCTTGTGCGCGATAGCCACGCAACAGGCGATTTTGAGCTTTTGCGCATTGTGCTCAGGCGGGTGTGCCGCGGCCATCGGACCGCAGCGCCGCTTCGCAGGACTATCGAGCAGGAGTTGCGGTCGTCAGCTCCGTCAGGCCGAGAGGAAGGCCTGTCTTGATGGCCACGGCAACACCCGAATTAGTTGCCGCCGGGGATGATTCACCGCAGTCCCACCGGGATGCCGCTAGTAGTTGCCGCCCATGACGCCACCAACCGCGCAAAGGTGGGCAACGACTTCGAAGCTACCGCAGGCGAATTCGGCGAAGCCGCGGGCAAATGCGATCCGGCTGCGCCC
>NZ_DATJPU010000030.1:0-2376 GCF_035506235.1 Mycobacterium sp.
TCGTCTGATGATCAGTGCGGACGGCGGCGGCTCCAACGGGTACCGGACCCGGCAGTGGAAGACCGAACTCGCCGAGTTCGCCGCCGCCACCGGCCTCACCGTCACCGTCTGCCACCTGCCGCCCGGCACCAGCAAGTGGAGTCGCGGTAGGGACCGCCCTCAACGGGCGGCCCCCCGCACGGATCCCGACGTGCGGAACTACCGCATCGGGCTCCTGCCTCAGGTTCTGGCTGCCAAGCGCACGTTCGGGTAGGGGTGCATCACACGGACTTGCGGGAGCCATCGAGTCGCGTATCGGCCCATCCGTTCCCAGGTGATCCGTCCACGCTGGCTACGTCGCCGTAGCGCACGACGCCAGTGCAGAGTCATCTGGTACCGGAAGGCCGATACCGCGTTGGAGTTGCCCGGCACGGCGTAGTAGGCCATGTGCCCTTGCAGCACGTGGGCCAGCCACCGTCCCTGCGCCGGGATGGGGTCATGCCGGCGACGCCGGAGCTGGTCTTTGACCTCGGCCAGCTTCGCCCGCATCCGTTTCCCGATCGTGATGCGCCGCACCCAGAACCGCCCGCTGCGGGCTCTGGCACAGATGTGCCTAAAACCCAGGAAGTCGAACGTCTCCGGCTTGCCCAGACCCCGACGCCGGCGATCGATGGCGGCACGCCGCCCGAACTCGATCAGCCGCGTCTTGTCCGGATGCAACCCCAATCCGAACCGCGCGAATCGTTCGCGTAGTTCGTCAAGGAATCGCCGCGCATCCTCCTCGTACTGAAACCCGACGATGAAGTCATCAGCAAAGCGGACAATGATGACATCTCCGTTCGCGTGGTGACTTTTCCAATGGTCGGCCCACAGGTCGAACACGTAATGCAGGTACACGTTGGCGAGCAGCGGCGACGCCGATGCCCCTTGGGGTGAACCCTCCTCACACGCCGACCACTGTCCATCCTCGATCACCCCGGAGGCCAACCACTTGCCGATCAGCCGCCAGATCCGTTTGTCCGCGATGCGGTGCTCGACAAACCTTCGCAGCCAGGAATGATCAATTTGGCCGAAAAAGTTCTGGATGTCCGCGTCAAGCACCCAGTTCACCTGCCTTCGTTCCATCCCGACCGCGAGGGCGTCCAACGCATCATGCGGGCCGCGCCCCGGCCGGAACCCATACGAGAAGCCCCGGAAATCCACCTCGTAGACGGCGTTAAGCACCTCGACGACCGCACGCTGAACGATCTTGTCCTCCAGCGACGCGATCCCCAACGGCCGTAAACGACCATCGGGTTTCGGGATGTACACCCGCCTCGACGGCTTCGCCCGGTAACTTCCCGACTGCACCCGACCATGCAGATCCTGAAGATTCGCCTCCAGGTTCCGTCCATAGTCGTCCCACGTCACCCGGTCCACCCCCGGCGCAGCCTTTGGACTGATCGCCCAATATGCCGCCCGGAGCCGAAACGTCGTGACATGGTGCAGCAGCGCGGTGAACCGCGCATCCTTGTCCCGTCGTGCCACTTCACGCACACGGCCCAGCGCGCTGGACGCATCGGCTCCGGCGCTGAGTCCGGGATGCGTTTTGCTGTCCGTGTTCCCCTTGGCTCGCTCCCTTTCCTCCCCCACCTCCGCGGCCGTGGCCTTGTTCGGCGGGTTCGCAGGTACTACGGAGCGATCCGACTTCCCACCCTCGTACATCTCAGGCGTGCCACCTTGTGTTCCCTGAGCGTCCCAGCCCGTGATCAGCAGCCTGGGCGAGGGCGATCGCGGTAGGGACCGCTCTTACGAGCGGCCCCCCGCACAGATCCCAGCGTGCGGGATTACCGCACTGGGCTCCTGCCTTGGATCCTGGCGTCGAATCGCACCGCGGGGAAAGGATGCCGTATGCGGGCGGGTGGCAGCCACCATTTGGTAAGGCGAGCCATCCGGTACCAGTTCAGCCGACTCCGCTGGCTTCGGCGGCGTAGCGCCTTATACCAGTAGCGTGCGACCTGGGTCAGGAAAGCCCCCACCGCATCGATGTTGCCGGGCACGGCGTAGTAGGCGAGGTGACCCTGCACCACGCTTCGCAACCATTTGCCCTGTTCCGGGACGGGCTGGTGCCGACGTTGCCTGAGTTGGTCTTTGACCTCGGCCAGCTTCGCCCGCATTCGCTTCGCGATCGTGACCCGCCGCAACCAGAACCGTCCATGCTGGGTCTCCCCACAGAAATGAGTGAACCCAAGCAAATCGAACGTCTCCGGCTTCCCGAGACCACGAGCCGCTCGGCGCCAGGCGGCATGCCGTCCGAACTCGATCAGCCGGGTCTTGTCCGGGTGCAGCTCCAACCCAAACTTCGCAAACCGCTCACGAAGGTCGGCCCAGAACCGCCGCGCGTCCTGCTCGTGCTCG
>NZ_DATJPU010000031.1:0-3862 GCF_035506235.1 Mycobacterium sp.
GCTGCGGTGACTAGGGACTTTGAACCCGTCTTGTCGGTGGTGTAGCTTCGATTGTCACGACTTGGGGCTATGGCGCAGCTGGTAGCGCACCACACTGGCAGTGTGGGGGTCAGGGGTTCGAGTCCCCTTAGCTCCACCAGCGGAAATATGGTTTCAGGGGCCTGATTTTCGAGCGTCTTACGACAACAGATACGACAACCGCGGCTACTTTTACGACAACCGGCGTGTTGCCGGGTCGCTAATTCGTTCGAACAGGGTTTGCATCGAGTCCAACGCAGCAGGTTGCACCGGCTCGATCTCCTCGACGTAGGTCCCGGCGTTGTCGTCATTGAGAGCGGCGGGCGAGCGCGCCGTCGATGTCGTGGGCTGCGTGATGCTTCGCCCGGGCCGCTGCTCGCGACCGGTGTCCGCAGGGCGATTTTGCGAGCCGCCCCTCGCACCTCAAGGGCTCCTGCGGAGGCACGTCGTGCTGGCGCGATGCGCCACCCTTGACCTGCGAGCCTCTGCCGGCTCTACGCCAGGGCTTCAAGGGCCAGGCCATTGCCTGGCCCCCGTATGCGCCCTGCCGACACCTCGAAGCTAGAGACGCCGATTAACCTGTTCGGCTCATTCGTAATGAGAAAGCCGTTATTTTCGGCCGTTGGAAGACATCCGTGACGGCAACCGGCCTGACAATTCGGCGCCAGCCTGTTCGAATAGGGTGCCCATCGAGTCCAGGGCATCACGCTGCACAGCCTCGATCACCTCGACGTAGGTTCCGGTGGTCACCGTGATCGAACTGTGCCGGAGGATCCGCTGCACGGTCACCGGCGGTACTCCCATCGTGAACAGCAAGGTGGCGCAGGAGTGGCGCAGGTCGTGCACACGGAGCTGCGGGACGTCTGCGCGGGCGCACAGGGTGTGGAACACGCGATTGATATTGCGTGGTTCGAGGAATCCGCCGGTTGCCGACGTGAACACGAGGCCAGTGTCTTGCCATTCAGAGCCGGCCGCGAAGCGCTCTTCGAGGTGTCTGCTGCGATGGCCACGCAGAATGCTCACCAACGGAGCCGGGATGGGCAGCACGGCGACCGACGCCTCCGTTTTGACTTGCTCCAGTCGCAGCTCACCGTCGACTCGGTGCAGCGCCTGGCGGATCGTGAGACGGCCGTCGTCCAGGTCGACGTCGGCCCAGGCAAGACCCAGCGCCTCGCCCCGACGCAGCCCCATCGCCAGGGCCACCGCCCACAGCGCGTACAGCCTGTGCTGCTCCGCGACTTTGAGAAAAGAGAGCGCCTCGGCTCGGGTGAAACTGCGGACTTTTCGGTCATCGGTGACCCTCAGCTGGACCAGCCGGGCCACATTGCGGCTAAGAAGTTCTTCGTTGACGGCGTCTTGCAGCGCAGCCCGTAAGACCCTGAGGACGTGACGGATCGAGCTCGACGACAGCACGGCCTGACAGCACTGCGGGTCGGCTTTCGCGCAGCACCGCGGCGTTGTTCGGTTGGCGTCCTTGTTCTGAGCGCAGCACTGGCACCGCGTCCGCAGTTGGGTCAACCAAACCCGAATATCGGATGCCTGCAGGGTTTTCAGCTTCCGCTTGCCGATACCCGGGATGATATGCAGACGCACGTCCCCCTCGTAGGTGGCGTAAGTCGTCCGACGGATGCTCGGTTCGGCGATGTGTTCGAGCCAATACGACATGTAATCCGCGAGCGTCCATGTCGTGGTGGTTATGGGGATCCCGCGCCGATGCTGGTCGCGCAGCTTGTTCAGCTCGTCGAGCGCTTCGCGCTCGGTCTTAACGTACACGCTGATCCGCTTGCGCCTACCGTCCGGCGTATCGGCGAAGAACTTCGCCTCCCAGCTGCCGTTGGGACGGCGGTAAACGCCGCCCTCCCCGTTGGCGTTTCTCTTCGTATGCCTTCGCGGCGCCATCACGCAGCGCCATCGATGAGGCTGACGATGTAGTCGTCGAATGACTTTCGGACGATCCGCCGGCATCGCCCTATCTGCACAGACTTGACCTTTTGGTCCCAAATCAATCGGTAGATCATCCATCGGCTGACGGCGAGCCGTTCGGCAGCTGCCTGAACGGTCATCAGCTCTCCTTGGTCTTCGAGCATGATTCGCCTCGATACCTACGCCACGGGCCCGACGGCGGGCGTAATACCGCGCGATTGGTTCCAGCGTACGACTCGTCGGTCGTGCTGGGTGCGCAAGATTGCCCGCGGGCATAATTCCGTCATGGTTCAGGCCCCTTCCTTTCGCGCTTGCAATGCGGCGATGCGTTGGTCTCGCGCACTGTTGGATGCGGAGACGATCAGGGCTCGATCGCCGAGGCTGTCGAGACCTAAACGGTGGAACTGCCAGGGGATTAGTTCGTCGGTTCGGCTTCCGCTGATCGCTGGGCATGCTTCCGATTTGCCCCACTCTGTGCGCTTTTCGCGAAGGGCGGTCATCGTTGTCGAGAATTGACGTGACTTGCTGATGACGTGGCCGCGATATCCGAGCGTGTGAATCCAGTTCAGAATGTCTGCGTAGGGTTCTTCCTTGGAGATCGTGACAATTGTTCTCAATATGTCGCGGACGTGTTCTGTTATGTCGAGTTGGTCGATGACGGCGGGACTGAATCGCCGAACTCCGATACCGAAATCTGCGACCGATTTGGTGACGTATTTTGCGAGATAGCCAGCGATCTGGCGACCGGATATCTGGCTGTCGTTGTCGTCTTTCCGGCTGGCGGTGGTGATGGTTTTGATGTCGATCTGTTCGCCGAACCGTAGGGTCCTGTCGCCCGGCAAGACGAGCGCAGTCTCTGTAGTGGCCTGACGAACAAGGATCGCGAAGTGGTGTGCGCTGAGGGTCGTGTCGGGCGCTGACGGTGGTTCACCACGCTCGGATGGGCCGTCTAGCCGGATGACGGCGTGGAAATGGGGGAGTGCTCGTCGTTGTAGTTCAACGACTTTCATGAAGGAGATCCGTGTTTGATCGGGCGGTTCAGTCCGGCGACGTAGCTCGCGCCGTAGTAGGCGGCGCAGTCGAATCGTGAAGCGCCGCCACAGTTCTGGGGCGTGCCAGGAGAACAAGACGTGTCCGTCGTAGTCGTAGCAGTCACGGCATAGGGGTTGTCCGAGCTTGGGGTCGGAATCGGGGTGCGACTTATCGCACCCCGGCGGTGCGTTGTGCGGGCACTCGCGGTCACGGGCGCGCTGCGGGTGGCAGCCACCTGCGGCGCGAATCGTGTGGACGGCACCGAAGCTGGGCGCGGTGAGGGTGACGAACACTTGGGGGTGGTCGGCCACGGTGGCGGGGACTTCGTGGTGTCCGCCGAGCAGTCCGGCGTGGATGAGCTGCCAGGTATCCCGCGAGTACAGGTCCGAGCACGACGGGCAGACGATTGCTCGCCGGTTGTTGCAGCGGGTGAAGACCTGGTGTTCTTTGCCAAGTTCATCGTGTCCGGTGAGGTGGATGGGGGTGGCGCAGAACCCAGCCACTTGCACACGCTGCCACCAGGTGTTGAATCCTGCCGAGCGGGCTCTGCGGATCATCTGGTTGACCACTGCGTCGTGGTCGATACCGTCGGGCAGGCCTGGCAGTCGGGCTGGCGCGTTCACTGCTTGCTCGCGTCTCGTTCGGCGTCGTTGATGTCGTGATCGGTTTCGTTGCCACGTGCCTGGGTAGGGGCGAATCGGGTGGTGAGGTCGGTGATATCGGCGTCGGTGACGTAGAACGCGCGGACGCGTTGCGGTTCGGCGGTGCCGTCGATCATCACGTAGCCCACACCCGGGGTGGTGTCGGCGATGAGGTCGCATTCGGCCCCAGCCTCGCGGGCGCCCTGGCCGAGCGCCATCGCGGTTTGGGTAGCTTCGGTCATGCGTAG
>NZ_DATJPU010000032.1:0-76903 GCF_035506235.1 Mycobacterium sp.
GCTTCGCCTCGTCGAGGGGCGACGCCGCCGAATGATCGGACAGCGCCTCCTTCAGCGTCGCCAGCGCCGCGACCAGACCGTCAAGCGGGGCCGAAACGGCCTTCAGGGCGGCCGTGTTCGGCTCTATCCCCGCGGTCTTCAACGTCGCGACGTTCTGCGCCAGCTCGGTCTGGTAGCGGATCGCGGCCGGCAGGACGACCGTCGTCGCGATCTCCAGCGTCAGCTTGGCCTCGACCGCGATGGTCAGGGCGTACTGCTCCAGGCGCACCTCGTAGCGGCTGTGCAGCTCGCGTTCGTTGAAAACGCCGTATTTCTCGAAGACTTCGACCGCTTCCGGCTTGATCAGCTCCGGTATGGCATCCAGCGTGGTCTTGAGATTCGGCAAGCCCCGCTCGGCGGCCTCGATCTGCCAGTTCTCGGAATACCCGTCCCCGTTGAACACCACCGCACCGTGTTCGGTGATGACATCGGTGAGCAGCTTCTGCACTGCGACATCGAAGTCCTCACCGTCTTCGACAGCCTTCTCCAGGGTCGATGCCAGGTAGTCGAACGAGTCGGCCATGATCGTGTTGAGCACGATCATCGGCACGGCAACCGTCTGGCCGGAGCCGGGCGCGCGGAACTCGAACCTGTTGCCGGTGAAAGCGAAGGGGCTGGTGCGGTTGCGATCGCCCGGGTCGGTCGGCAGCGGAGGCAGGGTGTCGACACCGATGATCATGGTGCCCTTACCTTTTGACGACGTTGCCGCACCTTTGGTGATCTGCTCGAAGACATCGGCGAGCTGCTCACCGAGAAAGATCGAGATGATCGCCGGCGGTGCCTCGTTGGCGCCCAGGCGATGATCATTGGTGGCGGACGCGACCGAAACCCGCAGCAGGCCGGCGAACTTGTGCACGGCGCGGATCACCGCCGCGCAGAACACCAGGAACTGGGCGTTCTCGTGCGGGGTGTCGCCCGGGACCAGCAGCGAGCCCAGTTCGGCGTTGCCCACCGAGAAGTTGACGTGTTTACCCGATCCGTTCACGCCCGCGAACGGCTTCTCGTGGAACAGGCATTCCATGCCGTGCTTTCTGGCCAGCGTCTTGAAGACCGTCATCAGCAGTTGCTGGTGGTCGGAGGCGATGTTGGCCCGTTCGAACATCGGCGCCACCTCGAACTGGCCCGGGGCCACCTCGTTGTGCCGGGTCTTGGCCGGGATGCCCAGTTTGAACAGCTCCCGCTCGGTGTCCATCATGAAGCCGAGAACGCGTTCGGGCACAGCTCCGAAGTAGTGGTCGTCGAACTCCTGCCCTTTGGGCGGTTTGGCACCGAACACCGTGCGACCGGCGTTGACCAGGTCCGGTCGGGCCAAGAAGAAGTGCCGATCGACCAGGAAGTACTCCTGTTCCGGCCCGCAGAACGACACGACCTTGTCGGGGTCCTTGTGACCGAACAGCCTCAGGATGCGCTCGGCGTGGATGCCCATGGCTTGCTGGCTGCGCAACAGCGGCGTCTTGTAGTCCAGCGCCTCACCGGTCATGGACACGAAAACCGTTGGGATGCAGAGGGTGTTGCCGTTCGGATTCTCCAAGACGTAGGCCGGGCTGGTGACGTCCCAGCCGGTGTAGCCGCGCGCTTCGAAGGTGCTGCGCAGCCCGCCCGAGGGGAAGCTGGACGCATCGGGTTCCCCCTGGATGAGGGTTTTGCCGGCGAACTCGGCCAGCGTCTGCCCGTCCGAGATGGGTTCGAGGAAGCTGTCATGCTTTTCGGCGGTCAGGCCGGTCATCGGGTAGAAGACGTGGGCGTAGTGGGTGGCGCCCTTCTCCAGTGCCCAGTCCTTCATCGCCGCGGCGACGGAGTCGGCGATATCGGCGTCGAGCTTGGCGCCCTTCTCGATGGTCGCCGCGACGGACTTGTACACCGATTTGGGCAGCCGCGCTTGCATTTCCGCTTTGGTGAAGACATTCGAACCGAAGATCTCGCCCGGGGGTTCGCCGGGTACGAAGCTGATGGCCGGGGGGACATATGCCTCGACATTGTTGATCGCCTGCAGGCGGACGGCGTTTCCGCTCAATTGAATTCCTATCGCTGAGGGGGCCACGACTTGGACCGACTCACCTTAGGAACGTTCCATTCCAAACTTGTTACGCCGGCGTCAACGGTGGACCCTCAATGGTTGCGAACATGAGACGCTTGCGCGTCCGATTTGGGCGACCCGGGCCCGACTGGTTGGGTACCGCGTCCCGCGGCCGAACGCTATCGTGTTGCACGCACGCCCGCGATGGCAGCAGCCGAATGCGAGAAAGCCTTGACCGAGCCGCGTAACCGTTCACCGAACCTCGTCGTCGTGTCACCCGTGAAGAAGTGGACGTGCGCGTCGTGCCGGGGCACGGGTGACTTTCTGAGAATGGAAGACGGCGGTCCGCTATGCCTGGACTGCGCCGATCTCGGGCACCTCGTCTTCTTGCCGTCCGGGGATGCGGCTCTGACCAGGCGGGCGAAAAGAATCAGTGGCCTTTCGGCAGTTGTTGTGCGCTGGAGCCGTGCGCGCAACCGGTATGAACGGCAAGGGATTCTGGCGGAAGCGGACGCGATCGAACGCGCCGAGCAGGAATGCCTATCCGACGCCGAGGCCCGATCGCGGCGTCAAGAGCGGGATCAGGCAAGGCGCGCGTCCGCGGATGTCCAGTTCCAGGCGGAGTTCGCCACCGCCATCCGTGACCTGTTTCCGCACTGTCCGGCTCACAGGGCCGACGACATCGCACGACACGCGGCGATGCGCGGTAGCGGCCGAATCGGACGCAGCGCGGCCGGGAGGGCGCTTGACCCCGAGGCCGTTCACCTCGCGGTTGCGGCATCAGTCCGGCATCTCGACACAAACTACGACGAACTGCTGATGTCGGGTGTCAACCGGGCGGCGGCCCGAGATCGGGTCCGCTGGTGCGTCGAGGACGTGTTGAACGCTTGGCGAGAAGGAACCCCAACGGTCCATTAGCGATCCGCGAGAGCCACGCCGATGTCGGTGTGTGCGCGAAGTCGTCGCCCTTGGCGTCCCTTGCCGTACATGCGGTAGGCGACTCCGGCGGCGTCGGCCCGGGGGCCATCCACGCGGACAAGGTCGACTGCGGCTCGATGGAGCCACAGGTCCAATTCGCGACTGTCCCGCTTGGCCGATGATGACGGTCGTACCCCGGCGCGGGTTGGGCGGCCGGGATTTGTCGTAGGTGGCTGTGATGATGGGGTTATGTCTTCGACCGCATCGTCTGCCGTGGTGGTGAGCCCTAAAGAGCGCCTGGCGGTGTTGTTTGAGGAGTTGGCGGAGTTGGCCGGGCAGCGCAACGCCATCGATGGGCGCCTCGTGGACATCGTCGCTGAGATCGAGCACGACGAGCTGTGCGGGATGACCGGCGCACGCTCGGTGGCGGCGCTGGTGGCCTGGAAGCTGGGCGCGTCCTCGGCCAACGCCCACACCATCGCCACCATCGCGCGCCGGCGGGCGGAGTTCCCGCGCTGCGCGGCGGGCATGCGGGAGGGTCGGCTGTCGCTGGATCAAGTCGGCGTCATCGCCGCACGCGCCGGGGAGGGCTCCGATAAGCACTACGCACAGCTGGCGCAGGTCGCCACGGTCAACCAGCTGCGCACCGCGGTCAAACTCGAACCGCGACCCCACCCCGAGGCCGGGCCGCCACCGCAGCCTTCGATCACCACGACCCGCAGCGAGCAGGGCAGCTGCTACCGGATCACACTCGATCACCTGGGTGCGGCGAAGTTCGACGCCGCCTTGGCGTCTCATCGGGAGGCGCTGATCACCGAATGGAAACACGACCACGCCGATGGCCAGAGCGGGTCAGATCAGCGGCCCCCGCTGCCGGGCACCCTGGAGGCGTTTTGGCGCCTGGTCGAGACCGGCTGGGACACCGAGGCCACCCGGCGCCCCCACGGCCAGCACACCACCGTGGTGGTCCACCTCGACGTCGAGCGGCGCGCCGCGGCGCTGCACCGGGGTCCGCTGCTGTCCGAGGCCGAATGCCAATACCTGAGCTGTGATGCCACCTGCGAAGTCTGGTTCCAACGCGCCGGACAGCTCATCGGCGCCGGCCGCACAACCCGCGGAATCAACCGGCGGCTGCGCCGCGCGCTTGAGCACCGCCAGCCCAGCTGCGCAGTCCCTGGCTGCGGGGCCACCCGCGGCCTGCACGCCCACCACATCTGGCACTGGGAAGACGGCGGTGCCACCGAATTAGCCAACCTGGTCCTGGTCTGCCCCTATCACCACCGGGCACACCACCGCGGCCTGATCACCATCACCGGAACCGCCACCGCTCTGACCGTCACCGACAGCGCCGGGCGAGTCCTCAGCCCAGCATCGCTGGCGCGTCCACCCACCCAACCCTCACCCGCGGTGCCGCCGTGCCCCGGGCCCACCGGCGAACGCGCCGACTGGTGGTGGTACGAACCCTTCCAACCCCAACCACCACCACCCACCACCAACTAAGTTGGTCAGCAGCTATCGAAGCAACGGGTCGGGGCATACAGCGGATTTCGTTTGCGCCATCCGCTGCCACCGAATCGTGATAATCACGCCCGCACCACCACTGACCCGACACCGCGCCCCCATCACGGTTCCCGCTGACGTGCGCACAAATTCGAGCCAAGACATCCCTGGAAGTTGATTGTCAAGCAGCGGCGGTGTGTCGATGGGCCCATGCCGTGTTTCGGTCGTATCGGGTTCGCGCGTTGAGGCAGCCGTGGAGGACACCGACGAGCCGGTTGGCGACCTGGCAGAGAGCGGCGTTGTGCTTGGTGCCGCGGGCGCGGAGCTGGTCATAGTAGCCGCGGACTTCGGGGTCGTGCAGAATCGCGCAGGAGGCCTGGCTCACCCAGTGGCGGCTGCCAGCAGCCAAGTCTGCCGAACGCTGCCTTGGCTGCTGGCACTTCCCCATCAGTCGGGAAAGGATGCCGGAAGGCTGTCAGCTTCTGGAAGCTTATGCGAGCGCGAGCGGCCTTCAATGAGGTTGGCGCTCAGTCTGGTTCGTGCCGGAGAGCCGCCAGGCCCGACCCCATCCCATTGCAACATTGCTGACGAACTCGCCCACTTCCGGCTAGAGCGGCCCACCTCCGGAAACGGCGCACGGCGCTGCTACGTGCACTGCGTTTTGACCGCGACGGAGTCACCGCTCAGATTCGCTACCAGACGATGGCGGCCATGTCGCGGTTGTCCGAACACACGCTGCGCACCGCGGCCTCGACGTCGGCGGCGGTGATGATCTGCAAATCATCGATGGTCACCGGTCGGCCCGAGCGCTTTTGGGCGACCACTCGGGTATCGCGGAACCCCTCGGCGCGTTCGATGACGTTGCGGGCGAACCGGCCGTTCTGCATGGCGTCGATGCCGTGCTGACCACCGGGCGTGGTGTAGTTGCGGATGGTGGTGGCCGCATCCAGAAACGCGTCCCGGGCGCCGTCGTCGAGCAGGCTGGCCCGCGGTGCGGCGTACCGGTGTCCGATCTCGACGATCTCGGCCGGCGAGTACGACTCGAAACGCAACTTTCGGTTGAACCGGCCAGCCAAACCCGGATTAACTGTGAGGAATTCGTCCACCTGATCCTCGTAGCCGGCCCCGATGAAGCAGAAGTCGAACCGGTGGGCTTCCAACGCGACCAAGAGCTGGTTGACGGCCTCCATGCCGATCATGTCCGGCGTGCCGTCCTGGTGGCGTTCGATCAGTGAGTAGAACTCGTCCATGAAAATGATTCGGCCAAGGGACTTTTCGATCAGATCGTTCGTCTTCGGCCCGGATTCCCCGATGTAATGGCCGCAGAAATCCGACCGGCGGACCTCCCGGATCTCCGGGTGCCGCACGATGCCCATGCCCGCATAAATCTTGCCCAGCGCCTCGGCGGTGGTGGTCTTGCCCGTGCCGGGCGGTCCCACCAGCAGCATGTGGTTGGTCTGCCCCTCCACCGGCAGCCCGTGCTCGAGGCGCATCATGCGGACCTCGAGCTGGTCTTCCAGCGCCGACACCGCCTGCTTGACCGCAGCTAGGCCCACCTGTTTGGCCAGCAGCCGTCGGCCCTCGGCCAGCAGCTCGGCGCGCCGGTCGGCCGCGTCGTCGTCCTCCAGCTGCTCGCGGCTCTTTGCGGTCGAGACGTCCCACTTGTCGGTGCGGCTGGCGATGGTCTGTTCGTCGGTCACGACCAACTGCAGGTTCGGGTCCGCCAGCGCGACCTTGGCGGCGTCGGTCAGCACCCCGTTGATGGTGGCCTTTGACAGCCAGATCTGGGCTCGGTCCTCCTCGTGCAGTTGGCGGTGCACCATCCCCCGCACATACGCCAAGTCGGCGACGAGTAGCGGAATGTCAGCCGGGCCGATCGAGGCCGTCAACACCTCGGCGCCGAACCGGCTCGACGACGTGTTCTGGCCGATCACGTCGACGCGGTCCAGCCAGTCCAGCGCCACCCGGCCCTGCCCGAGATGCGCGGCGGCGTGGGCGGCCAGGCCGCAGATCGATGCGGTCACCGCGGACATGATGATGGCCTGCGGCGGCAGCTCCTCCGCGGCCGTTAGTAACAGGTCGGGCCAGCGCTGCGTGGCGTACATCAGAAACGCCCGGGCCAATTGGTGCCACTGGTAGTTGCCCCACGAATCGAGCAGCTCGTGGTTGGCCAAAAGCCGGTCGGCGTCGGCGTATTCACCGGCGATCGTCAGCGCCGACGACAGCGCCAGCCCCACCTGGGACGCGTCGGTAACGGTGATGCCGATGTAGGGGCCCAGCTGCATCTCGGCGGCCAGCGTCCGGCCGATCCGTGTGGTTTCGCGGTGCAGCCACTCGCGGTGATGGTTGAGCCGCTTCAGCGCGTTCAGGTCGTTGTCGCCGCAGGCGATGCGGCCCAGCCAGGCGTCGGCCATAGACGGATCGGCCTCGGTGGCGGCAATGAACTCCGGCAACGCCGCGACGCGCCCCTGCCGGTCCATGATTGCCATGGCGCGGTCGAAATGCCTACGCGCCGTGAGCAAATCCCCCATCGACTGCACCATCCTCGACGCTAAGTGGCGAATGACATCGCGACAGACTCAAGGTTGACATAGCGGTTCTCCGCACGGAACAGGTCCATGTCGACTAGCCAACTTTCCCCTGCAGCGGTGACTTTCACGGTTGCGCCGCCGACCTGCTCGATGGCCACCTCGAAAGCGTGGCCGTGTCCGTCGGGAAGCGGCGTGCCTGCCGGCGCGATCGTGATCACGGTGGCGGGCCGCGGCGCCGGCGAGATCGCGATGTCGCCACCTTTTGGCTGGGGGGCATGTTCGACCACGCTCACAGTGGTGCGGGGCGCCGGCCGTGAGGAACTGACGACGCTGACCAACGGCATCCGCACGCTGGCCCAGCGCTTCAGGTCACGGGTGTGCACGCTGACCCGCTCGCCGGCACCGGCGGTGCGAATCACGATCCGTTTGGCGATCGCGTCATTGGCGGCCACGAACACCCGGGACAGCTCGCCGGCATCGGTAATCGGGATCATCAGCCGGTCGCCATTGCCAAGCTTGCCCACCAACACCCCCGACGGCCCGATCTCGACGATCAGGTTGTCCGGCAACGGACTTCGACGCAACCCGCGTAGGAAGGGACGCGGACCGCACATGTTGGCCGCCGCCGCGGCGGCCTGCTCGCCGTTGAGGCGGCGCAGGACGACGCTCGGCGGGCTGGGCGCCTGCGTGGGTGTGCGAACGGTGACCGTTGCGGTGCAGGTCCCGTCCGGGTGGACCGTGACGTTCTGGATCACCTCGTCGACGCGCAGCGTCCAGGCCTGAGCGAGCACGCGGGAGTTGATCGCCTCCGTCGGGTAGGCATACGTCGTCATCCATCCGGCCTCCCCGCGGATTGCCTTCCACTTTTGCACCCTGCCCGACACCGCGTCCCAGCCGAGCCGGCGATCGAGCTCGATCAGCTCGGTGGTGGTGGCCACCTTGGCGCGCAATCCCTGGCAGCGCAGCTGCCCGGCGACCCGCTGGGCGGCCGAAATCGCCGTCGCGCCAAGGGTTGTGCGCCACCGCAGCGCCGAGGTGTTCTCGATCACCGCCAGCCGCAGGATCAACCAGGTTTCGCGGCGGCCCGCATAAGGCGGGGTGCCGATCTCGGCGTCATACACCCGCGGATAGTCGCCCACACCGCCGAACCGCGACCCGAACGACACGACGCTGATCGAGTCGAGCTCCAGCCCCAGCGGGTGCTGCAGCATCGGCACCAATTGGACGATGTCGACGACGTTCTCGGTCTCGACGCTCACCGAGCCGGTCACCGTGGTAGCCCGGTGCGCCCTGCCGAGCAGCTGCACCGCCACCACCGCGACGCCGTCTTGGACGCGCACCCCGCCGCCGGATCGGTTGCTGGCCACCGTGATCGGGTCCACCCAGCTGATCGGCCGCCGGCCCCGCAGCGCCAGGACCGCCCACGACCATGCCGGCTGCCCCCGCCACTGCACGAACACCAGCGCGATGCCCACCACGACGGCCGTCGCGGCGCCGACGTACCCGCCGACCGCCCAGCTCGCCAGCGCGAGCAGGAACACCAGCAAGGTCCCGACGACTCGCCGATTGCTGCCCGGGCCAAACCCGGTCAGCCGCGACCTCATCGCGCCCTCCGCAGCCGCATCCCGGTCGCCACCACCAGTACACCGGCGAGCACGGCACCCAGGAACCCGAGGGCGACGTTGCGCGCCCGGTGATCCGGCGGCGCCGGCGGCGCGGGCGGGGAGATCACCCGGCTTTGCGCACCCGGCGGCATCCGGTCGCCGGGCGGGATGTTGAATGTCAGCGCGGCGACCGGATCAACCAGGCCATAACCCACCCTGTTGTCGACGCCGGCCGCGGGGTTGTGCGCCGACTGCACGATCCGGTTGATCACCTGATGTGCGGTCAGCTGAGGGTATTTCGCGCGCACCAGCGCCGCGACTCCGCTGACATAGGCGGCCGAAAAGCTGGTGCCCCAGAAGGGCATGTTCTTCTCACCTGGCCGCGAGGGCGGGTAGGCGTTGACCGGCCCACCGCCCTGCGGCGACAGGCCCATGATGTGGGTCGCGGGCCCCGCCACGCCGACCCAGGGCCCCGACATGCTCTTGTCGATCGGCGCGCCCCCGGCGTCCACGCCGCCCACGGACAACACGTAGTCGGAAAACCAGGACGGCGAGGAGATGACCTTGACGTGGTGCCAGTCGCGGGGATCCGACGGGTCCAGCGGGTCATAGATCGGGTTGTTGTCGCAGCCGCCTTCCCCGTCGTTGCCGGCGGCGGCGACGACCACGGCGTCCTTCGCGGTCACCGCGTACCACAGAGCCGCGCCGAGCGCCCGCTGATCGGTGGAGGACGCGGCCGGCAGGCAGGAGGTCACCGAGATGTTGATCACCTTCGCGCCCATGTTCGCCGCGTGGACGACCGCCCGCGCCAAGGTGTTCAGCGTGCCGGCTTTGACCTTCTCGTCCGAGTTCGGGTCGGCCGGGGCCGGGTTGACCGGCTCGAAGGCCCGCGAGGACTGCCGGATCGAAATGATGGTCGCGTGCGGGGCCACGCCCACCACCCCGTCGGGCGCTCTCGGCGGGGGCGGCGGCACCGCGGGTTCGTCTTCGGTCTGTGGGTCCGGCGGCCCGTTCGAGGGGGCCATCGCGCCGGCCTCCGGGGGCGGGGGCGGTGGTGGCGGCGGAGGCGGGGGAACAAGGGTGATCGTCACCGGGGGTGGCGGCGGCGGGGGCGGTGCCGGCGGCGGGACTTCCACCGGTGGCGGGGGCGCCCCGGCGGCCGGCGGGGGCGCCGCCGGCGGCGGGAATGCGGGCGCGGGCGGGATGGGCCGCGGCATCGGGATAAGTCCTTGCGGCGCAGCGCCAATGATCGCGCCGACGACCGTTCCGTGCGCGTCGCAATCCGACAGGCCGTCCTCGCCCATGATGTAGTCGCCACCGGGCACGACGGGCAATCGCGGATTGGGAGAGATCCCGGTGTCGATGACGGCCACGGCCACGCCGTTGCCGGTGCTGTATTGCCACGCATTGCTGATGTTGAGCAGGTCGAAGCCGGGCGCCATCTGTGACACGTCCGGGGTTTTCACGGTGATCGGCACCGAGCAGCTGTTGGCGCGGCGCATCGGCTGGTCCGGCCGCGGCGGCGTGTCCGGCGGCACCGCCGCCGGATCGACCTTCGGTGGTGAAATGGCTTGGGCGGCAGGAATATTGCTGTTAGCCGCGATCAGGCTCAGGGTTGCGACGACCGTGGCGACCCGGGTGCATACTGGTTTCAGTGGCGAAGCCACGTGAACAGCCCTCCCAGCGCCGCGGCGGCCGGCAGCAACACGATCATGGCCAACACCTCGAGCCATTCCACGGTCAGCCGGATCAATGGCCGGAACCGCGTCGCAGGCACCAGAAGCGCTGCGGCCAAACCCAATGCGGCGAAGGCGACCACCAGCGCAACCGGCCAGACCAGGCCGGTCTCGAGATTTCTCGGCCCGGCCAACGCGTACTTGACTACACCGGCACATACCGCCGCGCACGCGCCGCATACCAGGGCGACCGCCTGGTACTTGGCAGCGAATCCGCGGCCCTGCGTGATGAAGATGCCCACCACGAGGCCGGCCACCACCAGCGCCAACCACGCCCAGTGACGAGCCGGCGCCAGGACGCCCCAGACCGCGACGGGCAGCACGACCGCCACCCCGACGCACAGGCCCACTTGAACCGCGTTGACCAACCGCGCCGAAGCGGCGATCGCGGCGCCGCGGGCGGTGATGTCGGTGAGTTCGTCGTCCTCGTCCTCGGTTTCGTTCGCGCTTACCGGCGATACCGTGTCCACCGGCATCCCCTCGCGGCGCGCGAACAGGTCGCGCCCCGTGATGGATCCGAAGTGCGGGGGCCGCACCCTCGCCACCCACAGCGCGATCGTCGGCGCCATGCGCACCAGCACGAGCACGCCGAACAGCACGCAGATCGACAGCACCTGCACCGACACCGGCCAAAACATCCGGGCGGCGGCCACCCCGGCCGTAATCCCGCACACCGTCACCACCGCGGTCACCGCCGCCGTCTGCCAGCGTTTCCGCGTCGTCGCGCTGATCGCGATGGCGCCCAGGATCACCACGACGAGGCCGATCAGCGCATGGGGGGCGCCCAGTTTCCCGGGCGGCGCGCAGCTTCCCGCAACCGCGACCAAAAGCACTGCTAGCCAAGCGAATCCGCTGAACATGTCGCGGCGCTGCGGCCATCCCGCGAACACCACGACCGCGGCGATCGCGAGGAGCGCCCCGACCCCGCCGGCCACAGCCGCCGGGATCAGGCTGTCGCTGAAGGTGCGTTCGCGCAGGGTCAGGCCCGCCACCGCACCGACCGCAATGGCCGCGATCGCGATCGCGGTGTGGGCGGCGGTCAGCGCCGTCACCGGAGCGAACATCCGGTCCCCGCCGTCGCGGCCGAGCCACTTGCCCATGGCCGCCAAGGCGGTCGACAGCGATTCAAACTGCGGTTCAAATGATTCCCCGTCGACCCGGGGCACCAGCACCAATGTGTCACCGTCTTGGACGCCGAGCTCGTCGAGGCTCTTGTTGATGTCCAGGCGCACCCCGTTGACCTTGTGCAGCTCGTAGCTGCCCGGCGGCAGCGCGATGCCGTCGAAACCCTTGCGCTTCAGGTCGTCGCTGAGCAGCTCGACCATGCCCTCGAAAAAGCCTTCCACAGGTGTTCCCGCGGGGAACACCTGTGAGCACAGGTGCTTGTCATAGGAAATGTTGACCGCGCACCGCGCCGGGAAGGCGACCTTGTGGGCCGACGTCACTGCTGCGCCCTCTCGGTGCCGGCCTCGGGCACGTATTTGTCGGCCAGCCCCGCGGTGATCTCAAACAGCCGCAGCCGCGACTTCTTCTTCAGCTCGTGGACCGTGTCGATGATCCCGCCTTTGGCGAGGTGTGGATCGAACGGCATCACTTCGACGGTCGCGCCGACCTTGGTGAACCGCTCGGTCAAGTAGGCCAGGGCGTCCTTGTCGACGGCGCGGTCGGTGTGGTTGGTGATCACGGTGCTGTGCGACACCAGCTCGTGATAGCCCTGCGCGCTGAGGAAGTCGATGGCACGCAGCACCGGCCGGGACCGGTCCGCGGTAATGCCGGAGACGAACACCAGGGTGTCGGTGTTGTCCAGGACGGTTTTCATGACAGGGTGTTCGAGGTCCGGGGCGGTGTCGACCACCATGACGTTGTGGGTCCGCCTCAGCCGCGCCAGCACCCCGGCGAACATCGCCGGCACCAGCGGCCTGGGCTGGTCGGACGTCCGGTTCCCGGCCAGCACGTCGAGCCCGACCACGTTTTGCCCCAGGTGTTCCCGGATGTCCGCGTAGCCTTGGACGTCTGTGTCGTTGATGATCGCGGTGTAGTCGCCGGGCGGCGACTCGTCGATCCGGTCAGCCAGGGTGCCGAAGCCCGGAACCGCGTCGATCGCGATCACGTTGGTCGGCCGGCATTCGCGGAAGACTCCACCGATGCATGCGGCCATCGTCGATACCCCGACCCCGCCCTTGCCGGACACCAACGTGATCACAAATTGCCGCCGGATGTGACGACGAATGCGTTCCTTTAATTCGCGATAATGGCGTTCGCCCGGTGATTCCCCGAGATTTATTTGGTGGAACGAAAGGTTGTAAATGAATTTCCGCCAGCCCGAGCCCGGTGGAATTTTTCGGGGCGCGGCTAAATCGGTGATACGCATGGTGTCCGATACCGAATCCCGGTGGCGCACCGCGGGCGGATCCCCCCGCCCCAGCCTCTCTTCGTCAAACATATTGGGGTCATTCCAAGGTGTCGTCACGACCGTCGATGCTAACACGATGCGCGATAGGCCGTTTCCGCCTTCACTAAACCGCGAAGCGCATTAGAGCCGGGTCCGGCTTTGTCATTCCCATGATTGGTGTAACGGATGCTTTTGCTTGCGTTGGTCAGACCACGCGCCGGTAGGAGTACCACTCTTCGCCCGCAGGCAGGTTTTTGATGAGCCGCTGCACCGCCGCACTGATGTCGCTGCGCGACCCCGGTGAGAGGACCTGGTAGCGCCGCCCGCCCGAACTAATGCCTTCCACGCACAGCCGGCCGGCAGCGGTGTCGACGATGGCCACCGCCGACTCCCCGATCGCGAGGCGAGCCGTTTTGTCCGGGCCGACACCGGCCTGCACCGCCACGATGGCCGCGGAGGCGGACCGCGCCGGGTCAGCGGCCATAGTGACGATGTGCAGCTGGTCGACATCCAAGCGCTGTCTGAGCAGAAACGCTTTCAGGCTGGCGGCGTCATGCGCCGACTCCAGCAGCTCGTTGGTGTCCACGGTGACCGGCCGGAGCGGCGCGGCTTCGGCCACCCCGCACAGCCGCTCGACTTGCCCCACCACGAGCTCGGTGGCCGTGGCCGCCTCGCTGGCGGTGCCGGCCGGATAGAGCCGCACCAGGTCGCCGTGGCGTTCCAAAACCACCCACCACGTCGCGAACCGGCAGATGGCCGCCCGCGTCGGGTCCCGGCCCGGCACGTTGATGTGCAGCAGCAAGCCCAGATCGCGCCGCAAGAGCACGGTCAGCCATTCCCGGATCATCGGGTCGGCGTTGCCGGTCGCGTCGAGCGCACCGCAGGCTGTCAGTTCTGCGACCACCGGGTGGCGCAGCGCCAACTCCGGGGTCTCCAGCCGAGGCAGCAATGGCCGGAGGCCCAGCTCGGGGCACAGCTGCTCCACCCCGGTTACCGCCTGCAATACCCACAGGCCGTCGATTGTCGTTGTCAGCACGCCACTTTCACCTCAGGCAGGTCGCCGGACACACCCAAGGTGGGGCACATGCATGGCATTGGCGCCCCACCTTGGTCTCAGCCCCTGGACGCGAAAGTTGCACTGGGGCACACGATTTTAGAAAAGGTGGCTGATGTTGTTGTCGGTCTGGATCGCCGCGTCGAGCACGTGACCGGTAGTCTGACCGTGCTGGCGCACAGTGTCGATGAGGCCCTGCAAGCCGGACAGCATTTGGTACTGCGCGTCGAAGAACCCCGTTGCACCGTGGCCCGCGAAGAACTCCTGGAGAGAGTTGGTCTTGTTCGCAACATCGGCGTGAATGGCGTCGAGCTGACCGGCGCGGGAACCGACATCGGTCGCGAAGTCGGCCACGGGGCCCGGGTTGTAAGCGATGGGGCCTGTCATGGTGATTCCTTTCTGAAGCGAAATGGGTTGGCAATTAAGCGAGGTTTTGCGCAGAGCCGCCGAACAGCGCGCGGAACGCGTGCTGCGAGTCGGCCTCATGGGCTTCCATCAGGGCCGCGGCCTGCTTGAGGCCCTCGGCCAGGCGGGTGCCGCCCGTCAAGACCTTGTTGAGGTCATTCGAAACTTCGGACGCCGTCATATGCGAGGCGACGACCGCGTCACCGGACCAGGTCGACGGGTTCATGACGTTTTCTTGGTTGGCCAGGTAGCCCTGGGCGATCGCAATCGCATGTTCCATGTGCGCTTGAATCGCATCGCTGGTGCTTCGCAGCACGTTTGCATCGACAACAATTGACACGGTTGATTTCTCCTTATCCGGTTAGGCGTGTTCCCTTTATTGTGTTGTTCCCGTTGATTTCTCGGGGGATGCGTCGAAGTGTATGGCGGCCGTTCCGATGTGTCGATTCACCCTCTGAGCAGCCCTTTCAGACTCTTTCATCGACCACGCGCACCGTGCCGGTCCGGTCGGACTTCTTGTGGGACCCGCCCGGGCCGCCGGCCGCTTGGCCCACCGGCATGCCGCCCACTCCGGTGCCGCCCGCCGTCGTTGTGGTTGTCGGGGACCGCACCGAGTCGGCGCCCAGCGCCCCACTGGGGCGTAGCCCCACCGGGCGGCCGCTGCCGCCGGGCTCGAACGCGCTGACCGGGCGAGTGAAGGTCGTCGCGGGCACACCGCTGCCACCGAGCGAGGCTCCGCCGCCGCCGACGCCGGCCGCCGCACTTGGCGCTGCGGATACCGCACTGACGGCCGAGGCCGGTGCCCCGGTGCCCGCACCCAGTGCGCCCGGGTTGGCGAACATCCCCATCATCGACTGCAGCGGCTGCATCGCGCTCATTGGTGCCTGCATCAGCTGCGAGGGAGCCTGCAGCGCCTGCGGGACCGCGCCCACCATCGACTGCAGCGGCTGCATGAAGGTGCCCAGCTGGCCGCCCATGTCCTGACCGCCCGATGCCGCCTGACCGGCACCCGTCGTACCCGTCTGAACTCCCTGGAATGCGGCGCGCATCCCGTCGCCGGCCGCGGCGTCGCCGGCCGCCTGGCCGACCGTCGCCGCCGCCTCCGCCGAGGCGGCCGGCGAGGCGCCCATGGTCGCCAACGGGGGCGGGATCGCCAGGCTTTCGGCCAGCCCGGCCAGGATGGCGCCGTAGCTGGCGCCGACTGCGGAGTTGTTGGGCCACATCACGCCGAAGTACTCCGTGTCGAGCGAGATGATTCGCGGGGTCAGCGTCCACAGCACGCTGGGGTTGGCGATGTTGTCGGCCGCCTCCTCGTCGCGGTTGGCGTTGCACTCGGGCGCCGGACGCATGGCGGCGTTGGCCGTCTCGTAGGCCGAGATCGCCGCCGCGACCACCGCGGGCTTGACGTCCACCCAGCCGGCCAACCCGTGCAGCGACGCGTTGAGTGCGGTGGCGCTCGCGGCCGAGCCCGCCGACCCCACCCCTAACCAGCTTGCGGAGGTTACGGCGGTGTTGATCATCGACGCGCCGGCCGAAGCATGGTGACTGGCGCCCAAGGCAGTCCAGGCAGCTTGATTGGCCAACATGGTGGCGACCCCGGTCCCGGTCTTGAGCAGAAGGTCGTTGGCTTCGGGTGGACGCGCCGCCCACCCTGGGTCGGGCATAAGGGCGGCTTACAACCCGAGCGTCAAGGCGCGGGCGGCCTCAGTGGCGGTGTAGACGCACGCCGCGATGCTCTGCGTTCCGGCGAACAATCCGCGCTGGACGGCGTGCTCCTGGACCACGCCCAAGTAGGAACCGCCGCACGCGTTCAGGGCCGTGGCGAAAAGAGCCGAGTCAGGGTCGTTGCCCATCGGCGTGGTACCCAGCAATGCCGGCGCGGCCGCCGCGGCCGTACCCTCGACTTCCGCGCTGACGGCGGATTCGGCTCCCGCTGAGCTCAAAACAGCTTCCGGCGGTACGACAAAGGACATGTTTCCCTCCGAGCGTTCTCGCAGCCGATCCCTGCGAATCTCGGCCAGTGTAGTGCCTGAGCGCAGATCGCGTATTCACAATTGTTATCCGCAGATCTCGCCGGTATCGAATTCGTCGACTGCGACGATTTCGGCTCAATTGCACTTGCGCCGAACTATTGCCACTGACGTCCCAGCCATCGCTGTTGCCACTCCTGCAACGGCGGTCACAACCGACGCGTTGACTCAGCAAAAATGCCCGTGTAGCGCTTTCGTTGCCTCATCTGTAAATGCCCGCGTGCGGCGTGTGGGCGCGGGCGGTGGGGTGGGGGCTGCGCGAACAATTCTGCGAATGTGTCATAGCGGTGGTAGCCGACGATGGTGCACACAGCGGTCCAGTTCTTCTGCTCGACGTGGCAGCCGTCGTTTTTGTTGCCCCGCCGCGAGCGGGTGAATGTGATGTGATTCGCGCGGCACCAGTCGAGCAGGTGAAAGTTGATGAACTCCGATATCGCCACGGGCCTTACCGATGACCTTTTGACCGTGACCACCGTTAAAGCAGGACCCAGGAAGAAAGCCCGGCTCAAGCGCCCACCACGACGCAGACACCGAACCAAACCCCGCGGGCATCTTCAAATGAGGCAACGAATCCGACGAACTGTCGCGGGCACATTGACATCAGGCAATGGGCCGTTTGCCCGGCTATGAGCGACAGCTCGCCGTCGTTGCCCGGTTGTCACTCACTGGTGGACAAACCTCATACCCGGTCCCCGGGCAGAGGCGCATGCGGCGGATGTGATCAGCCGCCGCTCGGCATCGACGCTTTCCGCGTCCATGACTGACTCAGTCGTGGTCCGGGTGGTCCAGGTAGCCCTCGGCGGCGGCGTGCTCGATGCTGTCGCTCAGCTTCGGGCAGGCGCGCGCACGCGCGGTATCCCCGCCGGACTCGCGTATTTCGGTGAAGTACGCGCAACGCTGCGTCGCCCGGGTGTTCCACTGCACCGCGGTGTGACCCGGGCCCAGCCTCCTGACGGTTACCGTGACGTGGCAGAACCGGCAATCCACCGGCAGCAGCCCCGACGTCAGATAGCGCTCGCGATCGGCGCGGCTCGCCTCGGCGACCGCCGCCGCGCGTTGCGGGTCGCTGGCGAAATCCCTTGACTTGGACCAGAAGTCACTGCCACCGTCTTCCCCGCGGGGACGCTCCTCGTGGTCGTGATGGTCGCCGTGCAGCAACAACATCGACCGGGCGAGCCGATCGACGTCGGGGACCGTCGGCTGATCGTCGCTCATGGTCGCTAGTGTTGCTCCGCCGGCACGTCTTCGTTCTCCCGCGCCTTCAGATTCTCCTCGACCTCGGCGTTCCAGTACTCGTTGGCCCGGGTGGTGTCGACCTCGATCTCGAAGCGCTCCACCATTTCCGGCATGATGTCGGCCACGTCGACGTAGAACTGCTGGTACCAGCGACGCAGCTGGTACACGGCGCCGTCCTCCTCGACCAGCAGCGGGTTGTCGATGCGGGTCTTGTGCTTCCAGATCTCGACGTCTTGCAGGAATCCCTTGCTGACGCCCTCGGTGAACACCCGCGACAGCTTGTCGGTCATCTCTTCGTCCATGCCCTTGGGCTTTTCGACGATGACACCCCACTGCAGCACGAAGGAGTTCTGGGTGACCGGGTAGTGGCAGTTGATCAGGATCGACTCGGCCTTGTAGCCGCCGTAGCTGTTGTGCAGCCAGTTGATCATGAACGACGGCCCGAAATAGGACGCCTCGGAATCCAAATGCGCTTCGCCGTAAGAGGTTCCGAGATCGTCCACGTCGGGCCGGCCGACATTGTGCAGGTATTGCGAGGCGATGTGGCCCTCGAAGACGTTCTTGAAGTACGTCGGCAGCCCGAAATGGATGTAGAAGAAGTGCGCCATGTCGGTGACGTTGTCGATGATGTCGCGGCAGTTGGAACCCTCGATGAGGATGCGGTTCCACCGCCAGTCGGTCCATTCGTCGCTGGCTGCCTCGGGAATCTGCGGGATCCTGACGGCCGGGTCCGGTGGATTGCCCTCGTGGTCGTGCCAGACGAACAGCAACCCCCCGCGGACGTCGGTGGTCCACGAGCGGGTGCGCGCCGTCTTGGGGGTTCGCTTCGCGTACGGGACCAGCTTGCAACGGCCGTCACCGCCCCAGCGCCAGTCGTGGAACGGGCAGGCGACCTCGTCGCCCTTGAGGGTGCCCTCGGACAGGTCGCCGCCCATGTGCCGGCAGTAGCCGTCGAGCACCTTGAGGTCATTGTGGGAATCGGCGAAAACCACCAGCTTGGTGCCGAAAGCCTGCACCGCGTGCGGCTTGCCGTCCTGGAAGTCCTTTGCGACGCCCAGGCAATGCCAACCGCGGGCGTACCTGGTCGGCAAGGCGCCGGGATCGATCTCCCGGATGCCGACCGCCTTGGTGTCGGTACTCACCTGTCACCTCCAAGTAGTTCCTAACTAGAACACGTTACAGTTTTGGGTCCCGGTGGGCAACGAAGGCTGCCCTGGCCACGACGTATTGACGCTGGGGTATATCTAGACGATGCCGCTGTTTGCTTTCGAGGGTCGATCGCCGCGGATCGATCCCACCGCGTTCGTGGCCCCGACCGCGACCCTGATCGGCGACGTCACCGTGGAGGCGGGCGCATCGGTCTGGTTCAACGCCGTGCTGCGCGGCGACTACGGGCCCATCGTGGTGCGCGAGGGCGCCAACGTCCAGGACGGATCGGTGTTGCACGCGCCGCCGGGCATCCCCGTCGACATCGGGCCAGGGGCGACGGTGGCGCACATGTGCGTCATCCACGGGGTGCACGTCGGTCCTGAGGCGCTGATCGCCAACCACGCAACGGTTTTGGACGGCGCGGTGATCGGCGCGCGCAGTCTGATCGCGGCCGGGTCCTTGGTGCTGGCCGGCACACAGATTCCGGCCGGGATGCTGGCGGTCGGGTCGCCGGCGCAGGTGAAAGGACCGGTCGCCGGAACCGGCGCCGAGATGTGGATCAACATCAACCCGCAGGCCTACCGCGAGCTGGCGCAGCGGCACATGGCGGGGCTGGAACCGATCTAGGGTTCGCCGACCTTTCGCGCGCTCGCGGCCGCGCGGTCCATCTCCCAGTACGCCCGCAACGCGACCAGCTTTCCCTCGTCATCGGCCCTATAGGTGAACACGCCTTCGGCGGTGACCTGGTAATCGCCCGTCGTGATGAGGATGTGCCCGACGTTGGCTTCCTCGTTGCCGCACTGATAGGTGTCGCGGAAGACGAATTCGATACGGTCGGTCGGGGCGATGGCGAGGTCCCAGAACGCCGAGATCGCGTCGCGCCCGCGGTGGCCCTTGCCTTCGGGGTCGAAAGCCGATGGCCCGATGGGGTCTTCGACGATGGCGTCGTCGGCGAACACCGCCAGCCAGGCTTCCTTGTCGCGAGCCTCGACCGCCGCGCGGGAACGCGCGCCGGCCTCGTGCGCATGGTGCATGCTCAGGCCTTCTCGGGCTTGGCAGGCTTGTCAGAGCCGACCACCCACATCGAGTAGTACTGTGAGCCGCCGCCGTAGGCGTGCCCCAACGCCTTTCGCGCGTTGGGCACCTGATGATCCCCGCCCTTGCCCATCACCTGGATCGCCGCTTCGGCGAAGCGGATCAGGCCCGAGGCCCCGATCGGGTTCGACGACAGCACTCCGCCCGACGGGTTCACCGGCAGCCGCCCGCCGATCTTGGTCTCGCCGGCCTCGGTGAGTTTCCAGCCCTCGCCCTCCGGGGCAAACCCGAGATTTTCCAACCACATCGGCTCGAACCACGAGAACGGCACGTAGATCTCCGCGGCGTCGATTTCGTCGATCGGGCTGGTGATGCCGGCGGCCTTCCACAGCGCGGCGGCCGCGTCGCGCCCGGCCTGCGGGCTGACCTGGTCGCGGCCGGAGAACTGGAGCGGCTCGGTGCGCAACGCGGTGGCATGGATCCAGGCGACCGGATTTCCCTGCGCCAGGCGGGCTTCGGCGATCTCCTCGTCGCCGATCACCACGGCGCAGGCGCCGTCCGACGACGGGCAGGTCTCGTCGTAGCGGATCGGGTCCCACAGCATCGGCGACTCCATCACCTTCTCCAGGGTGATGTCGGGCTGGTGCAGGTGGGCCAGCGGATTGCGCGCGCCGTTGAGCCGGTCCTTGACCGCGACCATGGCGCCGATGTTCGTCGGAGCACCGGATCGCCGGATGTACGACCGGACGTGCGGGGCGAAATAACCGCCCGCACCGGCGCCGACGGGCTTGATGAAGGGGATCGGAATCGACAACGCCCACATGGCATTTGATTCCGATTGCTTTTCCCAGGCCATCGCCAGCACGCGCCGGTACTTCCCCGACTGCACCAGGCTGGCGGCCACCACCCCGGTGGATCCGCCGACGGAACCCGCGGTGTGCACCCGGATGAGCGGCTTGCCGGTGGCCCCCATCGCGTCGGCCATGAACAGCTCGGGCATCATGACGCCCTCGAAGAAGTCGGGCGCCTTGCCCACCACGACGGCGTCGATGTCGTCGAACGTGGAACCGGAGTCACCCAGCGCCCGGTCGATGGCCTCGCGCACCAGGCCGTTCATCGAAACGTCCTGCCGCTTGGCGACGTACTTCGTCTGCCCGGTACCCAGTACCGCGGCGAGGTGTGCCCCTGCACCGGCCATCAGTTCTTTCCTTCCATGACCGCGACCAGGTTCTGTTGCAGGGCGGGCCCGCTGGTGGCGTGCGCAAGCACCCGCCCGGCCGAACCGTTCCAGATGTGTTGTGCCGCAAAGCCGATGCGCTCGAGGCCGGCGACGAACATGGGGTTGGCCGCCAGTGCGCCGCCGGACGGATTGACCTTCGTCGCCCCCGGTATGCTGATCGCCTCCGCGAGGATCAGGTGCTGGTGGGTGAACGGCGCGCAGATCTCGGCCACGTCGAGATTGCGGGTGTTCCCACCTGTGGCCGCCTTGGCCGCGGTGCTGGTCGACGGAGATTCGGTGAGATCCCGCACGCCCAGCGACGGGGATTCGATGCGGTGTTCGATGCCGGTAATCCAGGCCGGGTTTTCGCGCAACTCGCGCGCCCGGTCGTCGGCGGCGAGCACGATCGCGGCGGCGCCGTCGGTGATCGGGGCGATGTCGTGCCGGCGCAGCGGGTCGGCGAAGAACGGCCGCTCGAGCAGTTCGTCCAGGCTGACGGGAGGTTGCACGGAGTCCACCCGTTTTGCGCACGCGAAGGAATCGAACGCGACGCGCGCCATCTGTATGTCGGTCCACTTGCCGGTGTCCAGGCCGACGCGGGCCTGTAGCCCGGCCATCGACACCGAGTCCGGCCACAGCGGCGCGACGGTGTAGGGGTCGGTCTGCCGCGACAAGACGCGACGCAGGATTCCGGCGGAGGACTTGCCGAAGCCGTACACCAGCGCGGTGTCGACCTCGCCGGTCAGAATCTTGATGTAGGCCTCGTAAAGCGCCCACGCCGCATCCATCTCGACGTGCGATTCGTTGATCGGGGGGACCGCGCCGATGGAGTCGATCGCCGAGATGAACGAAAACGCCCGTCCCGCAAGGTAGTCGGACGAGCCCGAGCACCAGAAACCGATGTCGGCCTTGGTGATGCCGAGCTCCTCGTAGAGCTGGGCGAAGCACGGCATCAGCATCTCGACGCCGTTGGTGGTGCCGTCGGTGCGGCGGACATGCGGGGCGTGGGCAAAGCCGACGACCGCGACGTTGCGAGCGCTCATGTGCAAGTAAGCCCTTTACAGGTGGTGCTTGTAGGTGTCGTAGTCGGCGTCGGGTTCCCCGGTCGGCCGGAAGTACTCGATGTTGTCGATGCCAAATCCCCACTCCTCGCGGGGTTTCCACACCGCCTCGACGCGCATGCCCATCCGCACGTCATGCGCGTCGACGTCGGCGACCAGATGCAGGAACGGGATGTCGGCGCCGTCGAGCAGCACGTAGGCCGCCACGTAGGGCGGCTTGATGCGCTGGCCCTGGAACGGGATGTTGATGATCGCGAACGTCGTCACCGTGCCCTTGTCGGGCAGTTCGACGAATTCGGTGGTCGGCTGGCCGGTGGCCGGGTCGGCCCCGTGCGGCGGGAAATAAACCTTGCCGGCCTCACCGGTGCGCGCCCCCAACAGCTTCCCCTCGGCGATGGCGCGCAAATACGCGCTCTCCTCGTGCGAGGCGGTGTGCTGAATCGTCAGCGAGATCGGCGTGACGATCATGGTGACCGGTTCCCGCTCCCCCTCGGGCGATTCCGGGACCGGCTCGGCGTCGTCACCCAGCTTGAAGTAGGCGATGTCGGTGATGGCGCCGACCGGCTCGTCGGCCCAGTGCACGTGCACCCGGGCTCCGGTGCGGATCGCGTCGGATTCGCCTGCGTCCACGGCGTGCATCAGCAGCGTGTCGGCGCCGTCCAGCTTGATCAGCGCCCACGCGAACGGCCGGTCCAGCGGCTGACCCTCCAGCGGCTCGGGCTGCCAAGTCCAGGAGGCGACGGTGCCGACGGACGACACCGGTACCATCTCGCCCAGCGGCTCATAGGTAACCGGGTCATATTCCGCCGGCGGGACATGCACCCGGCCATCCGATCCGCGCACCCCGAGGATGCGGCGCTCACGCAACGCGGTGAAGAACTTGCCGAGCGTGGGGCCCACCGAACGGGTGTAGTCGAAGGACAACGTCAGTGGCGCGGAGAGTGGTGGCTCAGGGTGATCGATCAGGGTCGGGCTGCTCGAGCTGGCTGTCACGCCTTCGAGTAGAACAGGTTCTAAGAATCGTTTCAAATTTTTTCGGATCGGGACGGCCTAAGGAAGGCGGAGGCCATGAAGCTTGGGTTGCAGCTGGGGTATTGGGGCGCTCAACCGCCGGACAACACCGGGGAACTCGTCGCCGCGGCCGAGGCGGCCGGATTCGATGCCGTGTTCACCGCCGAGGCGTGGGGATCCGACGCCTACACGCCGCTGGCCTGGTACGGATCCTCGACGTCGCGGCTGAGGCTGGGCACGTCGGTGATCCAGCTGTCCGCACGCACGCCGACGGCCTGCGCCATGGCCGCCCTGACGCTCGACCACCTGTCCGGGGGCCGGCACATCCTCGGGCTGGGCGTGTCCGGCCCGCAGGTGGTCGAGGGCTGGTACGGCCAGCGGTTCCCCAAGCCGCTGGCCCGCACCCGCGAGTACATCGACATCCTGCGGCAGGTGTGGGCGCGGGAGAAGCCGGTGACCAGCGACGGCCCCCACTACCCGCTGCCGCTGACCGGCCCCGGGACGACCGGGCTGGGCAAGGCGCTCAAGCCCATCACCCATCCGCTGCGCGCCGACATCCCGATCATGCTGGGCGCCGAGGGCCCGAAGAACGTCGCGCTGGCCGCCGAGATCTGCGACGGCTGGCTGCCGATCTTCTACACGCCGCGGATGGCCGACACCTATAACGAATGGCTCGACGAGGGATTCGCCCGGCCCGGCGCGCGGCGCAGCCGCGAGGACTTCGAGATCTGCGCGACCGCCAACATCGTCATCACCGACGACCGCAGCGCCGCGTTCGCGGCGATGAAGCCCTATCTGGCCCTCTACATGGGCGGGATGGGCGCGGAGGACACCAACTTCCACGCCGACGTCTACCGCCGGATGGGCTACGCCGAGGTCGTCGACGACGTGACGAAGCTCTTTCGCAGCAACCAGAAGGACAAAGCCGCGACCATCATCCCCGACGAGCTCGTCGACGACGCCGCTATCGTCGGCGACATCGACTACGTCCGTAAGCAGGTCAAGGTCTGGGAAGCCGCGGGCGTCACCATGATGGTGATCTCCGGCCGCAGTACAGAGCAGATCAACGAAGTAGCCACGCTCATCTAGGCCGTCCTTGCCAGGGGATTAGAACGCGTTCTAGATTGACCGGATGACAGCCTCGCAGCACACCATCGCGGGCAGGGTGCTCACCATGCCGGTCGAGATCCGCAAGGCGACCCAGCACATGGCGATGTTCTCGGTGGACGCCGATGCCGCCCAGCACCTCATCGGCTATAGCGGCCTGCAGGTCTGCCGCTACCTGCCCGGGCGCGCGATCGTCGTCTTGATGCTGATGCACTACATCGACGGCGACCTGGGCCAGTACTACGAATTCGGCACCAGCGTGATGGTGAATCCTTGCGGGTCGAGCGCGAGCGGACCACGCGCACTGCAGTCGGCGGGAGCCTTCATCCACCACCTGCCCGTCGACCAGGCGTTCACGCTGGAAGCGGGAACGAAGATCTGGGGCTACCCGAAAGTCATGGCGGACTTCACCGTTCGGGAGGGCCGTGAATTCGGTTTCGACTGCACCGTCGACGGTCAACTGGTCATCGGCATGGAATTCCAGCGCGGCCTGCCGTTCCGGCTGACCCCGCGCCACCAGGCGCAGCGCAGCTACTCGTACCGCGACGGAGTCACCCGCGAGACGGCCTTCGAATACACGCTTGACGGCGTGCGCACCCGACTCGGCGGCGTGCGCGTCCGGCTGGGCGATCACCCCTACGCGAAAGAGCTGGCGTCGCTGGGCCTTCCGAAACGCGCGCTGCTTTCCAGCTCCGCTGAGAACGTGCAGATGACATTCGGCGACGCCCAGGAGATCTCATGACGATGACCTCGACGACGAGACCGGACGTCGACCTGACCGACGGAGCTTTCTACGCGGGTGACTCCCGCAGCGTCTACCGCTGGATGCGGGAGCACGAGCCGGTGTTTCGGGACCGCAACGGGCTGGCCGCGGCGTCGACGTACCAGGCGGTGATCGAGGCCGAGCGCAACCCCGAGCTGTTCTCCAATGCCGGCGGCATCCGACCCGACCAGGACGGCGTCGAGATGATGATCGAGATGGACGATCCGCAACATCTGTTGCGCCGCAAGCTCGTCAACTCCGGTTTCACCCGCAAGCGCGTGAAAGACCAGGAGTCCAAGATCGTTTCGCTGTGCGACACGCTGATCGACGCCGTGTGCGAACGCGGCCAGTGCGACTTCGTCTGGGACCTCGCCGCACCGCTGCCGATGGCGGTCATCGGCGACATGCTCGGGGTGCGCCCCGAGGAACGCAAGATGTTCCTCAAGTGGTCCGATGATCTGGTCAGCTTCCTGAGCAGCACTGCGGCGCAAGAGGATTTCCAGGTCAGCATGGATGCCTTCGCCGCCTACACCGAATACATGATGGGGATGATCGCGGCCCGCAAGGAGGAACCGACCGACGACCTGGTCAGCGTCCTCGTGCACGCGGAGGTCGAGGGATCACGCCTGGAGGACCACCAGATCGTCACCGAGGTGCTGCTGCTGCTGATCGGCGGCGACGAGACCACCCGTCACACGCTGTCCGGCGGAACCAGGCAGCTGCTGCTGCACCCCGATCAGCACCGGCGCCTGGTGAACGATTTGGGATTGCTGCCCAACGCGATCGAGGAGATGCTGCGCTGGACCGCGCCGGTGAAGAACATGGCGCGCACGATCACCGCCGACACCGACTTCCACGGCGCCCGGTTGAACAAGGGCGAGAAGATGATCCTGCTGTTCGAGTCGGCGAACTTCGACGAGAGGGTCTTCGACGATCCGGAGAGCTTCGACATCGAGCGTTACCCGAATAACCACCTCGCCTTCGGCTTCGGCACGCACTTCTGCCTCGGCAACCAGCTCGCCCGGCTGGAGCTGTCGATCATGCAGACGCGCCTGCTGCAACGGCTGCCGGACATGCGGCTGGCCTCCGACGCCGAACTGCCGCTCCGGCCGGCAAACTTCGTGTCCGGCCTCGAGAAGATGCCGGTGGCGTTCACCCCGGGCGCGCCTTCGCCCTGACTTTGTCCCTTCACCGAGCGTGAAACTGCCGCGAAATGCCGGCACGAAACTCGCGACAGTTTCACGCTCGGCGGTCCCATGCCGCTGATACCCGGCCGATGACCCCACCTGGAGTGTCTTCAGCCGTAACCCGGACGTCGATCCAGCCCAATTCTGCAATCGCTTCGGCGCGCCGGATGTCCTGGTTGAACCGCCGTCGGTCTGTGCGGTGGTGGTCGCCCTCGTAGTCCGCGGCGACCTTCACCTCCTCCCAGCCCATGTCGAGGACGGCGATCAGCTGGCCGTATCGGTCATGCACGGGTATTTGAGTGCGCGGACGTGGGAAGCCGGCCCGAATGAGTAAGAGGCGCAGCCAGGTTTCGCGAGGCGACTCCGCGCCGGCATCCACGAGATCCAGCGCGGCGAGCGCCCGCCGGATGCCTCGGCGCCCCCGGTAGCGCTCCGCAAGTAGCTCGACGTCTGCCATCTTGAGGCGGGTCGATCGGGCGAGGGCATCAATCAGCGCGACCGCCCTGTCTACTGGATAGCGCGACGCCAGGTCGAGGGCGGTGCGTACCGGCGTCGTCACCGCCATCCCCTTCAGCGTCGCGACCTCGTCGTCCTCGATGCGATCCGCCCACGTGCGGATCTGCACGGGCGCGTGCCGATTGTCGTAGATGAGTTCGGCGGGTGCCTTTCCATCGATCCATTTGGCGCCGTGCAACGCCGAGGCCGAGCGGCCAGCGATGACGCCTCGCCGCCGCGACCATAACCACGCCGCCTCGGCGCGCACCACGGCGGTGATCTCGGCATCCCGCGGTACGTACACGTCGCGGTGAAGCGCGACGAACCTGCTGCGCAGGGCATACGGCGTGACACGACCGGATGCGACGGCCTCACTACCTATGATTAGCGGTCCCACGCGCAGGAGTGTGCCGGGTAGGACCGACACTTCACCGAGTGTGAAACTGCCGAGAGAAAAATGCGGAAACTCGCAATAGCTTCACGCTCGGCGGCGGAAGGTCAGCGGTTTTTGAACTGCGGCTTGCGCTTCTCGGCGAACGCCCGCGGGCCTTCCTTGGCGTCGTCGGACAGGAACACCTTGATACCGATCTGGGTGTCGATCTTGAAGGCGTCGTTCTCGTTGAGGCCCTCGGTTTCGCGGATCGCCCGCAGGATCGCCTGCACGGCGAGGGGACCGTTGTTCTCGATCAACTCCGCGATCTCCAGCGCCTTGGTCAGCGCTTGGCCGTCGGGCACCAGATAGCCGATCAGGCCGATCTCCTTGGCCTCGGCGGCGGTGATGTGCCGGCCGGTCAGCAGCAGATCGCACGCGACGGTGTACGGAATCTGCCTGACGAGCCGCACGGCCGAGCCGCCCATCGGGTACAGGCTCCACTTGGCCTCGGAGATGCCGAACTTGGCGCTCTCGCCGGCGACCCGGATGTCGGTGCCCTGCAGGATCTCGGTGCCCCCGGCGATCGCGGGTCCCTCGACGGCCGCGATCAGCGGTTTGGTCAGCCGTCGACCCTTCAGCAGGGCGTCGATCCGTGACGGGTCGTAGCTGCCGTCCTTGAACGACTCACCCGGGGGCTTCTTGGTTGCCGCCTTGAGATCCATGCCGGCGCAGAAGTAGCCACCGGCCCCGGTGAGGATGCAGCAGCGGATGTCGTCGTCGTTGTCGACGCGGTCCCAGGCCTGCACCATGATTTCCATCATTTCGGTGCTCAGCGCGTTGCGCGCGTGCGGCCGGTTCAACGTGACGATCAGGGTGTGACCGCGCTGTTCGACGAGCGCATCCGGTTCCGAGGGGCCCGTTGATTCGTTTGCTGGAGCCTGAGCCACGGCTACCGCCTTTCGGTCGACGTCGGGGGCGAGCTTGTCAAGAAATGTAACACGTTCTAATTTGGTGGCCGTGGCCCTGAATATCGCCGACCTTGCCGAGCACGCCATCGACGCTGTGCCTGACCGTGTCGCCCTCATCTGCGGCGACGAGAAGCTGACCTACGCCCAACTGGAGGAGAAGGCCAACCGTCTCGCGCACTACCTGATCGACCAGGGCGTCAAGAAGGACGACAAGGTCGGGCTGTATTGCCGCAACCGCATCGAGATCGTGATCGCGATGCTCGGCATCGTCAAGGTCGGCGCCATCCTCGTCAACGTCAACTACCGCTACGTCGAGGGCGAGCTGCGCTACCTGTTCGACAACTCCGACATGGTGGCGCTGGTGCACGAGCGCCAATACTCAGACCGGGTCGCCAACGTGCTGCCGGACACCCCGAACCTCAAGACGATCCTGGTCGTCGAGGACGGCTCCGACGCCGACTACCAGCGCTACGGCGGTGTCGAGTTCTACTCGGCGATCGCGCAGGGCTCACCCGAGCGTGACTTCGGCGAGCTTCTAGGTAATCGCAGCGCCGACGACATTTATCTCTTGTACACCGGCGGCACCACCGGCTTCCCCAAGGGTGTGATGTGGCGCCACGAGGATATCTACCGGGTGCTGTTGGGTGGGACCGACTTTGCCACGGGCGAATTCGTCAAGGACGAGTACGACCTGGCCAAGGGCGCGAGCGCCAATCCGCCGATGATCCGCTACCCGATTCCGCCGATGATCCACGGTGCCACCCAGTCGGCGACCTGGATGTCGATCTTCTCGGGCCAAACCACCGTGCTGGCACCGGAATTCAACGCCGAAGAGGTATGGCGCACAATCCACGAACACAAGGTGAACCTGCTGTTCTTCACCGGTGACGCCATGGCGCGGCCGCTGCTCGACGCGCTGGACAAGGACCACGGATACGACCTGTCGTCGCTGTTCCTGCTGGCCAGCACCGCGGCGCTGTTCTCGCCGAGCATCAAGGAGAGGCTGCTGGAGCTGCTGCCCAACCGGGTCATCACCGACTCAATCGGTTCCTCCGAGACCGGTTTTGGTGGCACCAGCGTCGTCGCCGCGGGTGCGCCACACAGCGGTGGCCCCCGCGTCACCATCGACCACCGCACCGTCGTGCTCGACGAGGAGGGCAACGAGGTGAAGCCGGGCTCGGGCGTGCGCGGCTTCATCGCCAAGAAGGGCAACATCCCGGTCGGCTACTACAAGGACGAGAAGAAGACGGCCGAAACCTTCAAGACCATCAACGGCGTTCGCTACGCCATCCCCGGCGACTGGGCCCTGGTGGAGGAGGACGGCACGGTCACGATGCTCGGCCGCGGCTCGGTGTCGATCAACAGCGGCGGCGAGAAGATCTATCCCGAGGAGGTCGAGGCCGCGTTGAAGGGCCACCCCGACGTCTTCGACGCCCTGGTGGTCGGCGTGCCCGACCCCCGTTACGGCCAGCACGTGGCGGCCGTGGTGCAGCCCCGGCCCGGTTGCCGGCCGTCACTGGCGGAGCTGGACAGTTTCGTGCGCTCCGAGATCGCCGGATACAAAGTGCCGCGCAGCCTTTGGCTCGTCGACGAGGTAAGGCGTTCGCCCGCGGGCAAACCCGACTACCGCTGGGCCAAGGAGCAGACCGAGGCCCGCCCGGCCGACGACGTGCATGCGAGCCACGTGACGACCTGATGCGCCTAACCTAGCCGCGTGACCGACTTCGTCAAGGCGCACCCGGACGCGCCCACCGGCTACTTCGCCTGGGAGGCGGCGGGTTTGCGGTGGCTTGCCGGCGTCGACGGCGGTGTTCCCTGCGCGGAGGTCGTTTCCGTTGGCGCAACGAGCCTGACCCTGCGGCGGCTGGGATCCGCGAGCCCGAGCGCCGAGGCGGCGGAGGCGTTCGGCGCCCAATTGGCCGTCACGCACGACGCGGGCGCCGCGGCGTTCGGCGCGGGGCCCGAGGGGTGGGACGGGGCCGGGTTCTTCGGGCCGCTCTCCCGGCCCCTGCCGATGTCGCTGCGGCGGCATCGACGCTGGGGCGATTTCTACGCCGACGAGCGGCTGGCCCCGATGGCCGGGCTGGCGGCGGAGCGGCTCGGCGCGTCGACCCGGGCGGCGATCGACGCCGTCGCGGCGCGGTGCCGGGCGGGCGACTTCGACGACGATGACCGGCCGGCCCGGCTGCACGGCGATCTGTGGAGCGGCAACGTGATGTGGACGCCCGGCGGGGTGGTGCTGATCGACCCGGCCGCGCACGCCGGTCACCGCGAGACCGACCTGGCGATGCTCGCGCTGTTCGGCTGCCCGCACTACGACGCCGTCCTCGTCGGCTACCAGCGCGTCCGACCGCTGAAACCCGGCTGGCGCAACCGCACCGGGCTGCACCAGCTTTTCCCGCTGCTGGCCCACGTGGTGCTGTTCGGCGGCGGGTACGCGCGGCAGACGGACGCCGCCGCCCGCGCCGCGCTGGCCGCCTGACCGGCGTCTACTGCTGGATTGCCCGCCTCTCCCCCGCGAGCGGGAGGTGCCCCCACCTCTCGCCGCTTCGCGGCGCGCATCGTCGGCGGGCTAATGTCGAGGCGCGATGACGATCGATGTCTGGATGCAACACCCGACGCAACGGTTCCTGCGCAGCGACATGTTGGCCTCGCTGCGGCGCTGGACCGGCGGGTCGATCCCCGACGCCGACATCCCGATCGAGGCGACCATCGCGGCGATGGACTCCGCCGGGGTAGGCTTCGGCCTGCTGAGCGCCTGGCGCGGTCCGAATGGCCAGGACTTGGTCTCCAACGACGAGGTCGCCGCGTGGGTGCGATCCCACCCGAACCGCTTCGCGGGCCTGGCCGCGGTGGACCTCGATAGCCCGATGCAGGCGGTCCGCGAGCTGCGGCGTCGGGTGAGGGAAGGGTTCGTGGGTCTGCGGGTGGTGCCGTGGCTCTGGAACGCGCCGCCCACCGACCGCCGCTACTATCCGCTGTTCGCCGAATGCGTGGAGTCCGCCGTGCCGTTCTGCACTCAGGTCGGTCATACCGGCCCGCTGCGGCCGTCGGAGACCGGACGCCCGATTCCCTACATCGACCAGGTGGCGCTCGACTTTCCCGAGCTCGTCATCGTGTGCGGCCACGTCGGCTATCCGTGGACCGAGGAGATGGTCGCCGTCGCCCGCAAGCACGAGAACGTCTACATCGACACCTCGGCCTATACGATCAAGCGACTTCCGGACGAGCTCGTCCGCTTCATGAAAACCGGTACCGGACAACGCAAAGTCCTGTTCGGCACCAACTACCCGATGATCACCCCCACGCACGCTCTGGCGGCCCTGGATGAACTCGGACTCAGCGATGAGGCGCGCCGAGACTTCCTGCGCGGCAACGCCGAACGTGTCTTCGGACTGGAGGCAAACAGGTGAACGGCGCTCAGGCCCTGATCAACACCCTGGTCGACGGCGGCGTCGACGTCTGCTTCGCCAACCCCGGCACGTCGGAGATGCACTTCGTGGCGGCACTCGACGCCGTTCCCCGAATGCGGGGCGTGCTGGCGCTTTTCGAGGGCGTGGCCACCGGCGCGGCCGACGGCTACGCCCGCATCGCCGACCGGCCCGCCGCGGTGCTGCTGCACCTGGGCCCCGGATTGGGCAACGGCCTGGCCAACCTGCACAACGCGCGGCGCGCGCACGTGCCGATGGTGGTTGTCGTCGGCGACCACGCCACCTACCACAAAAAGTACGACGCCCCACTGGAATCCGACATCGACGCGCTGGCCGGCAGCGTCTCGGGATGGATGCGCCGCACCCAGGAGAGCGCCGACGTCGCGTCCGATGCCGCCGAGGCGATCGCCGCCAGCCGGTCGGGCTCGCAGATCTCCACCCTGATCCTGCCCGCCGACGTGTCCTGGTCCGACGGGGCGCAGCCCGCCGCCACCGCGCCAGCGCGCCCGGCCGGCGCCGACCCGCAACTCGCGCTTGTGGCGCTCGAGGTGCTGCGCTCCGGTGAGCCCACGGTGCTGATGATCGGCGGCGACGCCACCCGTGGGCGAGGGCTGGCGGCCGCCGCGCGGATCGCCCAGGCGACCGGGGCCCGGCTGCTGTGCGAAACGTTTCCGGCGCGGCTCGAGCGCGGCGCGGGCGTTCCTGCGGTGGAGCGGCTGGCCTACTTCGCCGAGGCGGCCACCGCGCAGCTGAACGGCGCCAAGCATCTGGTGCTGGCGGGCGCCAAGTCGCCGGTGTCCTTTTTCGCTTACCCGGGCATGCCCAGCGACCTGGTGCCGGCCGGCTGCGAGGTGCACGTCCTCGCCGAACACAGCTGTGCCGCAGACGCTTTGGCCGCGCTGGCCGACGAGGTGGCACCCAATACGGTCGCGCCGGTGGCGGCGGCGTCGCGCCCGCAGCTGGCGACGGGTGCACTGACGTCGGCGTCGGCCGCCGACGTGATCGGGGCGTTGCTGCCCGACGGCGCGATCGTCGTCGACGAGTCGAACACGTCCGGCGTGCTGCTCCCGCAGGCCACTGCCGGTGCGCCGGCTCATGATTGGCTGACGCTGACCGGCGGCGCGATCGGCTACGGCATCCCGGCCGCGGTGGGTGCCGCGGTGGCCGCACCCGGTCGTCCGGTGCTGTGCCTGGAATCCGACGGGTCCGCCATGTATACGATCTCGGGGTTGTGGACGCAGGCGCGCGAGAAACTCGACGTGACCACCGTGCTCTATGACAACAGCGCCTACGACATCTTGCGCGTTGAGCTGCAACGCGTCGGCGCCGGGTCGTCTCCCGGTCCCAAGGCGCTTGATCTGCTCGACTTATCCCGTCCTACAATGGATTTCGTCAAGATCTCCGAGGGGATGGGTGTTCCGGCGCGTCGCGTCACGACCGCCGAGGAGTTCGCCGACGCCCTGCGCGCCGCCTTCGCCGAACCCGGGCCGCACCTTATTGACGCCGTGGTGCCGTCACTGATCGGCTAGCTATCGCGGGAAGCTGGCCGACGAGCCAGTCCGTCATCGAGTCGAGGACGTCAACCGCGGCCTCGAATGCGTTTGCTTCGGCCGCCAACGCCACACCCACGTGTGCGGGGTGCGCTGGGAGGACGCCGAACTGCCGGACCAAGTAGCCGTCGGTCAACCCGGGTCCCCAACCACCCTTGGCCGCAAAACCTTTCGCGGCCAGGCCCCAGCGCTGGCCCGGGGTGAGGCGGTGCATCAGGTCGATGACCGTCGCCGCGTCACCGATGCCGGGCAGCGCGGCGGCGAATCGCGCCTGCCGATCAAGCTGCCATTGCGTTTGGCCGAACGCCGTGAAACCCGGGCGGCGTCGTTGCGATTCGACCACTGTGGCCGTGTCACCGCCTTCGTTGACGACGGCTTGCACCCGTTCGGCAGCCTCCGCCGGCTCGCCCAGCTGAGACCACAATCGCTCCGACGCCTGATTGTCGGATTCGGTGATGGCTCTGACGACCAGGTCCCGGGCGCGTGGCCGATCACGACGCAAGGCCGCGATGGCCAACGGCACCTTTATCGTCGACCACGCGACCCCCGAAGACCAGCTGCCCAACGAGAACACCTCGGTGAGAGCGGGACGGGCAATCGCGATGCCGACGGTCGCCGGCACGTTGGCGGCGAGCTCGTCGAAGCTCGCTTTCAGCTGCGGCGGCGGGGGAGTCATGTCGTGAAAGAACGCTACCGGCGAATCGGCCACACGGGATCACTGCAGTCGACACCCTGCGCCGACAGCTGGCGCTTGAGCACCTTGAAAGTCACCGTCCGCGGCAGCTCCGCGCTCACCCGAACGTACGACGGCCATTGCTTGGGCCCCAGGTCGGGCTGCTCGGCCAGGAACGCCCGGAACTTTTCGGGATCGAACTGCGCACCGGCGGCAAGCACCAACGCGGCCATCACCTGGTCGCCGACTCTCGCGTCCGGCACCGCGTACACCGCGACCTCGGTGGCGTCCGGATAGCGCAGCAGCACGCGCTCGATCGGTGCCGCGCCCAGGTTCTCACCGTCAACCCGCATCCAATCGCCAAGCCGCCCCGCAAAATACGCGTAGCCGCCCTCATCGCGATAGGCGAGGTCGCCGCTGTGGTACATGCCGCCGGCCATCCGCTCGGCCTCGGCCGCCCGGTCGTTGTAGTACCCCTCGAAACGGCCCGGCCCGGCGGTGTTCACGATCTCGCCGACCACGCCCACCGCGCACGGCTTACCGGTGCCGGGATCAACGATCTGGACCCCCTCCGGCAGCGGCCCCAACGCGCCCGGCGGGGTGTCGGGGGTCCGGGCGATGGCCACCCCACCCTCGGTCGAGCCGAACCCGTCCTGGACGACGCACCCAAACCTGCGGGCGAAACGCTCGATGTCGGCGGGCACGCCCTCGTTGCCGTACACCGCCCGCAGCGGGTTGTCCGCATCGTCGGGTCGCTCGGGTGTGGCGAGCACATAGGACAAGGGCTTGCCGACGTAGTTGGCGTAGGTGGCGCCGTAGCGGCGGACATCGACCAAGAAGTTCGACGCCGAGAATTTGCGCCGCAACGCCATTGAACCCTGGCACGCGGCGGCCGCCGCCCAGCCGACCAGCACGGCGTTGGAATGAAACAACGGCATCGACACATAGCAGACGTCGTCGCGGCCCAGATCGAAGCGCTGTGCCATCGTGACGCCGGCGATCGCGACCTTGCCGTGGCTGCACTTCACCGCCTTCGGCTCGCCGCTGGTTCCCGACGTGAAGATCAGCATGAACAGGTCCGCGGACGATGCCGACTGAAAACGAAGCCCCGCATCCCCAACCGGAAGGTGTGTGGCCACCGCGTCGGCCCACGCGCCGGAATCGACGTTCACATGCTCGATATCGCCCAGTGGTGCAGCCGATTCCGAATCGGCCAGCACCAATTGGCAGTCGGCGTGCGCGATATCGCGGGCCAGGGCCTCGCCACGGCGCACCGGGTTGAGCCCCACCGGCACGATCCCGGACATCCCCGCCGCGACCAGCATCGCCGAGAAGAAGGGGGTGTTCTCCAGCAGCACGCCGACATGCGGCGGCTTCGCCGGGTCGAGGCGGTCGCGCAGGGTCGCCGCGATCGCGGCGCCGTGCCGGAGGTGATCGCGCCAGCTGGTGAACGAGTCTTCGAAATAGACACCACGGTCGTCGATCTCGGCCAGCGGGACCAACAGCTTGGTGACGGTCGGGTCGGCGGGAATCACGAAGCCCACTTGGCCCCCGCGGGTTTCACGGACCGCATCGTCGCCGGGCGGCCCTCAGGCGGGCGTTTCCGCGAGTTCGCGGCCAATCCGGCGCAGCTGACCGGTGGCACCGCGCAGCGAAAACTCGATTTCCTTGGCGGCCAAGAAGTAACGATGCACCGGGTGATCGGTGTCGACGCCAACGCCGCCGTGCACGTGTACGACGGTGTGCGCCACCCGGTGCCCGGCATCGGCGGCCCAGAACGCCGCGCTGGCCACGTCGATCTCGGCGGGGATGTCCTCCGACACGCGCCAGGCCGCCTGGGTCAGCGTCAGCCGCAACCCCTTGACGTCGATGTAACCGTCGGCCAGCCGCTGCGCCACCGCCTGGAAGCTGCCGATCGGGCGGTCGAATTGCTCACGGGTGCGGGCGTATTCGGCTGTCAGCTGCAGACCCCGCTCCAGCACGCCGAGCTGAAAAGCGCTGCGGCCCAAGGTGATGAGGGTGTCAAGCCAGACGGCGACGATCCCGTCGCCGACCCTTCGCCCGGGCTCGACCTGCGTCCCGTCCAGCCTGAGGTGCCCGACGCTGCCCAGGCCGGTGGTCTGCATCGCCGTCACCGTGACCCCGGGATCGTCGGTGGTCACCAGGAAAACGGCCGCGCCGGAATCGGTTTCGGCCGGAACCAGGAACGCGTCGGCAACGGGGCCGAAGCCGACCTGCGTGCGGGTCCCGGTCAGTCGGTAGCCGTCACCCGTGCGGGTGGCCTGTACCGCCCCCTCGCCCATGTCGCCGTCGAGCGCGACGGTGAGGATCTTCTCGCCCCGGACCGCCGGCGCGCCCCAGCCCTGCTGCAGTTCCTCCGAGCCGAACCGGGCCAACGCCCCGGCGGCCAGCACGACCGACTCCAGGTAGGGCACCGCGGCCAGCTGGTGGCCCAGCGCAACCAGGATGGCCACCTGCTCGAGGACGCCAAAGCCGTCGCCGCCCACTGATGTGGGCGACGCACTGGTCAAGATGTCGGCATCGACGAGCTTGCGCCACAGCTGCTGGTCGAATCGTTGCTCGAGCTTGTCGAGCTCACGCTGGTGTTCCGGCGTGCAAACCGCGTCGACGATGGTCTCGACCAAACCGCCGAGGTCTTGTGCGGCTTCTGTCGTGGTGAAGTCCATGAATTCTCGTCCTTATATAGAGGAAGCTCAGCGGTTGGCTCGGGGCAGTCCCAGCGCGACCATGCCGATGATGTCGCGCTGCACCTCGTTGGTGCCGCCCCCGAAGGTAAGGATCAGGCACGCCCGGTGCATCCGCTCGACCCGGCCGCGCAGCAACGCCCCCGGCGAATCCGGGCGCACGGTCGCCGCGGTACCCAGCACCTCCATCAGCAGGCGGTACGCCTCAGTGGCCAGCTCGGTGCCGAACACCTTGGCCGCCGAGGCATCGGCCGGCGACAAGGTTTCACTCGCCGCCGACGCCAGCTCCCAGTTGATCAGCTTGAGCACCTCGGCCTTGGCATGCACGCGGGCCAGGTTGAGCTGCACCCACTCCGAGTCGATGAGCCGGGCCCCGCCGGCGTCCTTGGTGTTTTGCGCCCATTCCCTGACCTCGCGCAGGGCCACGATGATCGGTTGCGCCGACACCAACGCGACCCGCTCGTGGTTGAGCTGGTTGGTCACCAGCTTCCAGCCGCCGTTCTCCTCGCCGACCAGGTTGGTCGCCGGCACGCGCACGTCGGTGTAGTAGGTGGCGCTGGTGTCGGGCCCGGCCATGGTGTGCACCGGCGTCCAGGAGAAGCCTTCCGCGGTCGTCGGCACCACCAGCATCGAGATCCCGCGGTGCTTCTTGGCCTCCGGGTTGGTGCGCACCGCCAACCACACCCAGTCGGCGTACTGGATCAGGCTGGTCCACATCTTCTGGCCGTTGATCACGTAGTCGTCGCCGTCGCGGACCGCGGTGGTGCGCAGGTTGGCCAGGTCCGTGCCGGCGCCGGGCTCGGAATAGCCGATCGAGAAATGCAGGTCCCCGGCCGCGATCTTGGGCAGGAAGAACTTCTTCTGTTCGTCGGTGCCGAAGGCCATGATGGTCGGCGCCACGCTGTTGATGGTCAGGAACGGCACCGGCGCGCCGGCGATGGCCGCCTCGTCGGTGAAGATCAGCGAGTCCATCGGCGAGCGGTCCTGCCCGCCATACTCCTTGGGCCAGTTCAGGGTCAGCCAGCCGTCCTTGCCCATCTGCGAGACGACCTCGCGGTAGGCGTTGCCGCTCCCGATTTCACCCTGTGTCGAGCTCAGCGCCTCGCGGCGCTCCGGCGTCATGAGGGTGGCGAAGTACGACCGCAGTTCGCGACGCAGCTCCTCCTGTTCAGGGGTATAACTGATGCGCATTGCAAGCCGTCCTTGTCGTTAAGCGTCAATTATCGATCGAATGCCACGTCACGCGGCGCGGCCCGACCAACGGCTACCCGTTCGCCTCCCCGGTTGTAACACGTTCTAGTCTTGGAATCCAGCGACCGTTTCCCCTGACGCGGCGGGGTCCTATGGTGGACCTACATACCGATGGGGCGAGTGCTCAGGTTGAAGGCCAGGTTCAAGGAGGGTGCCGTGCGGGTGATCGTGGATCGTGACCGGTGTGAAGGGAACGCGGTGTGCATGGGAATCGCACCCGACCTGTTCGACCTGGACGATGAGGACTACGCCGTCGTGAAGATCGACCCGATTCCGTCCGATCGAGAGCAGCTGGCCGAACAGGCCATCGCCGAGTGCCCCCGCGCTGCGTTGTTGCGCCAGGACTAGAGGTATTCATAAATTGACTAGCAGGACAAACGCGACCGATCTGTCCGGAAAGGTCGCGGTGGTGACCGGCGCTGCCGCGGGACTGGGTCGCGCCGAGGCGCTCGGCTTAGCACGCCTCGGCGCCACCGTCGTCGTCAACGACATCGCCGGCGCGCTGGACGCCTCCGACGTCATCGACGAGATCAGCGCCGCCGGCGTCAAGGCCGTCGCGGTGGCCGGTGACATCAGTCAGCGCGCGACCGCCGACGAACTGGTGGCCACCGCCGACGGACTCGGCGGCCTGGACATCGTCGTGAACAACGCCGGCATCACTCGCGACCGGATGCTGTTCAACATGTCCGACGAGGAATGGGACCTCGTCATCGCGGTGCACCTGCGCGGGCATTTCCTGCTGACCCGCAACGCGGCCACCTACTGGCGCGCCGAGGCCAAGGATGCGGGCGGGAAGGTCTTCGGCCGTATCGTCAACACCGCCTCTGAGGCCGGCCTGGTGGGGCCGGTGGGGCAGGCCAATTACGGCGCGGCCAAGGCCGGCATCATCTCGCTCACCCTCACCGCCGCGCGGGCGCTGGGCCGCTACGGGGTGTGCGCCAATGCGATCTGCCCGCGGGCCCGCACCGCGATGACGGCCGATGTCTTCGGGGCGGCACCCGAGGTAGACGACGGCGGCATCGACCCGCTGTCGCCGGAGCACGTGGTCAGCCTGGTCACCTTTTTGTCATCCCCGGCCGCCGCGGAAGTCAACGGTCAGGTGTTCATTGTCTACGGCCCGCAGGTGACACTGGTTTCCGCGCCGACCGCGGAGCACAGGTTCAAGGCGGACGGTCCGGCGTGGGAACCCGGCCAATTGAGCGGCGCGCTCCAAAAATACTTTGCTGGGCGCGATCCGGAGCGGAACTTTTCCGCCGTCGGCCTGATGGAGCAATAACCGTGTAAACGCACATTATAGGGGGGAATCCGTGAGTAGAACATGTGTCAGATTGCAGCGAAGGCAACACCTCTGACCTGCACAAATTAACGGTTCGGATACAGAAATGCTGTTCATTGACACCGTGAACTTCTTCTGGGTTAATATGATCCGGCTCACTCTGGGCCGCGAGCGACCGAAGACAATGCAAAGGCGATACACAGCCTTCGCCGCGAGCAGCAAAGGGGGGTGGCCGAGCTGATACAACAGCTTGCGGTTCCCGCCCGCGCTGTCGGCGGGTTCTTCGAGATGATGATCGAGACCGGCCGTGAGACTTTTCGCCGGCCGTTTCAATTTGGCGAGTTTCTCGAACAGACGTGGATGATCGCCCGCGGGTCGCTGGTTCCGACGCTGCTAGTCTCCATCCCGTTCACCGTGCTGGTGGCGTTCACCCTCAACATCCTGTTGCGCGAGATCGGCGCGGCCGACTTGTCCGGCGCCGGAACGGCATTCGGCACCGTCACCCAGTTGGGCCCGGTCGTCACGGTGCTCGTCGTGGCCGGGGCCGGTGCCACCGCGATCTGCGCCGACCTGGGTGCCCGCACCATCCGCGAAGAGATCGACGCGATGCGCGTGCTCGGCATCGACCCGGTCCACCGGCTGGTGGTGCCGCGGGTCCTCGCGTCCACGGTCGTCGCGCTGCTCCTCAACGGCCTGGTGTGCGCCATCGGCCTGTCGGGTGGTTACGCGTTTTCCGTCTTCCTCCAGGGCGTCAACCCGGGCGCGTTCATCAACGGCCTGACCGTGCTCACCGGGCTGCGCGAGCTGGTGCTCGCCGAGGTCAAGGCGCTGCTATTCGGCGTGATGGCCGGGCTGGTCGGGTGTTACCGCGGCCTGACCGTCAAGGGCGGCCCCAAGGGCGTCGGCAACGCGGTCAACGAAACCGTCGTCTACGCGTTCATCTGCCTGTTCGTCATCAACGTCGTCATGACCGCCATCGGCGTGCGGATTACGGCCAAATGAGGCGAATGAGCAGCCGATGAGCTACGACGCCACCCTCCGGTTTCGCCGTTTCATGTCGCGGCTGCAGGGCCCGGTTGACGACTTCGGCGAGCAGGCGTTGTTCTATGGCAAAACCGTGCGCCATGTCCCCCAAGCGGTCACCCAGTACCGGAAGGAGACCATCCGGCTCATCGCCGAAATGACGCTGGGCGCGGGAGCACTCGTCATGATTGGGGGCACGGTCGGGGTCGCGGCCTTCCTGACCCTGGCCTCCGGCGGCGTCATCGCCGTGCAGGGGTACTCGTCGCTGGGCAACATCGGCATCGAGGCGCTGACCGGGTTCCTGTCGGCGTTCCTCAACGTCCGCGTCGTCGCGCCGGTGATCGCGGGCATCGCGCTGGCGGCCACCATCGGTGCCGGCGCCACCGCCCAACTGGGCGCCATGCGGGTGGCCGAGGAGATCGACGCCGTCGAATGCATGGCGGTGGAGTCGGTGTCCTACCTGGTGTCGACCCGGCTGATCGCCGGCCTGATCGCGATCATTCCGCTGTATTCGCTGTCGGTCCTCGCCGCGTTCTTCGCCGCCCGTTTCACCACCGTGTACATCAACGGGCAGTCCAAAGGCCTGTACGACCACTACTTCAATACGTTCCTCATCCCGTCGGACCTGTTGTGGTCGTTCCTGCAGGCCATCGTGATGGCCATTGCGGTCATGCTGATCCATACCTATTACGGCTACAACGCCAGCGGCGGCCCGGTCGGCGTCGGCATCGCGGTGGGCCAGGCCGTGCGGACCTCGCTGATCGTCGTGGTCGTCATCACCTTGTTCATCTCGCTGGCCGTGTACGGCGCGTCGGGTAACTTCAACCTCTCCGGTTAAGGGGGACCACCGAAGAAGCATGGCAGAAGGCGGACCTGGACGCACATCTGTTCGGCTGGCAGCGGCGCTGCTGGCCAGTTTGATTTTGGCCTTCGCCGCCCTGACTTACCTCTCGTACACAGCGGCTTTCACCTCGACCGACACCGTCACCGTCGCGGCGCCGAGGGCGGGGTTGGTGATGGACAAGGGCGCCAAGGTCAAATACCGCGGCGTCCAGATCGGCAAGGTCACCGGCATCGACTACTCCGGTGACCAGGCGCGGCTCACCCTGGCCATCAACAGCGACCAGATGCACTTCGTCCCCTCCAACGCGACGGTGCACATAGCGGGCAACACCATTTTCGGCGCCAAGTCGGTGGAATTCATTGCACCCCAAGCGCCTTCGCCGACATCCCTGCGCCCCGACGCGCATGTGGAGGCCTCGGCGGTGGCGCTCGAGGTCAATACCCTGTTCCAGTCGCTCATCGACCTGCTGCACAAGATCGACCCGGTGGAGCTGAACGGGACGCTGAGCGCGCTCTCCGAAGGCCTCCGCGGCCACGGCGACGACTTCGGCTCGCTGCTGTCGGGACTGAACACGCTGGCGCGCCAAGCCAATCCGAAGCTTCCCGCGCTGCAGGAGGACTTTCGCAGGGCCGGGATCGTCACCAATACCTACGCCGACGCCGCCCCCGACCTGAACACCGTCTTCGATAACTTGCCGACGATCAACAGGACGGTCGTCGGCCAACAGAAGAACCTCAACGACACGCTGCTGGCGGCGATCGGCCTGGCCGACAACGCGTACGACACGCTGGAACCCGCCGAGCAGAATTTCATCGACGCGATCAACAGGCTGCGCGCCCCGACCAAGGTGGCCCACGATTACTCGCCCGAATTCGGCTGCCTGTTCGCGGGAATCGAGCGCGGCATCAAGGAATTCGCCCCGCTGCTCGGGGTCCGCAAGGCGGGCCTGTTCACGTCGTCGAGCTTCGTCTTGGGCGCGCCAGCGTATACGTATCCGGAGTCCCTTCCGATCGTCAACGCCTCCGGGGGTCCGAACTGCCGGGGCCTGCCCGACATCCCGACCAAGCAGACCGGCGGGTCGTTCTACCGGTCGCCGTTCCTGGTCACCGACAACGGCAACATTCCGTATGAGCCGTTCACCGAGCTGCAGTTCGACGCGCCCTCGACGCTGCAGTTCCTCTTCCACGGCGCCTTCGCGGAACGGGACGACTTCTGATGGCGGCCAAGGGGATGCCGTCGCACCGGTCGATGCTGATCAAGGTCTGCATCTTCGCGGTGGCTATGCTGCTGGTGAGTGCGTCGCTGGTGATTGTGTTCGGTGACTTCCGGTTCGGGCCCGAAAGCACTTACCACGCAACGTTTACCGACGTGTCGAAGCTGAAGGCCGGCCAGAAGGTGCGCATCGCCGGCGTGCCGGTCGGTGCGGTGTCGGGCCTGAAGCTCAACCCCGACAACACGATCGACGTGAAGTTCGGAGTCGATAGCCGCTACACGCTCTATTCGTCGACGCGCGCGGTCGTCCGGTACGAAAACCTGGTCGGCGACCGCTATCTGGAGATCACGTCGGGCCCGGGGGAGCTGCGTAAGCTGCCGCCCGGCGGCACGATCAACTCCCAACACACCCAGCCCGCACTGGATCTCGACGCGCTGTTGGGTGGGCTGCGGCCGTTGGTCAAGGGCCTGGATGCCGACAAGGTCAACACCATCAGCAGCGCGGTCATCCAGTTGTTGCAGGGCCAGGGCGGGGCGTTGTCCAACGTGCTGGCCGACACGAGCGCGTTCTCGTCGGCGCTGGGCCAGCGCGACCAGCTCATCGGAGACGCGATCACCAACCTCAACACGGTGCTGGGCACCGTCGACCAGAAGAGCGCGCAATTCTCCGCCAGCGTTGACCAGTTGCAGCAATTGATCACCGGGCTGGCCCAGAATAAAGACTCGATCGCGGGGGCCATCCCGCCGCTGGCGTCGACGACCACGGATTTGACTGAGCTGCTGAAGAATTCGCGCCGCCCGCTGCAGGGCATCCTGGAGAACACCCGGCCGCTGGCCACCGAGATCGACAACCGCAAGGCCGAGGTGGACAACGACATCGAGCAACTCGGCGAGGACTACCTGCGGCTGGCGGCGCTCGGGGCCTACGGGTCGTTCTTCAACATCTACTTCTGCTCCGTGACGATCAAGATCAACGGACCGGCCGGCAGCGACATCCTGCTGCCGCTTGGTGGCCAGGTGGATCCGAGCAAGGGGAGGTGCGCTTTTGTCAAATAGTCCAAGGCGCGAACGCGACCCTCTACGCACCGGCATCTTCGGTGTGGTGCTGGTGGTTTGCGTCGTGCTGATCGCATTCGGGTACGCGGGGCTGCCGTTCTGGCCGCAGGGGAAGGTTTACGACGCCTACTTCACCGACGCCGGCGGCATCAATCCTGGCAACGCCGTTTACGTGTCGGGCTTCAAGGTCGGCAAGGTGGCGTCCGTCGGCCTGGCCGGGAACAGCGCCAAGGTGACCTTCAGCGTGGATCGCCACGTCGTCGTCGGCGACCAGTCGCTGGCCGCGATCCGCACCGACTCCATCCTCGGCGAGCGCTCCGTCGCGGTGACCCCGGCGGGCACCGGCAGGGCGACCACCATTCCGCTGAGCCGGACGACGACGCCGTACACGCTGGCCGGCGCGCTGGAGGACCTGGGTAACAACGCCAACAACCTGAACAAGCCGCAGTTCGAGCAGGCCCTGAACGTGCTCACCGACACGCTGCACGACGCCACCCCCGAGTTGCGCGGCGCGCTGGACGGGGTGACTTCGCTGTCCCGCACGCTGAACCGCCGCGACGAGGCGCTGCAAAGCCTGCTGGCTCATGCGAAGTCGGTGACGGGGGTGCTGTCGCAGCGCGCCAACCAGGTCAACAAGCTCGTCGATGACGGCAACGAGTTGTTCGCCGCGTTGGACGAGCGGCGCGCCGCGATCGGAGAGTTGATCTCGGGCATCGGCGGTCTCTCACAGCAGATTTCCGGCTTCGTCGCCGACAACCGCAAGGAGTTCGGCCCGGCGCTGAGCAAGCTGAACGTGGTGCTGGCCAACCTCAACGAGCGCCGCGACTACATCACCGAGGCACTCAAGCGGCTGCCCACCTACGCCACCGAGTTGGGTGAGGTCGTCGGCTCCGGGCCCGGGTTCAACGTGAACGTGTTCAGCGTGTTGCCCGCGCCGATGGTTGCGATGGTGTTCGACTTCTTCTACCAGCCGGGCAAGCTGCCGGCCAGCCTCGCGGACTACCTGCGCGGGCTGATTCAGGAACGCTGGATCATCAGGCCGAAGTCGCCATGACGAAGCGGGTCGCCGGCAGCCGGGGGCTGCGCTACGGCATCATCATCGCGCTGTTCGCGATGGTGGTGGCTGGCGTGTATGTGCTGTCGTCGCAAGGGAATAACCGGACCGTCATCGGCTACTTCACCTCCGCCGTCGGTCTCTACCCCGGCGACCAGGTCCGCGTCCTGGGCGTGCCGGTCGGTTCGGTCGACACGATCGAGCCGCGGCCTTCCGACGTGAAGATCACCATGTCGGTGGCCAAGGACGTGAAGATCCCCAGGGATGCCCGGGCCGTCATCATCTCGCCGAACCTGGTGTCGGCGAGGTTCATTCAGCTCACCCCGGCGTATACCGGCGGGGCCGTGTTGCCCGACGGCGGCAGTATCGACCTGAACCGCACCGGGGTGCCGGTGGAATGGGACGAGGTCAAGGAGTCCCTGACCCAACTGGCCGTTCAGCTGGGCCCGACGGGATCGGTGGGGGGGTCGATGCAGGGGCCACTGGGCCGGGCGATCAACCAGGCCGCCGACACGCTCGACGGCAAGGGCGAGTCGTTCCACAACGCGTTGCGCGAGCTCTCGCAAGTCGCCGGGCGGCTGGGGGATTCGCGCAGCGACATATTCGGCACGGTCAAGAACTTGCAGGTGCTGGTCGACGCGCTGTCGGCCAGCAACGAGCAGATCGTGCAGTTCGCCGGGAACGTGGCCTCGGTGTCGCAGGTGCTCGCCGACAGCTCGCGGCATCTGGACAACACCCTGGGCACGCTCAACCAGGCGCTCTCGGACATCCGGGGATTCCTGCACGAGAACAACTCGACGATCATCGATACGGTCAACAACCTCAACGACTTCGCCCAGACGCTGAGCGACCAGAGCGACAACATCGAGCAGGTGCTGCACGTGGCCGGGCCCGGGATCGCCAACTTCTACAACATCTACGACCCGGCGCAGGGCACCCTGAACGGATTGTTGTCGATACCCGAATTCGCCAACCCCGTTCAGTTCATCTGCGGTGGCTCCTTCGAGACCGCCGCCGGGCCGAGGGCACCGGACTACTACCGGCGCGCCGAGCTCTGCCGTGAACGGCTCGGCCCGGTGCTGCGCCGGCTCGCGGTGAATTACCCACCGGTCATGTTCCACCCGCTCAACACGATCACCGCGTACAAGGGCCAGATCATCTACGACACCCCGGAGACCCAGGCCAAGGCCGCCACTCCGGTACCGCAGCTGACCTGGATACCGGCTCAGGGTGCGCGCCCGGCGCCGCCCGCCCAGAATCCGTCCGATCTGCAGGCCCTGCTGGTCCCGACGGCCCCGCAGGCCGGCGCTCCTCAGGGACCGCCGCCGGCCGGCGCGAACCCCGCTCCACCGCCGGGCCCCGGGCCCGGCAACGCGTTCGGTCCGCTGCCCGGCCCCCCGCCCAGCCCGGCGCCCGGCGCGCCGGCGGCCGACCTGGGCGGCGGCGGATGAAACGAATCTGGTTGCGCGGCGGCGTGTTAGCGGCGGGCGGAGTGCTGCTGGCCGGTTGTCAATTCAACGGCCTGAACTCCCTGGCGATGCCCGGCACGGCCGGCCACGGCAGTGGCGCCTATTCGGTCACCGTCGAGATGCCCGACGTGGCGACGCTGCCGCAGAACTCGCCGGTTATGGTCGACGACGTTACCGTCGGCAGCGTTTCGGGCATTTCGGCCGAGCAGCGGGCCGACGGATCCTTCTATGCCGCGGTGAAGCTGGCGCTGAACAAGAACGTGGTGTTGCCGGCCAACGCGACTGCGACGGTGGCCCAGACGTCGTTGCTGGGTTCGATGCACATCGACCTGGCACGCCCCAAGGACAAGCCGGCGACCGGGCGGCTCAAGGACGGCTCGAGGATCACGGAGGCCAACACGGGCCGCTATCCCACGACCGAAGAGGTGCTTTCGGCGTTGGGCGTCGTCGTCAACAAGGGCAATCTCGGTGCGCTGGAAGACATTACCGACGAGACCTATCAGGCCGTCGCCGGTCGCCAGGACCAGTTCGTCGACCTGATCCCCCGGCTCGCCGAGTTGACGGCGGGGCTCAACCGGCAAACAAACGACATCATCGATGCGGTCGACGGGCTGAACCGATTCTCCGCGACCCTGGCGCGCGACAAGGACGACCTGGGCCGGGCGCTGGACACGCTGCCCGAGGCGCTTCGGGTGCTCAACAAGAACCGGGACCACATCGTCGACGCGTTCGCCGCGCTGAAGAAGCTGGCGATGGTGACCTCCCACGTGCTGGCAAAAAGCAAGGTGGACTTCGCCGAAGACCTCAAGGGCCTGTATTCGGCACTCAAGGCCCTCAATGACAACCGCAGGAATTTCGTCACGTCGCTGCAGCTGCTGCTGACGTTCCCGTTCCCCAACTTCGGCATCAAGCAGGCGGTGCGTGGCGACTACCTCAACGTGTTCACCACCTTCGACCTCACCCTGCGCCGGATCGGTGAGACGTTCTTCACCACCTCGTATGCACTAGACCCGAACATGATGCACATGAGCGAGGTCCTCAACCCGCCCGATTTCTTGACCGGCGAATTGGCCAACCTGTCGGGGCAGGCGGCCGACCCGTTCAAGATTCCGCCCGGCGCGGCTTCGGGTTCTGAGGGGCAGTAGGGGCGGCGCAGATGATCGACAAACTCACCAAGGTCCAACTCGGCATCTTCGCGGTGATCACCGCCATCACGCTGAGCGTGATGGCCGTCTTCTACCTGCGACTGCCCGCCACCTTCGGCATCGGGACGTACCACGTCAGCGCCGATTTCGCCGCCGGGGGCGGGCTGTACAAAAACGCCAACGTCACCTACCGCGGAGTCGCGGTCGGCCGGGTAGAGTCGGTGGGCCTCAACCCCAATGGCGTCACCGCCGAAATGCGGCTCAACAGCGGCACACCCATACCGTCGAACGTCACCGCCACCGTGAAGAGCGTCTCGGCCGTGGGTGAGCAGTACATCGACCTCGTGCCGCCGGGCAAGCCGGCATCGACCAAGCTGCACGACGGATCTCGGATCGACCGGCAGAACACCCGGATCGGCCAGGACGTCGCCGACCTGTTGAAGCGGGCCGAGGCGCTGGTCAACAGCCTCGGCGACACCCGGTTGCGCGAGCTCCTGCACGAGACGTTCACTGCCGCCAACGGGTCCGGTCCCGAGCTGGCCCGGCTGATCGAGTCCGCCCGGCTGCTGGTGGACGAGGCCAACGCCAACTACCCGCAGGTCTCGCAGCTGATCGACCAGGCCGGCCCCTTCCTGCAGGCCCAGGTCCGCGCGGGCGCCGACATCAAGTCGCTGTCTGACGGGTTGGCGCGGTTCACTTCCGAGGTGCGGCAGGCCGACCCGCAGCTGCGCCAGACGTTGGCCACCGCGCCCGGCGCAACCGACGAGGCCAGCACCGCCTTCTCCGGAATCCGGCCGTCGTTCCCGGCGCTGGCCGCCAGCCTGGCCAACCTGGGCCGCGTCGGAGTCATCTATCACAAGTCGATCGAGCAGCTGCTGGTGGTGTTGCCGGCGCTGTTCGCGGCGATCACCACGGCCGCCGGTGGCGCCCCGCAAGACGAGGGCGCCAAGCTGGACTTCAAGCTCGACCTCAACGACCCGCCCCCGTGCGCCGTCGGCTTCCTGCCCCCGCCGCTGATGCGCACGCCGGCCGACGAGACGCTGCGCGAGCTCCCGAAAGACATGTACTGCAAGGCCGCCCAGAACGATCCCAGTACCGTGCGCGGCGCCCGCAACTATCCATGCCAGGAGTTCCCCGGCAAACGGGCCCCCACGATCCAGCTGTGCCGTGACCCGAATGGTTACGTTCCGGTCGGCCGCAACCCCTGGCGCGGTCCGCCCGTTCCCTACGACACCCCGGTGACGAACGGGCTGAACGTGTTGCCGCCCAACAAGTTCCCGTACATCCCGCCGGGCGCCGAACCCGATCCCGGCACGCCCATCGTGGGGCCGCCCCCTCCCGGGGTGGTGCCCGGGCCCGGGCCGTTGCCGAACCACCAGCCGGCATACGATCCGCCGCCCCCCAACGACAGCGGGCCGCCGCCGGGCAACCCGTCGTGGATGCCGCCGGGGGTGCCGCCGGTGCCGCCGACCCTTCCCTACCCGAAGTGGCTCCCCCCGCCGGCGCCGCCGGAGGGGATCAATCCCCCGCCGGCCGGTCCGGGACCGGAGAAGCCATGGGGGCCGCCGCCCGGCCCCCAGCCGCAGGCCAGCGGGCCCGCCTACACCACCTATGACCAGCACACCGGAGCCTTCGTGGACCCGGCGGGCGGCACTGGTATCTTCGCGCCCGGCACGAGCGGCGCGTCCGGCGCCGAGAACTGGGTGGACCTGATGCTTGATCCAAGGCCGATGTAGTGGACTCCGTAGTGACAGCAGAACAGACGACGACGCAGCGCGTCCGCCGCAGGGCCTCGCGCGCGGCCGGACCCGCCAGAAGCGAGTCCAACGGGGCCGCCACCGCCCGGGTCGACCTCCCGGCCGCGCCCGAGCAGCCGCCGAAGCCCGCCGCCGACAAGGCGAAGACCCTCAAGCCGGTCAAGCCGCCGCCACGGCGCCGGCCGCACCGGACCCTGGTGCTCCGGACCTCCTTTGCCGCGGCGCTGCTGGCGGTCGGAGCGCTGGCCGGCTGCCTGGCCGCGCTGATCGTCCAGCAGCGGCACGCCGAGGAGCGGCAGGCTCGCGACCAGCGCTTTGTCGACACCGCCACGCAGACCGTGGTCAACATGTTCAGCTACAAGCAGGACAACGTCGACGAAAGCGTGAACCGGTTCTACAACGGCACCAGCGGCCCACTGCGCGGCATGCTCGGCGCCAACAACAACATCGACAACCTCAAGGCCCTGTTCCGCTCCACCAACGCCACCTCGGAAGCCGTCGTCAACGGCGCCGCACTGGAGGGCATCGATTCGGTCACCGACAACGCGTCGGTGCTGGTGTCGGTACGGGTGACGGTCGCCGACATCGACGGAACCAACAAGCCGTCCATGCCGTATCGGCTGCGGGTCATCGTGCACGAGGACGAGCAGGGACGGATGACCGGCTACGACCTGAAATATCCCGACGGGGGTAACTGATGCGGTGGCTGATCGCCGCCGCGGGTTCCCTCCTGGTGGCGGCGTTCGTCGGCCTTTCCGCGGCGGGCGGCTGGTTCTACTGGGAGCGGGTGCAGACGCGCGGCGAGTCGGCGGCGCGTGCGGTGTTGCCGGGGCTGGCGGCCAGGGAGATACCCGAGGTCTTCGCCTACGACTACCAGACCGTGGAGCGCAGCCTGTCGGCCGCGTACCCGTTGCTGACTCCCGACTATCGCCAAGAATTCCAGAAGAGCGCCAACACGCAGATCATTCCGGAGGCGAAGAAGCGCGAGGTGGTCGTGCAGGCCAATGTCGTTGGCGCAGGCGTGATGTCGGCCAAGCGCGACTCGGCATCGGTGATGGTCTACATGAACCGCACCGTGACCGACAAGTCGCGGCAGCCGCTCTACGACGGCAGCCGGTTGCGGGTCGACTTCAAAAAAGTCGGCACGCAATGGCTCATCGCCTACATCACGCCGATCTAGCGCCGGCGCCCGAGTTCGCGCCGGCTCAGAAGCACATCGCAATGTTGTTGCAGCGCAACGGATAACGCTCGACCGGGCTGGGTGCGGGCCCGGCCATCTGCAGCGAGAACGGTTGCTTCTTCATGTCGGACTGCATCCCGCAGACGGGACCGTGGAGGATGGTGTGGGTACCGGTCATGGTTTCGTCGCTGAACGCGTACGTTTCGGTGGTCGGCGCGGTGCCGCCGCCCGGACACGACACGCCGTCCGCCTTGTCCACCTTGAAGGTCCACAGCATGCTCGACATGCGAGCCCTGCCGCTGAAGTTCTGCAACTTGTCCGCGGCGCTGATCCGTTCTGGCGTCGAACTCACGATGTTCAGAGCGCAGTTCATCGCAAAGACGATCGGGTCCGAATAGTCATTCATGTTCCGGGTTCCGGACGGCTGATCGCACAGTGCCGAAATCGTCCAGGTGACGCCCGATACGCCCGCCTCGTTGAAGGTATAGTTGCCATCCGCCGGTGGTCCGATGGCGCTCGCCGGGTCGCCGGACACCAACGCGATCCCCAGTGCGACGACCGAGCAGATGCCGGCGCCGGCGGCCAGCCCGCGACGGAGTTTCACAGTGCCCCTCCCTTCACGCTGCATCGAGTATCACAGCGTTTCGGCCGCGACACCACGGCTACTTGGCGTCGTGCGGATGCGGCTCGGCGAGAGCGTCGAGGAATGACCGCGCCCAGCGGTCCACGTCATGGGCGAGCACCTGGCGGCGCATCGCGCGCATCCGGCGCCGGCCCTCCTCATCCGTCTGGTTGAGCGCCGCTTCGATCGCGTCCTTGACCCCTTCGAGGTCGTGCGGGTTGACCAGGTACGCCTGCCGGAGTTCTGCGGCGGCGCCGGTGAATTCGGACAGGACGAGCGCACCGCCCAGATCGCTGCGGCAGGCGACGTACTCCTTGGCCACCAGGTTCATCCCGTCGCGCAGCGGGGTGACCAGCATGACGTCGCTGGCCACGAAGAACGCGATCAGTTCGTCGCGAGGTACGGGGCGATGCAGGTAGTGCACCACCGGATGACCGACCTCGGCGTATTCGCCGTTGATGTGGCCGACCTGGCGTTCGATGTCGTTGCGCAGGATCTGGTAGCTCTCCACTCGTTCGCGGCTCGGCGTGGCGAGCTGCACCAGCACGGTGTCGTCGCGCTTGGCGCGGCCCTCGGCCAGGAGCTCGGAGAAGGCCTTCAGGCGAACGTCGATGCCCTTGGTGTAGTCCAGCCGGTCGACCCCGAGCAGGATCTTGCGGGGGTTGCCCAGCTCGGCGCGGATCTCCCGCGCGCGGCGCCTGACGTCGCGGTGGCGGGCCGCCTGGTCGAGCGCGGTGGAGTCGATGGAGATGGGAAAGGCGCCCACCCGCACGGTGCGGGAGTCCAGCTCCACCTCGCCGAACCGCGACCGCACGCCCACCGATCCCCGGGACGTGTTGGCGCCGATCAACTGCCGCGCCAGGAACAGGAAGTTCTGCGCACCGCCGGGCAGATGGAAGCCCACCAGATCCGCGCCGAGCAGCCCCTCGACGATCTCGGTGCGCCACGGCATCTGCATGAACAGCTCCACCGGCGGGAACGGGATGTGCAGGAAGAATCCGATGGTCAGGTCGGGCCGCAGTTCGCGCAGCATCTTGGGGACCAGTTGCAGCTGGTAGTCCTGCACCCACACGGTTGCGCCCCGGGCCGCGGCGCGTGACGTGGCCTCGGCGAAGCGGCGGTTGACGTCGACGTAGCGGTCCCACCATTCGCGGTCGTAGATGGGTTTGACGATGACGTCGTGGTACAGCGGCCACAGCGTGGCGTTGGAGAAGCCCTCGTAGTACTCGGCGACGTCGTCGCTGGTCAGCCGCACCGGATGCAGGTCCAGGTCATCCTGCACGACCGGCTCGTAGTCCAGTTCGCCGTCGTCATCGGCCACTCCCGGCCAGCCGACCCAGGCCCCGCGCCGGCGACGCAGCAGCGGTTCCAGGGCCGTGACCAGCCCTCCGGGGCTGCGTTTCCACGCCGTGGTGCCGTCGGGGAGCCGCTCGAGGTCGACCGGCAGCCGATTGGCAACCACCACGAAGTCGGAATCGCCGAGGCGGTCGGAGTTCGACGTCTTCTTCGAGGACTGGCCGCCAGCGGGTGCCATTTAGGTGTCGAGCTTGGCCGGTCCGATACCGAGCATGGACAAGAAAACGCGGCACTCGTCGGCGTCGTTCGCATACGCGGCAACGACCCGCCTGGCCTGGCTCGCGGTGCTGTCGGCCAGCGGCTCCACATCGCCGAGTTCGGCAGGATCAGATTTCGTAGGCATGACACAACTGTAGGCGACGTTTGATCGGGGTCGCCGCCGTCTCACCGGCAACGGGTGCCGAAAGGCCCACCTGGTGGGTACACATGTCGCTGGCGGGCGAGGAGGCGTGGTGGACGAGGAGACGGTGTTCGACTTCGTCGACGTCGTCGTGGAGCGGGGCGGTGTGCGGGCTCTGAACGGCTTCACCGCCGCCGTTCCCGGGCGGGGCGTGACGGCGGTATTCGGGCCGTCGGGATCGGGCAAATCGACACTGCTTCACCTGTGCAATCGGCTGGAGGTGCCGACGAGTGGGCGGGCGTCCTTCCGGGGCGAGGACATTGCCGGCGTGGACCCGTTGTGGTTGCGGCGCCGGGTGGGCATGTGCTTTCAGCGGCCGACGCCGTTCGCGGGCACGGTGGCCGACAACCTGCGGGTCGCCCACCCGGGGGCGTCCGAGGCGCGGATGCGGGAGACGCTGGCGCGGGTCGCGTTGACCGGATCGTGGCTGGACCGCGACGCGACCGCCCTGTCGGGTGGGGAGGCACAGCGCATGTGCCTGGCCCGCACGCTGATGGCGCAACCGCAGGTGCTGCTGCTCGACGAACCCACCTCCGCCGTCGACGCCGAGGCCGCCGCCGTGATCGAAGGCGCGGTTCGCGATCTGGCCGCCGACGGAATTCCCGCCCTGTGGGTGACCCACGACGCCGCGCAAGTCGAGCGGGCCACCGACCGGATCTTACGCATCGAGCGGGGCGTCGGTCTGGGGCTCGGCCCGGTGGCATCCAGGGAAGAGGGGCGGTGACCGGGATGAACGGTCACGTCGGCTGGCTGGGGCTGGCGACGTCGCTGATCCTGGTCGCGTTCGCGGCGGCCGTTTCCCTGTGGCAGCGGTTGGGCCTGGAGCGCCAGCTCGTGTGGGCGGCGGCCCGCGCGCTGGCCCAGTTGCTGCTCGTGGGCGGCGCGCTGACGCTGCTCTTCGCGCCGGGCCGTTCGCTGTGGTGGTCGTGGGCGTGGACCGCCGGCATGGTCGCCTACGCCGGAGACGTCGCGCGCCGGCGGGCGCCGGAGGTGCCCCGGCTGGGCCCGCTGACCATCGCGGCCTTCTCGGCCGCGGCGGTGATCACCCTGAGCGTGATCTTCGGGCTGCGGGTGTTCCCGTTGCAGCCCCGCACCCTGGTCCCGATCGCCGGAATGATGGTCGGCAACTCCATGACCGCCACGGTGCTGGTGGCCCGGCGGCTGGTCGACGAGCTGCGCGACAAACGCGACGAGGTCGAAGCCAGACTCGCCCTGGGGCAACCCTCCCGCCAGGCCGCGTCGCCGTACCTGCGGATCGCGTTGCGGTCGGCGATCTCCCCGCAGATCGAAACCACAAAAGCGACCGGGCTGGTATTCCTGCCGGGCGCCATGACCGGACTCATACTCGCCGGCGTGCACCCACTGCAGGCCGTGGTGGTGCAGGCCGTGGTGATGTTCCTGATCCTCGGCTCGGTTGCCGCCACGACCGTCGTCGTCGCCCTTGGCCTGATCCGGCTGGTGTTCACCCGAGACCACCGGCTGCTGCCGCTCGACCGGCGATCCGACGGCGCCGCATCCCGTCGCTGAGCGGCCACCACCCCGCGGCGAACCGCTTACACACTGGCCGTAATGTGTAAACACTGGATCTGACAGAAGGTGGGCGGAATGACACTCTCCGACCAAGCGGGGGCACAAGCCGGTTCTCAGGCGGCCAATGAGCTGGTGACGTACGAAACCCTCGACGACGGCCGCGTCGCCCGGATCTGGCTCAACCGGCCCGAGGCCCACAACGCGCAAAGCCGCGGCCTGCTGATCCAGCTCGACGAGGCGTTCCTGCGGGCCGAGGCCGACGACACCGTGCGCGTGGTGATCCTGGCGGCGCGCGGCAAGAACTTCTCCGCCGGGCACGACCTGGGCTCGGAGCTGGCGATCGCCGAGCGGCAGCAGCTTCCGAGCTTCCGCATCAACGGCGGTACCCGCGACCCGATTGCGGAGAAGATCTACCTGCAGGAGTGGCACTACTTCTTCCAAAACACCTGCCGCTGGCGGGATTTGCGCAAAATCACCATCGCCCAGGTGCAGGGCAACGCGATTTCCGCGGGGCTGATGCTGATCTGGGCATGCGACCTGATCGTCGCCGCCGACAACGCGAAATTCAGCGACGTGGTCGCCGTGCGCCTGGGAATGCCGGGCGTCGAATACTATGCCCACCCTTGGGAATTCGGTCCCCGCAAAGCCAAGGAGCTGCTGCTGACCGGCGACGCGCTGGACGCCGACGAGGCCTATCGGCTGGGCATGGTGTCGAAGGTCTTTCCGGTCGACGAACTCGCGGACAAGACCCTGGAGTTCGCGCGGCGCATCGCGGAGCGGCCCACCATGGCGGCGCTGCTCATCAAGGACTCGGTCAACGCCGCCTCCGACGCCATGGGATTCACCGAGGCGCTGCGGCACGCGTTCCACATCCACGAACTGGGCCACGCGCACTGGGCCGCCTACAACGAGAACAGGTACGCGGTCGGCCTGCCGCCCGACGTCGAGGATTGGCGGGACGCCAAGCCGACGCAGATCGCCCGCCGCGATACGCCTTAGCGAAGCGCATTAGCAACAGCTGCCCCGAGGCGAGGCATCCGCCCCAGCTGCCTCTGGCGGAGGTGGTAACCGCTGCGTCGACCGCCCCGGCCAGAGACCGGTGTGGCTGGTGTGACGGCTCCCCTATGCTAGAACCCGTTTCAGTTTCGGCGTGAAGGGGCGTGGCGTGCAGCTTTCTTTCGAGAACCGGACGTACTTGGTGACCGGCGGCGGCAGCGGTATCGGCAAGGGGGTCGCGGCCGGGCTGGTGGCATCCGGGGCCTCCGTCATGATCGTCGGCCGCAATCCCGATCGGCTGGCGGCCGCCGTCAAGGACGTCGAAGTGCTCAAGGCCAACGGCTCGATCCGGTACGAACCCGCCGACGTCACCAACGAGGAGGAGGCCGCCCGTGCGGTCGACGCGGCGACGGCGTGGCACGGCCGGCTCCACGGTGTGGTGCATTGCGCGGGCGGGTCGGAGACCATCGGGCCGATCACCCAGGTCGACTCGGAGGCCTGGCGGCGCACGGTGGACCTCAACGTCAACGGCACCATGTACGTGCTCAAGCACGCCTCCCGCGAGCTGGTGCGCGGCGGCGGCGGTTCGTTCGTCGGGATCTCGTCGATCGCGGCCAGCAACACCCACCGGTGGTTCGGCGCCTACGGCGTCACCAAGTCGGCCGTCGACCACATGATGCAGTTGGCCGCCGACGAGCTCGGCCCGTCCTGGGTGCGGGTCAACAGCATTCGCCCGGGCCTGATCCGCACGGATCTCGTTGTGCCCATCACGGAATCACCCGAGCTGAGCGCGGACTACCGGCACTGCACGCCGCTGCCGCGGGTGGGGGAGGTCGAGGACGTCGCGAACCTGGCGATGTTCTTGCTCAGCGACGCGGCGAGCTGGATCACCGGGCAGTGCATCAACGTCGACGGCGGCCACATCCTGCGGCGCGGCCCCGACTTCTCCGCGATGCTGGAACCCGCATTCGGCGCCGAGGGGTTACGCGGAGTCGTCTGAACTTCCGGCATCCCGGGCGGCGAGCGCACCGAGCGCCGACCAGTCCAGGTGCCCACCGCCGGTTGCCACCAGGGTGAGGAAACGGTCGCGCAGCAGGCTGGCCACCGGCAGCGGCACCTGCAGCTGCTCGCCGGCGGCAAGCACCAGCCGGACGTCCTTGAGGCCGAGGCTCGCCGCGAACCCGGCCGGCTCGAATTCCCGCCGCGCGATCAGCCCGCCGTAGGTCCGATAGGCCGGCGCGGCGAACAACGTCGACGTCAGGATGTCGACGTACTGCCGGCGGTCGACGCCGGCCTTCGACACCAGCGCCACGGCCTCGGCGATCGTTTCGATCGCCGACGCGAGCAGGAAGTTGCCGCTGAGCTTCACCAGGTTGGCGGTGTGCGGCTGCCCGGCCACCACAAACGTGCGCTGGCCGATCGCGTCGAACAGCGCGGACAACCGCTGCAGCACCTCGGGTGCGCCGGCCGCGATGACGAAAAGCTTTGCGGCAGAAGCGGCTTCGGGCCTACCGAACACCGGCGCGGCGGCATACCGCTGGCCGGCTTCCGCGTGCGCGGCCGCAAGGCGCTCCGACAGCGCGACGCTGATGGTGCTCGACGAAACGTGGGTGGCCCCGGCCGGCAGCGAGGCCACGATCCCGTCCCGGCCGAGAGCCACGGCCTCGACCGCCCGGTCGTCGGAGAGCATGGTGAACACGACCTCGGCGCGGCTCGCCTCGGCGACGGTGCGCGCCGCGGTCGCACCCTGTCGCGCGAGGGCCTCGGCCTTGTCGGGGGAGCGGTTGTAGACGGTGAGGCGGTGGCCCGCCTTCATCAGGTTCGCGGCCATGCCCTGGCCCATGTTTCCCAGGCCGATGAATCCGATGTCCATGCATCTACCCTGCCCTATAGGGCGGGCCAAGCGACGGGAGCGGCGGATGAAGCGACTCGAGGGCAAGCGGATTTTGGTGACGGGCGCGGCGTCGGGGATCGGCCAGGCCACCGCGCTGCGGCTACTGGACGAGGGCGCCACCGTGGTGGCCTCCGACATCGCCGAGGACGGCCTGGCCACCACTCGGGCCCGCGCGGACGAGGCCACAGCCGCCGACCGCCTCACCACCATGCCGATGGACGTCGGCAACGAGGATTCGGTGGTCGACGGCGTCTGCCGCGCCGTCCAGACGCTCGACGGCCTGGATTCGCTGGTCAACGCGGCCGGCATTCTGCGCGCCGCGCACACGCACGAGACCAGCCTCGAACTGTGGAATCGGATCGTCGGGGTCAACCTGACCGGGACCTTCCTCGTGGTCCGCGAAGCGCTTCCGGCGCTACTGGCGAATTCGCGCAGCGCGATCGTGAACTTCAGCTCGACGTCGGCCTCATTCGCCCATCCCTACATGGCGGCCTACGCGGCGAGCAAGGGCGGAATCCAGGCCTTCACCCATTCGCTGGCACTTGAATACGCCAAGGACGGTCTGCGGGCGGCGTGCGTGGCGCCCGGCAGCATCAAGTCCGGAATCACCGATGCCACGTTGGGTTACATTCCGAAAGACGCCGACTGGTCGTTGTTCCCGCGGCTCATGCCCATCCTGCCCACGACGGTCGAATCCAGCGGAGCCGGGATGGCGGAGCCCTCCGCGGTCGCCGGCGTCATCGCCATGCTGGTGTCCGACGACGGCGCGTGGATCACCGGCACCGAGATCCGCATCGACGGCGGCACACACGCCTAGCCGGCCGCCCAGCTAGTTAACGCAGGGCACCCCGCCGCCGTCGATCGGTTTCCCTTGATCGGGCGTCGGATAGGTGGTGGTGGTGCCGTTGTAGTAGTACGTGTCGGACTTGCTGGTCGTCGTGGTGGTGGTCGCGGAGGTCGAGATGTCGTCCATAGTGGTGTCGTCCTGGGCCGGCATCGAGAAGTTGGTATCCACGGTCACCCGGATGTGTCCGGGCTGCACCGCGGCGTTCGGCTGGTTGGGCGCGTCGAGCCCGAGCAGGGTGGCCACGTTGCGCGCGTCGGTTTCCGTGCCGGCGCCGTACTCGATGGTGGTGGCGGTCGGCTCACCCGAATTCCGGTCGCGCACTTGACCCGCGGTGTAGCCGTGCTTCTTCAGGGCGCGGGATACCTCGGTGGCGAGCCCGCTCATGCTGCCGGCATTGACCACGTCGACAACGGTTGACGGGCTGGGTTTGGCGGCGGTGGTGGCGGGCGTGGTCGACGGCGGCGGTGCTCCGATCGCCGCGGCCACCTCGGCCTTGATCGCCGCCGGGTCGATGATGTTCACGTCTTGTCCGTCGATGTTGTCGTAGCGCACCACGGGCAGCGTCCGGAACTCGACGTTGCCGCTGGAGAACAGCGTGCCCAGGCGCTGGATCAGGTCCTCGTCCCAACCGGAGGACAGGACGACGTCCTTGCGCGCCACCGCCATCAGGCTCTTGAGCTTGTCCAGGTTCGTGAAGGTGCCCGAAGCCTGCAGTTCCTGCATGACCGACGAAATGAACGCCTGCTGCCGATGGGTGCGGTCCAGGTCCCCGTTCTCCAGGCCGTGCCGCTGACGGACGAACGACAGCGCCTGGGAGGCATCCAGCCGCTGTCGTCCGGCCGGGAAGTCGGCGCCGGAATACGAGTCGTAGACAGCGTGATTCAGGCAGACGTCGACCCCGCCCAGGGTCTGGGCCAAGTCATAGAAACCGGCCAGGTTGACCTCGGCGAAATAGTCGATGGGAACGCCGGTCAGGCTGCGCACCGCGCGCAGGGTCGCCGCCCGTCCCGCTTCCCGGCCCTTGGTCTCGAGTTCCTTCTGGGTGCTGGTGCCCTGGTTGGCGAGCTTGTTCGCGATGTATTGCTTGGTAAGGCCGTACGCCTCTTTGATTTTGATGTGGTTGTACCCGGGAACGCCGTTGAACGGCACCCAGTCGTCGCGGGGTATCGAGAAGGCGACGACCTTGTTGTCGGCACCGATGTGCACCAGGATCAGCGTGTTGGTGTTGTAGCCGCCGTCGTCGGAGTCGCCGGCGTGCAAGTGCTTCAGGATCGACCAGGGCAGGTCGTTGCCGTCCTGGTCTTTGCGCGAGTCCAGCCCGATGAGCAGGATGTTCATGTTGTCGCCGCTGGAACGCGGGTCCTCCGGCGACAGCGCGTCGGAGACGGTGATGCCACCCAGCGCGCCGTGGGCCACGTAGTAGCCGGCCCCCGTCATCAGCACGGCCCCCACCGACACCAGCGTCATCAACCCACGCGTCAGTGCCTTGCGGAGGCGCGACTGTTGGGTAGTGGCGCGATGGCGATGACGGGCACCGCCGGCGCGTGCCATCAAAAACCTCGTCCTAATACCAGCGCAACACCGGTCACCGCAATAGCGGCGTGTGGTGATGTCGCTTGCAACATGCCATCAAGTATGCGTTAGCGTGTTGCGAACCCCCCAATTAAGCAGGTCGATGTAACGAGGGTCACCCCCCGAAAACGGCCGCGCTTCGCCGGGTTACCCTGCCACCACCAGCGGTTTTGCTCACGACCGTGCCCCGAAAGCTCCCAACTCGTTACCAACCTGGCATCCGGCGCCGAGCCGTCGGGTCAAATTCGTCGTTCGTGACGTGTGTCGCCGAATGTTATTCAGCAATAAGGGTATTCGATGTGCCATCGGCCATTGACATAGTCGGCCCGATACTGACCGCCCAGTTGGGGATTCGCATCGCGGATGAGGCCGGAGCCCCCGACGTAGGGGGCGAATCCGGGCGGATCCCAGGTGATGGACTGTGGGTTGGGTGGCAGGTCCGGCGTGCAGTTGATCTGCTTCTTGACGTAGCCGTCGATGATCCGCTGCTCGGCGGTGGCTTGATCGCCGGCGTCGGGCGCCGGCTCAGTGGCGCACAAAGAAGCTGCGCCACAAGGGCTTTGGCGCGCGTCGGGGAGAGTGACGTCGGCGCCCGCGCCGGTCGTCGACGCGACCGTCACGAGCAGCCCCGCCACCGCCTGCACCCACATGTTGGCCTCCAGATGTCTATCGGGCCTTCTCGAGGTCCTCACCGGACGTGTAATACAAGCGAATGTTGGAGCCCGCGACGATTTCAGCGAGGTATACGCCGAACGGTTCGACTTCGTAGTAGTAGTGAACGTTGCCCTGCGGATCCACCGCGGTGGCGCACGAAAGCCCGGGCGCTCCACACCTTTGCTTCACCGGTATCCCAAGGACGGCGATGGACAGCACGGCGGCGCTTGCCACCGTCAGCGACACGCCACCCAATCCGCGACGAGTCAGCGTGGGATGCATCACGGTGGGAGTCTAGGGCCTCGCTGACCGACGTGCCGTCGAAGCAAAAGGGTGTTGCCGATCACGTTCTGGAACAGGTGGTGCGGTGCGGCACACTAGGGTCTTCTAGCTATGGCCGCTGTCAACCCGGACACGTCGCCGCACACGCGCGTCGAGATGCTGGGCAATATCGGGCCCAACTGGTTCGCCTCGGTGATGGGGACGGGCATCGTCGCCGCCGCCGGCGCCACCCTGCCCGTCCACATCGTAGGGCTGCGAGCGTTCGCCCAAGTGGTCTGGGTGATCGCCGCCGTTCTGCTGACAGTGTTGATCGTCCTGGTTGGTGGCCACTGGTTGCGCCACCCGACCGTGGCGCGCACTCATGCGCGCAATCCGCAGATGGCCCACTTCTACGGCGCCGCCCCCATGGCGCTGATGACGGTCGGCGGGGGAGCGGTGCTGGTCGGCCGCGATCTGATCGGCGACCGCGCCGCCGTCGACCTCGACTGGCCGCTCTGGGCCTTGGGCACGCTCGGCGGGCTGTTCACCGCGGTCAGCATTCCGTTCCTCATGTTCACTCAGCACGACGTCGAGCCCGACGCGGCGTTCGGCGGGTGGTTGATGCCGGTCGTTCCGCCCATGGTGTCGGCCGCGATGGGGGCGCTGCTCCTCCCGCACATGGCGGCGGGCACCGGGCGAGAGACCATGCTGTACGGCTGCTATGCGATGTTCGGGCTGTCGCTTGTCGCCTCGCTGAACATCATTGCGATGATCTGGTCCCGGCTTGTGCTCTATGGCACCTCCGGCACCGCACGAGTGCCCACCCTATGGATCGTGCTCGGCCCGCTCGGCCAATCCATAACTGCCGCGGGGCTTCTCGGAGCCACCGCAGCGCTTGCCGTCAACCGGGAGGTGGCCGAGGAGATGAACGCGTTCGCGATCCTCTACGGGGTTCCGGTATGGGGGTTCGCGATGTTGTGGATCGCGCTGGCCACCGCCCTCACCGTGCGCACGCTGCGTCGTGGCATGCCGTTCGCCCTCACGTGGTGGAGTTTGACCTTCCCGGTCGGTACCTTCGTCACGGGCACCGCACAGCTCGCCGCGCATACGCATCTGCCCGCATTCAAGGTGACCGCGGCCGTCGCCTACGCCGGTCTGCTGTTCACCTGGTTTCTGGTGGCCGCCCGCACCGCGCGGGGAAGCCTGCGCGGCAACCTGCTCAAGCTGACGCCCAGCAGCACACCCGTCAAGGCCAGCAAGCAGCGCATCTCCTAGTCGGGCCGCGCCGAAGAAAGACATGTCCCGCCCCGTTTTGATATCCGGCAGCGACGGGTAGGCAATCGTGAGCCGATTTGGAGGGCCGATGATGTTGGACACCGAACCGGAGCGTCAGACGCCCGCGTGACAGACCTGCACCGATGACGGACGGAGATAGCTATGCGCGCAGAAGAAGGCGACGAAACGGTCAAGGATTACGCCGCCGAGGGCAAGCAAACACTCGGCAGGATCAAGGACTCCCAACGCACGGGAAGCCCCGTCGGCAGGTTCGTCCGGCAGATCGCCAGGTTCTTCGGAGCCGCCTAGCAACCGCGGGAAGCACCGGGGGATTGCGAGATCGTCTTACTATCTCCTGGTGACGAGCGCACCTGAAACGTTCTCGACCCGGGGGACCGGCGGTGTTCGCATCGTCGCCGACCGTCTCGGCGACCCCCGAGCGCGCGCCGTGGTGTTTCTGCACGGCGGCGGTCAGACCCGTCGGTCGTGGGCCAAGGCGGCCGCGGCCGTCGCCAAGCGCGGCTGGCAGGCCGTCACGATCGACTTGCGCGGGCACGGGGAATCCGACTGGTCGAGCGAGGGCGACTATCGCGTGGTCAGCTTCGCCGCTGACGTGCAAGAGGTGCTGCGCACGTTGCCCCCGCAGCCGGTGTTGGTGGGCGCGTCCCTGGGGGGATTCACCTCGATGCTCCTCGAAGGCGAGCTGTCGCCGGGCACCGCCAGCGCTGTCGTCCTGGTCGACATAGTGCCCAACATGGAACAGTCCGGGGCGACCCGCATCCACAACTTCATGGCCGACAGAGTGGAGTCCGGGTTCGGCTCACTTGAAGAGGTGGCGGACGCGATCGCCGAATACAACCCGCATCGACCCCGGCCCACCGATCTCGACGGCCTGACCACCAACCTGCGCCGCCGCGGCGATCGCTGGTATTGGCATTGGGATCCGCAGTTCATCAGCGGCACGGCGCCGTTTCCCCCGTTCGAGGTCACCGACGCCGATCGCATGCACGCGGCCGTCGACGCGATACTGCGCAACGGCGTGCCGATGCTCCTGGTTCGCGGTCAGGTGAGTGACCTGGTCAGCCAGGGGCGCGCCGACGAGTTCCTCGCTCGCTTCCCGCAGGTCGAGTTCACCGATGTGCGCGGCGCGGGGCACATGGTCGCCGGCGACCGCAACGACATCTTCGCCGAGGCAGTCCTGAACTTCCTCGCCCGGCACGTCGACGCCGGCTGACGGCCCCGAGTATTCACAGGGCCGCGCGCGAGTGCCTCTGCGCCCGCGGGCAAAAAACCTCGAGAACCCGGTAGCGGGCGCTGAAGCTCGCGTGGTCGTGGTAGCCCTCCACCTCGCCGTCCAGCGCGACGGCGGTCGGCCCATCGACAGCGGTGAAGCTGAACTCGGGGACATGATATTCGTGATACAGGCGGCTGCGTTCCAGACGCCCGAGCATAAGCGCCGTCATGATCCGGAGCCTGCTCAAGCGGCGGCCCGTCTCGAGGATGCGCACGTCGAGCAGGCCGGTGTCCATCCGGTTGCGCTGCGCGGGCGCGAACCCGGACGGCACGTAGGTCGAGTTGCCCAGGAAGAACAGCGATGTCTGCATCGTCTTGCCGTCGTAGCGGATGCGCACCGGGGCCTCGCGGCGCAGGGTGCGAAACATCGCGTAGGCGGCCGCTATCGGCTTGCCGACCTTGTGCTCGAACCGTTCCCGCGTCCGCACGAATCGCGGGTAGGCGCCGATGCTCGCGGTGTTGATGACCATCCGTTCGCCGTTGAAGCAGACCAGGTCGACGCGCGAAGCGGTGCCCTCGGCGATCGCGCGGATGGTCTTGGCCTCACGATCACAACCGATGTCCTTGGCGAAGTGGTTGAAGGTGCCGGCGGGGAAGACTGCGAGAGGGCGGTCGAGGTCCGCCGCGACCGCGGCGGCGCACGCCACGGTCCCGTCGCCGCCGCCGATCCCGAGCACCTCGGCACGTTCGGCCGCCGCGCGGAGCACCTCCGCCATGTCATCGGTGGCCGTCAGTTCGATGATTTCGGCTTTCGGCAGCCTCCTTAGTACCTCGCCGCTGACGCGTTGCCCCGTCCCGCTGCCCGACGCCCGGTTGACGACCAGTACCAGGCCGGCGCCGTCTGGCCGGGGCGGCGCATCGATGCACAGCGGGTCGGCGGGCGGCAGGTCGTGCTCGACGATGGGCGGCACGAGGCGGCCGCCCAAGACCGCGACGGTGGCCCCGATGCCGAAGCCGGCCAGGACGTCGCTGGGATAGTGCGCGCCGGTCGCGACGCGCGACAAGCCGACCAGGCCGGCGAGTAGCGACAAGCCCAGCCCCAACAGCGGGCTTTGGAGTCCGACGCCGACCGCGAAGGCGGCGGCGCTCGCAGCATGACCGGACGGCAGCGAAGGCGACCTCGGGTACTTACGCAGCCGCCGCACGATCGGGACGAGGCGGTGCGGGGGCCGCTGTCGCCGCCAGACCCGCTTGGCCAGCTGGTTGGTGACCAGACTTGTCACCGCCAGGCTGGCGACGCCGCGGCCGGCTGCATGACGAGCGGAGCGATTGCCGGACAGCGCCATGGCCGCCGCGATCGCGAGCCACAGCTTGGAGTGGTCGGCGGCGCGACTCAAAGCCGGCATTGCCTTGTCCAGCAGCGGGTTTCGCGTGTTAGCGATCGCCGTGAACACCTCATCGTCCAGGGTGTCGAGGCCCCGGGTGATTTCGCGCAGCCCGCGCGATCTGCTCATGCGTCATCGTCGCGGCGGCCGCAGTCCCCTGTGTAGGGTCCAAAGTCATCGACGCGCGCGCGGGCGGCACGTCATTGTCGACACTTAGTCGTCGGCGATCCCCGGTGCGCTCAGGGCCTTAACATCGTCCTCGCGATGAGTGAGCGAGCGCGCCGCGACCGAGAACTGATTGAGCTTGTCGATGACGGTTTGCCCTTCCCGTGTGTGGCCCCAGATGCTGATTCCCTGGTGGGTGGTCGGTTTCCAGGTCGCCTCGTCGACGATGATCGGGTTCCACCCGACCTCCCATTCGAACCCCGACGGGGTCAGCGCGTAGAAGGACAGCTCCTTGTCGTTGGTGTGCTGACCCACGGAAAGGGCCATGGTGAACCCCAGTTCCTTGACCCGCTGATACGAGCTGACCATGTCGTCGAGCGTGGCGACCTGGACGTTGACGTGTTGGACTCGGGTGCGAATGGGGTCGATGGGCAGGACATTCACCGACGCGATCGCCACGGAATGGTGACGTTCGTTGACCCGAAGGAATCGGATCTTGAACTTCATTCCGCTGATGGTCTCGTCGATGTAGTCCGACAGACGCGCGTCGAAGACATGGTTGAAGTAGCCACGGACCAGATGCGGTTTCTTCGCCGTGAGGGCCACGTGGCCCATTCCGCCTGCGCCCGTCAGGAACCCGCTGCCCGGTATGTCCAATGACAGCGGTGCGGTGCGGGCGGTGGTGTAGATCTCCTGGGCGAGTCCCTTGGGGCCGGGAAATCGCAGGAATCGCTCGACACCGCGCAGCTTCGCCGCTTCGTCGGTGCCCTCGACGGCCGGCACCCCGTGGTCGGCGACGCGACGACTGATCTCGTCGAACGTCGCATGGCCGTCGAGCTGCCAACCCAGCGCCACAACGTCCTCCGCGGGGCCACGCCGAAGCAGTACGCGGCATTCGTTGTCGTCGAGGCGGAATCGAACGGTGTCGGGCGCCATGTCGTCGAGGTGCATGCCGATCGCCTCGCGGCCGAAGCGTTTCCAGTCGCTGATCTTGTTGGTTTCGACGACGACGTAACCGAGGTGCACATTGCCGAACACCGAGGGCTTTACTGTGGTAGACATCTTGATCCTTGTATTCTCTTGCGGTGGTTAATGTTTGAGGAAAGCGGTGCTGACCGCGTTGAACAGTTCGGCCCGTTCCCACTGGACCCAGTGCCCGGTGTTGGCGGTGATGAGGACATCCGCATTGGGCATCCGCTCGGCCAGCATCGCCGCGCCGCTCGGTTTGTTGACCTTGTCGTCCCGCCCCCAGATGACCAGGGTGGGTGTCGCCAGGCCGCTGAGCCTGGGGTCGCGGGTGAGGTCCATCCGCCATAGGGCGCGCAGCCCCGCCGGGCGCTGCAGGGGCGGATCGGCGACGACCTCCGGGTCGATCGACGCCTGGTAGCGGGATTCGATCAGCGAGTCCGGCACGGCGTCGCCGTCATACACCAGATACGTGCGGATGAACGCGCGCAGCTTCGCCAGGTTCGGCCCGTCGCCGCCGTAGTAGGCCAGCAGATTTCTGAGACCCTCGCTGGGCAGTCCGCGGCTTGTTCCGATGCCACCGGGACCCATCAGCACGAGCTTGTCGACCCGGTGCGGGGTGTCCAGGGCCAGCCGCAGCGCACACGAACCGCCGTAGGAGTTGCCGACCAGGTGCGCCCGGTCGATGCCGAGCTCGTCGAGCATCCCTCGGATGTGATCGGCGAGGTATCCGAATGGATCTCGCCGGTCGACGCCCTTGGCAGAGCGGCCGTAACCCGGCATGTCCGGAATGATGACCCGGAAGTGCTCGGCGATCGACTCGATGTTGCGCGCGTAATTCGACACGCCCGAGGCGCCCGGCCCGCCGCCGTGCAGCAGCACCACGGGCGGGCCCGTCCCCGTTTCGGCGACGAAGATGTCTTTTCCTTTGACGCGTACGGTGCGTTCGGTGAGCGTGTTCGTAGTCACTCGGTCGTTCCTTACACCTTGAATCCGGCCGGCGGCGGCGGCAGCGGTTGGCCATCGGCGGCACCGGCATAGACGAAGCCGTCGGGCCGCACGACCACCGCCGAGGCGCCCTTCGTGGTCAGCCAGGCGTTCAGGGTTCCCTCGCTGTCGACGATGGAGTCGGCGCGCGGAGTGCTTCCGGCCTGAGTGACCTCCAGGAAGGGCACACCCGCGGCCCGCCAGTCCGGGTGCTCGGACGCGCGCCCCGTCTGCAGCACGGTCCACCGGTTGCCGATCACGTCGTCGAGACGCACCGAGTCGCCCTTCTGGTCGAGGACCCTCGGCTGCGGGATCAGCCACCCGACCGCCCCGTTTCCGTTGCGCGCCAGCAGACCCTCCTGGTAATGCGCGTCGGGGATCCAGCGGTGGTCGCGCAGCCAGGTGAGGAAGTACGGCACCTTGCTCGCCGCGCGGAAGAAGTGATTGCGGGCCGCCGCGCGGAACTTGTTGCGCTGGATGATGATTTTGCCGGTCTTGACCGCGCGGTTGGTGACTTCCTTGACGTGCGGCAGCCGCTCCGACTGGTAGGTGTCGAGCACGGACTCCGGCAGCGACCCGTTCAGCACGGCGCCCAGCTTCCAGCACAGGTTGGCCACGTCGCGCACGCCGGCGCACATGCCCTGCCCGATCCACGGCGGCATCGCGTGCGCGGCGTCGCCCGCCAGGAAGACCCGGCCCACCCGCCACCGGTCGGCGAACCGGACGTGGTGGCTGTAGCAGGCGTAGCCGAGGATTTTCACGTTCTCCGGCGTGATCCCCTGGCCGCGCAGCACCTTCCAGATCGCCTCCTCGTGCAGAAGGTCGTTTTCGTCCTCCTCGTCGCGCACCGGGAACTCCCAGCGGTGGTGTCCCAGCGGGGTGGGGCAGTCGACGGTGGGCCGCTCGGGGTTGCAGTGGAAGCGGAGCCGATCGTGGCCCGGCCACTCCTGGAGCACCTTGGTGTCGATGACGATCCAGCGCTCGCCGTAGGTGCGGCCGCCGAATCCGACACCCAGCTGGGCGCGGGCCGCACTCGACCCGCCGTCAGCGGCGATGACGTACGAAGCGCGGACCCGCCGGAACTCGTCGGTGGTGAGGTCGGCGAGCATCAACTCGACGTAGTCAGCCTTCGGGACCAGCCGCAGGCACTCGTGTTCAAGCAGGATGGTCACGTTGGGGAAGCGATCGACGCCTTCGCGCAGCACCTTCTCCAGCGCGGGCTGGTAGATGAACTGCTGCGGCGGGTGACCGTTGCCTCGCGGGGTGGGCAGCAGTTTCACGAACGGCACCCCGTTGGCGTCGACGAAGTTCGCCCCGCGCCCGGGCTGCATGTCGGCGTTGAGCCGGTCCGCCAGGCCCACCTGCTGCCAGATGCGAACGACCTCCTCGTCCGTGGAAATTGCCCGCGCCCGCGCATAGATGTTGGGGTCACGTTCTACCACAACGACATTCAGGCCGAGCTGGCCGAGCAGGTTCGCCGCGGTGCAGCCGACCGGGCCGTAGCCGACGATCGCCACGTCATAGTTTTTTTGGTCAGTCATTTCGGCCCTTCCGCCAAGACTTGTTAATGTAGTGCTCCATACATTAAGCTCTTGTAGCGTGACCGTCAACACCCAAAAGGAGGCATCGTGACCGCAGACACCGGCAGCACCGGCTCCACCGGATCCCGCGCCCGCCGGCGCACCCGGACCAATGGGGAACAGTCGCGCGAGCGGATCCTCGATGCGGCGACGGAGGTCGCCACCGAACGCGGCTACGAAGGCACCACGATCTCCCTGGTCAGCAAGAAGAGCGGCCTGCCGCCGACATCCATCTACTGGCACTTCGCCGACAAGGACGACCTGATCGCCGCCGTCATCGAGCGCAGTTTCGCCCGGTGGCTCTCGGCGCTGGACCTGCCGGGCGGTCCATTGGAGAAGGAGCGGGTCAACGAACTCGGGGCCCAGGTGGCCAAGGCGTTGCTCGACGCGCCCGACTTCCTTCGCCTGGGCCTGATGCTGGCGCTGGAGCGTCGCCCGGTCGAGCCGCGGGCGAGGGAGATGTTCCTGGAGGTGCGCGACAGGGCCTTCCACCGCTTCGAGGCGATCATGCGTGATATCGCGCCGGGGCTCGACGAGGAGGGCGTGCGCCTGCTGACCACCTATGCTATCGCCGGCGCCGACGGGCTGTTCATCGCCAAGGAGACCGGCGGCGACTCGGTCGACCTGGTCAAGCTGTTCGAACTGCACGTCCGCCTGGTGTTCGAGGCGGCGGTCGAGCTGCTGGCTTCCGAGGACGAGAAATGAGCGAGGCGTCCGCACAAGACGTGCTCCTGGAGGAGGCCGCCCGGCGGCTGTACGCCGCACAGGAGAGCAGCGCCCCCATCCCACCGCTGACCGAGACCTACCCCGGGCTGACTGTGGCCCAGGCTTATTCGGTGCAGCGGCGCAACCTCGCCCGCTACCTGAGTGCAGGCGCTTCGCTGCGCGGCCACAAGATCGGGCTGACCTCCGCGCCGATGCAAAAGCTGCTCGGTGTCAACGAGCCGGACTTCGGCTACGTCCTCGGCAATATGGTGCTGCGCGACGGTGCTTCCGTGCCGCGCAGCGCGTTCTGCGCGCCGCGGGTGGAGCCGGAAGTGGCCTTCCTGCTGAAGGCCCCGCTGCGTGGCCCGGGCGTGACCGTCGCCGACGTGATGGCCGCCACCGAGGCCGTCGCCGCCGCGCTGGAGATCGTGGACAGCCGGGTCGTCGACTGGCGAATCACTCTGGCCGACACCATCGCCGACAACGCGAGCTCCGGCGCCGTGGTGTTGGGGGAGTGGGTGCCGATCTCGGATGTGCCGCCACTGCCCGAGACCACCGGGGCCCTGTTCCTGAACGACGCGCTAGTGGAGAAGGGCCAGGGGAGCGCGGTGATGGGTGACCCGGCGGCCGCCGTCGCCTGGTTGGCCAACGCCGTGGCCGACTACGGGACCGCCATCGAGGCCGGGCAGTTCGTGATGTCCGGCTCCTACACCACAGCCGCGTTCGTCAGGGCCGGCGACCGCGCGGCGGCCACGATCACCGGCCTCGGCGCGGTCGGCCTGAGCTTCGAGTAGACCGGAAGGAAACCCCATGACCAGTCAACAATTCCCCGTGGCGATCATAGGGTCGGGCAACATCGGCACCGACCTGATGCTCAAGATTCTGCGCAGCGGCGGGCCGCTGACGATGGCGGCGATGATCGGCATCGACCCGAAGTCCGACGGGCTGGCCCGCGCCAAAAGCCTTGGCGTGCCGACGTCATCGCAGGGCGTCGACGGTCTGCTGGCCCTGCCGGGGTTCGAGCAGATCCGCCTGGTGTTCGACGCCACCTCCGCCGAGGCCCACCTCAAGCACTGGGAGGCGTTGCGGCCCACCGGTGTACGGGTGCTCGACCTCACCCCGGCCGCCGTCGGCCCGTTCTGCGTCCCCGTCGTCAACCTCGAAGACCACATCGATGCGCCGAACCTGAACATGGTGACGTGCGGCGGGCAGGCGACAGTGCCGATCGTGGCCGCGGTGAACAGGGTGGCGCCGGTGGCCTACGCCGAGATCGTGTCGTCGATCTCGTCGAAGTCCGCCGGTCCGGGCACCCGCGCCAACATCGACGAGTTCACCGAGACCACCGCCACCGCGCTGCAAGTCGTCGGCGGGGCGCAGCGGGGCAAGGCGGTGATCGTCCTCAACCCGGCCGACCCCCCGATCCTCATGCGCAACACGGTGTACTGCCTCGTGGAAGGCGACTGCGACCACGCCGCCGTCGAGGCGTCCATCGCGGCGATGATCGAGCGGGTGCAGCGCTACGTGCCGGGGTACCGGCTCAAGCAACCGGTGCAATTCGAGACCTTCGGCCCCGACAACCCGCTGCACATTCCCGAGACCGGGAAGTTCATCGGCACCAGGGTCACCACCCTGCTGCAGGTGACCGGCGCGGCGGACTACCTGCCCGACTATGCCGGCAACCTCGACATCATGACCTCCGCGGCGCTGGCCACCGCCGAAAGCATTGCCGCGCATTCGATGACGAACGTAGGAGCGTGACCAGAACTATGACGATGAGTTTCACCAAGCCCGAGCAGCTCTACATCAGCGACGTCACCTTGCGTGACGGGATGCACGCGGTGCGCCACCAATACACCCTGCGACAGGCCGCCGACATCGCCGCGGCGCTGGACGCCGCCGGAGTCGACTCCATCGAGGTCGCCCACGGTGACGGGCTGGGCGGCTCCAGCTGCGTTTACGGGTTCGGCGGCCACACCGACCTGGAGTGGATCGAGGCCGTCGCCGGTGTGGTCCGCCGCGCGAAGATCGCGACGCTGGTCCTGCCGGGGATCGGCACCATCCGGGATCTGGCCGCGGCGCACCGCGCCGGGGCCACCGTGGTGCGGGTCGCCACCCACTGCACCGAGGCCGACATCTCCGCGCACCACATCGCCGCCGCCCGCGAAATGGGCATGGACACCGTCGGCTTCTTGATGATGAGCCACATGACCACCCCGCTTGCGCTGGCCGAACAGGCCAAGTTGATGGAAGGTTTCGGAGCCGGCTGCGTGTACGTCGTCGACTCCGGCGGCGCGATGACCATGCGCGACGTCGCCGAGCGCGTCGACGCCGTGCGCCAAAGGCTTTGTCCGGAAATCGAAGTCGGCATCCACGCCCACCACAACCTTTCCCTGGGCGTGGCCAACTCGATGGTCGCCGTCGAGCACGGGTGTCGGCGCGTCGACGCATCTTTGGCCGGCATGGGCGCCGGCGCGGGCAACGCGCCGCTGGAGGTCTTCATCGCGGCCGCTACCCGGATGGGCTGGCAACACGGTTGTGATCTCAACGCCCTCGAAGACGCCGCCGACGACCTCGTCCGCCCGCTGCAGGAGCGCCCGGTGCGCGTCGATCGCGAGACGCTCACGCTCGGTTACGCCGGCGTGTACTCCAGCTTCCTGCGCCACGCGGAGGCGGCGGCCGAACGGTTCGGCGTCGACGCGCGCACGCTTCTCGTCGAGGCCGGCCGTCGCGGCATGGTCGGCGGGCAGGAGGACATGCTCGTCGACATCGCCCTTGACCTCACGGGGGGCTGCGAGGCGGCGCGCGCGTGACCTAACCCTTGGCTCGCAAGGGCTTCTGTGTCGCTCACGCCTCGTCCAGCACGGGAAAAAGCAGTTCCTGCATGAGCAGCTGCAGGGCCGCCGCGAGCGGGATCGCAACGAGCGCTCCGACCACGCCCAACCACGCGGCGCCGAGGAGCACAGCGACCACCGTGACGCCGGCCGGCACGCGCACCGCCCGGCCGATGATTCTGGGCGTCAGAAGATAGTCCTCGCCCAACCGGAACCCCATGTAGAAGGCGACCGTCGCGATGGCGACGGGGATCGAGACGCTGAGCGCCACCAAGGCGACGATGAATCCGCCGATGGCCGAGCCGTACGGGAACAGGTCCAAGACTGCCACCACGACACCGAGCAGTACCGCGTAGGGGATATGCAGGAGCGCACACCAGACGAAGGTGGCCAACCCGGCGATGACCGACGTCACGACGTTCCCGATGAGATAGGCACCGAACTTGGCCACCACCTCGTCGCCGATCAGGATGGCGCGGGGCCGCCGGGAGTTGGGCATCAGCCGGTAGAAGCCGGTGCGGATGCGGCGCATATCGGCGAGGAAGTAGACGGTGAGCATGACCACGACGCCGACGTGGGACATCACGCCGAACACCTCCGACCCGGTCCGGACGATCCCTGCGGCCGTGAAACGGCCGGACCCGTTGACCAGTTCGGTGATCCGCTGCTGCAGGTGGAGGCGCTCGTTGATCCTGCCGATGAGGGACGAGCGGTCTTGGGCGTGCTGGACGTAATGCGGCAGCTGCTCGACAAGCTGGCGAGCCTCCTGGACCAGCGGGGGGATGGTCGCGGCCAGCGTGCCGACGATGAGGGCGAAGACGACCGTCACCACGAGGGTGACCGCCGCCCAGCGCGGCAGCTTGTGGTTGACGAGCCACGACACGGCGGTCTCTAGCCCGAGCGCGAAAAACATGGCCACGCCGATCAACACCAGCACGGACGACATCGATCCGAGGACGAGCACCGCCCCATAAGTCACGGCCACGCCGGCCGACGCGGTCAACCCGATAACAAACGGAGAACGCCGGTTGAACCGCTCACCCCGCCGGCCGAAGCGATGCTCGTCGGAACGCAGTTGCGCGGCCCGCCGCTCGGCGTCGGCGATCGGTCCCTCGTCATCGCTGTGCGGTTGCCCTACCAGGCGGTGGTGGCCCCGATCGGCGAGGTGGTGTTGTGGCTCAGCGTCGTCGACCACGTGCATGCCCCGTTCATCAGCCTGGCCCGGCATCTTTTGCCCGGCGTCTTTACAGCGTGACGTCCGCGCCTGGCATGCGGTCGCAAGACACGCGATCCCGGCGGGCGTGTGCTGGCCATCCGGGGCCCGGAGCCGGCAAACTCAGATGGCTGTCGGCTCGCCGGCATCCACTCAGCGAGTCTGGCTGGACCCTTCCCCCGGCACGGCCAAGCCGGCGACCAAAGCCGTTGCGGCATAGAAGCTTCGGACCGGTCCCTGGTATGTCCGTGCTCGACTGCCACGCGCGCGTAAACCCTGATCCGCGGCGGATAAGGGGACTTTGTGCTCTAGGTCCGCGCTGCGCGGGAGCGCACGCTTTTTCGTGTCGGAGCAACAGCGCCGCCAATAGGAGGCTGGATTGGGCCGTAGCACGAGCGGAACCGGCTCGCGCCGAGGCCCAAGAACTAGCTGTTAGGAGCTGAAGATGACCACCTCGCAGACGCCGGACTTATTTCGCGACCTGTGGAAAACGGTGCTCGCGTCCGGGCTGATGGCCCTGGTCTTGGGGATTGTGATCTTGATCTGGCCCGGAAAGTCGATCCTCGTCGCGGCGGTTTTGTTCGGCGCGTACCTGGTGGTGTCGGGCATAGCGCAGGTCGCTTTCGCGTTGACGCTCGACGTTTCCGTCAGCACCCGTGTACTGATGTTCATCAGCGGGGCGCTGTCGGTGGCGCTGGGCGTGCTGGCCTTCCGCCACTTCGGCGGGGGCTACGCCGTGCTGTTGTTGGCGATCTGGATAGGTGTGGGCTTCATCTTCCAAGGCGTGGCCGAGGCCGCGCTGGCGATAAGCCATCCGGAGCTGCCGAGCCGAGGGTGGCACATCTTCTTGGGCGTCCTCACGGTGATAGCCGGCATGATCGTGCTCGCCTGGCCGTTCGACAGCATCGTCATGCTGGCGATCGTCGTCGGGGCATGGCTCGTCGTCATCGGGATCTCCCAAATAATCTGGGCATTCCAGGCACGCAGGACGGTCGAGCACGCCGATCAAACCGTTGGGCGTCTGGCCGGTGCCGCCCACTAGCCGCTGAATGATGTTGCCCCACAAGGCTTGCCGCCCCTCGGTCGCTCTACTGAATGGAGATTTGCCGTGCCCGATCTGACCGGATCCCTTCGCGAGATCATCGCCGAGCACCGCGCGGTCCGAAATACCGACGCCGCAGAGGAGTCATGCACCTGCGGAGCGGAAGGTTTGTCAGACCATTCCAGGCATGTCGCCGAGCAGATCCGCGATCGGCTGGGGCTCAGGCCCGAGGCCGTCGACGACGCAAAGAAGCGGATTCGCTATGCGACAGCGTGGCTGGACTGGGAGCTGACCATAATGGAAGGCGCGCAATGCTAGTCGGCCGTTGTGGCTCAGCGAACCGGTAGGCCCGTCATCGTGACCGGTCGCTAAGGAAGCGGGTCCCGTGATTCCGCTCGGCGATAACATTCCGGCCCGCCGGTTTCCGATTGTCAACGTTCTACTGATCGCCGCGAACTTCGCGGTCTTTTTGTTCTACGAGTTGCCGAACGGCGAGCCGGCGATCCTCCGCGCGTCGTTCTATCCGTGCAGCGTCGAAAACGCCTGCCCCACAGCAGAACCGTGGGGCCTCAGCTGGATAACAGCGATGTTCTTGCACGCCGGCTGGGATCACATTCTCGGCAACATGCTGTTCCTGGCGATCTTCGGCAAAAACGTCGAGAACGCTCTCGGACGGCTGGGCTATCTGTTGTTCTACTTCGCCGGCGGATTCGTAGCGGCGATGACACAGACCGCGATGACCTTGCTTTTCGGCACGGCATCTGACGCGCGAATACCAACTCTTGGCGCGAGCGGCGCCATCGCCGCCGTGCTGGGCGCGTATTTCGTCTTCTTTCCCGACTCGCGTGTCCTCACGTTCGTGCTGTGGTTCCCGATCAGCGTGCCGGCGTGGGTCTATCTCGGCGGCTGGTTCTTGCTGCAGTTCTTCGAGGGCAATTACGCGCTGCTCTCCGCGAAGTCGGGTGGTAGCGGTGTCGCGTTCTTCGCCCATGTGGGCGGATTTATCTTCGGCGTGCTCGTCGGCGTGATTTGCATGGCCGCCGGAAAGGTCAGGGTGCGGACCTGATATCCGCTGTGGTGGAAGGCGTATCGCCGACCCGGGATGGGCGTGCGGCAGATGACGTCGACCTGACCGCAAGTGGTCGTGCTGTTAGCATGCTGCCCTACACAAGAAGAGAGGCGGCGTGACCGTGCGTTGGTTGCGAGGGTCGGGGCTGATAGGTGCGGTGGTCATTGCCGCGACGGCGGCGGCGAACCCCGTGTGGGCCAATCCGGGGGTGGCGCCGGGCATGAAGGTCGAGGCTCAAAACAGCTCGTGCACAGCGGGCTTCGCGGCGCAAGGCAGCGACGGCGGCTATTACCTCATGACCAGTGGGCACTGCGACCAGCACGACGGCTCGCCATGGACCTACGGGGGCGACGTCCCGCTCGGGAGGATCACCGCCAGCGAGCACGAGGGCGACACGAGGGACGCCGCGATCATCCATCTTGACCCGAGCGTCGGGGCGCCCATCGGCCACGTCGGCGGCAAGTATCTGGTCCGGGATGTGTTGAGTGCGACGCAGATTCAGGTCGGCATGCCGTTCTGCAAGATCGGTGCGGTCACCGGTGAGACGTGTGGTGCCGTCAAGGACGTGGCGAACGACGTCGTGGAGGCCGGCGTGTACAGCCTCAACGGCGACAGCGGCAGCCCCGGTTTCGTGGAGAACCCGGACGGCACCGTCAGCGCGGTCGGCCTGTTGATGTCGTCACCCGACGGTGACGACTACACGACGTACTTCGTGCTCGTGAACCCACTGCTTGACCGGTGGGGCCTGCGCGTCCTGCCCTGACCACAGAGCGCGCGGAAACCGGCGTTTGCAAATGGTAAGTACGGGTATCCGCCGGACCGGCGTCGGGAGCGTGCGTCCGTAGGAGCCTGTAGACGAAAAGCAAGCGAACCAGCGACACGAAGGAGAGCGGTAGTGAAGCGTGGGATCGTGGTCGGCGTAGCGGGCGTGGCCGTGGCGGTCGCGGCGTGTGCCGGCTGCTCGAGCAACAAGTCCAGTACGGGAGCGTCATCAAGCTCGGGGGCGCCGGCGGCGGCTGGCCCCCAGGTCACCGTCGACGGTCAGAATCAAAACGTCAGTGGCCAGGTCACCTGCAACACGGCCAACGGAGTCCTGACGATCGGAATCGGTGACGCGACGGCCGGAGTCGGCGCCGTGCTCAGCACCGACAATCCGCCCATTGTTCATTCGGTCGGACTGGGCAGCGTCAACGGCATCGCGCTGGGTTTTTCCGACGCCGCACCCAACCAGGCCAGCAACGCGGGAGCCGCGGTCAACGGCAAGTCCTACGCGATCAAGGGCACCGCGACGGGTACCGATATGAGCAACCCGAACCAGCCGCAGCAGGTGACCAAGCCATTCGAGATGGACGTGACCTGCCCGTAGCGCAGGCGACCGATACCCAAGAGGGGACGCAAGCGATGTCTGCTAACTCAATGAAACGTGTCGTCAGCGCGGCGGCGGTCGCCGCGGGCCTGGGCATCTCAGCGATGACGCTGAACCCGGTGTTCGCCAATTCCGCCCCCCTGGACCCGCCGCCGCCGTGCCCGAACTGCCACGGTGGCGGTGGCGGTGGCGGCGGCAACCCCGGTGGCGCGCCGGGCGGCGGCGCGCCGGCCCCGCAGAACCCACCGCAGACTCAAGCGCCGAGCACACAAAGCCAGCCGCCGGCCACCCAAACCCAGCCGCCGGCTACGCAAACCCAGCCGCCGGCCACCCAAACCCAGCCGCCGGCCACGCAAACTCAGCCGCCGGCCACCCAAAGCACACACCCGTCATGGACACGGGGCACAGAGCCGCTGCGGACGGAGACCACGCCGCCCGGCGGGCAGACCACGCCGCCGAGCGCACCAACCACCGCGCCGGCGAACGGACAAACCACCCCGCCGTCCCGCCCGGGCGAGCGCGCGGCCCTCAATGCGCCGAGCACCCAGCCTCCCCACCCGGCCTACGTTCCGCGCCGCGACCTGGTCACCGCTAGCGCGCAAGTGGGCGGCCCCGGGGGCGAGAACGTGCAATTCAGCATTGTCGGCCGGGGCGCGCCACCCCCGCCGCCGGAGCGCGGGTGGGGCTGGAATGACGGCCCGCCTCCGCACCACGCGCCACCCGGCTGGGTGGGGCCGCCGCCTCCGGGCGGGTGGGACGGTCCGCCGCCTCCCGGTGGGTGGAACCGTCCGTGGCAAGGTCCGCCGCGCGATATCGATTACGGCCGTCGGGACTTCGGCGCGTTCAACTACAACACGTTCACCGTCTTTCCGGTCTTCAACTGGTACTACGGCGGTTGGGGTTACTGGTTCTTCGGTGTCTGGGTTCCGCTCTACTGACGGGTGAGCCCTTTGTGAAGCCGCCCCGGGCGTGGCCCCGGGGCAGTTTTCCGCCTTCCATCGGAGCAGGCGTAGAAGTAGGGCATGAATACGACGGATGGACGATTTGTCAGGCTCGGCCGCGACGGCCGGTCGCTCACCATCGAGCTGGTCAACTCCAAACCGTTGAACATCTTCGGCACCGGCGCGATCGAGGAACTCACAAAGGCGTTCGGCGTCGTTGGGCGAGACGGCGACGTGCGGGTCGTCGTGTTGCGCGGAGCCGGCGAGAAGGCGTTCATCGGCGGCGCCGACATCAACGAGATGGTCGCCCTCGACCGGTCCAGCGCAGAGGTGTTCATCCGCCGACTCGCCGGCCTCTGTGAGGCGATTCGCGATTGTCCGGTTCCGGTGATCGCCCGCCTGGCGGGCTGGTGCCTGGGCGGCGGCCTGGAGGTCGCGATGTCCTGCGATCTACGGATCGCCGAGTCGGGCGCCAAATTCGGGATGCCCGAAGTGGCGGTCGGCATCCCGTCGGTGATCCATTCGGCGTTGATGCCGGCGCTGATCGGGGCCTCGCA
>NZ_DATJPU010000033.1:0-23387 GCF_035506235.1 Mycobacterium sp.
CTGGTCGAGACCGGCTGGGACACCGAGGCCACCCGGCGCCCCCACGGCCAGCACACCACCGTGGTGGTCCACCTCGATGTGGCCCAGCGCGCCGCCGCGCTGCACCGGGGTCCGCTGCTCTCCGAGGCCGAACGCCAATACCTGACCTGCGATGCCACCTGCGAAGTCTGGTTCGAACGCGCCGGACAGCTCATCGGCGCCGGGCGCACAACCCGCGGAATCAACCGGCGGCTGCGCCGCGCCCTTGAGCACCGCCAACCCAGCTGCGCAGTCCCTGGCTGCGGGGCCACCCGCGGCCTGCACGCCCACCACATCTCGCACTGGGAAGACGGCGGTGCCACCGAATTGGCCAACCTGGTCCTGGTCTGCCCCTACCACCACCGGGCACACCACCAGGGCCTGATCACCATCACCGGAACCGCCACCGCTCTGACCGTCACCGACAGCGCCGGGCGAGTCCTCAGCCCGGCATCACTGGCGCGTCCACCCACCCAACCCCCACCCACGGTGCCGCCGTGCCCCGGACCCACCGGCGAACGCGCCGACTGGTGGTGGTACGAACCCTTCCAACCCCCACCACCACCCACCACCAACTAGATCGGCTACGGGCTCATCGCAGAAGCTCAAATGGACTCGAGCATAGAGAAATTCGATTGAACTACCAGCGGCCCTTTGCGTTAGTAGTGAGCGAAGGCGGTTGCGGCGTTGTCGTGCGGCCATCTGGTCGTGCTCCAACGTGTCGCCGTTACCGGACACGATCTCGGCGATGCTGAACAGCTATTGATCCCGGGTGAAATAGGCACTGGCCCGCACGAATCAACCACGCCCACCACCTCGAAGAACTCCTCGCGGCCGCGCCTACGCCTCTAGGCCTCCCAGCACTGCCAGCAACTGCTTCTCCGCCGCCGCCTGCGCGCCCGGCTCTGGCGGCAGTTCGACGCAGAACACGTCGGCGGCCGTCGACCCGAACGTGTGAACCTTGGCCCATCTGAGGTCGGCCCCCGCGCGCTCCAGCTCCCGGGCCAACAGCGCCAGCAACCCTAATCGATCCATGGCGCGGACCTCGACGAGCGACTTGCCGGACGCGGCGGGGTCGAGCCACTGGATGTGGGGCGGGGCTGTCGACCGCGTGACGGGCACCCCAACCTGTACCTCGCCGGCCCGCGCGCTCGCTGCGTCGACGGCGTCGGTGTCACGCTTCTCCAGCGCGCCGATGACGTCGACGTCGCCGTTGAGCGCGTTGGTGAACTGCTGGCGCAGCAGGCCCGCCTCGGGCGGCGAACCGAACAGCGGCGACACCACGAATTCGGTGATCGCCACGCCCTCGTGAGTGTTGACCGACGCCGAATGGATGCGCAGCGAGTTCAGGGCGAGCACCGCGGCGGCGTTCGATACGAGTCCGCGCTGGTCCGGCGCGATCATCACCACGTTCAAGCGCTCGCCGCTGCCGGCCGTGATCTCGACGTGGACCCCGCGGTCGGCGGCCAGCGAAAGATAGCGCGGCGTGGCCGGATCGGCCTGCGGCAGCGGCTCACCGGCCATCACCATCCGGCAGCGCCGCACCAGGTCCTCGATCAGCGACGCCTTCCAGTCGCTCCACACCCCGGGGCCGGTCGCCTTGGAGTCCGCCTCGGTCAGCGCGTGCAGAACGTCGAGCAACAGCGGATCCCCGCCCAGGGCCGCCGACACTTCCTCGATGGTCTTGGGGTCGTGGAGATCGCTTCGGGTGGCCACCACCGGCAGGAGCAGGTGGTGGCGGACCAGCTTCGACAGGAACTCGGCATCTTTGGGTGCGACCCCGAGCCTGGCGCCCATCTCGACGGCCATCTCGGCCCCGAGCACGCTGTGATCGACTCCCCGGCCCTTGCCGATGTCGTGCAGCAGGGCGCCCAGCGCCAGCAGGTCGGGTCGCGCCACGCGGGTGGCCAGCGGCGCCGCGTTGACGGCGGTCTCGACGACGTGCCGGTCCACCGTCCACTTGTGCGCGACGTCGCGGGGCGGAAGATCGCGGATCGCGGCCCATTCCGGCAACAACCGCTCCCAGAGCCCCGTGCGGTCGAGCGCTTCGACCGTCGTCACCGCGGTGGGCCCGGCCGAGAGCACGACCAGCAAGTCGTCCAGCGCCTCGCTGGGCCAAGGGGTCGGCATCTCGGGTGCGCCGGCGGCCAGGCGGCTCAGCGTGGCGGCGCCGATAGGGACCCCGGTGTCGGCCGAGGCGGCCGCCACCCGCAGCACCAGCCCCGCGTCGGTTTCGGGCGACGCGTCGCGGGCGAGCACGATCTCGCCGGCGTACTCGACCACACCCTCGTCCAGCGGTCGCCGCTTGGGCCGCCGGACCAGTGCCGACACGCCGCGCCGCGGCAACGCGTTTTCGGCGGTCCGCAGGCCCGTTTCGGCGTGGTAGGCGATGGTGCGGCCGGCCCCGGAGAGCTTGCGCGCCAAGTCGAACCGGTCACCGATATGCAACGCGGCGCTGATCTCGTCGGCGTACTGGGCCAGCAGCTGATCGCGCCCGCGCCCGGACACCCGGTGCAGCTCGGTGCGCACGTCGAGCAGCGTCAGGTAGGCGTCGTCGAGCGACCCCCCCGGCGTTTCCGGGCGGGCCATGCCGTGGCGGTCGATGAGCTGGGCCACCCCCAGCGCGTCAAGCAGCTGGACGTCGCGAAGCCCGCCGCGGCCCGATTTCAGGTCCGGCTCGGCTCGCTGCGCGATCCGGCCGCAACGCTCCCAGCGGGCCTGCGTGATGTCGACGAGCTCGTCCATTCGAGAGCGAATCACGCTGCGCCACTGCCTTCTTGCGCCGGCGATCAATTCCTCGGACAGTCGCGCATCGCCGGCGATGTGGCGAGCGTCGAGCATGCCCAGCGCGGCGATCATGTCGGCGTTGGCGACGCCGAGCGCCCCGGAGACGGTCCGCACGCTGTGGTCAAGCCGAACGTTGGCGTCCCACAACGGATACCACAGCTTGTCGGCGACCCGCTGCAGCACATCGGCGGGCTTGTCGTCGTGCAACAACATCAGGTCGAGATCGGAATACGGCAGCAGCTCGTGGCGGCCCAGTCCGCCGATCCCGACGATCGCGAACCCGCTGCCCTCGGTGATCCCGATCTCGTCCGCCTTGGCCGTCAGCCACGACTCGTGCAGATCCAGCCACGCGTGCCGCAGCTCGGCCGCGTGCAGCCCCGATCCCTCCGACAGCAGCCGGCGCCGCGCGGCAGCTAAATCGCTTGCCGCGCAGGCGTTTTCTGCTCCCGGTCCAGATGACCCGGACGGGTCGGGTGGGTCCTGTTTCATACCCTCCCGGCCCGTCCGGCCTGGATCAGCAATGTGCGACTGGGTTCAGAGGGCATCGGTTCCGCGTTCACCTGTGCGCACCCGCACAATGGTTTCCACGGGGCTCACCCAGACCTTGCCGTCACCGATCTTGCCGGTGCGGGCCGCCCGGACGATGCTGTCCACGACCTTGTCGACGATGGAGTCGTCGACGACGACCTCGATCCGCACCTTCGGCACGAAGTCGACCGAGTACTCAGCGCCGCGATAAACCTCGGTGTGGCCCTTCTGCCGGCCATAGCCCTGGATTTCGCTGACCGTCATCCCCAGGACGCCCGCCTCCTCGAGGCTGGTCTTGACGTCATCGAGGGTGAATGGCTTCACGATCGCCGTGACTAGCTTCATGAGTGCTCTGCCTCCACTTTGTCGGCCGCCCGGTCGTCGCGACCGTTGCGGTCATCCACGGGGATCCGCGCCGTCGGAAGAACCGACCCTTGCCCGCCGATCACGCCAAAATCGTATCCGCTCTCAGCGTGCTCGGCCTCATCGATGCCCGAGGATTCGGCCTCGGGGTTGAGGCGCAGCCCGATGGTGTACTTCAGTATCAAGGCCAGGATGAGGGTGACGATGCCGGAGTAGAAGAGAACGGAGAAGGCACCGACCGCCTGCCGCTCCAGCTGCGCCCAGCCGCCGCCGTAGAACAATCCCTTCGACACCCCGGTCACGCCGTTGATCGCCGTGCTCTCCGGCGCGGCGAGCAGCCCGACCAGCAGCGTCCCCGCCAGACCGCCGACCAGGTGCACCCCGACCACGTCGAGCGAGTCATCGAAACCCAGCTTGAACTTCAGACCGACCGCCAGCGCGCACACCACGCCGGCCACGGCACCGACCACCAACGCGCCCAGGACGTTGACCGACGAGCACGACGGCGTGATGGCGACCAGCCCGGCGACGATGCCCGACGCCGCTCCCAGCGTCGTGGGCTTGCCGTCGCGAATGCGCTCGGTCAGCAGCCACGCCAGCATGGCCGTGGCGGTGGCGACGGTGGTGGTCATGAACGTCGATCCCGCCGAGCCGTTGGAGCTCGTCGCCGACCCCGCGTTGAACCCGAACCAGCCGAACCACAGCAACCCGGCACCGAGCATCACGAACGGCAGGTTGTGCGGGCGGAACAGGGTGGTCGGCCAGCCCTTGCGCTTGCCCAGCACGATCGCCAGCATCAGGCCGGCCACACCGGAGTTGATATGGACCGCCGTTCCACCGGCGAAGTCGATGGCGTGCAGTTTGTTGTTGATCCAGCCGCCGTGCTCGGAAGCGAACCCGTCGGCCGCGAAGACCCAGTGCGCGACCGGGAAGTACACCAGCGTCGCCCACAGCCCGGCGAACACCAGCCAGGCCGTGAACTTCAGCCGGTCCGCCACCGCACCCGAGATCAGCGCGACGGTGATGATCGCGAACATCAGCTGGAAGGCGACGAACACCGTGGCGGGCATGGTGCCGGCCAGCGGGATGTCCACCTGGGCGGTGCCCTTCGACGGATCGGCCTTGACGGCGTTGCCGCCGATCAGCTTCGCCAGGCCCCAGTAATCGGTCGGGTTGCCTACGACGCCGCCTTTGCTGTTACCGAATGACATCGAGTAGCCGTAGAGCACCCACAGCACGGTCACCACGCCCATCGCGCTGATGCTCATCATGATCATGTTGAGCACGCTTCGGGTGCGGACCATGCCGCCGTAGAAGAAGGCAAGACCCGGTGTCATCAGCAGCACCAGAGCGGAACTCGCCAACATCCAGGCGGTATCGCCGGTATCGGGTTGGCCCAATTGCGGGAAACTCACTCGCTTTCACCTCCGGTCGACATGAGTACGCCGACAGGCAGGTGCCTGTGGCCTGCGAGAACCATGCGCAATTGTTGTTTCGGCAATGGGGCAGCAGTGTTTCGGCGACATTAACGTCGCGCGTTGCGTGTTAGGGGTTTCAGCCGAGCAGGGCGTCCACGAACGCGGCGGGTTCGAAGGGCGCGAGATCGTCGGGACCCTCGCCGAGCCCGACCAACTTCACCGGCACCCCGAGCTCCTGCTGGACGCGGAAAACGATGCCGCCCTTGGCCGTTCCGTCCAGCTTGGTGAGCACCGCGCCGGTGATGTCGACGACGTCGGCGAACACGCGGGCCTGGGCCAGCCCGTTCTGCCCGATGGTGGCGTCGAGCACCAGCAGCACCTCGTCGACGGCGGCGCGGCGGGTTATCACGCGCTTAACCTTGTCGAGCTCGTCCATCAGCCCGACCTTGGTGTGCAGCCGGCCCGCGGTGTCGATGACCACGACGTCGGCGCCGGAGGCGATGCCCTTGTCGACGGCGTCGAACGCCACCGACGCCGGGTCGGCGCCTTCGGGCCCGCGCACCACTTCCGCGCCGACCCGGGCGGCCCAGGTCTGCAGCTGATCGGCCGCGGCGGCCCGGAAGGTGTCAGCCGCGCCCAGCACGACGCGCCGCCCGTCGGCCACGAGCACCCGCGCCAACTTGCCGACGGTGGTGGTCTTCCCGGTGCCGTTCACGCCGACGACCAGCAGCACCGACGGATGGTCGGCGTGCGGCAGCGCGCGGATCGATCGGTCCATGTCGGGTTGCAGCTGGTTGATCAGGACGTCGCGCAGCACGGCCTTGGCGTCGGCCTCGGTGCGCACGTTGCCGCTGGCCAGCCGGCTGCGCAGCTGCGTGATCACCGACTCGGTGACCACCGGGCCCAGGTCGGAGATCAGCAGGGTGTCCTCGACGTCCTGCCAGGATTCTTCGTCGAGGTCGCCGCCGCCGATCAGGCCCAGCACGCTGCGCCCGAGCGCGTTCTGCGACCGGGCGAGCCGGCCGCGGAGTCGCTCCAGCCGGCCCTCGGGCGGGGCGATCGCCTCGATCTCGGCGGCCACGGGGGACTCGGGCGGGGCTTCGGGGGCCGGCGGGGTTGCGGGCGGGGCTTCGGGGGCGGGCGGGGCTTCGGGGGCCGGCGGGGTTGCGGGCGGGGCCTCGGGGGCCGGCGGGGTTATGGGCGGGGCCTCGGGGGCCGGCGGGGCCCCGGGTGCAAGGGTTTCGGGTTCCGGCAGTTCGACCTCGGAGATGGTGCGCCGAGCGGCGTCGCGCGGAAGTGTCGCGTCGTCGCCTACGGCGGGCAGTCCGCTGGTGTCGATCGTCGGTGGGGATTGGGTGAAGATGATGCCCGACGACGCGGTGTAGCCGCCGGAGCGGTCGAGCGCGCCGGGCTCGGGCCGGGCCAGGCGGATCCGTCGGCGCCGGTACCGCACCAGGCCCGCGACCAGCGCGGCGATGATGATCAGAGCTGCGACGACCGCGACGGCGATCCAAAGACCTTGTGACACGCTGACATTCTTTCAAGCGGCCCGACGCGGTCGGGACCGGCCCTAGGAGGAACTGGAGACCAGCTGCCCCACCTGCTGGCCGCGCATCCGCTGGGAGATCACCGCGGTGATCCCGTCGCCCTGCATGGTCACGCCGTACAGCGCGTCGGCGACCTCCATCGTCGGCTTCTGGTGGGTGATGATGATGATCTGCGACTTGGCCCGCAGCAGTTCGAACAGGCCGATCAGACGCCTCAGGTTCGTGTCGTCGAGCGCGGCCTCGACCTCGTCCATGATGTAGAAGGGCGACGGGCGGGCCCGGAAGATCGCCACCAGCATCGCCACGGCCGTCAGCGCCTTCTCGCCGCCGGACAGCAGGGACAGCCGGGTGATCTTCTTGCCGGGCGGGCGCGCCTCCACCTCGATGCCTGTGGTGAGCATGTCGTTGGGGTCGGTCAGCCGCAGCCGGCCCTCGCCGCCGGGGAACAGCACGGTGAAGACTTCGCGGAATTCGCGTTCGACGTCGGTGAATGCGTCGCTGAACACCTGCAGGATGCGGGCATCGACGTCGGCGATGACGTCGAGCAGGTCCTTGCGGGCGGCCTTGACGTCCTCGAGCTGGGTGGACAGGAAGTTGTAGCGCTCCTCCAGCGCGGCGAACTCCTCCAGCGCCAACGGGTTCACCCGGCCCAGCTCGGCCAGCTCGCGCTCGGCCCGCTTGGCCCGGCGCTCCTGGGTGGCCCGGTCATAGGGGATCGGGGCGGGCGCGAACACCTGCTCGCCGCGCTCCCGGGCCTGCTCGTACTCGGCCATTTCGAGCTCGGTCGGGGGCAGCGCAACGTCCGGACCGTACTCGGCGATCAGGTCGGTGGGCGCCATCCCGAACTGCTCGAGCACCATCTGCTCGAGCTGCTCGATGCGCATCGCCGCCTGGGCGTTGGCCACCTCGTCGCGATGCAGCGAATCGGTGAGCTGGGCCACCCGCGCGCCCAGCGCGTGCACCTCGTCGCGCACGGTGGCCATCGCCGAAGAGCGCTCCTGGCGCTCGGCGACCAGCGCGTCGCGGATGCCCGATGCCGCGGCGACCACCCGGTCCAGCCGCGCCGCCAGCAGCCGCCCGGCGTCGGCCACCGCCGCGGCCACGGCGGCCGCGCGCAGCCGCGCCGCGCGCGCCTGCTGGGCCCGCAGCCGCGCCTCGCGCTCCGCCGCGGCCGCCCGGCGCAGCGAATCCGCGCGCCCGCGCACCGCGTTGGCGCGCTCCTCCGCGGTCCGCACCGCCAGCCGGGCCTCGACCTCCAAGCCGCGGGCGCTTTCGGCGGCGGCGGCGATCTGGTGGCGGTCCACCGGTTCGGCGGTGTGCACATGCTGGGTCTCCTGTGCGTTGCGTAGCCGCGTCTCCAGCTCGGTGACCTCTTCGATGGTCTGCGCGCGCCCCGCCTCGAGGTCCTCGCGCTGGCGCAGCAACCCGCTCCACTCTTCCTCGGCGCCGCGGGCCTCCTGCCCCAGCCGGCCCAGCTGCTCGTACATCGCCGAGATCGCGGTGTCGGACTCGTTGAGCGCGGCCAGCGCCTGCTCGGCGGAATCCTGGCGGGCGGTCTGCTCGGTAAGCGCGCCGGACAGCGCCGCGGTCAGCTGGGCCACCTGCGCTTCGGCGGCGGCCAGCTCGGCGCCGGCCTTGTCGATCTCCGACGTGAGCTCCAGCGTGGACAGCTTGCGGTCGGAGCCCCCGCTCACCCAGCCGGCGCCCACCAGGTCGCCGTCGAGCGTGACCGCGCGCAGCTGAGGGCGGGCCGCGACCAGGTCCAGCGCGTCGCCGAGGTCGTTGACCACCGCGACGCCCGACAGCATGGCGATCATCGCCCCGCGCAGTCGCGGCGGCGCCTCGACCAGGTCGAGCGCCCACAGGGCGCCGTCGGGCAGCGCGGCGGCGGGCGCCGGTTGCTCGGCCGGCCAGTCGCCCAGCACGAGGGCCGCGCGGCCGCCGTCGGCCTGCTTGAGGGCGGCGACCGCCGAACGGGCCGCGCCGAAGCTTTCGGCGGCCAGCGCGTCGGCCGCCGAACCGAGCACCGCGGCCAGCGCCGCCTCGTATCCGGACCGGACCTTCACCAGGTTGGCAATCGGTCCGAAAAGCCCTGTGCCGGCGTGGTTTTGCGCGAGCCACGCCGCGCCGTCCTTGCGCTCCAACCCCACCGAGAGCGCGTCGATGCGGGCACGCAGCGAGGCCACTTCCCGCTCGGCGCCCCGCTCGGCCGCCTGCAGTTCGGCGACGCGTTCGTCGGCCAGCCGCAGCGCGGCCACGGTCCGTTCGTGGTGCTCGTCGAGGCCCACCTCGCCCTGATCCAGTTCGCCGACGCGGGCCTGCACGGTCTCGAACTCGGCCCGGGTCTGCTGGGCGCGGGCGGCGGCCTGTTCGATGCGCTCGGACAGCCGCGCGACGCTGTCGTCGGTCGATTCGACGCGCGCCCGCATCGTCTCCACCTGGCCGGCCAGCCGCGCCAGGCCCTCACGCCGGTCCGCCTCCGCCCGCACCGCCGCCAGGTGGGCCCGGTCGGCCTCGGCGGCCTCGCGCTCGCGCTCGGCCAACTCGGCGCGCGCCGCGTCCTGGCGGGTGCGCGCGGTCGCCAGCTCGGCCAGCAGCCGCTGCTCGGTCACGTCGACCTGCCGGGCCTCGGCCTCCAGCGCGTCCGGGTCGGTGTCACCGGTCGCCACCGGCTCGACGTCGAGGTGCTGGGCGCGTTCGCTCGCGATGCGCACCGTGGCGGCCACCCGTTCCGCCAGGGCGGACAGCCCGAACCAGGTGTGCTGGACCGATTCGGCCCGGACCGAGAGCTCGGCGAGCGCGGTCTCGTGGGCGGTCAGTTCCTCCGACGCCATCGCGAGGCGGGAGGCGGCCTCGTCGTGCTCGCGGCGCATGAGGGCCTCGGCCTCGAAGATCGCGTCGCGCTCCACCTGCCGGCTGACCAGGTCGTCGGCGGCCAGCCGCAGCTTCGCGTCGCGCAGGTCGGCCTGGATGGTCTGGGCGCGACGGGCCACCTCGGCCTGGCGGCCCAACGGTTTGAGCTGCCGGCGCAGTTCGGTGGTCAGGTCGGACAGGCGGGCCAGGTTCGCCTGCATCGCGTCGAGTTTGCGCAGGGCCTTCTCCTTGCGCTTGCGGTGCTTGAGCACGCCCGCGGCCTCTTCGATGAACGCGCGGCGATCCTCGGGGCGCGACTGCAGGATCTCGTCGAGCTTGCCCTGCCCGACGATGACATGCATCTCGCGGCCGATCCCAGAGTCGCTCAGCAGCTCCTGGACGTCCATCAGGCGGCAACCGGTGCCGTTTATTTCGTACTCGCTGGCGCCGTCGCGGAACATCCGCCGCGTGATCGACACCTCGGAGTATTCGATGGGCAGCGCGTTGTCGGAGTTGTCGATGGTGACGGTGACCTCGGCGCGGCCCAGCGGCGCGCGCGACGAGGTGCCGGCGAAGATTACGTCTTCCATCTTCCCGCCGCGCAGGGTCTTCGCCCCCTGCTCCCCCATCACCCAGGCCAGGGCGTCGACGACGTTGGACTTGCCCGAGCCGTTGGGCCCGACGACCGCTGTGATGCCCGGCTCGAAGCGCAGAGTCGTCGGCGAAGCGAAGGACTTGAAGCCCTTCAGCGTCAGACTCTTGAGGTACACGGCGTGCCAGACTACCGCTCTAACCGCCCGGACCCGCCGCACCAAGGGGTGTCGGCTGGGCCCCAAATCCGCCTCTCGACGCACTGGCCACAGAGGTCACATCCGTCACTGGCGGAGAAGCGATGCTTGCTTCTCAAACGTGGTGGCGCCGGTGCCAATGCGACTCCTGTGACTAGCGCTCGACGAATCCGTCGAACTGCCCATGCGGGGGCGACCAGTCGGCGACGACCTTCTCCACGCGACCCGGCCTGGACGGCCACGCAGCGTCACCTTCCAGCAGTTGCAGCAATTCCTCGCCGGCCGCGCGCGGGCCCTGAGCCACCACCAAGACGCGGCCATCGGCCTGGTTGGCGGCGTACCCGGTGAGGCCTAGCTCGAGCGCGCGGCACCGCGTCCACCAGCGGAAGCCCACCCCCTGGACGCTTCCGTGCACCCAGGCGGTCAGCCGGGCGTCAGGCTCGGGCATCGGCGATCTCGAAGTTGACTGTCGTACCGGACTTCAGCGTGCGCCCTACGGTGCAGACCAGATCGACGGCCCGGTTGGCGACCACCAGCAGGCGCTCCCTCTCCTCGCCGGACAACCCGGACAGGTCCAGCTCGAGCGTCTCCTCGAGCAGCGGGTAGCGCTCCTGCCCGCGGTCGGCGGCGCCGGACACCCTGACCACCGCCTTGTAGTCGTCGCCCAGCCGGCGGGCCAGCGGCTCGTCGGTAGACATGCCGCTGCACGCGGCCAGCGCGATCTTGAGCAACTCGCCCGGGGTGAACACGCCCTCAACGTCCTCCGAACCGACGAGCACCTGCGCGCCGCGCGAGCTGTATCCGGTGTAGCGGCGCGTTCCGGTGCGTTCGACCCACAGTTGCGTCATGGCTTCTTTCTACCGGGCCGGCTTTCGCGGCCCGGCGGGCATACTGCGTTCCATGGCCACCGTCGTCGCATTCCATGCCCACCCGGACGATGAGGTGATCCTCACCGGGGGCACGCTCGCACGGGCGGCGGCGGCCGGGCATCGCGTCGTGCTCGTCACCGCGACCGACGGGCGCGTGCACAACGACGACGGCGATTTCCGGTTGAACGAATTGCGTTCGAGCGCAAGTGTTCTCGGAGTACACCGAGTCGAGTGCCTCGGCTACGCCGACAGCGGCTACGGCCCCGACTTCTACCCCGATCCACCCGGACGCGTCAGGTTCGGGCGAGCCGACGTCGACGAGGCGGCGGGACGGCTCGCGGCGATACTTCACGATGAAGGCGCGGATCTGCTGCTCAGCTATGAACGCAACGGCGGCTACGGCCACCGCGATCACGTGCAGGTGCATCACGTCGGGAAGCGGGCCGCCGAGCTCGCGGCGACGCCGCGCGTACTCGAGGCGACGATGCCACGCGAATTGCTCGTGCGGATCGGCAATCTCGCCCGTCTGCTACGGCTGCCGGCGCCCTACGAGCCGGAAGTCGCCCGCACTTCCTACGCGCCAAAAGCGGCCATCACCCACCGGATCAACGTCTTTCGTTTTGCGCGGCACAAGCGCGACGCGTTCGCCGCCCACCGCTCCCAAATCGGCACTTCCGGCGCGGGCGCACGCGCGCTGGGTCTGCTCCTTGCCCTGCCACCCCAGGCGTTCGGCCTGCTGTTCCCCCACGAATGGTTCGTCGATCCGGCCTCACCTGCGGGGACTGCCCGCCGCGACATCTTCGACTGACGCGCCAGCCCACAGGCACACTCACCGCCGCGGGCGCGGCTGGCAGCGCGGGCAGTAGAACGACGAGCGGTTCATGAACTTCTCCCGGCGCATCACCGCGCCGCAGCGCCGGCAGGCTTCGCCTTCGCGGCCGTAGGCGTCCAGGGACCGGTCGAAGTACCCGGACTCGCCGTTGACGTTGACGTACAGCGAGTCGAACGAGGTCCCGCCCTTCGCCAGCGCATCGCGCATGACGTCGGCGGCGGCGGCCAGGACGGCGGTCAACTGGCGCCGACTCAACGTGTCGGCGATCCGCGCGCCGTGCACCTTGGCCCGCCACAGCGCCTCGTCGGCGTAGATGTTGCCGATGCCCGAGACCACGGTCTGATCCAGGAGCTGCCGCTTGATCTCGGAATGCTTGCGCCGCAACACGTTTACCACCGCGTCGGCATCGAACTCGGGGTCCAGCGGGTCACGCGCCAGGTGGGCGACCGGCGCGGGCACCACGCTGCCGTCCACGGTCACCAGGTCGGCCAGCATCCAGCCGCCGAAGGTCCGCTGGTCGGCGAAGCTCAGCACGGTGCCGTCGTCGAGCAGCGCGGAGATGCGGACGTGGTCGGCGCGCGGCACTTCCCCCAGCAGCATCTGCCCGCTCATGCCGAGGTGCACGACCAGCGCCGTATCCGGGTCGCCCGGACCGTCAAGCAGCAGCCACAGGTACTTGCCGCGCCGATCGGTTCCGGTGATCCGCGCCTCGAGCAGCCGGGCGGTGAGGTCGGCGGGTCCCGCCTCGTGACGGCGCACGGCGCGCGGATGATGCACCCGGACCGCCGTGATCGTCTTGCCCACCACGCGGGCCTGCAAGCCGCGGCGCACCACCTCGACTTCGGGCAGTTCGGGCATCGAGCTACGCCGAAGTTTTCCCCGCGGTGTCCAGCGTCTCCAGCGCTTTCCAGGTTGCCGCCGCGGCCTTTTGCTCGGCTTCCTTCTTGGAGCGGCCGACCCCCGAGCCGTATTCGGTTTCCATCACGACGACCACCGCCGTGAATTCCTTGTCGTGGTCGGGCCCGGTGGAGCTCACCATGTAGGACGGTGCGCCCATCCCACGCGCCGCCGTCAGCTCCTGCAAGCTGGTCTTCCAGTCCAGCCCGGCGCCCAGCGTGGGCGCGGCGTCCAGCAGCGCTCCGAACAGCCGCAGGATCACCGCCCGCGCGGTGTCGATTCCGTGCTGTAGGTAGATGGCGCCCAGGAGCGACTCCATGCCGTCGGCCAGGATGCTCGACTTGTCGGCCCCGCCGGTGTTGGCCTCGCCGCGGCCCAGCAGCAGGTGGACGCCCAGGCCCTCGTCGGACAGGTTCCGCGCGACGTCGGCCAGCGCCTGGGTGTTGACCACGCTGGCCCGCAGCTTGGCCAGGTCGCCCTCCGAGCGGTCCGGATGGCGATGGTAGAGCTCGTCGGTGATGGTCAGGCCCAGGACGGCGTCCCCGAGAAACTCCAGGCGCTCGTTGGTCGGCAATCCGCCGTGTTCGTAGGCGTAGCTGCGGTGCGTCAACGCCAGCGACAGCAGGTCGTCGGGCAGGTCGGCCCCGAGCGCGTCCAACAGGGCTTGGCGCGACGTCACCGCTCGTCCCGCTCGGTCTGCGGCTGCGGTGGCAACAAGTCGGCCAACTTGGCCCAGCGCGGGTCGATGCGGTCGTGGTGATGGCCGGGCTCGGTGGCCAGGGCGACGCCGCACTCGGGGCACAATCCCGGGCAGTCCGGGCTGCACACCGGCGAAAACGGTAGCTCGAGCCCGACGGCGTCGATGATGGGCTGCTCAAGGTCGATGGTGGCGTCGACGATGTGACCGACCTCGTCCTGCTCGGTGGTCGCCTCGGTCGTGCTGTCCGGATAGGCGAACAGCTCGGTCAACTCGACCTGCACGCGCCCGTTGACCGGGGTCAGGCAGCGGGCGCATTCGCCGACGGTGGGCGCGGCGACCGTTCCGGTCACCAACACGCCCTCGGACACCGACTGGACCTGCAAGTCCAGCTCCAGCGGGGCGCCCTCCTCGATGGCGATCATCGGCAGCCCGATGCGCGACGGGCTGGCCACGGTGTTGCGCAGGGTGACCATCGCTCCCGGGCGCCGGCCGAGCCGGGCGATGTCGACCCTCATCGGCGAGGGGGAATGGCGCTGCGCCGTGCTGCTGTGCTGCCGCGTCATAGAAGAAATCCTACGGCGCCGGGCGCTTAAGGAAAGGGCGCCGACGCGGCGCGGCTGGGTCGGAGGGCGGCGACCCGCTTCGCCCGGCTCCGCCGCCCTCGCGATCGCCGCTAACGCGTCGCGTAGTCGTGGGTGCCGGCGGCCGTCCGCAGCTGGTGGCGGCCGCGGCCCACGGACCGCAGGGTGCCGTTGAGGAATTCCTCGAACTCGGCGAGCTTGTTGTCGACGTAGATGTCGCACTCGCCGCGCAGCCGGTCGGCCTCGGCATGCGCCGTGTCGATCAGGCGCGTGGCCTCGGCGTTGGCCGACTGCACCACCTCGTTCTGCGATACCAGGCGCTGCTGCTCCTTGATGCCCTCTTGCACGGCCTTCTCGTAGGAGATGTTGCCGTTCTCGATCAGCCGGTCGGCTTCGGCCTGGGCGCGCGAGACGCTGGCCTCATACTCGCGTTTTGCGGCCGTCGCGATGCGGATCGACTCCTCGCGGGCCTCGCCGACCATCCGCTCGCTGTGCTGGCGCGCCTCGCTCACCATCCGGTCGGCCTGCGCTTTTGCGTCCGACAGCAGCCGGTCGGCCTCCGCGCGGGCGTGGTTGAGCATCGACTCGGACTCCGTGGTCGCCGAGGAGACCATGGACTCGGCGTGCGACTTGGCGTCCTGCAGCATCGAGTCCCGGGCGTCGAGCACGTCCTGGGCGTCGTCCAGCTCGCCGGGGATCGCATCCTTGATGTCGTCGATCAGTTCCAGCACGTCACCGCGGGGCACGACACAGCCGGCCGTCATCGGCACACCGCGCGCCTCCTCCACGATGGCGCCCAATTCGTCCAGCGCCTCAAAAACTCGGTACACGGCCATACCCTCCTGGCGTCGTTGTTGTTACCAGTGTGCCTGTTGTTACGTCTGTGACAGCGGTGGCGGGGCCGGTGTGTCGAACATTTGCCCGCTGAACCCGCCCTTTGGTGGACCTTCGCGAGTGGAATTCATCGATTTGCCCGTTCACGCCGTGCCGCGGGGCCAACCGCCGCGCGGGGTTTCTCCGTCCATATTCTGTTGCCCGGTCCCCGCACCCGATTGTGCCGCCATTCTAGGGGCCGCGTCGAAAACGGCCCGGACACCCTTGACCAGATACCCCGTGGGGGTATAGCTTGGCTGGCGGACGCGGCCCGAGCAATCGAAGGGGAGGACTCAATGGGAGCGCTGGCGGCGGTCGGTCATGCCTTGGGGCTCGCGGGGTCGATGACGTGGGAGATCCTGTGGGCGCTGATCCTCGGCTTCGCGCTGTCGGCAGTGGTGCAGGCCGTGGTGCGTCGCTCGACGATCGTGTCCTTGTTGGGCGACGATCGGCCGCGCACGCTGGCGGTGGCGGCCGGGCTGGGCGCGGCGTCGTCGTCGTGCTCGTACGCCGCGGTGGCGCTGGCGCGCTCCCTGTTCCGCAAGGGCGCCAACTTCACCGCGGCGATGGCGTTCGAGATCGGCTCCACCAACCTCGTGGTGGAGTTGGGCATCATCCTGGCCCTGCTGATGGGCTGGCAGTTCACGGCCGCGGAATTCGTCGGCGGTCCGCTGATGATCGTGGTGCTGGCCGTGCTGTTCCGGCTGTTCGTGCGGTCCCGGCTCGTCGACGCCGCCCGCGAGCAGGCCGAGAGGGGAATCGCCGGCTCGATGGAAGGCCATGCCGCGATGGACATGTCGATCCAAGGAGGGGGCTCGTTCTGGCGGCGGCTGTTGTCCCCGCAGGGCTTCACCTCGGTCTCCCATGTGTTCGTCATGGAGTGGTTGGCCATCCTGCGCGACCTCGTCGTGGGCCTGTTGATCGCGGGCGCGATAGCGGCGTGGGTGCCCGAAAAGTTCTGGCACGTCTTCTTTTTGGCCGATCACCCGGGGTGGTCGGCGGCGTGGGGGCCGATCGTGGGACCGATCGTTGCGATCGTGTCGTTCGTCTGCTCGATCGGCAATGTGCCGCTGGCCGCGGTGCTGTGGAACGGCGGCATCAGCTTCGGTGGGGTCATCGCGTTCATCTACGCCGACCTGCTGATCCTGCCGATCCTGAACATCTACCGCAAGTACTACGGAACCAGAATGATGCTGACGCTGCTCGGCACCTTCTACGCCGCGATGGTCGCCGCCGGCTACCTCGTCGAATTGCTGTTCGGCGCAACGGGTCTGGTGCCCCAGCAGCGCAATGCCACGGTCATGGAAGCGTCGATTTCATGGAACTACACCACGTGGCTCAATATCGCCTTTTTGGTCGTGGCGGCGATACTGATCGCCCGGTTTGTCACCTCGGGAGGATTGCCGATGGTGCGCATGATGGGCGGCTCGCCCGCACCGACCGACGGCCCTCACGAGCACAGCCACTGAGGCGACCGACGGCCGTCACGGCTAACCGTTCGTCGTCAGAAGCCGATGCGGGGCAGGACTGCACGGGAGGGGGCGACTTGAAACGTCAGGCGCGTGATGCGCGGTATCCTGGCCTGCGGAAATCTGAATCTCACGGCCCTTCTATCGAAACCCAGCGGCGAGGAAGCCAAGATGGCGCAATCCGGGATGCCAACGCCGGCGGGGGGTGATAACTATCCGCCACCTCCGTGCGGTCCACCGCCGCCGGCCGACATCGGCCGACTGCTGCTGCGCTGCCACGACCGGCCCGGGCTGATCGCCGCGGTCAGCAACTTTCTGGCTCAGGCCGGCGCCAACATCATTTCGCTGGAGCAGCACTCCACAGCGCCAGAGGACGGAACATTCCTGCAGCGCGCGATTTTTCACTTGCCCGGCCTGACCGCCGCCAAGGATCAACTGGAGCACCAGTTCGCCGGCACCGTCGCGGAAAAATTCAACATCGACTACCGGTTCACCGAAGCCTCGAAGGCCAAGCGGGTCGCAATCATGGCGTCCAAAGAGGACCACTGCCTGTTAGACCTGTTGTGGCGAAATCGTCGCGGCGAACTTCAGATGTCAGTCGCCATGGTTATTGCCAACCACCCGGACCTGGCCGACCATGTGCGCCCCTTCGGTGTGCCCTTCATCCACATCCCCGCCACCCGCGAGACCCGGGCCGAGGCCGAACAGCGTCAGCTTCAGTTGCTCAGTGGGAACGTCGATTTGGTGGTGCTGGCGCGCTACATGCAGATACTGAGCCCGGAGTTCCTCGATGCGGTCGGCTGCCCACTCATCAACATCCATCACTCGTTCCTTCCGGCCTTTACCGGCGCAGCACCGTACAGGCGCGCACGCGAACGTGGTGTCAAGCTGGTCGGCGCCACCGCCCACTACGTCACCGAGATGCTCGACGAGGGGCCGATCATCGAACAAGACGTCGTGCGCGTCGACCACACCCACACGGTCGACGACCTGATGCGCATCGGCGCCGACGTCGAACGCGCGGTGCTGTCGCGCGCCGTGCTCTGGCATTGCGAGGACAGGGTCATCGTTCACGACAACCAGACCGTCGTTTTCTGACCGGCGCGTCAGGGCCGGGCGGACAGCTTCTCCCGCAGCCGGCGGTTCACCGGATCGGGCAATAGTTCCGACACGTCACCGCCCAGCAGCGCGACCTCCTTGGCCAGCGACGACGACACGAACGAATACCGCGGCGCGGTGGCCACGAAAAAGGTATCGACACCCGCGATGTGCTTGTTCATCTGCGCCATCTGCAGTTCGTATTCGAAGTCGGTGCCGGTGCGCAGACCCTTCACGACGGCGGTCATCCCCTGAGACCTGACGAAGTCGACCACCAGACCCTGGCCGACCCCCACCCGCACGTTGGGCAAATGCGTCGTCGACTCCTCGATCATCGCGATCCGCTCGTCCAGGTCGAACATGCCCTTCTTGGCGGGGTTGGTCAGGATCGCCACGACCACCTCGTCGAACTGGGCCGAGGCGCGCTCGAAGACGTCGATGTGGCCCAACGTCACCGGGTCAAACGACCCCGGGCAAACCGCGCCGCTCATAGCGACTGACGGTACACGCCCGGCTACAGCCGTTCGGCCAGCTCCAAACGGGTGTCGCCGTAAACGCGCCCGGGCCACACGGACCAGCCCGCCGGCCAGGTCAGCGTCGCGCGCGCGGCCGGACGCTCCACGGCCGCAACGGTTCCCCCGCGCACCCAGCCGTGCGCGGTCAGGGCGGCCAGCACGGCGCCCAGCTCCGCGGCGTCGATGTCGTAGGGCGGGTCGGCCAATACAAGGTCCACCGCGGCCGCGGTCCCGGCCGCCAGCACGCTCGCCACCGCGCCCCGGCGCAGGGTCGCGCCGCGCAGTCCCAGGGCCTCGATGTTGCGCGCGATGACGGCGGCGGTGCGCTGGTCGGACTCCACGAACAGCGCGGAGGCGGCCCCGCGCGACAGGGCCTCCAGCCCCAGCGCGCCGGACCCGGCGTACAGGTCGAGCACCGCCAGTCCGGTCAGGTCGCGCCGCGCGGCCACGATGTTGAAGAGCGATTCGCGCACCCGGTCGGTGGTGGGCCGGGTGCCGCGCGGCGGGACGGCGATGCGCCGGCCCCCGGCGACGCCGCCGATGATCCGGGTCACGCGCCGACGTTCACAACAGCGTCGACCAGTAGTCCCAGAACCGCGCCATGATCAGCAGAAACACCGCGGTGAACCACAGCGCGGCGATCGACCATCGCCATTGGTAGAGCACCCACGCCGGGCCGGAGCGGTGTTCCAGCGCCGGACGAAACGCGATCGACGCGACCACCACCAGCAGCGAGATGGTGACGGCCCACACCACCATGCAGTACGGGCACAACGCCCCGATGCGGTACAGGCTCTGGAAGATCAGCCAGTGCACGAACGCCGAACCTACCAGCACGCCGGCCGTCAGCCCAGCCCAATACCATTGCGGCAGAGCAACTTTGGTTACCGCCAAGACACCGGTGACGACCACCACGGTGAAGCCGATCAGCCCGAGCAACGGGTTGGGGAAGCCCAGCACCGACGCCTGCGGTGTGACCATCACCGAGCCGCACGACAGGATCGGATTGATGTTGCACGACGGCACGTACGCCGGGTTGAGCAGGATGTCGATCTTCTCCACGGTCAGCGTCATCGAGGCAACCAGGCCGATCACGCCCGCGATCAGCACCCACCACGCGCTGGGCGCGGGCACGCGCGCCCGGTCAGGCGAGTCCGGTGTCAGGCCGCCGGCATCCTCGGCGGGTTGCGCTGACACCGGGGTCGTCATCACGCCGCGGGAGAGACGGCGGTGTCGATGCCCGGCACCTCGCCCACGATCGACTTGATCTTGCTGACCAGCGCGTCGGGCGTCGACGGCTCGTAATCCTGGCCGTTGATCTTGATGGTCGGCGTCGCGGTGATGTGCGCGGCCGCGGCCTCCCCGGCGACCCTGGAAAGGTATTTGCCGCTGTTGATGCAGTCGGGGACCTTGCCCGCGGCGCCGTCCACGCGGGCGATTTCGATCAACCGCGCGTTGTCGGGGAAGCTGGTGCCGCGCTCGTCGGGCTGGATGTCGGCGCTGAAGAGCGCGCTGTGGAAACGGCGGAACGCGTCGATGGATTCGTCGGCGACGCACATGGCCGCCGCGCCGGCCCGCGAGGAATAGTTCTGGTTCTTCTGACTGTCGAGAATGGCCACCATGGAGTAATCGGCCGCGATCGCGCCGATGTCGATGAGCTTGGAAACCGTCGGCCCGAAAGTGCGCTCGAAATTACCGCAGGCCGGGCACAGGAAATCCTCGTAGAACGTCACCACGGCCTTGGGGTTGCCGGTGCCGGGCTGGGTGACCAGCTTGCTCGAGGCCACCCGCACGTTGTCGCCCTCTCCCGTGGCGCCGCCCTTCTTGTGATGCGACGTCACAATGTAGAAGACGAGCGCGACCGCGAAGATCACGATGAAGGCGGTACCGCCGATCTGGACGAGTCGGCCGGATTTGCCGGTGGCGGACTTTACATCGAATCGCGGGGGGCGCTTGGGTTTGTCGGCCACAGGTTCGCTGGTCCTTCGGTGCTGGCCCGTCCGGCGGTCGGACGGAGGCGCCTCTAGAGTACCGGCGTTCCGCCCGACGGCTCAGGCGCGGCTCAGGTGGGCGCGCAGGGCCGAAACCAGCTCACTGGTCCCCACGGCGCTCTCGCCGCCCAGCTGAAACAGGTTCGCGAAGCCATGGGTCAGCGAGCCCATGTAACGCAGGTCCACCGGGGTGCCGGCGGCCTGCAGCGCCGCCGCATAGGCCTGGCCCTCGTCGCGCAACGGGTCGAAGCCCCCGACCGCGATCAACGCCGGCGCCAGCCCCGCCAGCGACTCGGCGAGCAGCGGCGAGGCCCGGTGATCGGTCGGGTCGAACGCCTTCAGGTACTGAGCGGTGAACCAGTCCATGTCCCGCCTGGTCAACAGGAAGCCGCGGGCAAAAAGGCTCATGGACCGGGTCTGCGCGGTGAAGTCGGTCCTCGGGTAGATCAGCCACTGCAGCACGGGCGTAGCGCCCCCGCTTTGGGCACTGTTGCGGGCCAGCTGGGCGACCACGGCGGCCAGGTTGCCGCCGGCACTGTCGCCGCCGACCGCGACCCGCCCGGGTGTCGCGCCGAGTTCACCGGCGTGCTCGTATGCCCACTTGAAGGCCGCGTAGGCATCGTCGACGGCGGCTGGGGCCGGGTGCTCGGGGGCGAGCCGGTAGGCGATCGACAACACATGGATGCCGGCGTCCCGGCATGTCAGCCGGCACAGCGCGTCGTGGGTGTCCAGATCGCCGATCACCCAGCCGCCGCCGTGGTAGAAGACCAGTACGGGCGCTTCGGCGCCGCCGGGCGGGCGGTAGTGCCGCGCGCGGATCTCGCCGGCCGGTCCGGGCAGCGACAGGTCCTCGACGTCGACATGAATCTGCGGCCCGGGTAAGCCCGCGAGCGTTTCGCGCATCTGGGCGCGGGAAGCGGCCGGTTCGTCGTCGACGACGAGGCCATCGATGCCGACGGCGTGCAGGCCCGCCAGCATCAGCTGAAGGGTGGGATCGAGCGTGTTGCCGTCGATGATGACCGAGCGACCGTGGAGCAGCACCCGCTTGGCGGCGGTGGGGATCCACGGAATGACCTTGACACCCGCGGTGGTGAGGGCGCCCCGCACGCGACTCAACCAGCGCATCGGTGCGCGTTTCGCTGCGACGTCGAGGTCCGGCGCGCCCGGCAGACTTCTGGTCATGGTTGCTCCTGCTCCCCCTGAAATTTCATGGTGACGCTGAACGACGGAAATGGGATACCCGTCGTCGGGCTCCGAGATTCTTCCAGGTCCCGCCGGCGCGATTGCCGATTCCGACGTGCCGCGCGACCAACTCTACGTCGTCACCACATTGCCGCATTCTGACCACGGTGGGAGCCACCGGGCCCGCAGGGCGGGCCCGCCAGGTATTGATTAGGTGCATATCCAGCTGGGTAATATCGTGTTCCCCAAGTCGGTGAACCCACACGGATTGCGAGCAACTTCGACGTGTTCGATCTCGAACTCAGCACCGAAATGCGTCGACCTCTCGCTCGATGAGGGAACCTGACCCGGTCCGGATCTACGAACCTTCAATTTACAGGTAGGTGAATGACATTGACTGGCCTGTCGGGCACCGCCATACCCTCGATAGCTCTCAACGACGAAAACACCATGCCGGTGCTCGGCCTGGGCGTCGCCGAATTATCGGAGGACGAAACCGAGGGCGCCGTCGCGGCCGCGCTGGAAATCGGGTGCCGGCTCATCGACACCGCCGCCACCTACGGCAACGAAGCCGCCGTCGGCCGCGCCATCGCGGCGTCCGGCATCCCGCGCGCCGAGCTGTTCGTCACCACCAAGCTGGCCACCGCCGACCAGGGGTTCAACGGGGCCCAGCATGCCTGCGCCGCCAGCCTGGAACGACTCGGCCTCGAGTACGTCGACCTGTACCTCATTCACTGGCCAGCCCCGTCGGTGGGCAAATACGTGGACTCGTTCGGCGGGCTGATCCAGTGCCGCGGCAACGGCCAGGCCCGCTCGATCGGGGTGTCCAACTTCACCGAGGATCACCTCTCGACGGTGATCGACCTGACCTTCGTCACCCCGGCGGTCAACCAGATCGAGCTGCACCCGTTGCTCAACCAGGACGAGTTGCGCAAGGCGAATGCGCAGCACAACGTGGTGACGCAGTCCTATACACCGCTGGGTCTCGGCAAGCTGGTGGACAATCCGACGGTGACCTCGATCGCCGGCGAATACGGCAAGACGCCCGCACAGGTCTTGCTCCGGTGGAACGTGCAACTGGGCAACTCGGTGATTTTCCGCTCGAGCAAACCCGAGCGCATCACCAGCGATGTGGACATCTTCGATTTCGAATTGGCCGGCGAGCACATGGACGCGATCAACGGCCTCAACGACGGCACTCGGCTGCGCCCGGACCCGAACACGTACGACGGTCCGTAAGCCGTTGTGTCCTACCCCGTCGGGCAGGTGGCCGCGGCCTGCCGCAGCACGCCCGCGGAGGCCTGGTCCACCGGCAGCTGGTAGCCGCGCAGCACGGTGACGAACTGCATGGCGTATTGGCACGCGAACGCGGTGTTCGGCGGCATCCACTGGGCCGGCGGCGAGTCTCCCTTGTCCTGATTGGCCTGGCCTTCGACGGCCAGCAGGTTGGCCGGGTCATTGGCGAACCGCAGCCGCTCGGGGAGCGGCCAGTTGTAGGCCCCCATGTCCCAGGCGTAGGCCAGCGGCACGATGTGGTCGATCTGCACCGCCTCGCCGACCTTGGCGCCGCGCTGAAACTGAATGATGGTGTTGGTGTAGGGGTCGTGCAGGGTGCCGGTGGCCACCGCGTCCGGGCAGCGCTTGATCGACACATACGTCTTGTCGACGAGATCGCGGTTGAGGATGTCGTCGCGGGTGTCACACCCGTTGTGCCCGAGCGGGGCGTCGTTGTCGTCGTCCCAGGCCTCGCCGAACGCGGGCCGCCGGTAGTCGTAGCGGTGGGCGCGCTCCGGCAGCACCGCGACACCGGCGAGCACGTCCGCGCCGGGTTGCACCGTGGGCACGTCGGCGCGGGCGGCGACTTCGGCGCGCTTGGCCGCCTCCGATCCCAGCGTCTGATAGGCGACCAGCACCGCGAGCACCGCGATCGCCGACAGCCACAGCAACAGCTTCCGGTTCATGATTTGTCGATGTAGTCGATCCGGTCGGTGTCGGTGAATCGCCTTGCCAGCACGGCCAATCCGGGGTTCGACGGGTCACGCTCGTACTCCCGGACGCAGAACTCGCGGGCGGCTTCG
>NZ_DATJPU010000034.1:0-5451 GCF_035506235.1 Mycobacterium sp.
TCGCTGCTGAGGTAACGCACGGTGGAGCTGCGTCGCACTTGAGCTATCCCGTCGCCCCGTGCGGCTGCGGAGGGGGCCAACCGAAAAGCCACGCGGCCACCAGGAAGCACAAGGCGCCGAAGAATGTGCCGATGTTGGCCCACACGAGACTGACGTCGGCTCCCGACCGCAACACCAGTGCGCCCACGGCCGAGGCCAGAAACAGGACGGATCCGGCAAAGTTGAGGAAAGCGATCCGCTGCGAAGCGTTTGCAACGTGGGAATGCCGCCGAGCCCGGACCTCGGGAACGATCGCGATAGCCGAGGAGACCAGGAACGCGACGGAACCGACGATGTCAGGCACCCATACCTCGACGTCAATCAGCTCCGGGCGCGCGCCGATCGTCACCGCGGCGTCCATCGTGTTGACGTTGAACAGCACTGTCCCCACCAACTGGATGGCCGCGGCCAGCCAGTCGGTGGTGCGAGCACGCAACGGGAGCGAGCGCCGCTCGGACTCGGGAAGCTCCCGGCGAGCAAGGACGAGCTGAAGGGTCGCGGCAGCGGTGAAGAACACCGCCCCAATCGCGTAGGTGGCCACTGAGAGCAGCGGTGGCGATGCGGGTAGCAGCGAGAGTGGGACACCGAGCGCGAACAATGCTGCGCCGACCACGAATAGGAGACCAATCCAGCGCACCATCGAGTGAGACCAAGAGCGACGAAGTTGTGGCATCGATTCGCGCGTATCCCCCATGGCGTGGTCGTTCCCAAGCGGCTCAGTCGGCGGCCCCGGCACTCACCCGGGATCCGAATCCTACCGTGGGGCGCCGGCCAGTGACGGCCACACGAAGTGGTCAGACCGACGTCTGATGGAGGTCCGGTTAGGCCCTCGGCATGGACGCGGTCGGCGTCGGTCGCCAACACGGAGAATGCTATTATCCGTATTCAAGAACGATACTTACCCGAGTGACGGCAATATCGACAGCTACCAGGGCCGATGACTAATCGAAACGCTTACCGGAAATCCATTGATTGACGATCCAGAAGAATGTTAGCTTATCTATCATATGACCCGGCCGGGCTCGCTTTGGCTGCCGGAGCCGAAGGATGGCTTTCGTGATCGAACAGGCTGACGGAACACGCACGCCGGTGATCGACGCGAGCGTGCACGTGTTCTTTCCGTCCAACAAGGACCTGCGATCGTTCCTGCGCGAGCCGTTCAAGAGCCGCGGTTTCCCCGACTACGAGATGGACTGGTACGGCGCGCCCGGTGGCGAATACGCACCGAACACCGAGGGGCCGGACCGTCAGTACCCGGGTTCGGATCCGGAATTCGTTGGAACCGAACTTTTTTCGAAGCGCGGCATCGACGTGGCGATCCTGCATCCGATGGGACGCGGCATCATGCCCGACCGGCACCTGGGCACCGCGCTGCACGCCGCGCACAACGAGATGATGGTGTCGCGCTGGTTGGACTCCGGCGATTTCGGCCACCGGTTCCGCGGCACCATTCGGGTCAATCCCGACGACATCGCCGGCGCTTTGCGGGAGATTGAAAAGTGGCGCACCCACCCGCGCGTGGTCCAGATCGGCGTCCCGCTGCAATCCCGCGAGCTCTACGGCAAACCTCAGTTCTGGCCCCTCTGGGAGGCCGCCGCCGGCGCGGGCCTTCCGGTCGCCGTGCACATCGAAACGGGCGAGGGCATCGGCTTTCCCCCGACGCCGTCCGGGCACACCCTGACCTACGAGCAGTACGTCAGCTTCATGGCGCTCAACTACCTGTATCACCTGATGAACATGATCGCCGAGGGAGTGTTCGAGCGCTTTCCGGGCCTGAAGTTCGTCTGGGCCGACGGCGCCGCGGACTTCCTCACGCCGTTCATCTGGCGGATGGACACGTTCGGCCGGCCGCACCTGGAGCAGACGCCCTGGGCGCCGCGGATCCCCAGCGACTACCTCCCCGGCCACGTGTACTTCGTCCAGGGCGGCTTGGACGGTCCCCCGGACGCCGACTTCGCCGGCGAGTGGTTCGGCTTCACCGGCAAGGACGACATGGTGATGTTCGGCTCCAGCTACCCGCACTGGCAGAACAACGACGTCCGCAGGTTGCCAGCAACGTTGTCGGCCGAACAGCGCGACAAGCTGTGCTGGCGCAACGCGGCCAACCTCTACGGGATCGACATTTCGGTCGACCTGGCGGCGGGCTAGTCGCAGAATAAGGACAAGGGAGACTGAGGAGACAGAGATGACGCTGACTCACATGCACGAACGGGTCCCCGCCGCCGAGCGCATAGCCGTCCGGTGCGTCGACTCCGACATCCATCCGGTGCCCAGGCGCGGCGAGCTGACCCAGTACATCCCGGAGCCGTGGCGCAGCAAGTTCTTCCTGGACCACAAGGTCGGCGAGCTGATCTATTACGACGCCCCGGACTACGCGCACACGTTCGCCATGCGCGCCGACACCTTCCCTCCCGATGGCGAGTTCGCCTGCAGCGACCCGGATATGGCCTTCCGGCAACTGATCATGCAGGCGGGTTCGGACATCGCGATCCTGGAGCCCGGCGGGCGAACGCCGCGCCTGGCCGAGGCGCACCAGGCGTTCTCGACCGCCCTCAATCACTGGCAGTCCAACCACTGGCTCGACAGCCACAATAACTGGCATGAGCGCTGGCGCGGTTCGATCTGCGCGGCGATCGAGGATCCGGAGGGGGCGGCCCGCGAGATCGAGACGTGGGCCGGCCATCCGCACATGGCGCAGATCCTGATCAAGGCCGAGCCGCGCCCATCATGGGGCCACCCGAAATACGACCCGATCTGGGCGGCCGCCACCAAGCACGACATCACCGTGAGCTGTCACCTGTCGCGGAGCAACTACGAGATGCTGCCGACCCCGCCCGTCGGCCTCCCCAGCTACAACCACGATTTCATGGTGACCTACTCGCTGCTGGCCGCCAACCAGGTCATGAGCCTGATCTTCGACGGCGTCTTCGACCGGTTCCCGACGCTGCGCATCGTGTTCGTCGAGCACGCGTTCAGCTGGATCCTGCCGCTGATGTGGCGCATGGACGCGATTTACGAAGCCCGCAAGTCGCGGGTCGAGATCAAGCGCAAGCCGTCGGAGTACGTCAAGGGGCACATCAAGTTCACCACCCAGCCGCTGGACTACCCGGAAGACAAGACCGAGTTGACCCGCGCCCTGGAGTGGATGGAATGCGACAAGATCTTGCTTTTCTCCTCGGACTACCCGCACTGGACGTTCGACGATCCGCGCTGGCTGGTCAAGCACCTGCCCAAGGCGGCCCGGGATGCGGTGATGTACAAAAACGGCATCGCGACCTACCACCTGCCTGAGACCGTTCCGGTGCTCGAGGGTCAGACCCGGGTGTTCTGAGTTGGCGTCTGAGAAAGAAGGGGCAACCACCGGGCGGCCCCAGCCCCGCCTCGCTCAGGGCCGCGAGCATGTCGTCGCAACGGTGGACGAGATTCCGTCGGGAACCCACAAGCTGGTGCCCATCGGCCGGCACGGCGTCGGGGTCTACAACGTCAACGGCAACTTCTACGCCATCGCGAATTACTGCCCGCACCAAGGTGGTCCGCTGTGCTCGGGACGCGCACGCGGACGGACCATCGTCGACGAGACCGCCGCCGGTGACTCCGTCATGGTGCGGGACCTGGAGTTCATCTACTGCCCCTGGCATCAATGGGGTTTCGAGCTGGCGACCGGCACGACCGCGGTCAAGCCGGAGTGGAGCATCCGCACCTACCCGGTGCGGGTCGTGGGCAACGACGTTCTGGTGCAGGCCTAACTACAGGAGAATCGGGTGCCTTCCATCGAGATCAACGGGGGAAACGTTGTCTACGAAATCCTCGGTGAATCAGGCGATCTCATCGCCCTGACGCCGGGCGGCCGGTTCAGCAAGGAGATTGAAGGCCTGCGCCCGCTCGCTGAGGCGTTGGTCGCCGGCGGCTATCGGGTGCTGCTGTGGGACCGGCCGAACTGCGGCGCCTCGGATGTGCAGTTCTACGGTCAGAGCGAATCGCACATGCGCGCCGAGACACTGCACAAGCTGGTGACCGGGCTGGGCTTTGAACGCTGCATCCTCGCCGGCGGTTCCGGTGGGGCGAGGGATTCCATGCTGACCACGATGCTCTACCCCGAGATGGTCACCAAGCTCGTGGTCTGGAACATCGTCGGCGGCATCTACGGCACCTTCGTGCTGGGCTCGTTCTACATCATCCCAAGCATTCTCGCGGTGCGCGGCACCGGAATGGACGGCGTGGTGAGGGTGCAGGAATGGCGCGAGCGCATCGAGCAGAACCCCGCCAACAAGCAGCGCTTCCTCGACTTCGACTCCGACGAGTTCCTCAAGGTGATGCTGCGCTGGCTCAACGCGTTTGTCTCCAAGCCGGGGCAGACGATTCCGGGCGTCGAGGACGAAATGTTCGACCGCATCAAGGTCCCCGCGTTGATCATTCGCGGCGGCGAGAACGACATGGATCACCCCAAACGGACGTCGCTGGAGGTCAGCTGCCTGATCAAGGGATCGAAGCTCATTGATCCGCCCTGGCCGGAGGATGCGTGGGAGCGTGCCTCCGAAGACCGCGCGTCGGGCAGGGTGCAGCACTTCAACATGTTCGATACCTGGGTGCAGGCAGCGCCGGCGATCCTCGGGTTCCTGGACTCCTGATGCGTTCACCCGGTGCGAATGTGGACCTCGCAGTTGAGCGACGCCTCGAGGGCGGTGTGCACGCGGCTTTCCGGGATGCGTTCGAGGTCCTCCTCGCGCAGCGTCACGTACACGATGTCGAGACCGTCGTCGCCCGGCGTCCGCTCGATGTCACCGGTGAGCCCGAACCCGGACAGCACGCCGCGAGCGTCGTCGTCGGTTCCCCGGCTGATGAAGGTGACCACACCCGGCAACGGGGCAACGCGAAATACCTTGGCGCAGAACTCGATCGCGGCGTACCTGGCGGTATCGCCGTCTTCGGCCGCGATCAGCAGTTCAACCTCGCGACGCCCGGCGGGCATGGCCGCGAGGTCGTTGCCGACCACGTCGGCGCCCGCCTCACCGGCGAGCGCAAGGAGCGCAGCCATGCCGTCTCGTAGTTGCGCAGCGGTCAACACGCTTTCCGGATCAACGTTGACGCGCACCACCGCCGTTCGCACGTGCGCAAGCCTAACCAAGACGATGGCGGGCCGGCCGTGAACACCACCCGATCCACCACCCTCACCACCGCCGTCCTGCCCGGGCTCGAACCCCGGCTGCTGGCCCACCAACGCGAAGACCTCGCGGCGTACCGACGCCTCGGCGGATACCGTCCGCTCGACGGCGCCGACCGACTGCTGAGTGAGGTCGAATCCGGCGGGCTGGCCGGCCGTGGGGGTGCGGCCTTCCCGCTCGCGGTGAAGCTGCGGGCCGTGCGCGACAACGGGCGTCTGGCGGGTGGCTCGGTCGTCGTCGCCAACGGCGA
>NZ_DATJPU010000035.1:0-4936 GCF_035506235.1 Mycobacterium sp.
GCATTCGGCCCCAGCCTCGCGGGCGCCCTGGCCGAGCGCCATCGCGGTTTGGGTAGCTTCGGTCATGCGTAGCCCGATGCGCACCGTGAACAGCTGGCGCACGGGCAGAGTGTCTTTGGACGGGTCCTGGATCGCCGCTACCACACTGATCCCCACCGCACGACCCTGTGTCAAGATGAGTCCGAGGAGTTGTTCGATCTCGGCGCGGGTCTTGCGGTCGGTGACATAGGCGGTCAGCGAGGCGATTTCGTCGATAATGACGACGTACAGCGGCTCCTTCGGTGTTGGGGTGTGTAGGCGGGTCTGCCCACGTAGCCGGTTGGCTCGGGTGTGCATCACCGTCACCAAGTTCCGCAGCACCTGCAGGGTGGTGTCTGTGGCGTCGTGAGAGAACGCGCTGAACAGCGGTGCGCCGGCGCCGAGCTCCATCCCTCCTTTGGGATCGATCACGCACAACTGGACCAGGCCGGACTTGACAGCTGGGCACAGCCCGGCGATCAGCGACCACAGCACCGATCCCTTACCTGACCCGGTGGCGCCGGCGATGAGCAGGTGATGGCCGAGGACGGGAACGCGCCACCATTGGTGGGTGTCGGTGATCCCGACGGGCACCGCGGAGAGGTTCACGGCGGCGTTGGCCGTCGGCCGTGGCAGCCCCACGGGCCGGGCCAGGAAGTCGAAGCGGGTAATAGTGATCCGCAGTTCGCCGGGCGTGGTGGCGCGGATGATCAGTCGGTCCGCGCGCCAGGTGGCGGCGAGTGCCCGGGTTCGTTTCTGCCAGTCCCCAACTGACTGGCCGGTGGCCACGCGCACGTCGATGACGTCGGTGTGTTTGCCGATCCATACGGAGCGCAGCTCCGGTGTGTAGGTGCGGTCTTGGTAGCGCGCGGTCAAACCGTGCAGAGCGCACACCGATTCCCAGTTGCGGGTGTAGCGCCACCACGATGCGACTTGTTGTCGCATCGGCTGGGTGATCCAGCTGTCGAAGGACTGCGCGTCCAGAGCTGCCCAGGCGCCGTAGCCGGCGGCCAGCCCGATCGTGGTGAGCATTCCGGCGCCGAAGCCGTAGCGCATCGTCACGGCGAAGCTGATGAATGCGGGCACGCTGATCGCGGGGAACAGGATCGCCAACCACAGCAGGTGGCCGGCGGCTTTGAAGAGGGACCAGATCAGGATGACGATCCACTCGTCGTTAGAGTGTTGTGATCCGGTGCTGTGCTTGGTGTTCGATGAATGAGACATTGGCATTTCCTTCGGTAGATCGTGTTGTTCGGTCGGGGGGCTGCCCGCCCGGAGTCATCACTGCGTGACGCGGGTGGGCGGGCAGCCCCGTCGATTCCGATGGGTCAGGGACGCGCGGAGGTGCCTGCGTTCTTCGCTGGCGTGTCGGCGGTCTGGGTGATCGCGTCGGCGCGGTAGGCGATGCCCGAGCGGCCGTCTTGTGACCAGGGCAGTGCCACCAACCCGGTGATCGTGACGGGACGTCCGGCGGAGACGTTCGGTTCTCCCGCGACGCTGACGGCGATCACGTCACCGCCTGACTCGTCCAGGGCCATCACCTGGACTTGCCACAACGGCTGGCCGGTGGCTTTGTCGATGCGAGGTTGGCCGGTGTCGAAGTTGACCCGCTGTTCCGGAGTACGGGTGCACGTAAACGACACGCCATTTGTATTGATCTTGAGTTTCATTGCAGCACTGCCTTTCTGGTTTTGTTCGCGCGGTCGCTTCTGGCCGCGTGACCAGAACAGCGCTAGTCGGGCAGTCGCTGAAAGTGATGCCCAGTGATGGCAGTGAGGTCCCCGGACGCGCACCCTCGGCTGACGTGCGCTGATGTGTCAGGCACTATCGACTGGTGGCCGCCGCCGACCCGATCCGCGAGCGCAATGCGCAACAGCTGCGCCGTGCGCAACAGGAGTACGGGTATAGCCTTCGCGAGTTGGCGATCGAGGTAACGAACATCCGCAAGCTCCGTGGCGATGACGACCTGCCCACTGTGGAGTCGCTCAAGCGCACGATTTCCAACATCTTGGCGACCGGGCAGCTCGGCGAGATGTGGCGCAATGATCTGGCCGCGGTGTTCGGAGTCGAACCCGACGAATTCTTCAGCGTGCCGACCGAGACCAGGTTGCCCCACCCGCTGCTGGTTCAGCTACCTGTGGACCGTGAGGTTCTCACCGTCATCGACCACCAACAGCAAGCGCACATCGAGGCTGAGCACACCTTCGGGCCTCAACATGCCCGGCCGCTGGTCGAATGCGATCTCGCCACCGTCGAGGCCCTCATTTCGGTCGCGCCCGAGTCGTTGAAATCCCAAGTGCGGCAAGCAGCAGGAACCATCGCTGAAGTTGCCGGATGGATCGCCCAAGACCTCGGTGACTACACCGCTGCCGAACGTCTAACCAACAAAGCCGCTTTGCACTTGCGGTCGTCCGGTCCGGAACTGACGGCCATGATCTTGATGCGGCAGTCGAACATCCTGAGCCGGACCAGCCCGGATCTCGCCGTCGACCTGGCCGCCGAGGCCGCCGAACTTATCGCTGGCCGTCAGGTTGGCCGCCTGGCCGCAAGTGTCACTCGGCAACGGGCCCTCGCTGCGCTGGCGAACCGCGACGAACGCGGGTTTCACCGCCACGCGGCCGCAGCGCTGGAACTCGGCGACATTGACCCTGCACCCCGTGACTACGCGATCTACGCCCACGCCGCCTACATCGCCAGCGACATCGCCTCCGGGTATCTGCGGATCGGTCACTGCGAAGAGGCCCTTGAGTTGCTGGCCGGACACCACCACTGTTGGACCTCAAGCCAGCACCGCGACCATGCCGTCGCGGGCATGCGCCTGCTGCACGCATACATCACTGTTGGCGAATACCCGACCGCGCTCACACTCGCCGACACCGCCATCCCGGCGTACCTCGCCGCGCCGTCGCAACGGGCCCGCCGCCACCTCGCCCAGGCGGGCGCACTCGTCAGAGACCGTCGACGGCGTAACAGCAGTTCTGTGCTGCAGCAACTCGCCGGACGGATTAAAAACGCCACTCAAGGAGTCGCCACATGAACGGCCCGATCATCCCCGACACCACCACGACCGATGCCGTTGCATCCGCCACGCTCGCGGTCCTGCCGATCGGGTCCTTCGAACAGCACGGCCCCTGTCTGCCCCTGGCTACCGATACCCTGATCGCCTGCGCCGTCGCATCAGAAATAAGTGCGCACCACAATATTTTTCGGCTCCCGCCGATCACATTCAGCTGCTCTCACGAGCACTCCGATTTCCCCGGCACTCTCAGTGTCAGCGCGACGACACTGGCTGCGGTCGTCGGCGACATCGTTGATGGTCTCGTCCAACAAGGGGTCACCGGGTTGATCATCGTCAACGCCCACGGCGGCAACGCAGTGCTAACCAACGTCGTACAACAATCCAACCAGCGCGGCAGTCGCATCAAGATTGGCCTCTACCCGAGTCGCGAGGACTGGACCGAAGCCCGCGCGGCAGCGGGCATCACTAGCAGCAACCACGACGATATGCACGCCGGCGAACTCGAGACGTCCATCTTGCTGGCCGCCTACCCGGACTATCTACGCGATGGATGGGGCAGCGCCGACCACACCGCCACCGACCGCCGCTACCTCACCACCCTGGGCATCGGCGCCTATACGTCCACCGGAGTCATCGGCTACCCATCCCGCGCCGAAGAAGCCAAAGGCAAAATGGCCCTCCAACACCTCGCACAAAATGCCCACGCACTCATCAAGCTCATCACCACCGAATAGGCGCTCGCTGTCGACAACCCGGACATCTGGCTGGCCACTGCGTACACATCCGGCTTTGGTGGCGGCCGACGTTCGCCGGCCGAGCGCGACGGACGCCGTCGGACCCAGCCGAAGCTACCGGTATGCACGCCGATTGCGGATCATGCTAGGTACCGGTCTTTGTCATGGTGAGGTGTGCGCGCTAGTGCTGCGAAATCTCCCTATTCACGTGTGGAATGTTGGGGAGGGGGAGTGATTCCATCTTTTCTGTGGATTTCAGCTACCCTGCGCAGCTCGGGCCTGACCAAGGCCGTCCTGGGTGATCGACGACGTGACCCGAAGCTTCGCTGGTGGCGGCTCCCGTCCGCTCGGCCGCTCCCGTCCGCCGCCACCAAAGCCCGATGTTCCGCGTCAGCCACCCAGACGCCGGTGGTGACACGCGCGTCCATGCGTGTGCGGTGAAGAGTTTCAATACTGTAATCAAGCATTGCTCTGGCTTGTGCCGAAGCGGGTGTTGCAGGGTATGTGCCCCGCGATGGTTCTCGACGATCTTCTCGCGCCTGCTCGCGCCGTCGCACGCGGTGAGATCGTGTGCTCAGCGAAGATCTCTGCGAGTCTGATGCGACGAGTTCCAGTGCTTACACAACGTGGCCAGACAGCACGGCCGATGGCTCGGCTTACTGCTCGGGAGAAAGAGTATAGTCGGCCTGATTACGCTTGGTCTCGCCAATCGAGAGATCGCTACACAACTCGGAATTGAGCTGTGCACCGTCAAAAATCACGTGCACCATATCTTGGAGAAGCTCGATCTTGGAGAAGCTCGGCGTATGGCACCGCTCTGACGTGTTGACGTATGCGACACCAGGCGAGTAGCGTTTGTGCGGGCGTGTACGTTCCTGTTCTACAAGCCGTTATCGAAATGTGGAAGCGAAGCCTGGGGAGGTTCGTGGGTTTACGGCGGAGCGATGGCAAATACTAATTAAACTCTATTATCGAGCCGCACGCATCGATTTTCGGCCGGCAGCATATTCGAATAGATGAATATCCCGGAGGGAATTATGTCGGTTCAACTCGAGATAGTGGATGGCAATCCATGGTGGCTCAGTCCCAACATCTGGACTGTACCAGGTAGCGATCCGGGAGGGCCGCCGGGTATGCCCGTGGCGACTCAGCCTGCCTTCGTATA
>NZ_DATJPU010000036.1:0-6512 GCF_035506235.1 Mycobacterium sp.
CGCCGGGGGCGGCGCCGAGACGGTGGCGGCGGTCTATCGAACGGGTCGATTACCGGTCACCTCCGCCTTCGCCCAGCGCGGCATATGCGGGCCACAGGATCTCGACCAACGGCCGGCCACGCACCCCGACAGTGACATCGGGAAGCTGGTCGAGCAGTGCGGTCGACAACGTCGCCCGCGGGCTTGGCGATGGGATGTCGGCCTGTCGAACAAAATAGGACTCAAGACAATCGGTGAGCGGCCGTCCCGCCGGCTCGGCGCGGTCGGCAGCGGGGCGGCCCTGCGACCGGGCTGTCTGCAGATTCGCCAGCAGATCCTCACGCTCGCGTCCACGCCAGGCCAAGATGGCGAACGGATCATCGTCGAACGACTCGGCCAGCAGGTAGAACGTCGCGGCAAGGTGCTTGCACGGCACCGCGTCATCCGGGCAGGAACAGTCCAGTGACAGCTCACGGGCGGTCGCCGGGAACAGCGAAAGCCCCAGCCCGGCGAAGACTTCCTCGATATCCTCCGGCATCTCACCGGAAAGCAAAGCGGCCGCATACCAGGCATTTTCGGCCAGCGCACCCTCTACCTGCGCCCACTCAGCCTTACCGAAAGCACCGATACCTACCCGCACCCGGTAGGGGCGCACCCGGCTGCCCTGCACCTGTGCGGTGACCAGGCCGGGACCCACATCGATCGAGATCACTTGCCCCTTACGGGCATAGCTTCGCCCGCGCTGAAGCCGGCTGCCCATCCCGATGCCTTCGAGCACCTCGATGAACCGCTGGGACCACCAGGTCTGGGCGATCGCGCCGCGGGTGCTGCGGGCTTTGAGGCCGCCGTCGACCAGACGGGGCCGCGACGGCGGCGGGAACCAATTACTCACCAACGGCCCCCTCCGACAGGGCGAACAGCTTGCGCAGATCGCCGGTGGCCAGTTCAGTCAGCCAGCCTTCCCCGTCACCCACCACGAGATCGGCCAGCGCCTTCTTCTCCTCGATCATGTCGTCGATCTTCTCTTCGAGCGTGCCAGTGCAGATGAACTTGCGCACCTGGACCCTTCGCTTCTGGCCGATCCGAAACGCGCGGTCGGTGGCTTGGTTCTCCACAGCCGGGTTCCACCACCGGTCAAGGTGCACAACGTGATTGGCTGCCGTGAGGTTGAGCCCGGTGCCGCCGGCCTTCAGCGACAGCAGGAAAATCGGTGGTCCCTCACCGGACTGGAAGCGCGCCACCATCTCGTCACGCCGCTTCTTCGGGGTGCCGCCGTGCAGATAGGCCACGTCCTGCCCGAACCGCGCGGCGAGGTGCGGCACGAGCATCCCGGCGAACTCGGTGAACTGAGTGAAGCACAGCACCCGGTCGCCCTCAGCGAGGATTTCCTCCAGGATCTCCTCGAGGCGGATGACCTTGCCCGACCGCGCACCGATCGGCGAACGGTCGTGCAGCAGTTGCGCGGGATGGTTGCAAACCTGTTTGAGCTTGGCCATCGCGGCAAGAACGTTGCCGCGCCGTTCGATGCCCTTGGTGTTCTCGATCTTCTCCATCATCTCGTCGACGATGGACTGGTACAGGGATGCCTGTTCGGTGGTGAGCTGGCAGTACTGCTTGATCTCGATCTTCTCGGGCAGGTCGTCGATGATCGTCGGGTCGGTCTTGAGCCGCCGCAGGACGTAGGGGCGGGTGATGTTGCGCAGCCGCTCGGCCGGCTCGGTCTGGCCGTACTTCTCGACGGGGATCGCGTACCTGGTGCGGAACACCTCGGACGAGCCGAGCAGGCCGGGATTGAGGAAGTCCATGATGGACCACAACTCGGCGAGCCGGTTTTCGACCGGGGTCCCGGTGAGCGCCACCCGGTGCCCGGCCTCCAGCCGGCGCACCGCCTTGGCCCCGCGGGACAGACTGTTCTTCACCCCCTGCGCCTCATCAAGCACCACCCGGTTCCACCGGAATTCGGCGAGCTCGCCGATATCGCGGGTCGCGGTGGCGTAGGTGGTGACCACGATGTCGGTGTCGACGAGTTGCTCGCGCAGCGCGTCGCCGCGCAGCCGTGCCGTGCCGTGGTGGGCGTAAACCCGAAGTGTCGGTGCGAATTTCGCGGCTTCCCGTTGCCAGTTGCCGACCAGCGACATCGGGCACAACAGAAGTGTCGGCGCGGTGCCGGGCTCGTCGTGGCGTTGCGCTGACTCCAGGGCGAGCAACTGCACGGTCTTGCCCAGCCCCATATCGTCGGCCAGGCAGCTGCCCAGCCCGAGCGAGGACAGGAAAGCCAGCCAGGACAGCCCCCGCTGCTGGTAGGGGCGCAGCGTCGCGGTGAACTCCGGCGGGGGTGCCAGCGGCTGCAACGACTGGGCCGCCGCCCCGCTGAGCAGATCGCCGAGCCAGCCGTCGGCTCGCACCGCGGTGACTCCCAGAGGGGTGTCGGTGTCGTCGGGATGGCTGGCGGCCAGCGCGAGGATCTCGGCCGTGGTCGCTTGGCCGGTGGGATTCTTCGCCAGGAACTCCAGCCCCCGGCGCAGCTGATCGGGGTCCACTGCCACCCATTGGCCGCGCAGCCGGATCAGCGGGGCCTTGGTCTCGGCGAGCGCGGCGATCTCATCGTCGGTCAAGGTGTCATCACCGACCGCGAGTTCCCAGTGGAAATCGACCAGCTGATCGCGGCCGAATCTGCGTGTGCCACTGACCACTCCGTCGACCGGGGTGGATGCCGACACCGCGAGCCCGAGCTTGCGGCGCCGGTCCCACCATGACGGCAGCAGAACGCCGAACCCCGCCTCGTCGAGCAGTGGCGCGGCGGTGGACAGGAAGCGGTAGGCACCGTCGGTGTCCAGGGACAGCTCGGATGGACGCGCCGTGCGCAGGGCGGGCGCGAGCTCGTTATAGATCCGGACGGCGCGGCCGAGCTCGGCGAGCAGGAGTTCCTGGGGCCGGTCCAGCCAGCGGCGCAAGCTGCCATCCTCGTCCCAGGTCTGCTCCGCCGGTATCAACAGGCTGGGGTCAGCCATGGATTGCAGCAGGAACTCCAGCCGCCAGCCGGGCTGTTGGCCGTGCGGCTCCTCGGTTTCGGTGAGCCGGAACGTCGCCCGTGCCGGGCCCGGCTCCTCGGCACCGATCGCATCCCACGGCTGCAGTGCCCCGGCCAGCGCGTCGAGTTCGCCCGGGTCCGCGTCGAACCGGCCGTCCGGGGCGGTCAGCGCGGTAAGCCAGGCTTCCTGGGCCGGAACGTGTTTCGGGCGGCGGCCACGCCGGGGCGGGAGCAGGTCGATCCCGGCCGGCAACGTCGTTCGCACCGCCGCATCCGCAAAGGCATACAGCGCCGAGGTGACCAGCTCGTGGTCATCCTGGGTCTGCGGCTCAGCCCGGCATACCGGTGGCATCGCGGCAATCAGCGCATTCAGGGCCAAGACGTCGGGACCCTGCACCACCGGACGCCAGAACGCGACTGGCCCGTGTTCGTCGCACAAGAGCGCGGGCAGGACCCGGCCGCGCTCCACCAGCTCCCGCGCGAACGCCGCCAGGTCGGCGAGATACGCCACAGATGCGCCGTACCGCACGTCGGCGGCGGGCTCGTCCAGCGCGGTCAGCGCCGACGCGGCGGGCAGGGACATCACCGGAACCGTCCACGGCAGCAGAACGGGTTCGATTCGTGGTGCCGGGCGCGGCGTGACCCGGAACAGCTCCGGTGAATCCAGTGGCGACTTCCGCAACGACGGCAACAACAAAACCGCGGTACCCGGCTTGCCGGTATGGATCGGGGCGATGGCATCGGCGTCCGCGGCGAATGGATGCGGGCGGGCCGCACGCAACGCTTCGCTGGGACTCGTCACCGCGAGCGCGGAATTCTCCGCCCACAGGCATAGACCGTTCGAGGCGGACCAGAACCCGTGCAGGACCAACATGGACGTTTCTCTTTCTTCGGATGCGAGCCAGGCTAACGAGCGAAGGAAAGCACGCCGCGGCGCCGCGCCGACGCGCTACGTCAGTTCACCGAGGTCGTGACGGGTGGGGCAGATGTGCCACTGGTGCCAGAAGGATGACGCCAGCAGTCGTACCACGCCTCCGCGCAGGAGACGAGGGCCTGCCTGCCACACAATCTCAGTGGCGGCAAGGCGCGCCGCGCAGCCACGCACCGTGTCGGAAGCCGGGCCATCCGCGAGTCGATCTGGTCGGTCGTCGGCGAGCCCGACCGCGGCCTCGCGGTGGGCTTCACCCGGCCACGAACCGATCGTCCGGCGCGTCGACGACCTGCTCGAGCGCATTGGTAAACGATGATCGTCGACACCAGCGAAAACTGGACTCGCACCGTGAGACTGCACCCGGGGCTACGCCAGGGCCCGATCGCGGTGGAACTCGACGAGGTAGCGGGCCCAACCGGTGCTGGACGAACGACGGACGGTCTGGTAGTCGACCAACCTCTGTCGGACTGATTACGGTTGCCTTGTGGGCCAGTGGGACGCCGGGGCGGTCGCAGCGCTGCGCGCCGGGGTGTACAACGCTGACGGGTCCGTCGTGGAGGTGGTGCGTGAACGGCCAGCCGAGCAGGTGCTGCAGCTCGCCGGCGATGGCCTGCTGGACGCGATCGCACAGCATGTGGAGGGAGCCGTCGAATTGGCCGCACAATGCGTGGCGGCGCTGCGGGGGCGGTACTGGGATGGCGACGAGGAGTTGGCCAACCAGCTGCAGGCGGCCCTGGGCCGGGGCGCCACGCCGCTGCTTCGCTCATTGCCGGTCGATCTCGAGGAGCTGGCTTCGCTACTCGAAGGCGATCCGCTCTGCGGGAGCGGTCGCATCGACCTACGATCCGGTGCGTGCTGGCCGGACAGCGTGGACGATGGAGGGGATGACGGAGACGAGGATGACGAGGACCGCTGGCTCCACGTGGCGTGCTTAGGCTCAACGGAGGGCTACCGGGATATGGAACTGTTCATCGCCAAGGTCGGAGATCCCGCACTCGTTGAGCGTCTGCAGACTGCGATCACCGGGAAAGGCGCCTTCCGGCGATTCAAAGACGTGCTCTCGTGTTGGCCCCACGAGCTACAGCGCTACTACCTGCTCTCCAATGAGCGCCAGCGCGGCCGGGCTCGAGCGTGGCTTGCAGCCGAAGGCTTCCGACCTGCCGGCGCAGCAAAGCCGCGATCGTGAGCGACAGGCCAGGAAGCATGAGTGGCGCGAACCGCGCGGAGTTAGGTAGCCTTCTCCGCCCTCGAACTCGAGGTAATCCGTGACACCAGAGACGGTGATGGCAGGACCCTCGGTACAGAAGAACGCTGACACGTCGGTAAGCCAGTCCGAGAGCCGCCGAAGATAAGGGGAGCCACTCCGCGCAAAGCGAACTAAAAAAACCGGCTCAGGTGCTGATTTCCGTTTTAACGGTGTTAGCCAGGACTGGCTATGGACTGCTACGTAACAGTGGACCGAGGGGGAAAACGCCCCTGAACTGGGCTTTTAAGTGGAGCTAAGGGGACTCGAACCCCTGGATTCGGTGTCCACCAACGTCTGTACCAGCGGCTTCGATCTAGTTCGATCGATTTCAGTGCAGTTCGTCACCTGCGGTTTGCGATTCGGCGTGTTGACGGCGTCAACGCGCCGGACCGCCCCCATAGACGGCATGTTCTCCGCACGCCGCCCCAATTGGACTGTCATCTGCAACCGTAGTTCGTTAATATTGACCAAAGAAAGGTGGTGATTGACAGTGGCTCGAGTCATCCCACGCTCGGTCGCCGACGTGGTCGAGCAGCTCGAACTCGACGGAGACCTGGTCGTGACGTCAGGTCGGCTGGCCGCGGTCATGCGCCAAGTCGGGCTTGACGGTGACGAAGCGGCGACACAGCGCATCGCCTACGAACTCCAGCGCGGCGGCTGGCTGGGAAAACTGCGCACCCGCCACGCTTGGGAGTTCCTTCCCGGGGCGCGCGGCGGTGCCTACGGCTCTGGTGATCGCTTTATCGAGTTCCGCGCGCAGCGCGCCGTGGACCCTGATTGGCGCGGTGTGCTGGCAATGGAAACGGCTGCATCGATCCTCGGGCTGGCCCAGCGGTTACCGGAGCAAGAAGTCGTCGCGCTCCCGGCCGAGCAACCCTTTCCTAAAGCACTTGCCGGTGATTGGCGCTATGTCCGCATCGAGTTGCCCGAGGCCGGGCTGACAACGGTCAACGGCCTGCCGTCATGGAACCTCGAGGGACTGATCGTCGGTATTGCGGTGCGCCCGTCGGCCTACAAGGACGTAGCCGGCCTCAGCCAATGGCTGCCGGATGCCGTCCCGCGCGTGAACCTCGATACCGTCATCGGCTTGCTGAAGACTAGGCCGCGTGCAGCGGCGCAGCGTGCCGCATACCTTCTCGGGTCGGCAGGCAACAACGACGCCCGAGCCGCGATCGTCGCCACCTACCCAGCGACAGAGACGGTCTGGCTGGGACCGCGTGTCGCCGGTGCAGGTTTCTTCGACGCCGAGACCAACGTCAATGACACTCTGCTGCACCGATACCTCACCGTGGGCACCGGATCGTGACCCGGATTACCGAGGGGCA
>NZ_DATJPU010000037.1:0-37818 GCF_035506235.1 Mycobacterium sp.
GCACGCAAGCCGGGGTCGCGCACCCGACGCAGGCTGGCCCGGCACAGCGCCCCCATCGCCCTTCGCCGCAGCCCCGGCTTGGTCAGCGCGACCGCGAAGGTGTCGAAGACGAGGCTGTACGCCCGGTACGCCAACCGATCAAGCCACGGAACGGCCCGGTGGGTGCGACTGGCGAACCCCGAGTATCGCGGGTTGGGCATCGGGACTATCCACTGCGCGGTGCGCTGGAACAGGGCGACCCTGCCCGCCACGCCGGCCAGCCCGCACACGAGCTGCACGCCGGTGGATCCGTTGCCGATCACCGCGATTCGGCGCCCTGCAAGCTCGACGGAATGGTCCCAGCGCGCGGAATGAAAGACGTGGCCGGCGAAGTCGTCCAGGCCGGCGATCGACGGCATCCGCGGATGGTGCAGCACGCCGGTCGCCGAGATCAGGAAGTCGACGGCCGACTCGTCGCCGGCGCCGGTGCGCAGCAGCCAGCGGCCGTTCTCGAAACGGGCGCTGACGATTTCGGTGCCGAACCGGATCCGGTCGCGCAGCCCGAATTGGTCGGCGACGCCGCGGAAGTAGGCCTGGATCTCGCCGCCGGGCGAGAACATGTGCGTCCAGTTGGGCTTCGTGGCGAAGGTGTACTGATAGACCCGCGACGGCACGTCGCAGGTCAGGCCGGGGTAGGTGTTTTCCCGCCAGGTGCCGCCCACCTCGTCGGCCTTCTCATAAATCGTGACATCGGTAATCCCGTTGCGCAGCAAGGCGATTGCCATGCACAGCCCGGACATGCCCGCTCCGACGACGGCTACGGCGGGATCGCGTGTCGGCAGGGTCGTCATGGGCCGGCTACCGGGTCTCGGCCCGCTGCTTGAGGCGCTGCAGGGTCAGCCGGATGTGTTCGTTGTTGGCGGCCACCCGGTCGGACACGCCGGTCGCCGCGCCCGCGACCTTGCGGAACCATCCGGGCCGGCGGTCCCAGGTGCTTTCGGTGACCCGGCAGCCGCCGGCGGATGGGGCGATGTCGTATTGCCAGCGCGCGATCGGAACGACCGTGTGCCGCACGTCGAACGCGAACAGCCGGCCGGGGTCGGCGTCGGTGACGGTGCACTTCGTGCTCCATCGCCGGCCGCCGTGTGCGTTGTGGCCCACGAACACCGCACCCGGGCGGACGGCGTCACCCTTGCGCCACTCCATCGCCACCGCCTCCTCGGCCAGCGAGGCCAGCGTCGGCAGGTCGGTGATCAGGCCATACACCTCGTCGGGACCCGCGTCGATCTGGACGCTGGCCGTTACGCAGGGGTCATTCATTCGCCGATCATAAGACTTACTGTTTGCCGTGGTACCGAACTTTCTCCACACTTGAGCCATGCGCGTCGGCGTGCCCACCGAGACCAAGACCAACGAGTTCCGGGTGGCCATCACCCCGGCCGGCGTCGCCGAATTGACTCACCGCGGCCACGAGGTGGTCGTCCAGGCCGGCGCCGGCGACGGCTCTGCCATCCCCGACGCGGAATTCAAGGCGGCGGGGGCCCAACTGGCCGACACCGCGGAGCGGGTGTGGGCCGACGCGGACCTGCTGCTCAAGGTCAAGGAACCGATACCGCCCGAGTACGGCCTGCTGCGAAACGGGCAGGTCCTGTTCACGTACCTGCATTTGGCCGCTTCGCGCGCCTGCACCGACGCGCTGTTGGCCTCCGGCACAACGTCGATCGCCTACGAGACCGTCCAGGCCGACGACGGCGCGCTCCCGTTGCTGGCCCCGATGAGCGAGGTCGCCGGCCGGCTGGCAGCTCAGGTGGGCGCCTATCACCTGATGCGCACCCAGGGCGGGCGAGGCGTGCTGATGGGCGGGGTGCCTGGCGTCAAGGGCGCCGACGTCGTGGTGATCGGCGCCGGCACGGCCGGGTACAACGCCGCCCGGGTCGCCGGCGGCATGGGCGCGAGCGTCATGGTGTTCGACGTCAACATCGGCAAGCTTCGGCTGCTCGACGCCGAGTTCGGTGGCCACGTCGGCACTCGCTATTCCTCGGCATACGAGCTGGGGGGCGCCGTCAAACGTGCCGACCTGGTGATCGGAGCCGTGCTGGTGCCCGGCCACAAGGCGCCCACGCTGATCTCGAATTCCCTTGTCGCGCAGATGAAGACGGGCGCGGTGCTGGTGGACATCTCCATCGACCAGGGCGGCTGCTTCGAAGATTCGCGGCCCACCACGCACGACGACCCGACGTTCGCGGTACACGACACCCTGTTCTACTGCGTCGCGAACATGCCCAGCGCAGTGCCCAAGACGTCGACCGTCGCGCTGACCAACGCCACGATGCCGTACGTGCTCAAGCTCGCCGATCGGGGCTGGCGGTCGGCGTGCCGGTCCGATCCCCCTCTGGCCAAAGGGCTTTCGACGCACGACGGGATGCTGCTGTCCGAACAGGTGGCCGACGACCTCGGCCTGCCGTGCACGGATCCAGCATCGGTCTTGGCCTGAAACGGCCCTAGCCGTTGAGGCCGGCGACGATGTCGGCCACCGAGCCCGGGCGGGCGTCCCGGAACGACGTTCCCGCCCAGAGCGCCATCCCGTTCGGGTCTTCCCGTTCGGTCGCGGCCTCCCTTATCGGCAGCGTCATCTGGTTGACCTCGGGATAGCCCAGCGGGGCCACATTGTCGAGCAGGCGGATGAATTCGTTTTCCAGGCCGCGGGCGTACCGGCCCGAGAACGCGCGGGAGACGATGGTTTTGGCGAAGAGCTGATTCTTCATGGCGGTGCGATGCGCCTGGCTGGTGCCCGCTTCTTCGCTCAGCAGCAGCGCGGTGCCGACCTGGGCGGCGACGGCTCCCCGGCGCAGCACGCCGGCGACCTCCTCGGCGGTGCCCAGCCCACCCGCCGCGATGATCGGAATGTCGCGGTGCGCCCGGTGGATCCGGTCGATCAGGTCGTGCAGCGACTCCGTGCCGGGCTCCATGTCCGGCGCGAAGGTGCCGCGATGCCCGCCGGCGTCGGGGCCCTGGACCACCAGGCTGTCGGCGCCCGCTGCGACGGCCACCCCGGCCTCGTAGGCCGAGGTCACGGTGACCATCACCAACAGGCCGCGCGCGCTCAGCCGCCGGATGACGTCCGGCGGCGGCACGCCGAAGGTGAACGACACCAACTCCGGGTGCACGTCGGCGACCACCTCGAGCTTGCGCTCCCAGTCGTCGTCGTCACCGAACTCGGGCCGGCCCACCTCGCACTGGTAGTGCTCGGCGATGCCTTCGAGCTCGTCGGCGTAGTAGTCCAGCGCTACCCAGTCGGCCACGCTGGGCTGGGGCACGAACAGGTTGACGCCCAACGGGCCGGTGGTCATGGCGCGCGCCGCGCCGATGTCTTCGGCGAACCGCTCCGCACTCACGTAGCCGCCGGGGATGAAGCCGAGGCCACCGGCGTTGGACACCGCCGCGGCCAATGCCGGGGTGCCGGGGCCGCCGGCCATGGGCGCACCGACGATGGGCACCGCGATATCCCAAAAGCCCAGAACCACGGCGCTAATTTACCATCGCCCGAAGTTGTTGGGGCAGCGATCGTTTGGAGGCATACGGGCCCAGAACGGCGGCGCCGTAGCGCCTGCCCAGCAGGCGGCGGGCCACCGCGTTGACCTCCTCGACGGTCACCTCGTCGATTCGTTGCAGGGTGTGTTCGATGCTGCGGTGCCGGCCGTAGTTCAGTTCGCTGCGGCCGATGCGGCTCATCCGGGAGCTGGAATCCTCCAGCCCGAGGACGAGGCCGCCCCGCAACGAGCCCTTGGCGATGCGGCATTCGGCCTCGGTGATGCCGTCGCGGGCCACCGTGTCGAGCACCTCGCCGGTCACCCGCATGACGTCGGGAAAGCGCTCGGGCAGGCACGCCGCGTACACCGACAGCGCGCCGCTGTCGGCGAAGATGTCCACCGCCGAGTAGACCGAATAGGCCAGGCCACGCAGCTCCCGAACCTCCTGGAACAGCCTGGAGCTCAGGCCGCCGCCCAGCGCGGTGTGCAGCACCGACAGCGCCCAGCGATGCTCCCAGCCGCGCCCGGGGGTGCGGACGCCCAACGACACGTGGGTCTGCTCGGCATCCCGGTTCACCAGCGTCAGCCCCGGGGTCCCGGTGACCCGCCCGGCGCCCTTGCGCGGGGCGACCGGCTGGCGGCCGCGGACCAGGTGCTTTCCGAAGTGCTCGCGCACGAGGGCGACCACCTCGTCGTGGTCGACGTTGCCGGCCACCGCGACGACCATCCGCTCCGGGGTGTAGCGCCGCACATGAAACGAGTGCAGTTGCGACCGCGTCATTGCCGACACCGACCGCGCGGTGCCGATCACGGGGCGCCCCACCGGGTGGTCGCCGAACAGCGTCGACAGGAAGATGTCGCCCAGCGCGTCCTCGGGGTCGTCGTCGCGCATGGCGATCTCCTCGAGCACGACGTCGCGCTCCAGCTCGACGTCTTCGGCGGCGCAGCGACCGTTGAGGACCACGTCCGCGACCAGGTCGACGGCCAGCTCCAGGTCGCTGTCCAGCACGTGGGCGTAGTAGCAGGTGTGCTCGCGGGCGGTGAACGCGTTCAGCTCCCCGCCGACGGCGTCCATGGCCTGGGCGATGTCGACGGCGGTGCGGGTCGGGGTGGACTTGAACAGCAGATGCTCGAGGAAGTGCGCCGCCCCGGCCACGGTCGCGCCCTCGTCGCGCGATCCGACCCCGACCCAGACCCCGACCGAGGCGGAGCGCACGGCGGGCAGGTGCTCGGTGACCACCCGCAGGCCCCCCGGCAGCGTGGTGCGGCGGACGGCCTTGTGGTCGGCGTTCACCCCGGCGATCTGCGCGCCCCGGCGCAGGGCCGGCGCGGGATCGGCTGCCGGCTTTCTAGACGGAGCTGGCGGCATCGGCAGGCGCTGCGGGAGCCGAAGAAGGCGCGCTGTCCGCTGAGTCCTCCTCGTCCACCAGGACCAACGAGATCTTGCCCCGCTTGTCGATGTCGGCGATCTCCACCCGCAGCTTGTCGCCGACGTTCACCACGTCCTCGACCTTCGCGATGCGCTTGCCCTTGCCGAGCTTGGAGATGTGCACCAGGCCGTCGCGACCCGGCAGCAGCGACACGAACGCGCCGAAATCCGTTGTCTTGACCACGGTTCCGAGGAACCGCTCACCCACCGTCGGCAGCTGCGGGTTGGCGATGGCGTTGATCCGGTCGATCGCGGCCTGCGCCGAGGGCCCGTCGGTGGCCCCGACGAACACGGTGCCGTCGTCCTCGATGGAGATCTGCGCGCCGGTCTCCTCGGTGATCGCGTTGATGACCTTGCCCTTGGGGCCGATGACCTCACCGATCTTGTCCACCGGGACCTTGATGGTGGTCACCCGCGGCGCGTAGGGGCTCATCTCGTCGGGCGCGTCGATGGCCTCGGCCATGACCTCGAGGATGGTCAGCCGGGCGTCCTTGGCCTGCGCGAGCGCACCCGCCAGCACCTGCGACGGGATGCCGTCGAGCTTGGTGTCCAGCTGCAGCGCGGTGACGAAGTCCTTGGTGCCGGCGCACTTGAAGTCCATGTCGCCGAACGCGTCCTCGGCGCCCAGGATGTCGGTCAGGGTCACGAAGCGCCGCTCGCTCGATTTTGCGCCGTCGACAGCCTCAATTTCTACGTCGTCGGACACCAATCCCATCGCGATGCCGGCGACCGGCGCCTTGAGCGGCACCCCGGCGTTCAGCAGCGCCAGCGTGGACGCGCAGACCGAGCCCATCGACGTCGACCCGTTGGAGCCCAAGGCTTCCGATACCTGGCGGATGGCGTAGGGGAACTCCTCGACGCTGGGCAGCACCGGGATCAGGGCCCGCTCGGCGAGCGCGCCGTGCCCGATCTCGCGCCGCTTGGGCGAGCCGACCCGGCCGGTCTCGCCGGTGGAGAACGGCGGGAAGTTGTAGTGATGCATGTAGCGCTTGGACGTCTCGGGCCCCAGCGAGTCGATCTGCTGGGCCATCTTGACCATGTCCAGCGTGGTCACGCCCAGGATCTGGGTCTCGCCGCGCTCGAACAAGGCGCTGCCGTGCGCCCGCGGCACCACGGCGACCTCGGCAGACAGCGCGCGGATGTCGGTGATGCCCCGGCCGTCGATGCGGAAGTGGTCGCTCAGGATGCGCTGCCGGACCAGCTTCTTGGTCAGCGAGCGGAACGCGGCGCCGACCTCCTTTTCGCGGCCCTCGTAGGTGTCGGCAAGGCGCGCCAGCACCTCGGACTTCAGCTCGTCGGTGCGCGCGTCGCGCTCGGCCTTGCCGCCGATGGTCAGCGCCTTGGCCAGCTCGTCGGTGGCCACCGAGGCCACCGAGTAGTACACGTCGTCGCCGTAGTCGGGGAACGTCGGGTAGTCGCCGGTGGGCTTGGCCGCCGCGTCGGCCAGCTCCTGCTGCGCGGAACACAGCACGGCGATGAACGGCTTGGCCGCCTCCAGGCCCTCGGCCACAACGGTTTCCGTCGGCGCCTGGGCCCCGCCTTCCACCAGCTCGATGACGTTCTCGGTGGCCTCGGCCTCGACCATCATGATCGCTATTTCTTTCGGGTCCCCGTCGACCTTCCGGCCGGCCACGACCATGTCGAACACGGCGCGCTCGAGCTGCTCGACGGTGGGGAAGGCGACCCAGGTGCCGTCGATCAGGGCCACCCGCACGCCCCCGATGGGACCGGAGAACGGCAGGCCGCTGATCTGGGTGGAGGCCGACGCGGCGTTGATCGCCAGCACGTCGTAGAGGTCGTTGGGGTCCAGGCTCATGATCGTCACCACGACCTGGATCTCGTTGCGCAGGCCGGAGACGAACGACGGCCGCAGCGGGCGGTCGATGAGCCGGCAGGTCAGGACCGCGTCGGTGGAGGGGCGTCCCTCGCGGCGGAAGAACGAGCCGGGGATGCGCCCGGCGGCGTACATCCGCTCCTCGACGTCGACCGTCAGCGGGAAGAAGTCGAAGTGCTCCTTGGGGCTCTTGCTGGCGGTGGTCGCCGAGAGCAGCATGTTCTCGTCGTCCAGGTACGCGACGACGGCTCCGGCGGCTTGCTGGGCCAGCCTGCCGGTCTCGAAACGGACGGTGCGGGTGCCGAAGCTCCCGTTGTCGATGGTGGCGGTCGCCTCGAAGACGCCCTGTTCAATCTCAGCTACAGACATGGGTGTCCGTACGGCCTCTCTGGGTATTCAGCTGTTTCGCGCGCCCTGACGCCACCCGGAGAACAAGAGTCTGAATGCGGCTACGGCCATCGATCGAAGCGGCCGACCTGCCCCAGATCCGGAGAGCCCGGCAGCCACTACCGAAGACCGCCCGATGCAGACTGTGCTGCTCCCTCGGCCACACGCAGTGACGCGCTGGAACGGCTCACGCGGATCTGCGCAAACCGCACCGTTTGCTCGGGCCGAAGAGGCCCAGAACGGTCCCACTCTACACGTGCGAACTTAGCCCGCCAGCGGGACTCGGGCTTTGCCAGGCGTCAGCGACGCAGGCCGAGCCGCTCGACGAGCGAGCGGTACCGCTCCACGTCGATCTGGGACACGTATTTGAGCAGCCGGCGCCGGCGCCCCACCAGCAGCAGCAGTCCCCGCCGCGAGTGGTGGTCGTGCTTGTGCAACTTGAGGTGCTCGGTCAGGTCGGCGATCCGCCTGGTCAGCAGGGCGACCTGGGCCTCCGGGGACCCGGTGTCGGTGTCGTGCAGGCCGTAGGAGGTCAGGATCTCCTTTTTCTGCTCGGCTGTAAGCGCCACGAAATATCTCCATCAATTGGTCCGCGATCACTGGGATCAAGGCGCGGCCACCGCGAACCACAGCACGCGCCGATGTCGTCCGGCAGTTTAGCAGCGGGGCGGCGCCGTCCCCGAATCGTCAGTCGGTCAGCAGGGTGCGGGCCCGCTCGGTGTCCTCGCCCATCGCGGCGACGAGGCCTTTGATCGTGTCGAACCTGCGCTGTCCGCGGATGCGCGCGACGAAGTCCAGCGCCACGTGCTGTCCGTACAGGTCGGCGCTGGTGTCCAGGACGAACGCCTCCACGGTGCGGGTGCGCCCGGAGAAGGTCGGGTTGGTGCCCACGGACACCGCGGCCTGGTAGCGCTCCCCCGGGATGACGGTGCCGGCCACCGGTCCGTGCCCGAGGACGGTGAACCACGCCGCGTACACGCCGTCGGCCGGGATGGCCGAATACATCGGCGGCGCGACGTTGGCGGTGGGAAAGCCCAGCTCCATGCCCCGCCCCTCGCCGCGGACGACCACGCCCTCGACGCGGTGCGGGCGGCCCAGCGCCTCCGTGGCCGCCACCATGTCGCCGGCGTCCACGCAGGACCTGATGTAGGTGGACGAGAAGGTCACGGTCTCGTTGCTGTGGTGCTCGGACAGCAGCGACATCGACTCCACCGCGAAACCGAACCGCTCGCCGGCGCGGCGCAGGGTCTCGACGTTGCCGGCCGCCTTCTTGCCGAACGTGAAGTTCTCCCCCACCACGACCTCCACCACGTGCAGGTTCTCCACCAGCAGCTCGTGGATGTAACGCTCCGGGGTGAGCCTCATGAAGTCGCTGGTGAACGGCATCACCAGGAAGACGTCGATGCCCAGCTCCTCGACGAGCTCGGCGCGGCGGGTCAGCGTCGTCAGCTGCGCGGGGTGGCTGCCGGGATAGACCACTTCCATCGGGTGCGGGTCGAACGTCATCAGGACCGTCGGCACGTTGCGGGCGCGGGCGGCTTTCACCGCGTGCGCGATGAGCTCGGCGTGGCCGCGATGCACACCGTCGAACACCCCGATGGTGACCACGCATCTGCCCCAGTCCGTGGGAATCTCGTCTTGGCCGCGCCACCGCTGCACGACCGCAAGCCTACGGCGCCGCGCCGGGACGTGGCGCGCCAGATCGGCTGTGGCACGCCGCATCGGGCCAGGTTTGCCTAAACTTTCTGCTTGTGAGGGCTGACGACGAGCCTGGCGGTATCACCGCGGTCGGCCAGGACTACCTGAAGGTCATCTGGAATGCCCAGGAATGGTCCACGGACTCCGGTCCCGCGAAGGTCAGCACCAAGATGCTGGCCGACCGGATCGGGGTGTCGGCCAGCACGGCCTCGGAGTCGATCCGCAAACTGGCCGAGCAGGGATTGGTCGACCACGAGAAGTACGGCGCGGTGACGCTGACGGAGGCCGGGCGCCGGGCCGCCCTCGAGGTGGTGCGCCGCCACCGGCTGCTGGAGACCTTCCTGGTCAACGAGCTCGGCTACGGCTGGGACGAGGTGCACGACGAGGCCGAGGTGCTCGAGCACGCGGTGTCGGATCGCCTGGTCGCCCGCATCGACGCCAAGCTCGGGTATCCCCGGCGCGACCCGCACGGCGACCCCATCCCCGCCTCCGACGGGCAGGTGCCCACGCCCCCGGCCCGCCAGTTGTGGGCGTGCGGCGACGGAGACACCGGGACGGTGGCCCGCATTTCCGACTCCGATCCGGAGATGCTGCGCTATTTCACCGACGTCGGCATACACCTGGACTCGCGGCTGCGCGTGCTGACCCGCCGGGAATTCGCCGGCATGATCTCCGTCGCGATCGAATCCGCCGACGGCGCCGAGTGCACCGTCGACCTGGGCAGCCCGGCGGCCCGGGCGATCTGGGTGGTCGCCTAGGTTTGTTGCGCCGAGCGTGCATCCATTGCAAGATTTCGCCGGCAAATTTTTCGCGCTCACTTCACGCTCGGCGCGAACGGCTTAGCTCAATAGGCCCTTGGCGATGTGGGTGACCTGAACCTCGTTGCTGCCGGCGTAGATCATCAGCGACTTCGCGTCGCGGGCCAGCTGCTCGACGCGGTACTCGGCCATGTAGCCGTTGCCGCCGAACAGCTGCACGGCGTCCATGGCGACGTCGGTGGCGGCCTCCGAGGAGTAGAGCTTGATGGCCGACGCCTCGGCCAGCGTCAGCGGTTTCCCCGCCTGCTGCCGCTCGATCGTCTGAAACACCATGTTCTGCACGTTCATCCGGGCGATCTCCATCTTCGCCAGCTTGAGCTGGATCAGCTGGAACTGCCCGATGTTCTTGCCCCACAGGGTGCGGGTCTTGGCGTAATCCACGCACAGCCGGTGGCATTCGTTGATGATGCCCAGCGCCATCGTCGCGATCCCGATCCGTTCGGCGGCGAAATTGGCGCGGGCGCTCTCCCGGCCGTCGCCACCGGCCTGATCTTGGTTCTCGCCGAGCAGGCGGTCGGGAGTCAGCCGCACGTTGTCGAAGAACAACTCGCCCGTCGGCGAGGACATCATGCCCATCTTCTTGAACGGCTTGCCCTGCGTGAGGCCCGGCATGCCCGCGTCCAGCACGAAAATCAGCACCGGCCGGTTCCGTTTGTCCACCGACGAGCCGTCGTCGAGCTTGGCGTAGACCACCAGGACGTCGGCGCAGGGCCCGTTGGTGATGAACGTCTTCTGGCCGTTGAGGATGTAGTCCGCACCGTCGCGCTTGACGGAGGTCTTCATGCCGCCGAACGCGTCCGAGCCGGAGTCGGGCTCGGTGATGGCCCACGCCGCGATCTTCTTCAGCGTCATCAACTCGGGCAGCCAGCGTTCCTTCTGGGCCAGCGTGCCGCGGCTCATGATGGTCGCCGCACCCAGACCGAGGCTGACCGACGCCGTGCTCAGCAATCCGATACTCACCCGGGAGAGCTCGGAGACCAGCACCGCCATCATCGACGCCTGGGCGCCTCCGCCGAAACCGCCTGCACCGTCGTCTTTTTCACGCTGTCCCGTACGCTCGCGGTCCAGCATCTTCTTGACCGACTCGGCGGCCATGACGTCGAGACCGAACTGGCTGAACAGCTTGCGCGCGATCGGATAGGGCGACAGCTCACCGCTTTCCAGTTCGTCCAGGTGCGGACGGATCTCCTTGTCGATGAACTGGCGAACGGCGTCCCGGACCATCAGGTCGGTGTCGGACCATTCGAACATGGCGCCCTCAGCGTTCGGCGCGCTGGCTCAGCGTTCGGCGCGCTGGTAGGCGGTGACGACGGCGGCGCCGCCCAGCCCGATGTTGTGCTGCAGCGCCGCGGTCACGTTGTCGACCTGACGCTTGTCGGCGGTACCCCGCAGTTGCCAGGTCAGCTCGGCGCACTGCGCCAGCCCGGTCGCACCCAGCGGGTGTCCCTTGGAGATCAGTCCGCCGGACGGGTTGACCACCCAGCGTCCACCGTAGGTGGTGTCGCCGTTGTCGATCAGCTTGGGCGCCTCGCCCGGGCCGCACAGGCCGAGGGCCTCGTACAACAGCAGCTCGTTGGCCGAGAAGCAGTCGTGCAGCTCGATCACCTGGAAGTCCTCGGGGCCCAGGCCGGACTGGTCGTAAACCCGTTGGGCCGCTTGCACATTCATGTCGTAGCCGATGAGGTTCTTGGCGCTGCCGTCGAACGTCGACTCGAAGTCGGTGGTCATGGCCTGGCCGACGATCTCCACCGCTTGGCCGGCCAGCCCGTGGCTGTCGACGAAGCTCTCCGAGGCCACGATCGCCGCGCCCGATCCGTCCGACGTGGGCGAGCACTGCAGCTTGGTCAGCGGGTCGGAGATCATCCGCGACGCCAGGATGTCGTCAAGCGTGTAGGACTCCTGGAATTGCGCGAACGGGTTGTTGGTGGAATGCTTGTGGTTCTTGTAGCCGATCTTGGCGAAATGCTCTGCGGTGGTGCCGTATTGCCTCATGTGCTCGCGCCCCGCGGCGCCGAACATCCACGGCGCGACCGGCATCGCGAATTCGTCGATCGCGGCCATCGCCTTGACGTGCTTGCCCATCGGCGACTCGCGGTCCTGGGCGCCACCGCTCAACGCGCCGGGCTGCATCTTCTCGAAACCGAGCGCGACGGCGCAGTCGACGATCCCGCCGCGGACGGCCTGCGCGGCCAGGAACAGCGCCGTCGAGCCGGTCGAGCAGTTGTTGTTGACGTTGACGATCGGAATCCCGGTCATGCCCAGCTCGTAGAGCGCCCGCTGCCCGGACGTCGAGTCGCCGGCGACGTAGCCGACATAGCCCTGCTGCACCTCGCGGTAGTCGACGCCGGCGTCGGCCAGCGCGTTGGTGCCCGACTCCCTCGCCATGTCCGGGTAGTCCCAGCCCTCCCGGCGGCCCGGCTTCTCGAATTTCGTCATGCCGACGCCGACGACGTAAACCTTGTTGGACATAGCGCACCTTCCGCAGGTATGAGACGATCCGCGCCCCAGCGTATTCCTAGAGCGTCGCCGGGCGGAGCACTACCACCGACTTCGTCGCTGCCCCCTCGTCGCGCAGCAGCGCGATCACCCGGCCGTCGGCGTCGGCGGCGGCGTAGATGCCGCCGATCCCGGCCGGCGGCAGGGACCGCCCGTTGCTTGCCGCCCGGGCTTCCTCGGCGGACAGGTCGCGGCGCGGAAACAGCAGCAGGCACGCCTCGTCCAGCGTCCAGTTCAGTCGGGGCCGCTCGGCCAGGTCGTCCAGCGAGCGGGCCTGATCCAGCCCGAAACGGCCGACGCGGGTGCGCCGCAACGACGTCAGGTGCCCGCCGACCCCGAGCGCGGCGCCGAGATCGCGGGCCAGCGCGCGGATGTAGGTCCCCGACGAGCAGTCGACCTCGATGTCGACGTCGACGAAGTCGACACCGGCCTCATCGACACGGCGCACGGCGAGCACCTCGAACCGGTCGATGCGCACCGGCCGGGCCGCCAGCTCGACGGCCTGACCCTCGCGGGCCAACCGATACGCGCGCCGGCCGTCCACCTTGATCGCGCTGACCGCCGACGGCACCTGCTCGATGTCGCCGCGCAACCCCTCGACGGCGGCGGCGATCGCCGCGTCGGTCACGTTTCCAGCCGAAACGCGTTGCAGCACTTCCCCTTCCGCGTCGTCTGTGGAAGTGGTCTGGCCCAGGCGGATGGTGGCGGCATACGACTTCGACGCCGCGGCCAGCAGGCCGAGGACCTTGGTGGCGCGGTCGACGCCGATCACCAGCACGCCGGTGGCCATCGGGTCCAGCGTCCCGGCGTGCCCCACCCTGCGGGTGGAAAAGATGCGGCGGCACCGGCCTACGACGTCGTGGCTCGTCATCCCGGCCGGCTTGTCGACCACCACTATTCCCGGACCAATCCCCGGTCCGCTCAAAGCACGATCCCCGTGATCACCAGCCCGCGCTCGACCGACCAGCGCCCCCGCAGCGAAGTCAGCGGCGGACCCGACAGGGCCGCCCCGTCGATCAGGATCTTGGAGACGAACACCCCGGAGGTTCGCCCGCCGGGCGGATCGAGGTCGAACACGATGTGGGCGTCCTCGAAACCCAACCAGCGTTCGGTCAGTGGAAACCAGGCCTTGTACGTCGCCTCCTTGGCGCAGAACAGGATTCGGTCCCAATGCAGGCCCTCGGGCAGCGCGCCGATCTCGTGGCGCTCCTGGTCCAGCGCGATCGCGCCCAGCACGCCGTCGGGCAGCACGTCGTGCGGTTCGGCGTCGATGCCCACCGAACGCACGACGGCGGCGCGGCCCACCACCGCGCCGCGGTAGCCCGTGCAGTGGGTGAGGCTGCCCACGACCCCGTCGGGCCAGCACGGTTCCCCCTTTTCGCCCTTGAGGATCGGCACCGGCGGCACGCCGAGCTCGCCCATCGCGATGCGGGCGCAGTGCCGCACCGTGACGAACTCGTTGCGCCGCTTGGCGACCGACTTGGCGATCAGTGGCTCCTCTTCGGGCAGCGGGGTCAGGCCCGGCGGGTCGCAATACGCCTCCGCATACGCCAGATCCTCGGACCCCGAAGAGAGAAGGGCGTCGGGCAACACCGACGCCACGAGCATGCGCCCCGTCATCGGGACTGCCGCTGCCGCGCTCGTTCCCGGAACTGCTGGGCCTGCCGGCGCATCTCGGGCGTGATCACGAAGTGACCGCCGAAGTCGTTGAGATAGCCGGGCGCGTACCGGGGATCGGGCAACACCTGGCGCAACCAGCTGTAGGGCTTGCGGCGGCGCCACTCCCGCGGGTAACCCACCGACACCTCCTCGAAGCGGACGTCGTCGTACCAGGTGGTCCGCGGGATGTGCAGGTGCCCGTACACCGAACAGACGGCGTTGTAGCGGGTGTGCCAGTCGGCGGTCTTGGTGGTTCCGCACCACAGCGAGAACTCCGGGTAGAACAGCGCGTCACAGGGGTCCCGCACCAGCGGGAAGTGATTGACCAGCACGGTCGGGGTCATCCAGTCGAGTTCTTCGAGGCGCGCGCGGGTGCCGGCTAGCCGCTCGCGGCACCACGCCTCCCGGGTGGGATACGGGTCGGACGAGAGCAGGAATTCGTCGGTGGCCACCACGTTGCGCTCCCGCGCGATGGCCATGCCCTCGGCTTTGCTCGCCGCCCCCTCGGGCAAGAAGGTGTAGTCGTACAGCAGGAACATCGGCACGATCGTGGCCGGCCCGCCGCGTTCGGTCCACACCGGGAACGGGTGCTCCGGGGTGACCACGCCCAGCTCGTCGCACATGTTGACCAGGTAGTCGTAGCGCACCTTGCCGAAGATCTGCATGGGATCCCGGCTGGTGGTCCACAGCTCGTGGTTGCCGGGCACCCAGATCACCTTGGCGAACCGCCGCCGCAGCAGGTCAAGCGCCCAACGGATGTCGTCGGTGCGTTCGGCAACGTCGCCCGCCACGATCAACCAGTCGTCCGGCGACGACGGGTGCAGTGATTCGGTGACCGGCTTGTTGCCGAGGTGGCCGGTGTGCAGGTCGGAGACCGCCCACAGCGTCGGCTGCGCCCCGTTCGCCGATTCCCGCCCCGTTCGCTGCCCAGCCACGACTAACCAGCGTAACGAACCCCCCGCGACTAGCCGGTTTCCGCCAGGTCCTTGCCCGCCCCGATTAGAACGTGTTCTCTTTTCACTGTGACGCCGCCGACACGACTTGTACACTCCCGGCAGGGACGGCCGAGGCATGACCGGGTGGGGGTAGGAGATGTCGTGTTCGCCAATCTGCGTCTGATTTCAGCGCTGGGCGCGCTGGCCGCGGCAGTGGCGGTGGGCTGGCAGAGCGCCCCGCCGGGGCCGAGCGGGGGCGGGCCCGTCGAGCTGCGGTCGACCGCCCAGCCGATGGAGACCACCATGAAGAGTCCCATCGTTGCGACCACCGACCCGCGCCCCTTCGACGCGTGCGAGGACATTCCGTTCGACGCCCTGCAGCGGCTCGGGCTGGCGTACACACCGCCCGAACACGAGGACGGGCTGCGCTGCCACTTCGACGCGGGTAATTACCAGCTGGCCGTCGAACCCATCATCTGGCGCACCTACGACCAGTCCCTGCCCGCCGACGCCGTCGAGACCACGGTGCAGGGCCACCGGGCCGCCCAGTACTGGGTGATGAAGCCGACGTATCACAACAGCTTCTGGTTCTACTCGTGCATGGTCGCGTTCAAGACCAGCTACGGAGTCCTCCAACAGGCGCTGTACTTCTCGACGGTCTACTCCAACCCGGAGGTGGACTGCATGTCCACGAATTTGCAGCGTGCCAACGATCTCGCGCCCTATTACAAGTTTTAGCCGGCGAAGGGCTCTAGCCTGGGGACCGTGAGTACGACCTCCACCGGCCCCGCGCAACGCCAGCCAAGCGCCCTGAGCCGTGCCGGCGACGCCGCGCTCGGGCGGGTGTTGGGCCTGCCGGGGGGGACCACCGAGTACACCGTCGATCGCGTCCACGTGCCGATGCGCGACGGCGTGCACCTGGCGGCCGACCACTACGCGCCCGGCGCGTCCACCCCCGCCGGTACCTTGCTGGTCCGCGGGCCGTACGGGAGGGCCTTCCCCTTCTCGCTGGCATATGCCCGCCTGTACGCCGCCCGCGGCTACCACGTCCTGTTGCAGAGCGTGCGCGGGACGTTCGGGTCGGGCGGGGACTTCGAGCCGATGGTCAACGAGGCCGCCGACGGCGCCGACACGGTCGCGTGGCTGCGCCAGCAGCCCTGGTTCACCGGACGATTCGCCACCGTCGGGGTGTCGTATCTGGGCTTCACCCAGTGGGCGTTGCTGCAGGATCCGCCGCCGGAGCTGGCAGCGGCCGTCATCACCGCCGGCCCGCACGATTTCAACGCCTCCGTGTGGGGCACCGGCTCGTTCGCCATCAACGACTTCCTGGGCTGGAGCGACATGGTCGCCCACCAGGAGGACTCGGCGCGCATCCAGCTGGCGCTGCGTCAGCTGCAGGGCCCGCGCAAGGTGGCCGAGGCGGCCGGAGCGGTGCCCCTGGGCGCCGCGGCCCGGGCGCTGCTCGGCGCTGGTGCGCCGTGGTTCGAATCGTGGGTCGAACACCGCGATTCCGAGGACGCGTTCTGGGACTCGCTGCGGTTCCTCGATGCGCTGGACCGGGCGCGGGTGCCGGTGTTGCTCATCGGCGGCTGGCAGGACATCTTCCTGCGGCAGACGCTGCAGCAGTACGCGCATCTGCGCGACCGGGGCGTCGACGTCGCGCTCACGATGGGTCCCTGGACGCACTCCCAGCTGCTGGGCAAGGCGCTGCCCACCAGCGCGCGGGAAACGCTGGACTGGCTCAACGCCCACCTGGGCGGCGCACCGCTGCGCCGGCCCAGCCGGGTCCGCGCGTGCATAACCGGTTCGGGCGGGGGCCAAGCCTGGCGGCACCTGCCCGACTGGCCGCCGGCCACGACCGAACGGGCGCTGTATCTGCGGCCCGGCGGGCACCTCGGTGAGACCCCGCCGACGAACCTCAAGAGACTGCCCCCAGCGACATTCCGCTATGACCCCGCCGACCCGACACCCACCACCGGCGGCCCGCTGCTGTCCCCGAACGGCGGCTACCGCGACGACAGCCGCCTCGCCCTGCGCGACGACGTGCTGTCCTTCACCAGCCTCACGCTCACCCACGATCTGTACGTCTACGGCAATCCGGTGGTCGAGCTGGCGCGCAGCTCCGACAATCCCCATGTGGATCTGTTCGTTCGGGTGAGCGAGGTTGACGCCAGGGGACGCTCCCACAACGTCAGCGACGGCTACCGCCGGTTGAGTGGCAAGGCGAAGAACGTCCGGATCGAACTGGACGGGATCGCCCACCGCTTCCGGGCCGGCTCACGCATCCGGGTCCTGATCGCGGGCAGCTGGTTCCCCCGCTTCGCGCGCAATCTCGGCGCCGACGAACCCTTGTTGACGGGCCGGCAATCCGCGCCGGCCATCCACGCCGTGCACTACGGACGCTCCCGGCTGCTGCTTCCCGTCGGCCCCGGCGATCCTTGAGCTGAGGGCGTCGACCCGCCGCGCTTGCGATCGCCGTCAGCCGACCGCGTCGCGGACCCGGCGGGCGACCTGGTCCAGCGCGGCCTCGTCGTAGACCGGCGCGGCCAGGCGAACAGCGGCCAGCGGCAGCCGCACCCAGCTGGTGCAGCCCGCGTACTCGGGGGTGCGCGCGATCCGCACCGGCTCGGCCAACGGGATCGCCGACACCACCAGCGCGACCAGCTTGTGCTTGGGCCGGAAGTCGAGCCGGTCTTCGCGCACCGACTCTGCGGTCCAGATGTGCAGGTCCTCGATCGCCGAAAGGCCATCGGGCCGATTAACATGTTGTGCCGCAACAACTTTCGCGGCGACCCGGACCACCAGCCGCTCGTCGGTGCTGTCGGCGGCCGCCGCGTCCAGCAGATCGCGATGCTCGGGCCGGACGCGCTGGGCGTGGCTGTGGGCGACCGTCGGGAACAGCAAGAACTCCCGGGCCGAGAGCTCGAACCGCTTTTCGCCGATGCCGCCCTTGCGCAGCAGCACCCGCTGCCGCCCGTCGAGCAGCGCGTGCACCACCGCGCCCCACTCCTTGAGCGCGGGCGTGGTCGCGGTCGCTGTCATCTGCCGGTCATTTCGCCCCGGCGAGGCGGGCCACCACCTCGGGCCGGCGCAACGGCGGGACGGTCTTCGGCGGCTGGCGCCGCGGCGGCAGGGCCGCCAGCAACCGCGTCGTCGTTTCGGTAACCTCCGCTACCGCCGCCTCGAAGGCGTCGACGTTGGCGGGCGACGGGCGGGTGATACCGCTGACCTTGCGCACATACTGGCGCGCGGCCGCAGCGATCTCCTGCGGCGTGGCCGCCGGCTGCAACCCGCGTAGTTCGGTGATGTTCCGGCACATGGCATCCACGATAGGTCCGAGCGCGTGTTGTCACACCCGCCACAGGCGTCTCCGCGCCGGAAGGGATGACCCGAACCGCCGGCCGCCCGGGTTATCGCGGAGGGCGCCATGTGGCAGGTGTGGCGGCAACGGGCCACCCTCTACGGTGAACACATGACCGACGACATCCTGCTGATCGAGACCGACGAGCGGGTGCGCACCCTGACCCTCAACCGGCCGCAGGCGCGCAATGCGCTGTCCGCGGCGCTGCGGGACCGGTTCTTCGGCGCCCTGACCGACGCGGAGGCCGACGACGGCGTCGACGTCGTCGTCGTCACCGGCACCGACCCGGTGTTCTGCGCGGGGCTGGACCTCAAGGAGCTGGGCAGCGAAGCGGCGCTCCCGGACATCTCGCCGCGATGGCCGCCGCTGACCAAGCCGGTGATCGGCGCGATCAACGGGGCCGCGGTCACCGGCGGGCTGGAGCTGGCCCTGTACTGCGACATCCTGATCGCGTCCGAGCAGGCCCGTTTCGCCGACACGCACGCCCGGGTGGGCCTGCTGCCCACCTGGGGGCTCAGCGTGCGATTACCGCAGAAGGTCGGCATCGGCCTGGCCCGGCGCATGAGCATGACCGGGGACTATCGGTCCGCCACCGACGCGCTGCGCGCCGGCCTGGTGACCGAAGTGGTGCCGCACAACGGCCTGATGACCAGCGCCCGCCAGGTGGCGGCGTCGATCGTCGGCAACAACCAGAACGCCGTGCGGGCGTTGCTGGCGTCCTATCACCGGATCGACGACTCGCAGACCAGCGGGGGGCTCTGGCTGGAGGCGATGGCGGCCAGGCAGTTTCGCACCAGCGGCGATGACATCGCCGCCAACCGCGACGCCGTCCTGCAGCGCGGGCGGGCCCAGGTGCGTTAGGAGGAGGAAGTGATGCGCGGCAACACCCTGCGGGCCCTCGGCGGCCTGACCCTGGCGGCATCCGCGATCGCGTCGGCCCCGCACGCCGCAGCACAGCCGCCGCCGGGCTTCCCCGACCTGAACAGATTCATCGCCGTCCCCGTGGACGGCTACGCCACGACGCCCCGCCAGGGCGGCGGGCCCCGCATCAGCTTTTCCGCCACACCGACCCTGGTGTGCGACTTCTACGGCGGCCCGGCGCCCGTGCCACAACCGTCACAGGACATCAGGTGCAGCGGCGACGCGCCCGGAATGGACGACGTACCGTTCCCGGGCGGGGGCCACCCGAAACCGGGCGACTGCGTGGTGGGCTCGGTGAATTTCAAGGGACCCGGCTACGAACTGAGCCGCATGACCTACGGCGGATGTGACGGCAACCCGCCCGCCCTGCAGTCGGGCGGCAAATCGCTGGGTGCCGGCCAGAAGCTGTCGTACCTCAACGTGACGTGCGCGGTGGGTGCCGACAACCTCGTCGCCTGCCTGGACACCACCAGCGGCGAGCATGGCTTCGTGCTGCAGCCGGCGGGAAGCTGGGCGTTTTAGCCGGGCGATCGATTCAACCGAGCGCCGCGCACAGCGACGCCACGGCGTCGTCGATCGAGCCGACGGTCGAGTAGCCCGCCGCCAGCCGGTGGCCCCCGCCGCCGAACTCTGACGCCACCGCCGCCAGATCCACGTCGGCCTTGGCCCGCATCGACACCGACCACTGCTGCGGGTCGACCTCCTTGAAGACGGCCGCCACCTCCGCCTGCTGCGTCGTGCGCACGATGTCGACGATGCTCTCGACTTCCTCCGGGCGGGAGTCGACCCAGTCCTGATGCCCGACGACGGCGTAGACCAGCCCGCGACCGCCGACCGCGTCGGGGAGTAACTGCGCCGAGGCCAGCACCCGCGACAACAGCGGCAGCCACACGAACGGGTGCGTATCCATTAGCGTCCGGCTGATCGCGGCGTTGTCGACCCCGAGGTCGACCAGCCGCGCGGCCAGCCGAAGCGCGCGGGAGCTGGCCCAGCGGAACGATCCGGTGTCGGTCGTCAACCCGGCGTAGATGCAGTGCGCCACATCCAGCTCGATCGGCTTGCCCCAGGCGTCGAGGATGTCGGCGATCATCATCGTGGTGGAATCCGCCGACACGTCGATGAAGTTGGCGCTGCCGAACATCTCGTTGGAGGCGTGGTGGTCGATGACCAGCACCCGGCGGCCGGGACCGGCCAGGTCGCTCAGCTCCCCGAGCCGCTTGGCGCTCGGAACGTCAACCGTCACAACCAAATCCACGTCGCGGCTCATCCCCTCGGGGCTGACCAGCAGGTGACACCCGGGCAAGGACGCCAGCGATTCCGGCAGGGTCGCCGGCGCGGCGAAACCGACCTCGACGCGCTTGCCGCACTTGTCCAGCACCAACGCCAATGCCAGTCCCGCCCCGATGGTGTCGGCGTCGGGGTGGACGTGGGCGACCACCGCGATCGTCTCGGCGCCCGCGAGCAACTCGACGGCGCCGCCGGCGTCTATGCGTGCGCCCACCCGCGGGGTGCCGGCCAGTTCAGTCTTCGGGTTGACCGTCGTCACCGGTGTTCCCGTCGCGCGCGTCGCCTGGCCCCCCGGCACGGTACGGATCGGCCTCCCCGGCCGGCTTGGCGCCCGAGCGGACCCGCGCCAGGTCGGCGTCGGCGGCGCGGGCGCGCTGCAGCAGTTCGTCCATCCGCTGCACGCTGGCGGCGGTCGTGTCCCGGGTGAACGTCAGCGTGGGAGTGAAGCGCACACCCGTGCCGGCCCCGACCTTGGTGCGCAGCGCGCCCTTGGCCCGTTCCAGCGCGGCCGCGGCGGCCGCGTAATCGGGCTCGTCGTCGAGGGTGCGACCCATCACCGTGTAGAACACCGTCGCGTCGTGCAGGTCGGCGGTCACCTTCGCGTCGACGATGGTCACCCCGTCCAGCCCCGGATCCTTGATCTCGAACTCGATCGCCGAGGCGACGATCGTGAATATCCGTTTGGCCAACCGTCGCGCCCGGGCGGGGTCAGGCATTCTGATTCACCGCCTCCTCCTCATCACTTCGTTCTGCATCGTCAGCGGTGGTCAGGCGCGCTCCTTCTGGACCAACTCGTAGGACTCGATGATGTCGCCTTCCTTGATGTCGTTATAGCCCAGCGTCATACCGCATTCGAAGCCCTCGCGCACCTCGGTCACGTCGTCCTTCTCCCGCCGCAGCGAGGTGATCGTGAGGTTGTCGGTGACCACGATGTTGTCCCGCAGCAGCCGGGCCTTCGCGTTGCGGCGCACCACGCCCGAGGTGATCATGCAGCCGGCGATGATGCCGACCTTCGAGGACCGGAACAGCGCCCGGATCTCGGCGCGGCCCAGCTGGTTTTCCTCGTAGATCGGCTTGAGCATGCCGCGCAGGGCCTTCTCGATCTCGTCGATCGCCTGGTAGATCACCGAGTAGTAGCGGATCTCCACGCCCTCGCGGTTGGCCAGCTCGGTCGCCTTGCCCTCGGCGCGCACGTTGAAGCCGATGATGATCGCGTCCGAGGCCGACGCCAGGTTGACGTTGGTCTCGGTGATGCCACCGACACCGCGGTCGATGACGCGCAGCGCCACCTCGTCGTCGACCTGGATGCCCATCAGGGCCTCTTCCAGCGCCTCGACCGTACCGGCGTTGTCGCCCTTGAGGATCAGGTTCAGCTGGCTCGTTTCCTTCAGCGCCGAGTCCAGGTCCTCCAGGCTGATCCGCTTGCGCGACCGCGCCGCCAGGGCGTTGCGCTTGCGCGCGCTGCGCCGGTCGGCGATCTGGCGCGCGATGCGGTCCTCGTCGACGACCAGGAAGTTGTCACCAGCGCCGGGCACCGACGTGAACCCGATGACCTGAACCGGCCGCGACGGCAGCGCCTCCTCGACGTCCTCGCCGTGCTCGTCGACCATGCGCCGGACGCGACCGTAGGCGTCGCCCGCGACCACGGAGTCGCCGACGTGCAGCGTGCCGCGCTGCACCAGCACGGTGGCGACCGGCCCGCGACCGCGGTCCAGGTGCGCCTCGATCGCCACACCCTGGGCCTCCATGTCGGGGTTGGCGCGCAGGTCCAGCGCGGCGTCGGCAGTCAGCAGCACCGCCTCCTCCAGCGCCTCGATGTTGGTGCCCACCTTGGCCGAGATGTCCACGAACATCGTGTCGCCACCGAATTCCTCTGGGACCAAACCGAATTCGGTGAGCTGGCCGCGAATCTTCTGCGGGTCGGCGCCCTCCTTGTCGATCTTGTTCACCGCCACCACGATCGGCACGTCCGCGGCCTGCGCGTGGTTGATGGCCTCCACCGTCTGCGGCATCACACCGTCGTCGGCGGCGACCACCAGGATCGCGATGTCGGTCGCCTTGGCACCGCGGGCGCGCATGGCGGTGAACGCCTCGTGACCCGGGGTGTCGATGAACGTGATCAGCCGCTCGTTGCCGTCGAGGTCGACGGCGACCTGGTAGGCGCCGATGTGCTGGGTGATGCCGCCGGCCTCGGCCTCGCGGACGCTGGCGTTTCGGATCGTGTCCAGCAGCCGCGTTTTACCGTGGTCGACGTGACCCATGACGGTCACCACCGGCGGACGGGTCTGCAGGTCCTCCTCGCCGCCCTCGTCCTCGCCGTAGGTCAGGTCGAAGGACTCCAGAAGCTCGCGGTCCTCGTCCTCCGGGCTGACGACCTGGACGTTGTAGTTCATCTCGCTGCCCAGCAGCTCGAGCGTCTCGTCGCCGACCGACTGGGTGGCCGTCACCATCTCGCCGAGGTTGAACAGCGCCTGCACCAGCGCGGCCGGGTTGGCGTCGATCTTCTCGGCGAATTCGCTCAGTGACGCGCCGCGGGCCAGCCGGATGGTCTCGCCGTTGCCGTGCGGCAACCGCACGCCGCCGACGACCGGCGCCTGCATCGAGTCGTATTCCTGCCGCTTCTGCCGCTTGGACTTGCGGCCGCGCCGGGGCGCGCCGCCGGGGCGGCCGAACGCGCCGGCGGCGCCGCCGCGCTGGCCGGGACGGCCACCGCCGCCACCGCCGCCACCGCCGCCACCGGGACGGCCCCGGAACCCTCCCGGACCGCCGCCGGGCGCGGCACCAACACCGCCACCGCCGCCGCGGTAGTTGCCGCCGCCGCCGCCGGGCCCGCCCGGCCGGCCACCGCCGGGCCGGGGAGCGCCGGGCCGCGCCGGGCGGCCCTGGCCCGCGGCGCCACCGGGTCGGGGTGGCATGCTGCCGGGCGACGCACCGGGGCGCGGGCCCCCGGGCCGCGGGGCCCCGGGGCGCGGCGCCATGGGGCGCGGGATCGGCCGGTCGACGGGTTGCGCCGACGAGAACGGGTTGTTGCCGACGCGCGGGGTGCGGACCCCCGGCTTCGGCATCGGACCGGGACGCGGACCCGGCGTCATACCCGGGTGCGGGGCCGGCTGACCGCTCGGCTGCCCGGGTGCCGGCGCCGCCGGCTGCTGGGGCGGGCCGGACGGCCGCGCGGGCGCGGCGGGCGCAACTGGCGCTTCAGCGGTCGCGGCCGGGGAACCCTGCGCGGCGGCCGCCACCCCGCCGGCGGCGGGCTTGGCGGGCGCGGCCGCTGAGGACGAGGCCTCGCCGTTGCCGGCGGCCTTGCTGATCGCCTTGTCGAGGGCCTTGTCCAGGGATTTGTCCGGCGCCTTGGCGGCCGCCTTAGCAGCCGGCTTGCTGCCCCCGAAGGACTCGCGCAGCCGGCGAGCCACCGGCGCCTCTACCGTCGACGACGCGGATTTGACGAATTCGCCCTGTTCATTCAGCCGGGCGAGGACTTCCTTGCTGGTGACACCGAGTTCCTTTGCCAACTCGTGTACGCGGGCCTTACCTGCCACTACTTCTCCTGTCTATGAGGCGACAGCAGTGGGCCGCGCCTCGGGTATTAGCTGTAACGCATGGGGATGCGAGTCATCGGGACTTCACGGTGTGCTCATGTTCTTTGCTACCTGTTCTGTTGCCGGGGTGATCGGCGCACCCAGGGACTCTAGGTGCTCGATCACCGCGGAGGTGTCCGGTGAACCGGCGATGCGCAACGCTCTCGCGAAAGCTCGCCGCCGAATCGCCTGTTCCGTGCACTGCGGTGTGGGGTGCAGCCAAGCACCCCGCCCCGGCAGGTTACTCCCCGTGTCAACGAGCACGGCGAAGTCGCCGTTCCCGGATGGCACAGCCACCACTCGAAGCAGTTCGACGGCCAACTCTCGCTTTCGGCACCCCACACACGTCCGCACGGGTCCGTGCGTCCGCCCGGTCTGGGAGTCCGAAAGTTCGCGCTGGATCACGAGTCAGTCTAGCGTCCGTTCAGCGGTGGTCAGAACCGCCCGACGGTGCGGCCGGGCGACCCCCGAAAGCCGCTCGGCTAGACCGATGGTGGCGACCGCGGCGTCCGGCTACGCCGCCCCTGCGATCGCCACTAACGGTCGTGCGCCATCGGGCTGGCGCCATGTTCGGGCTGCGTCTCGCCGTGGCCGGGGGAATCCCCGCGGATGTCGATACGCCACCCGGTCAGCCGGGCGGCCAACCGAGCGTTCTGGCCCTCCTTGCCGATGGCCAGCGACAACTGGAAGTCCGGCACCACCACGCGGGCCGCCCGGGCGGTCTGGTCGATGACCGACACGGAGACCACCTTCGCGGGCGACAGCGCATTGGCGACGAAGCGGGCCGGGTCCTCGTCGTAGTCGATGATGTCGATCTTCTCCCCGGACAGCTCGCTCATCACGTTGCGGACCCGCTGACCCATCGGGCCGATGCAGGCGCCCTTGGCATTCAGGCCCGGAACGTTCGACCGCACCGCGATCTTGGAGCGATGGCCGGCCTCGCGGGCCACCGCCACGATCTCCACCGACCCGTCGGCGATTTCGGGGACTTCCAGCGAGAACAGCTTGCGCACCAGGTTGGGATGGGTCCGGGAGAGCGTGATCACCGGCTCGCGGCTCCCGCGCGTCACACCGACGACGTAGCACCGGATCCGGTTGCCGTGCTCGTAGCTCTCGCCGGGGACCTGTTCGGCGGCCGGGATCACGCCCTCGGACGCCTTGGTCTCGGTGCCCATCCGCACGACGACGAGCCCGCGGGCGTTGGCCCGGCTGTCGCGCTGAATGACACCCGCGACGATCTCGCCCTCGCGGGTGGAGAACTCCCCGTAGGTCCGCTCGTTCTCGGCGTCCCGGAATCGCTGCAGCATGACCTGGCGTGCGGTGGTGGCGGCAATGCGCCCAAAACCCTCGGGGGTGTCGTCCCATTCGCTGATGACGTTGCCGTCCTCGTCGGTCTCGCAGGCGATCACGCGAACGACGCCGGTCTTGCGGTCGATCTCGATGCGCGCGTCCATCTGGTGACCCTGGGTGTGCCGGTAGGCGGTCAGCAGCGCGGATTTGATCGTCTCGAGCAGTTCGGTGACCGAGATGCCCCGGTCCACCTCGATCGCGTGCAGTGCGGCCATGTCGATGTTCATGCTCCGGCCTCCGTCCTCTCGGGCCGACCCCTGGACCCCCCAGCCAGTTCCAGCTCAGCTGGCGCCGGGGGCGAAAACTCAACCTGCACAACAGCTTTCGCCACTTCGGCGAGCGGGATTTCGCGTACCGTCCAGTCCCGGCCCGCCCGGAGCACCAGCGCGATCGTGTCGTCGCGGGTTTCGCCGAGGCGGCCGGTCAGCCGCGATCCGTCCGACAACGCGATCTCGACCTTGCGGCCGCGCGCGCGGCGGAAGTGCTTCGCGCCGGTCAGCGGGCGGTCCACGCCGGGAGAACTGACCTCGAGCACATAGTGGCCCGCGGCGCTGTCCAAGCCGTCCAGCAAAGCCGACGCCGAACGCGACAGGCTGGCCACCGTGTCGAGGTCGAGGGGGTCGTCACCGTCGGCGATCACGGTAATCCGCGGCGGCCGCGCCCGGGAGTCGATGACCACGTCTTCGATTTCATAACCGGCGCGCGCGAACTCTCCGCCGAGTAGCTCGGTCACCTGCGTCTGCGAAGGTAGCCCGGTGGTCACGGCGAGCTCCTCATCTTGAGTTGTCCGGTCATCGGTCGGATGTCGCCACCCGGGTGGCTTCCGGTCTGCAGTCAGCTTTCCACGATACGCCAGGAATCGCCGATGACGGCGGGATCGCGCATGGTCGAGGTCCCCGGACCTGCCCTCCGGCGGGACCGGGCCCGCCGATGGCAGGATGTTGCTGTGCCCAGTGCAGTACCCGTCACCAACAGGCGAGGTGTGCTCGCCGGTGCCGCGGCCCTTGCTGCGTTCGGGGTGGTCGCGTCCGCCTGCGGCGAGCCCCCGCCCAAGCCGCCCCCGATCGAAAACCTGCTGGGGCCGTTGGACCAGGCCCGGAAGGACAGTGCGCTCGCCGCCGCCGCCGCCGCGGCCGTCGGGGTTGCGCCGCAGATCGCGGCCGCGCTGAGCGTGGTCGCCACCCAACGCGCCGCGCATGCCCGCGCCCTGTCCACGGAGATCTCCCGGGCGGCCGGCAAGCTCACCTCCTCCTCGACCGAGACGACCAGCCCCAGTCCCGCTGCGCCGTCGGGCCCGCCACCGCCGCCGCCGGTGTCCGACGTAATCGATTCGCTGCGGGTATCGGCCGAGAGCGCCAGCCGGCTGGTGACCACCGAGTCGGGCTACCGATCCGGGCTGCTGGCATCCATCGCCGCTTCCTGCACGGCGTCGTACCAGGTGGCGCTGGTGCCCGGGGGTCCGTCGATATGACGTCCGGCTCGATATGACCTCGGGAAAAGACGCCGACAATGCCGCGCTGTGCGACGCGCTGGCCATCGAACACTCGACGATCTACGGCTACGGCATCGTGTCCGCGCTCACGCCGCCCAGCGTCAACGGCATGGTGGTGGAGGCCCTCGGCCAGCACCGGCAGCGTCGCGACGACGTGATAGCGATGCTCGCCGCCCGCAAGGTCAACGCCCCGGTCGCCGCGGCCGGCTACCAGCTGCCCATGGTGGTGGGCAGCGCGGCGGACGCGGCGCGGCTGGCGGCGCGGATGGAGAACGACGGCGCGACGGCGTGGCGCGCCGTCATCGAGCGCGCGGAGACGGCCGATGACCGCGCGTTCGCGTCGACGGCCCTGACGCAGAGCGCGGTCATGGCCGCCAGGTGGAACCGGGTGCTGGGCGCCTGGCCCATCACGACCAGTTTCCCGGGCGGCAACGAGTAGGTCGGCTACCCCTTTACGGCCGCCGCGAGGTCGGTGGCCAGCGCCGCGCCGACGGTGAGCTCGACGGTCTGGCCCGAGAAGCGGTCGCGCAGTTCGACCACGCCGTCAGCCCAGCCCCGCCCCACCACGACGATCCACGGCACGCCCAGCAGCTCGGCATCCTTGAACTTCACGCCGGGCGACGCCTGGCGGTCGTCGAGCAGCACGTCGACCCCCAGCCGATCCAGGTCGGCGGCCAGCGCGGTCGCCCCGGCGCGGGCCTCGGCGTCCTTGTTGGCGATCACGAGGTGAACGTCGAACGGCGCAACGGCCGACGGCCACCGCAGGCCCAGCTCGTCATGGTGCTGCTCGGCGATGACGGCCACCATCCGCGACACCCCGAGGCCGTAGGAACCCATGGTCAGCCGCACCGGCTTGCCGTCCTCGCCGAGGACGTCGACGGTGAAGGCGTCGGTGTACTTGCGGCCGAGCTGGAAGATGTGGCCGATCTCGATGCCGCGCGCCGACACCAGCGGGCCCGCCCCGTCCGGCGACGGGTCCCCGTCGCGCACCTCGGCGGCCTCGATGGTGCCGTCGGCGGTGAAATCCCGGCCGGCCACCAGCCCGACGACGTGCCGGCCCGGCTCATCGGCTCCAGTGATCCAGCTGGTGCCGTCGACCACCCGCGGGTCGACGAGGTAGCGAACCCCGTTGTCGCGCAAGGCTTTCGGGCCGATATAACCCTTCACCAGGAACGGATACCTGGCAAAGTCGGCGTCATCGAGCAACGCGTACTCGGCCGGCTCCAGCGCCGCGCCCAGCCTCTTGTCGTCGACCTCGCGGTCGCCCGGCACACCGATGGCCAGCAGCTCCCACTCCCCGCCGGGCCGGCGCACCTTGAGCAGGACGTTCTTCAACGTGTCGGCGGCGGTGACGGTGCGGCCGAGGCCGGCCGTGTTGGCCCAGTCGACCAGGGTCGCGATCGTCGGAGTGTCGCCGGTGTCGTGGACCACCGCCTCGGGCAGGCCGTCGATCGGCAGCGCCTCCGGCCGGGCCGTGACGACCGCCTCGACGTTGGCCGCGTACCCGGACTCCAGGCACCGCACGAAGGTGTCCTCGCCGACCGGGCTTTCGGCCAGGAACTCCTCGGACGCGCTGCCGCCCATGGCCCCCGACACCGCCGACACGATGACGTAGCGCACCTGCAGCCGGGAGAAGATGCGCTGATAGGCCTCCCGATGCGCGTGGTAGGCGGCCTTGAGCCCGGCATCGTCGACGTCGAACGAGTAGGAGTCCTTCATCAGGAACTCCCGGACCCGCAGGATGCCCGCCCGCGGCCGCGCCTCGTCGCGGTACTTGTTCTGGATTTGAAACAGCAGCAGGGGAAAGTCCTTGTAGGAGCTGTATTCGCCCTTGACGGTCAGCGCGAACAGCTCCTCGTGGGTCGGGCCCAGCAGGTAGTCGTTGCCGCGGCGGTCCTGCAGCCGAAACACCCCGTCGCCGTATTCGGTCCACCGGTTCGTCGTCTCGTACGGCCCGCGCGGCAACAGGGCCGGAAACAGGATCTCCTGCCCGCCGATCGCGTTCATCTCGTCGCGGACGATCCGTTCGATGTTGCGCAGCACCCGCAACCCGAGGGGCAGCCAGCTGTACAACCCGGGCGCGACGGGCCGGATGTAACCGGCCCGAATGAGCAGCTTGTGGCTGGGCACTTCGGCGTCGGCGGGGTCGTCGCGCAGGGTGCGCAGGAACAGCTCGGACATCCGGGTGATCACAGCGGGCAGCCTAGCCAGTGGGGCGGGGCCGCCGAAAATCAGCGCGACGTCCGCGCGGAACTCAGGCTTTCCTCAGCCGCGCGCGATACGGTGCCGCGCATGGGCGCGTCCGTGGCCGGCCCGGGCTCCGGTTACCGGAGCGGGTCCGTCCTGACGGCATTGACCGTTTTGTATGCGCTCGAACTGATCGGGATCCTCTGCGCCGCAACGGTTGTCGCGCGCCTGGTCCCCGGCGCCGGACCCCTGACGGCCTCCCTGCTGGGGGCGGCCGTGCTGGTGGGCTGGCACGCCATACGGCTGCTGCGGGGCCGGCGCAGGCTGAGCGTGGCGGGGCTGGCCGTCCAGTCGTTTCTGCTGATAGCCGCGATCGCGCTGGCGACTCAACGACCGGTCGTTGGAGCGGCGGGGGTTCTCGTGGCCGCCGGCGTGCTGGCGGGCTGGGGCCGGCTGGGCAAGCCGGCCCCAACGGGCGAGCCCCTGGCCGCGTCGCCCGAGGGGCCCCTCGCGCCGGAAAGGCGCGGCGCGGGCCCGGCGGGGTTGGCCGGCGTCGTCGTGGTGCTCCTCACGGCGGCGCTGGTGTTGGCCGCGCTCAGCGTGCGCGGCGGCATCGTGATCGGACTGATCGTGCTGGCGATCATCTTCATCCCGCTCGAGCGGCTGTTCGCGCTGCGCCCGCGCCGGATCCTGCGGGCGGGGTGGCGCACCGACGTGATTCACTACCTGATCAACGGGGCGGCGCTCAAGGTCGGAATCGTCATCGCGGTCGCGGTGGCCGGCAGCGTCCTGCGGGCCCTTGTGCCCCCGCCCGTCCGGGCCGCGATCGCCGCGAGCCCGGGCTGGGCGCAGATCGTCGCCGCGTTGGCGATCGCGACGGTCGGCGGCTACGCGGGACACCGTGCGGCGCACGAGGTTCCGGTCTTGTGGCGGTTCCACCGCGTGCACCACAGCGTCCGCGAGATGGACTGGCTCGCCGCCAACCACCTGCATCCGCTCGACCAGATCTTCATCCGCTCTTCGGCGGTGCTACCGCTGTACGCGCTCGGCTTCGGTCGAATGAGCCTGGGCGCCTTCGTCGTCCTGACCACGCTGCAGGCGATTTTCGTCCACGCCAATGTGCGCCTCACGTTCGGGCCACTGCGATGGGTGATCGCGACCCCGCAGTTCCACCACTGGCATCACGCCCGCGAACCCCGGGCCTACAACTCCAACTACGCCGGGGAGTTCCCGGCCGTCGACGCGCTGTTCGGCACCCTTTACCTGCCCGCGGGGCGCTGGCCGGCGCAGTACGGCATCGACGAGCGCGAACCCGCCGGCTACCTGCGCCAACTCGTGTGGCCTTTAAAAACCTAGGGCGGAGCCAGGGCTCGAACTAGAACTCGCCCGCGTCGATCGCGTCCTTGACCTCTTGCGCGTGCGCGACCTGCTGGGGCGTGTAGCCGATCAACAGCGCCGCCCCGCCGACGATGACGGCGACCCCGGCCACCCACAGCAGGCCGTAGGTATAGCCGTTGTCGAGTGCGTGAAGCTGCATCTCGTTCATGGACTTCACCGGGCCCGTGGTGCCGCCCATGTACAGCGTGCGCGAGGTGATCACGGCCTGGATGACGGCCAGCACCAGCGGCCCGCCCAGGCTCTGCAGCATCAGCGCGATCGCCGACACCGGGCCGATCCGGTCGAATCCGACACCCGCGATCGCCGACAGGGTCAGCGGGACCACGCAGATACCGATGCCGATGCCGCCGACAATGACGGGCACCACCAGGTTCGGGAAATAGGGCACGCCGCGGTGCATGAAGGCCCAGCCGGAGATCATCGCCCAGAAAAGCAGGAGCCCGCCGCCGATGGTCAACACCCTCGGCGAAAACCGTGACACCAGTTGCGAGGAGACGCCCAGGCCGATGCCCATCGCGATGACGAACGGAATGAACCCGAGGCCCGCGCGCAGCGCGCTGTAGCCGAGGATGTCCTGCACGTACAGACCGATGCACACGGTGAGGCTGAACATCAGCCCGCCGGCCAGGAAGATCGCGGTGAACGTCACCAGCCGGTTGTGGTCGCGGAACAGGTCAAACGGGACGACGGGGTTCTCGGCGGTGCGCTCCACGATGATGAAGGCCAGGGCGGCGGCCATCGCCACCGCACCCGAGCCGATGGTGGTAACCGAGATCCAGCCCTTTTCCGGGCCCATCGAGAAGGCGAAAACGGCGGCGGTGCACGCCAGCGTGGCCAGCATGGCCCCGGTGGCGTCGAGCTTCATCCGCTCCCTGTTGGTTTCCCGCAGCGCGGTGCGGGCCAGGTAGATCATCACCAGCCCGATCGGCACGTTCACCAAAAACGCCAGCCGCCAGGACACCTCGGTCAGCGCGCCGCCGACCACCAGGCCCATCACCGAGCCGACGGCGGTCATCGCGGCGAACACCGCCGTCGCGGCGTTGCGTGCCGGCCCCTTCGGGAACGTGGTGGCGACCAGCGCCAGGCCGGTCGGCGACGCGATCGCCGACCCGATGCCCTGCAACAGCCGGGCGATGACCAGGGTCGCCTCGTCCCAGGCGACCGCGCACAGCACGGAGGAGATGGTGAACAGCGCGACGCCGACGATGAAGGTCCGCTTGCGCCCGATGGTGTCGCCGAGCCGCCCGCCGAGCAGCATCAGGCCGCCGAACGTGAGCACGTAGGCGGTGATGACCCAGCTGCGGCCGGCGTCGGAAAGGCTCAGCTCGTTCTGGATCTTAGGAAGCGCGACGATGGCGACCGTGCTGTCCATGGTCGCCAGCAGCTGCATACCACCGATCGCGATCACGGCCGCGATGAAGCGGCGCGAAGGCAGCCATGCCGGGTAATACCTGCTGATCCGTGATGTGGCGGTCTCCGCCGGACGCGTTGCGCGCACCGGGGCCGGACGATCGGGGCGTGCGGAAGCCCAGTTCTGGGCCGCGCGCTCTGAGTCGTTGAGAGCCGTCATAGCGGGTTACCTTACAGTAATCTTAAGAATTGTTTAAACGCCGAACGCCGCTCAGGCCTACAACGGCCCCGATCACGATGATCGCGGGAGGTCGAATCCCCTCGGCGCGGACCTTCTCCGGCGTGTCGGCCAGGGTGGCCCGCAACGTGTGCTGAGCCGACGTCGTCCCGTGCTGGACCACCAGCACCGGCGTATCCGCAGGTCGCCCGCCCTTGAGCAGCACATCGACGAAAAGCTCGATGCGTTCGACCGCCATCAGCAAAACGATGGTCCCCCGCATGGCTGCCAATGCATTCCAATTCACTAACGATTCGGGGTGGCCCGGCGCGACGTGGCCGCTGACCACCACGAACTCGTGATTTATGGCCCGATGCGTGACCGGAACGCCGGCCAGGGCGGGAACGCCTATGGCACTCGTCACACCCGGCACCACGGTCACCGGAATTCCGGCCTCGGCGCACGCCAGCACCTCCTCATAACCGCGCGCGAACACGAAGGGGTCCCCGCCCTTGAGGCGGACGACGAAGCTGCCGGACCGGGCCCGCTCGATCATGATGTCGTTGATCGCGTCCTGGGCCATGGCCCGCCCGTAGGGGATCTTGGCGGCGTCGATGACTTCCACGTGCGGCGGCAGCTCGGCGAGCAGCTCGGGCGGCGCGAGCCGGTCGGCGACCACGACGTCGGCCTGGGCGAGCAGGCGGCGGCCGCGCACGGTGATCAGTTCGGGGTCGCCCGGACCGCCGCCGACCAGCGCCACCCCGCCGCGAACCACGTCGGAACTTTCGGCCGTGATGACTCCCTGCTGCAGGGCCTCCCGGATGGCGGACCGGATCGCCGCCGACCGGCGATGCTCGCCGCCGGCCAGCACCCCCACCGACAACCCCGCGTGGCTGAAAGTCGCCGGGGTCACCGCGGTCCCCTCGACGGCGATGTCGGCCCGGACGCAAAAGATCTGGCGGCGTTCGGCCTCGGCGACGACGGCCGCGTTCACCCGCGCGTCGTCGGTGGCCGCGATCGCGTACCAGGCCCCGTCGAGGTCGCCGTCGCGGTATTCGCGCACCGACAGCGCGATTCCCTCCATCGCCTCGACGGCCCGGGTGGCGCTGCGCGAGATGACGTGCACGTCCGCGCCGCTCGCGATGAGGAGCGGCAAACGGCGCTGAGCGACGGTCCCCCCGCCGACCACGACGACCTTCTTGCCGGCCAGCCGCAGTCCGGCCAGGTAGGCGTTCTCGGTCACCGGGCAAGCCTAGTGGTTGGTCGGTGAGGCGCGTTTCGCGTGGCGCTCCGCGCGGCGTCGCGCCGTCGCGGCATGGGTGACGAAGCGCGCCACCGCCCCCGGCGTCGCGGCGGGGTGGGTGTGCAGGTATGACGCATGCACTCCGCCGTGCACGACGCCGTCCCGGACGGCGTTCGCGTCCCCGCCCCGGTACACCCACGCCGGCTGGTAGTTCTCGGCGAAAGTGACCGCGGTGCGGTGGAATTCGTGCCCGACCACCCGCTGGCCGGCGGAATACAGGGGCGAGTCGGCGACGGCGACGGCGTCGCGATAGGCCAACGTGAGGCGCGGCGTGAACCGCGCCGATCCGGCCAGCACCCCACACATCGGGTGGCCGTCGAGTTCGGAGGCCAGGTAGATCAGCCCGGCACATTCCGCGTGGACCGGCGCGCCGGTGGCGGCCAGCTCGCTGATCTGCCGCCGCACAAGCTCATTGGCGGACAGCTCCGCCGTGAACTGTTCGGGAAAGCCGCCGGGCAACAACACCGCGTCCGTGCCGTCGGGCAGCGCGTCGACGAGCGGGTCGAACTCGGCCACGTCGGCGCCGGCCGCGCGCAGCAGCTCCGCGTGCTCGGTGTAGCCGAAGCTGAACGCCTTGCCGCTCGCCATGGCGACGGTGACGCGCGCGCCCGGCGCCTGCCCCAGCGCCGCGGCGGGGTCCCACGGCCGGTCGGCGGATCCGCATCCGGCGATGGCGACAGTGCCGGCCAGATCGACGTGGCGGGCGACCAGGACGGTCATCGCCTCGACCGCCTCCTGGGCGCGCCGGCCGTACTCCACCGCCGTGACGAGCCCGAGATACCTTGTCGGCAGCTCCAATTCGGCGGTGCGCGGAATGGCGCCCAACACCGGGACACCGGCCTGTTCGCAGGCCTGCCGCAGCACCTGCTCGTGCCGCGCCGACCCGACCCGGTTGAGGATCACACCGCCGACGCGGGTCGCGGCATCGAACGTCGAAAAGCCGTGCAGCAGGGCGGCGATGCTGTGGCTCTGGCCGCGCGCGTCGACCACCAGGATCACCGGGGCGCCCAGCAGGCCGGCGACGTGCGCGCTGGAGCCCGCTGCGGGAGAGGTCGTTCCGATGCGCCCGTCGAACAGCCCCATCACGCCCTCGACGACGGCGATGTCCGTGCCCGCGGTGCCGTGGGCGTACAGCGGGCCGATGAGCCGCTCCCCGACCAATACCGGATCGAGGTTGCGGCCGGGCCGCCCCGCGGCCACGCCGTGGTAGCCGGGGTCGATGAAGTCGGGGCCGACCTTGAACGGCGCCACGGCGTGGCCCGCCCGGCGCAGCGCGCCGATCAAACCCGTTGCGACGGTGGTCTTTCCGCTTCCCGACGCGGGCGCGGCGATGACCACCGCGGGGACACGGGTCACCGCTCCGCCGACCGTCGCGAGCGTCCGCACAATGACACCCCGCACGGCGTGTCGGTGTGCAAACACGCGCGCTCGCGCCGCGGTAGGGGGACGCTCACCATTCGATGCCCTTCTGCCCCTTGCGCCCGGCGTCCATCGGGTGCTTGACCTTGGTCATCTCCGTGACGAGGTCGGCGGCCTCGACCAACCGCGCCGGGGCGTCCCGTCCGGTGATCACCACGTGCTGGTGGCCGGGCCGGGCCAGCAGGGTGTCCAGCGCGTCGTCGACGTCGATCCAGCCCCACTTCAGCGGATAGGTGAATTCGTCCAGCACGTAGAAGTCGTGGCGCTGCGCGGCCAGCCGGCGCGCGATCTCGGCCCAGCCGTCGGCCGCGGCGGCCGCGTGATCGATTTCGCTGCCCGCGTTGCGGGACTTGCGTGTCCAAGACCAGCCCGCGCCCATTTTGTGCCATTCGACGGCTCCGCCGGTCCCGTGCCGGTCGTGCAACTCGCCGAGCCGGGCGAAGGCCGCCTCCTCGCCCACCTTCCACTTCGCGCTCTTGACGAACTGGAACACGACCACGCTGAGCCCGGCGTTCCAGGCCCGCAACGCCATTCCGAAGGCCGCCGTCGACTTCCCCTTGCCCGCGCCGGTGTGCACCGCCAGCACGGGCGTGTTGCGCCGCGCCCGGGTGGTCAGGCCGTCATCGGGCACTTGCAGCGGTTGTCCCTGTGGCATGGACGCTTATCCCCCGGTCGCTCAGGCCACGCTGCGCACGGCCTGCGCCAGGCCCTCGGCGCGCAACTGCTCCAGCCGCACCGCCGGCGCGCCGAGCTGATCGGCGAGCCGGCCGGCCAACCCGAGCCGCACATACGACGTCTCACAGTCGACGACCACCGCGGCGGCGCCCTCAGCGACCAGGCGGGCGGCCGCGATCCGGCTGCGCCCCAACGGGTCCGGCCCGGCGGTGGCCCGGCCGTCGGTGAGCACCACGACCAGGGGCCGTCGCGCCCGGTCCCGCGCCCGCTCCCTGATGATCAGCTCACGCGCGGCCAGCAGGCCTTCGGCCAGCGGGGTCTTGCCGCCGGTGTCGAATCGGGCCAGGCGCCGCCCGGCGATGTGCGCCGATGACGTCGGCGGGAGCAGCAGCCGCGCGCCCCGCTGGCGGAAGGTGATCACCGCGACCTTGTCGCGGCGCTGGTAGGCGTCGCGCAGCAGCGACAGGGTGGCGCCGCCGACGGCGGCCATCCGGTCCCGGGCGGCCATCGAGCCCGACGCGTCGACGACGAAGATCACCAGATTGCCTTCGCGCCCTTCGCGGATGGCCCGCCGCACGTCCTGGGGCTCCGGCCGCAACGGCCCCGGCCCGGCGCGCTCGGCGGCCGACAGCAGCGTGGCGAACAGGTGCAGCCCGTGCGCGCCGGCGCTCGCGTCGGTGCCGTCAGTGGCCGCCACCACGCTGCCCGAGGCGTTGCGGGCCCGCGACCGCCGGCCGGGTGCGCCCTCACCGACGCCCGGAACGGTCAGCGCCCGGGTGCGGAACGTCGCCGACGGCGGCGCGCTGGGTTTCGACGCCGTTGCGGGCGAGTGTGAGTTCGGTTGCGGGGCAGAGTCATTCGCGGACCGCCCGCCTCCGGGCGGCTCGGGATCGGGCTCGGGGTCTTCGGCGCCGGCCCGCTTCAGGGCCTCGTCCAGCTGGTCGCGGTCGATGCCGGGGTCGTCGAACGGGTCGCGGCGGCGCCGGTGCGGCAGGGCCAGTTCGGCCGCGACCCGGACGTCCCGCTCCTCGACGGTGCCGGCCCCGCGCCACGCGGCGTGCGCGACGGCGGTGCGGGCCACCACCAGGTCGGCCCGCATGCCGTCGACGTCGAACGCGGCGCACAGCGCCGCGATGCGCCGCAATTCGTTGTCCGGCAAGGCGACATCGTCGACGAGGGCGCGGGCAGCGCCGATCCGGCGGGCCAGTTCCGCGTCGGCGTCGGCATACCGCTGTGCGAACGCGTCCGGGTCGGCCTCGTAGGCCATGCGCTGCCGGACGACCTGCATGCGGACGTCGACGTCGCGCGACGCGTGCACGTCGACGGTGAGGCCGAACCGGTCCAGCAGCTGCGGACGCAGCTCGCCCTCCTCCGGGTTCATCGTGCCGATCAGCACGAACCGCGCTTCGTGCGAATGCGAGATGCCGTCGCGCTCGACGTGCACCCGCCCCATCGCCGCGGCGTCGAGCAGCACGTCGACCAGGTGATCGTGCAGGAGGTTGACCTCGTCCACGTACAGCACGCCGCCGTGCGCGCGGGCCAGCAGCCCCGGGGAGAACGCATGCTCGCCATCGCGCAGCACCCGCTGCAAATCCAGCGAGCCGATCACCCGGTCTTCGGTTGCGCCCAAAGGCATTTCGACGAGGGCGCCTTCCCCCGTCGCGGCTGCCAGCAAAGCCGCCAGGCCGCGCACGGCCGTCGACTTGGCGGTGCCCTTCTCGCCGCGGATGAGCGCCCCGCCGATCTCGGGGCGCACGGCGCACAACAGCAGGGCGAGCCGCAGTTGGTCGTGCCCGACGATCGCGCTGAACGGATACGGCTTCACGGCTGCCGCGCCAATCCGGAGCCGGGCCCGCCCGCCGACGATGCAGGCCGGCTATCGGCCTGAGGTGGGGGCACCCCCAGCCGCGGAGCGGCGAGGGGGAGAGGCGGGCGTGAGGGCTTGAGCATGGGTACGTGCGGGACGCCGTCGTCGACGAAATCGTCGCCGTCGCGGACGAATCCGTGCTGGGCGTACATCTCGGCCAGGTAGGTCTGCGCGTCGATCCGGCACGGGTAGTCGCCGACCTCGGCCAGGGCGGCGCGCAGCAGCCGGGTGGTGTGCCCCTGCCCGCGCGCGGCGCGCTTGGTGCACAGCCGGCCGATGCGGAAGGCTTTCTCGCCCCCGGCGTGCTCCTCCATCAGCCGCAGCGTGCAGATCACCTCGCCGTCGGGCGTCTCGAGCCAGAAGTGGCGGGTCTCGGCGAGCAGGTCGCGCCCGTCGAGCTCGGGATACGGGCAGGCCTGCTCGACCACGAACACCTCCACCCGGAGCTTGAGCAGCTCGTAAAGGGTTGGCACGTCGAGGTCTTTGGACCACACGCGACGCAACGCTTCACTCACGATGCCTCCAGCTGCAGTGCCTCGGTCCCCCAGGACCACACCTCGTCGAACAACCTTGGCTCGCGGGACAACTCCACGCCCAGCGACGGCACCATCTCCTTGAGGGTGGGCAGCCACGAGTCGTAGCGACCGG
>NZ_DATJPU010000038.1:0-5257 GCF_035506235.1 Mycobacterium sp.
CCAAGAACAATTGACCAACAAAGACATCCTGCGCTGCTTGAAGCGCTATATCGCTCGTCAGATCTACAAGACGCTCACCAGGCAAAACACCACCAACCCCGGTATCCCACAAGCAGCTTGACAACCATAGGAGCATCGGGACGGTTCACGTTGCCTCCGGCCTTGACGTTGGATGGTTCGATGCAGTTGCCGAACGGCACTGCGACTGAACGCATCTGATAGGCCGTCGATCCGGTCAGGACAGCTGCCCTTCCGTTCTTGTCGATAGTGAACTTGCCGACCGTCTCAATCGCGCTTCTCTTCCGGTCGGCCGTGATCGTGTAGTAGCCACCGGTCGTCTGGATTGATCGGTGGTCCATGAGCTGCCGTAGAACGTCGACGGGGGTTCCGTTGTCGGCGTGGCGCTGTGCATAAGAATGGCGGAATGCGTACGGGTGGATCTTGGATCGGTCGAATGGCACCGGATCACCGTGCGAGTCGATTTCACCGCTGTCCAGCGACTGCAAGCCTCGGACCCAGGTGCGGATCGCTTGGCTAAGACCGTTGCTGCTGAGGTGCTTCTCGCTGATGGTGCTGCCGGGGAACAGATATTGCTGTGACGATGTGGAAATTGTCTTGCGGATCTCTCTCCAGTCAGTGATGGCCTTCGCTGTCGACTCAAGTATCGGAAGACGCCGGCCTGGGCGACGTGCCTTGTGATTGTCGTAGATCAAAACCGGCCCTGTGGCGTCTCGGCATAGGCAGTCGGTTGGCAGGCTGGCCACCTCGAGGGTGCGCCTCCCGGTGTCACGCAAGACGATATACGCGGTGAGGAACATCTGGTGGGTCTGCTCGGACGTGAGCCGCCCGTGGGTGAATCCACGGCCGACAGAATCAGTCTGGGCGTCGAGCTGGCGTTGGACGGTCTCTGGGATTGCTTTGCCGGACGTCTCGACGACAGGATCGGCCGGCAAGTGGATTCTGGTGCGTGAGGGTTCGAATGATGCTGGTAGTCCTTCGAGCAGGCCCTGCCGCCGTCCCCAGGTGATGAGGTCGAAGAATACGGCAAAAATATGCCGCTTGAACGATGTTTGGCACGGTTCGCCGTTGTCGACGCGGGTAAGGAATCGGATGCTTTCAGCGACCGCGTCGACGTCGCGATTGCCTAGTGCGGTCACGTCATGGCCGCGGTCGGTTCGCTGTTCGAGTGCCTGTGAGGCAACTACGGCTGCGCGATGGGTCTTCACGATCAGGTAGCTTTGTGGTTCTTGGCGTGACCATGCGAGCGCTACTTCACGCAACCATGGCTGGGTGATTAGGCCGAAGTCGAGGCACTTGCGTCGTCGCGGGCGTGGTCGCCGGCCGCTCGGCTGCGGTTCGAAGCCGACATCGTCGAGATCCCAGACGAGTGCGTCCTTGGCGCTGCGTCCAAGGAATGTGTCGTGGGCGTTACGGAGTGCCCGCGCGAACTGGTGCAGGTGTACGCCGACCGTGGTGTTATGACGTTGCGCGATCCGGTCAACGTCTGCCTTGCTCATGGTTGCAAGGCTCGGGCTGACTTCCATGATGCGGATGACAGCTTTCGTGTTTTCGGGGTCGATGCGGCCGCCCCGTGCCGAGCGTTGCTGTAGCGCGTAGAGCACCTCCCATCGAAGCCGATCGGGCAGGTTCAGCAGCATGAACTGATGAACACCGATGTGCGGCAACTGTTGTCGCGCCCAATCATCGACTGGTTCCAGCCGGCGGTCCCGCTTGTAGCGACTCCAGTGCAGACGGCAGACCTTCGTTGCGCTTGTCATGGATTCGCGAAGGCAGGCGGGAACGATGCAGTCGGGCAGCGGTTCGTCCGGAATGGTGGCTTCACCGCTGGCCATCCACTCCGCGAGGGTAATCGTTGGTCCGCGTCTACTGCGCTTATTCCACTGGTGGTAGTGATATTCACAGACCTTGCGGATGGCACCCTTGCTCGGGCAGCAGCGTCCGTTGACCTCGACTGTGCAGCGAGCCGGGTTGGACCGCTGGACAGTTCTGAGTCGCGGCGTCAGCCGGCTGTAGCTCTTAATAAACTCGTCGTAATGGAGACCCGACTGCTTGAATGCCTTCGCGCACGTCTGGCATAGCCTGCCATGCACCATGACTACCGGGCAGTTTGCGACAGCACAGCTTGCAGCCAACGTGGTCGGATCATCGGGGGAGCAGGTGAATAGCCAGAGTTCGGGGTCCCATTGTCCGGGCCGCCAGTTCAGGTCGGTGTGATCGCGCAGCCAGGCCAGCCACGCGGACTCGTCCTGAACTGGTCTGAGGTAGGCAGTATCCGGGGTCGAGTCCGCCTGCGCCGCATTACTGCTCATCGAGGGCGCCGATCGGCGTGACGCGTGCACGTTCGACGGCTGCCCGCATCGCCGCGTCCGATGGATGGAAGTAGACCGACATCGAGGCAGGGGAGACATGGCCGAGCAGGGCTTGCACAACGTCGCGCGGTGTCCCCGATTCGAGCCATCGGGTTGCCGCTGAATGGCGAAACATGTGTGGCGTCACGCTGAATCCCACTGTTTCGGAGAGCCGTTCGAAGAGCTTCTTGGCGTTGTGATAGCGGAGCGGCTCCCCCAGCGGAGGTTTGTATAGGTTGACGAAGACGAAGTCACTGCTGTCGCCTTCGGGAGTCGTGGATCTCTCGAATTGGTAGTCGGCGTAAAGCTCGACGACTTCGGTGGTGACGGGGATCGATCGGGGAAATCGGCTCTTTGCCAGCGAGCCGTTGGCGTTGGCACGGCGGCGAACGTGGATGTGTGGGGCGCGAATAGCGCATCCCAGCACGTTGTTGGCGGCCAGCAGGTGCATGTCTTCGCGGCGCAGCCCCAGTGCTTCGCCGATCCTCATGCCTGATTCGGCAAGGATCGCGACCAGGAGTCTGTCCCGCAGCCGGGGCAGGGCCCTCATCACCACGGCGATCTGATCCGCCGTGAGGAATTGGGGAGGGTTGTCCGTCTCAGATAGCCGGAGAGCACGCGATCGAACGGTGCGGAATTGGTTGTCTTCGCCGAAGTCGTAACCGGCCGGGCCGCGCCGCAGGTACTTGGGTTCGCTGATCTGCTGGGCGAGCTCGGGCGGGTACCAGCCTCTGGTCGCAGCGAAGCGCAGAAACTCACACACCGAGGTAAGGACGGTGTTAGCGGTCTTGTTGGACCTGTACCCCGCGTCGGGACTACTGGTGCGCCGTTGAATTGGGTTGGTGACAAGCCAGTGTTAGAAGCCGGCCAAGTCCTGCACCGCGATGCTGCGCCAATCCAGTCGGTGCTCGGCGCAATAGGTGAGGAACAGGGCCAGGCGGCCGGCATATACGCGTTCGGTGTTGACCGACCGGTCGCGGAAGCGCAGTGACGCAAGGTATTCGCACGACTCGTGGTGCAGGGTGTAGTCGTCGTCGACGACGACGAACGACGACAAGCCATCGCTGGGCGAGATCGCCCGTTCGGAGGAGAAGCGCTGCGTCATGGGGTCAAGGTAACCGATGTGACTGACAAGGGGTGGATAGCGATTTGGTTATTCCCCAGAACACATTTCATCCAGAGGTGCCTGCGGTTGTCGGGCAGGGGGAGATAACCATCGTGAGAATTTAAGGCCGCGAGGTAGAAGTCGATGCGGTCCTTGGAGCCATCCTTGCCGTCGAACACCACGGTGGCGGGCAGCTTCATGGTGACGAAGGTTTCGCGCCCGCCGCGCAGCGCGCCGGCGGTTTCGAAGTGCGCGCCGCCGCTTTGGTCCACAAGGGCGTCAAGCAGCTCGCAGGAGGCCTCGTTTTGGACCGGCTCGTACTTGCTGCCGACGACGCCGAGCACATCGAGGCGTCCGTTGATGGGGTTGGTGCGCACGGTGGCGTAAAAGTCCGGCACCGACAGGGGCGCTGGAGTGGTCACGCCGGCGTCGCCGATGACGGGTTCCTGGGGGACCTGCAGCGGCATTTTGCGGACGTTCCAGCCGGCCAGGTGCGCGGCCTGCAGAGCCTCGCGGGCGGTCATGGTGTGCCCAACCGATTGGCCGAGACGGTGCCAGGCATCGCTGCGGGAGTTGGCGAAGGAGACCTGACCGTCGGTGATGTCGAGTTCGTGTGCCATGAGAGTTGTTCCTTTCTTGCGAAACGGTGTTGGTTGGCGCCGGTCAGCGCCGGGTGTGGGGGGACCGGCGGGGTGGCGGTGTCAACCCCGAAGAGTCCGGCGGATGGGCAGGAGGCGGATTTTCGGCCCGGCGAGCCCGGCGCGAAGCGCCCTGGGCGAGCTGCCATAGGGCCGATAAATGCCGCCGGTGCCGCACGGGCGCAGCGGGAGCCGCCCGCCAGGGCGGCGGGAGCAGCGAACGGGCGAGCCCGCCGGGCGTGGGTTGACAGCGACGGGGTCCCCTGACGGTCATACTTGGCCCCCGCTGACGGCTGGAAGAAGGTGAGGGGCTACGGACGGTCGCCGCCGGCAGGCGGCGGTAGCGCCCGTTGAGGGCGCGCAAGGGTGGAGCGCCGGAAGAAAAAAGGGGGGCCCGGCCACCCCTCGGTGTGGGGAGCTGGCCGGGCCCCGGGGAATCGTTGGGGGTTAGTCGCCGGTGGTGGCGTCGATGATGGCGCGGCTGATCTGCTGGGGTGGTATGCCGGAGCGCAGCGCGGTGAGAAGCATGAGAGCGAGCCGCGGCGGCGGGGTGTGGGTGGCTTGGGCCTCGTTGAGTGCAGCGTCTGCGGCGATGCCGGCGCGAACGCTGTCGTCCAGGAAGCAGTAGCAGGCGGCTGCGATGGTGAGCGCTTCGGCGCGGGGCTGGCCACGCAGGCGCCGGGCGATGTGGGTCCACAGGTAGGCGCCGGTGTCGGTGTGTCGGGCGGCCGCGGCGATCATAGCGTCGCGCACGGCGATGTCGGCGGTGATGGCGATGCCTGCGCGGGTGGGTAGGGTGCGGCTGATCGGGTGCCCTTCGAGGGCGTCGGCGATCTCCTGGGCGGCGGTGATAACGAGTTCGCCGTGGTCTCCGAGGGCCATCGGTGGGGCTGGCGGCAGGTAGGCGAATTCGGCTTCGATGTCGCTGCGTCCCGCGCTCACTCGGTCACCGCCGAGGACCCGGTGGGCGGTGACCAGCGAGTCGGTGTAGGGGTAGGTGGGTCCGGTGGCGCCGCTGTCGGGGTCATACCACTGCCCTTCGGTGGTGACGTCGCGGGTCATGATGCGGCGCAGCACGGGGATGCCGGCGGCGCTTAGCGCGACGCGCAGGGCATCCAGGACGGTGAGGGCGTGCCATTCGTGGG
>NZ_DATJPU010000039.1:0-6606 GCF_035506235.1 Mycobacterium sp.
ATCACCGCTGGGTTGGATGAGCGGCGACCCGCCGCGCCCGGCTCCGCCGCGCTTGCGATCACCGCTGGGTTGGATGAGCGGCGACCCGCCGCGCCCGGCTCCGCCGCGCTTGCGATCACCGCTGGGTTGGATGAGCGGCGACCCGCCGCGCCCGGCTCCGCCGCGCTTGCGATCACCGCTGGGTGATCGGCAGGTACACCCGGTTGCCGTGCTCGGCGAACTCGCGTGACTTCTCGGCCATGCCCTCGCTCATCATGGCCTCGATGTCCTCTTCGGTCTCGAGCCCGTGTTCCGCCGCGAACGCCCGCACATCGGCGGTGATCCGCATAGAGCAGAACTTGGGTCCGCACATCGAGCAGAAATGCGCCGTCTTGGCGGGTTCGGCCGGCAGCGTCTCGTCGTGGAATTCCCGTGCGGTATCGGGGTCCAACGACAACGCGAACTGGTCGTTCCAGCGGAACTCGAACCGCGCCGTCGATAGGGCGTCGTCGCGTTCCTGTGCGCGCGGATGTCCCTTGGCCAGGTCGGCCGAGTGCGCGGCGATCTTGTAGGCGATCACCCCGTCCTTGACGTCCTTGCGGTCCGGCAGCCCCAGGTGTTCCTTCGGGGTCACATAGCACAGCATCGCGGTGCCGGCCTGGGCGATGATGGCCGCGCCGATCGCCGAGGTGATGTGGTCGTAGGCCGGTGCGATGTCGGTGGCCAGCGGGCCCAGCGTGTAGAACGGGGCCTCCTCGCACAGCTCCTCCTCCAGCCGCACGTTCTCGACGATCTTGTGCATCGGGATGTGCCCCGGCCCCTCGATCATCACCTGTGCGCCGCGGGCTTTCGCGATCTTGGTCAGCTCGCCCAGGGTGCGCAGCTCGGCGAACTGCGCGGCGTCGTTGGCGTCGGCGATCGAGCCCGGCCGCAGGCCGTCGCCGAGCGAAAACGTGACGTCGTAGCGCGCGAAGATGTCGCAGAGCTCCTCGAAGTTGGTGTAGAGGAACGACTCCCGGTGATGCGCCAGGCACCAGGCCGCCATGATCGACCCGCCGCGGGAGACGATCCCGGTGACCCGCTTGGCGGTCAGCGGCACGTACCGCAACAACACGCCGGCGTGCACGGTCATGTAGTCCACACCCTGCTCGCACTGCTCGATCACGGTGTCGCGGTAGACCTCCCAGGTCAGCTCCGTCGGATCGCCCTTGACCTTTTCCAGCGCCTGATAGATCGGCACCGTGCCGACCGGCACCGGGGAGTTACGCAGGATCCACTCGCGGGTTTCGTGGATGTTCTTCCCGGTGGACAGGTCCATGATGGTGTCGGCGCCCCAGCGGGTGGCCCACACCATCTTGTCGACCTCCTCGGCGATCGACGACGTCACCGCCGAGTTGCCGATGTTGGCGTTGACCTTGACCGCGAACGCCTTGCCGATGATCATCGGCTCGCTCTCGGGATGGTTGTGATTGGCCGGGATCACCGCGCGGCCGCGGGCGACCTCGTCGCGCACCAGCTCGGCCGGCATGCCCTCGCGGGCGGCGATGTATGCCATCTCGGCGGTGATCTCGCCGGCGCGGGCGCGCTGCAGCTGGGTGCCGCGGTCGCGCACCACCCCGGGCCGCGGCGGCAGGCCGGCCGCCAGGTCGATCACCGCGTCCGGGTCGGTGTAGGGCCCGGACGTGTCGTAAAGGTCGAAGTGGTCCCCGGTCGACAGGTTGACCCGCCGGAAGGGAACGCGCGCGCCGGGAACCCCCTCCAGCTCCCGGTAGGCCTTGGTGCTGCCGGCGATGGGGCCGGTGGTGACGGTGGGTGCAGCGGTCGACAGGGTGTCGGTCATTTTTCATCTCCCTACGCCGGCATTACCCGGTCAGGTTCGTACGGTCGACGGCCCCGAGCCGTCCTCTCAGCGCATTCGGCGTGCGCTCCCGCGTCTTGTGGATGGTCCGCACGCGACGTTACCCCCAAAGACGGTAGCCCGGGATACCCACCGGGTGGGAGGATGCGAACGTGCAACCCGCGGGTAACCCCAACCAGCCGACCAGCGCAATCGAGGCCGACGCGCAGTATTTGAACGTCGGCGCCTTCCGGTTCTGGTTCGTCGGCCAACGTTGGGAATGGTCCGACGAGGTGGCCAGGATGCACGGCTACGAACCGGGAGCGGTCGTGCCGACGACGAAGCTGCTGCTATCGCACAAGCACCCCGACGACCGCGCACATGTCCAGGAGTTGCTCGACTACGCGTTGCAGTCGGCCGAGTCGTTTTCCAGCCGGCACCGGTTCATCGACACCGCGGGCAGCGTGCACGACGCGATCGTGGTCGCCGACCGGATGCTGGACGAGTCGGGCGCCGTGGTGGGCACCGCCGGCTATTACATCGACCTCACCAACACTTTCGACGAGGCCCGGCAGGAAGTGCTCGATGCGGCCCTGCCCGACCTGTTCGAGAATCGTGCGGCCATCGAACAGGCCAAGGGCGTGCTGATGTATGTCTACCGGGTCAGTGCCGAGCAAGCCTTTCGCGTGCTGCAATGGCGCTCGCAAGAAACCAACGTGAAGCTGCGTTCGTTGGCAAAGCAACTGCTCGAAGAAGTGAGGACGCTGATCACGCCCGCGCCCGCCGTGCAGAATCAGTTCGACCACTTGTTGCTGACGGTGCACGAAAGGATTCCCGACGAGCCCACTGGGTAACCAGCGCACTATGCGCACACACCGGGTCGGGGACGGGTTAATCTTCCAAAAAATCTGGACGGCACATGCTGTGGGGCGAAAGGCATGGAATTGTTGGCGGTCGACCACGAGGCCAATGAGGATGCGGTAGTCGTGCGCGTTCAGGGTGATGTCGACTCCAGCAACGTCGACGAGCTCAACACCCACCTCATCGCCGCGCTCCAGGTGGCCGCGACCCACCCGGCGCGGCTGGTCGTCATCGATCTGCAATCGGTCAGTTTCTTCGGAAGCGCGGCGTTGAACGCGGTGCTCGAGTGCCACGAGGAGGGGAAGGCAGCCGGTACGTCGGTCCGTCTGGTAGCCGACAACGACCTGGTGCTCCGGCCGATACAGGTGACCGAGCTGGACCGCATCCTCGACATCTCGCCGACGCTGGCTGCTGCGTTGCACCGCAACCGCCGCCGATGAACCCGGGGCTGCCGGCTGATCTGGCGGCTGCGGTCGCCTTAGGCGGCGAGATGGGTCGCCGGTTCGCCGGGTTCGACTGGGCGAACCACCCCCTGGGGCCGCCGGATGAATGGTCCGCCGAGGCGCGGGTGGCCGTGGCGGTGGCCTTGACGTCACGGTTTCCCATCGTGCTGTGGTTGGGGCCGACGGACCTGTTCCTGATGTACAACGACGCCTACGCGCAGATCCTGGGCAACAAGCACCCCGCGGCGCTGGGCCGCCCGGCCGAGCAGGTGTGGTGGGAGATCTGGGGCCAGATTCACCCGATGCTCACCAGCGTCATCGACACCGGCAAGGCGACCTGGTCCGACGACTTGATGTTGCCGCTGATGACCGGCGACCAGCCCGAGGAGCGGTACTTCACCTTCAGCTACAGCCCGCTGATCGGCAGTGGCGGAGACGTTTACGGCATCTTTTGCGCCGTCCGCGAGACCACCGATCGGGTGTTGAGCGAACGTCGGCTGCACCTGCTCAACACGGTGGCGACCGCCGTCATGGACACCCACGCCATCGACGACGCCGTGCACAGCGCCGTTTCGGTGTGCGGCGCGCAGCCATTGGACTTGCCGTTCATCGCGGTATACCTCGACGACGCGCTGTGCGGCGCGACGCCCTCGATCCTGGGTCTGCTGCCGGGCTCCCTGACCGAGCTCACGGGATGGGACACGACACCGCGTTCGCGGGCCGCGCACGTCATTGATCGGCTCGAAGATGTGATCCCGGGCATCGCAAGCGTTCTCGGCGAGAACTGCCCACGGCAGGCCCTTGCGCTGCCGCTGGGCGAGGGCGCCGGCACCGGGGCGCTGGTGGTCGGGACCAGCCCGCGGCGTCCCCTCGATGCGATGTACCGCGGCTTCTGCCAGCTGCTCGCCGACCAGCTGTCGTCGGCGCTGGCGTCCGCCGTCTCCTATGAGCAGCAGCGGCGGCGAGCGGACGCGCTCGCCGAGCTGGATCGGGCCAAGACGGCGTTTCTCACCAACGTCAGCCACGAATTCCGCACGCCGCTAACGCTTTTGGTCGGGCCGCTCGATGACGCGCTGTCCGACGCCCCGCCGGGAAGCGTGCTGGCGGAACGGCTGAACGTCGCAGGACGCAACGCGCGGCGCCTGCAGCGCCTGGTCGACTCGCTGCTCGATTTCTCCCGCATCGAGGCCGGCCGGGCGGACGCGAAGCTGGTGTGCACCGACGTCGGCGCGCTCACCGCGCACATCGCGTCGTCGTTCACCGAGCTGTGCCGGCGGGCGGGGCTTGATCTCGAGCTGGACTGCGGTCCGGCGCTGGCCGACGTCGATCCGGGCATGTGGGAGACGATCGTCCTCAACCTGCTTTCCAATGCCGTGAAATACACCCTCAAGGGCTCCATTTCGGTCGAGGTGCGCGCCGAATCCGCGCACTGCCGGATCACGATGGCCGACACCGGAGTCGGGATCGCCCCCGAGGACCTGGACCGCCTGTTCGAACGCTTCTACCGGGCCGACAACTTGCGCGGGCGCAGCGTGGAGGGCACCGGTATCGGGCTGGCACTGGTGCGTGGGCTCGTCGAGTTGCAGCGCGGAACGGTGGAGATCGACAGCGAACTGGATCGCGGAACGACGGTCATCATCCGGCTGCCGCGGTCGGAGGTGGGCGCGGCGGTCGATCAATCCCCCACCGGTGCGCTGGACGAGAGCAACCCGTACGTGGCCGAGGCGCGACAGTGGCTGCCGCCGGTTCCGGAGCCCGCCGCCGCGCGGACCGCCCACCGCGCGTCCGGCGCCCCCCGCCAGTTGGTGCTGATCGCCGACGACAACGCCGACATGCGTGCGCACCTGGACCGGGTGCTGTCCGCCCACTGGGAAACCGTTTTGGTCGCCGACGGCGAATCGGCCCTGGCCGCCACCCGGGAGCTGCACCCTGACGCGATCGTGACGGACGTCATGATGCCGGGCCTCAACGGCTTCGAGCTGGTTGCGGCGATCCGCGCGGACCCGGCGCTGGCCACCACACCGGTGCTCATGCTGTCGGCCCGGGCCGGCGCGGAGGCCGTCGATGAAGGCTTCGCGGGCGGGGCCGACGACTACCTGCCGAAGCCCTTCCGCTCCCAGGAGCTGGTCGACCGGGTGGCATCGCGGTTGTCGGCGGTCGCCCGCGAGCGCGAACGCCAACGGCGTGAGGCGCGGCTCGACCTGGCACACCTCGACTCCGCCCTGCAGGCCGCCGACTCGGTCGCCGGGATATTGGACGCCTTGATCGGCCACCCATCCGGTTCGGACTCTCCCGCCGCGGTGACGATCGGCGCGCTCGACGGGGAGCACCACGTCCGCTTCGAGTACGCCGGCGACCTGCCCGTGGAAGTGCGGGACCGCTACCACGTGGCCGCGCTGGACTCGCCGCTGATCGGAGCCGACGTCATCAGCAGCGGCGAGCCGATGATCGTCCCCGACACGTTCGAGCTGCCGCCGCGCTACCAGCACGCCGTGCGCGACACCGCGGACAGCGTGCGCGCCTGCGTCGCCCACCCGTTGCGCGACAACACCGGTCGTGTCATCGGTGCGCTGTTGTTGCTGTGGCCCACGCCGCGCCAGTTCGACCCCGCCGAGCTGGATACGTTCGCCCGGATGGCCGAGCTGACCCAGTCCGCCCTCGACCGGGTCCGGGCGATGGCGCAAGAACACCGGATCGCCGTCGACTTCCAGGAGCACCTGCTCGACCTGGATCGCGGCTCGACCGCCGCGGTCGTGGCGGCCGTCTACCAGCCGGCCGGCGAAGCGATGCGGGTCGGCGGCGACTGGTACTCGGTCACCCCGCTCGGTCGCGCCGGCCTGATCGGGATCTCGGTCGGCGACGTCGTCGGGCACGGCCTGGCCGCCGCGATCGTGATGAGCAGGCTGCGTGCCGCGGTGGCCGCCTCAGCGCTGACCGCCGCCGAACCGCCCGCGGTGCTGGCCGCACTGGACAGGTACGCGGCCAGCATCACCGGCGCTCGCTGCGCGACGGTGGCCTACGCCCTCATTGATACGGGGGCCGGCTCGGGGGGCGCCACCGTGAGCTACAGCTGCGCCGGGCATCCCTACCCGTTGCTTGTCCCGTCCGACGGTGACCCTGTCTTCCTCGAGTCGGGGCGCCGTCCCCCGGTGGCGGTCGAGGATGCGGAGCCAGCCGGCGCCACCGCAACGGTCGAGCTGGCGCCGGGAAGCATGATCCTGCTGTATACCGACGGGCTCATCGAGCGGGCCGGCGAGACGCTCGACGACGGATTCGCCCGGCTGAAGGCGGCGGCCGCCGGCTGCGCCGAGCTGCCGGTCGAATCCGTCTGCACCCAGTTGCTGGCGCGGATGACGCCGCCGACGGGCTATCGCGACGACGTCGTGGTGCTCGCGTTGCGTCCGAGCCACGTGGCGGGGCGCAGCTTCGCCACCGTGCTGCCGGCCGCGCCGGCGCAGATCCCCGTCGCGCGCAGGCAACTGCGGG
>NZ_DATJPU010000040.1:0-20289 GCF_035506235.1 Mycobacterium sp.
GCGCTGATGGTCGAATTCTGTTGATCGGCCTGCCTCCCGGCGCCCCGGGCGAAGCCGAACGCCGAGTACGCGAATGCGAGGTAGACCGCCGCCAGCCCGAAGGCCTTCGCCCGGTCCCACGCTCCCGGCGGCGAGCCCTCCGGCTTGCGGTCGAACGATCGACCGAGGGCCGTTTCGACGAGCCGCCAGAGGCCCATCATCAGCAGCGCGGCCGTGGCGACCCAGAGCGCGACCGGTCCGCCCGGTTTGGCTGCCAACGTCGCCAGGGCGCCGGTCTGATCGGCGGTGCCGCCCTCGCCGAAAGCGAGTCGGAAGGCAAGATAGCCGACGATCAGGTGCAGCAGCCCGTTGACGACATACCCGGCGCGGGCGAGTCGTTCGAAGACGGTGTTCTGCGCCACCTGTGCCGGGTCCATGGACTGGGAATGCCCCTCAGCCGCTGTTGCGTAACGCGCTCGCCAACCCGTTCATCGTCAGCAGGATGCCGCGCTGCACCAATTCGTCGTCGTCGCCCGAACGATAGCGGCGCAGCAACTCGACCTGCAGGTGGTTCAGCGGCTCCAGGTACGGAAAGCGGTTGAACACCGACCGGGCCAGCGCCGGGTTGTCGGCGAGCAGGTCGTCGTGACCGGTGATGAGCTTGTGCATGGCGATGGTGCGCCGGTGCTCGTCGACGATCTTGTCGAACACCCGGCGCCGCAACGACTCGTCGGCGACCAGTTCGGAGTAGTGGGCCGCCAGTCCCAGGTCGCTCTTGGCGAGCACCTGCGCCATGTTCGACAGCACGCTGCGGAAGAACGGCCACCGCTGGTACAGCTCGTGCAGGATCTTCACCCGCTCGCTTTCGCTCTCCGGGCCGGCCGCGATCCACTCCTCGAACGCCGAACCGGTGCCGTACCAGCCCGGCAGCATCACCCGCGACTGCGTCCAGGCCAGCACCCACGGGATGGCGCGCAGGTCTGAAATGGATTCGGTGGGCTTGCGCGAGGCCGGCCTGCTGCCGATGTTCAGCGACCCGATCTCGCTGACCGGAGTGGAGGCCTTGAAGTAGTCGACGAAACCCGGTGTGTCGTGCACCAATTCGGCGTAGGCCCGGTGCGCCAGGGCCGCCACCTCGTCGAGCACCGCGTAGGCCGGTTCCGCGGCGTCGCCCAGGCCCTCCACATCCAGCAGCGTCGACTCCAGCGTGGCCGCCAGCAGGCTCTCCAGGTTGCGCCGGGCCAGTTGCGGCTCGGCGTACTTGGCGGCGATCACCTCACCCTGCTCGGTGAGGCGCAGCGAGCCGTTCACCGCGCCGGGCGGTTGCGCCAGGATCGCCTGGTAGCTGGGCCCGCCGCCGCGCCCGACCGTGCCGCCGCGACCGTGGAAGAGCCGCAACCGAACACCGGTTTTGCTCGCCACCTCGACGAGGGTCAGCTCGGCCCGGTAGACGGCCCAGTTGGCGGCCAGGTAGCCGCCGTCCTTGTTGGAGTCCGAGTAGCCGAGCATGACTTCCTGGCATCCGCCGCGGGCATCGATCAGCGACCGGTACAGCGGAAGGTCCAGCATCGCCTGCAGGATCGACGCCCCGTTGTGCAGGTCATCGATCGTCTCGAAGAGCGGCGAAATGCCTACGGGGCAATAGGTTTCGGTCTCGGAGACGTCGAGCAGGCCGACCTCCTTGAGCAGGATCGCGGCCTCCAGGACGTCCGACACCGACTGGCACATCGAGATGACGTAGTTGGGCACCACCGCCGGGCCGTAGAGCTCGATCGCGCGGGCGCCCGCCGCGATGACGCCCAGCTCGCGGCGGGCCAGGTCGGACAATTGGGGGGCACGGTCGCCGACCAGCGGGCGGCGGGTGGCGAGCTCCCCGGCCAGCAGCTCGACACGGTCGTCTTCTCCCAGCGAGCGGTAGTCCGGATGCACCCCGGCCCAAGCCAGCAGCTCGCCGACCACCTCTTCGTGCACGTCGGAGTTCTGCCGCATGTCCAGGCCCGAAAGGTGAAACCCGAAGACGTGCACGCTTTCTCGCAACCGGGCCAGCCGATCGTCGGCCAGCAGTCCGGAGCCGTGCCCACGCAGCGAGGCGTCGATCACGTCGAGATCGGCCCGCAGTTCGCCCGGCGCGGAATACGCCTGCAAGCCCAGGTCGAGTTCGTGCTGCGGCCGGCGGTCCAGGATCTCGGCGGCCGTCGCGGTGAGCCGGCCCCGGATCACCCGCAGCGCCCGGCGGTAGGGCTCGTCGGCGCGAGCCTTCTTCTCACAGCCCTCGGCCAGCGCGGTCAACTCGGCGGTGACCGTGATCAGCCGCGCCGACATCGACAGCTGCTGCTCGAGGTGAGTCAGCTCGGCCAGGTAATGCGCCAGCGCGGTGAACGCGGCGCTGCCGGTCGCCCGCCGCACGACGTCGGCGGTCACGTTGGGGTTCCCGTCGCGGTCACCGCCGATCCACGAGCCGGGTTGCAGGATGGGCGCCGACAGCAGGTCCGCGTCGGGCCAGCGGGCCCGCAACGCGTACCGCACCTCGGCATTGACCTGCGGGATCACGGTGAACAGCGCGGCCGGGTAATACCGCAGGCCGACCTCGATCTCGTCGGTGATCTGCAGCCGCGACAACCGGATCAGCGCGGTCTGCCACAGCCTGAGGACCTGCCGGCGCAACTCGAGCTCGATGTCGCGGCCGTGGTCGGTCTCGGTGCGCCCGGCGGCGTGCAGCCGCATCAACTCGGTGATGCGGTGCTGGGTGACGAACACGGTGCGCCGACGGGTCTCGGTGGGATGGGCGGTGATCACCGGCGCCACCAGGGCGCCCCTGAGCGCGTCGGCCACCGTGCGCGAATCCAGCTGGGCCAGATCGAGTTTCGCGTACGTCGCGGCCAGGCTGCTGTCCTGCGGGGGCTCGCCGGCGGCGACGTGAATCTCCCGCCGGCGCTCCCGGTGGATGTCCTCGGCCACGTTGGCCAGCAGCGCGAAATGGCTGAACGCCCGGATGATCGGGAGCGCCAGGTGGATGTCGATGCCGTCGAACATCCGCGACATCTCGGCCCGGTCGATCTCGGAGCGCCGCACCCGGAACGATGCCACCCGCGCGCGTTCCACGAGGTCGAACACCTCGTGACCGTTCTGCTCGCGCACGGTGTCGCCGAGGATGGTGCCCAGCAGCCGGATGTCGGCGCGCATCGGCTCGGTCGCGTCCCGACCGACCCGCGTGCGCTGGACGGCGCCGATCGGTTCCAGCGCGGTGTCGGGAGCCTCAGCCATGCGTCCCAGTATCGAGGCGGATCGCACGCTCCGCCCGTCGAGTGGTCAGCGGTACTTGATCAGCAGCTCCATGCCGATGATGCACACCAGCCAGATGCCCACGATGAACACCGTCAGCCGGTCGAGGTTCTTCTCCACCACCGTCGACCCGGACAGGCTCGACTGCACGCCGCCGCCGAACAGCGTCGACAGGCCGCCACCCTTGGCGCGGTGCAGCAGCACCAGCAGCACCACCAGGATGCTGGTGACGACCAGGGTGATCTGCAGGGCCAATTGCATGACAGGCAGCTTACCGGGTCGGCGTCAGCCGGCCGCAATCAGCGCTCGGTTGCGCGCGCGGCGCCACCCTCTTGCTATTCCCCGGCTCGAATGCAAGGGTCAGTAACTAGATGGTCGGCCGAGAAGTGCAGCGCCGATATTCCAGCGGGTTCTCGCAATAGCCGCTGTTCCCTTTACGCACCTTTGCTACGTGCCTGACACCCGGACGTGGCAATGGTCACCGATTTCAGCACTGTCAACCCCGACGACGCAATTGCTCAGGCGTTGGCGGGCGGTTCACCACAGCGGATGGGGACATTCCGCTTCTATTTCGAAGGCGAGCGCTGGGAGTGGTGCGACCAGGTAGCACGATTGCACGGCTACGAACCCGGTACGGTGACGCCGACGACTGAGCTGGTGCTTGCGCACAAGCATCCCGACGACCGCAACCACATCGCGGCGACCCTCGATGACATCCGGCGCAACCACGGGGCCTTCAGCACGCGGCACCGCATCATCGACGTGCAGGGCAACATCCGCCCGGTTGTCGTGGTCGCCAACCAGCTCGTCGACGCAGCAGGCAACGTCGTTGGCACAGAAGGTTTTTACATCGACGTGACGCCCTCCGGCCACGAGCAACAGGACGCCCTGACCGCTGAAGTTGCGAAGTTCAGCAAGAACCGCGCCGTCATCGAGCAGGCCAAAGGCATGCTGATGGTGATCTATGGGGTGGACGAAACGACGGCGTTCGATTTGCTGAGATGGCGATCCCAGGGCCACAACGTCAAGCTGCGACCGCTGGCGCGACAAATCGCCATCGAATTCCTCGCACTTTCGCGCAGGGATGCCCACCCCCTGCGATCCGCCTACGACAACATTGTCCTCACTGCCCATCTTCGGATCGGCTCGCACGACCGCTGAGGCGCGCCGCTGTTCGCCGGAGTCAGGGTAGCGGCCCACCGGCGGCGATCGCCGCCAGCGTCGCGAACTGCTCACCGTCCAGCGACGCGCCGCCGACCAGGGCCCCGTCGATGTCGTTCTGGGCGACGATGTCGCCGATGTTCTTGGCGTTCACCGAGCCGCCGTAGAGCACCCGCACGGCGTCGGCGACACCAGAGGAAGCGAGTGAGGCCAACTCCTTGCGGATCGCCGCGCACACCTCCTGAGCATCGGACGCGCTGGCCACCCGCCCGGTTCCGATCGCCCAGACCGGCTCGTAGGCAACGACGACCTTGCCGATCTGCTCACCCGACAGGCCCGCCAGCGAGCCACGCAGCTGCTCCTCGCAGTGCGGCACGTGATCGCCGGCCTCCCGCACGTCGAGATGTTCGCCAATGCACACGATCGGGGTGAGCTCGTGCTTGAGCGCGGCGGCGGCCTTGGCGGCCACCAGCGCGTCGTCCTCGTGGTGGTAGGTGCGCCGCTCGGAGTGCCCGACCACGACGAAGCTGCAGCCGAGCTTGGCCAGGAAGGCGCCGCTGATGTCACCGGTGTAGGGGCCCGAGTCGTGCGGCGACAGGTCCTGGGCCCCGTAGGTCAGCCGCAGCTTGTCGCCGTCCACCAGGGTTTGGACGCTGCGCAGGTCGGTGAACGGCGGGAGCACCGTGACGTCGACCTTGTCGTAGTACTTGTCCGGCAGCGCAAACGCGACCTTTTGCACCAGCGCGATCGCCTCGAAGTGATTGAGGTTCATCTTCCAGTTGCCGGCGATCAGTGGCTTGCGGCTCACGAGTCTCCTCTGCCCGGCTGGGGCCGGCCCAGCACCTCGATGCCCGGTAGCGTCTTGCCCTCCAAGTACTCCAGCGATGCTCCCCCGCCGGTGGAGATGTGCGAGAAGTCACCTTCGGGGATGCCGAGCTCGCGCACCGCGGCCGCGGAATCCCCGCCTCCCACCACGCTGAACGCGCCCTTGCCCGTCGCTTTGGCGATCGCCTCGGCGATGCCTTTTGTCCCGGCGGCAAACGCCGGGAACTCGAACACGCCCATCGGGCCGTTCCAGAAGATGGTCTTGGCGTTGGACAGCAACGCGGCGAACCGCCTGACCGATTCCGGTCCGATATCCAGGCCCATCCTGCCTTCCGGAATCCGGTCCGCCGCGACGGTCATCGGCGGCGAATCGGCGGCGAACTTGTCGGCCACGACGATGTCCACCGGGAGGTGCAGCACGTCGCCGTGGGTCTCGCACAACCTGCGGCAGGTGTCGACCATCTCGTTCTCGAGCAGTGACGTGCCCACCGAAAGACCCTGCGCGGCAAGGAAAGTGAAGCACATGCCGCCGCCGATCACGACACTGTCGGCCTTGGTCGCCAGCGACTCGATCACGCCGAGCTTGTCGGACACCTTCGACCCGCCGAGCACCACGGCGTAGGGGCGCCTGGTCGAGTTGGTCAACTGCTCCAGCACCCGGATCTCCTCGGCCACCAGCGTGCCGGCGTAGTGCGGCAGCAAGGTGGCGACGTCGTACACGGAGGCCTGCTTGCGGTGCACCACGCCGAATCCGTCGGAGACGAAAGCGCCTCCGGGAGAGACCAATTCGGCCAGTTGCCGGGCCAACGCCAGTCGCTCCCCGTCGTCCTTGCTGGTTTCGCGCGGGTCGAAGCGGACGTTCTCCAGCAGCAGGATGTCGCCGTCGGTCAGTCCCTCGGCTCGGGCCAGCGCGTCGCCGCCGACGACTCGGGAACGATCGACGCCGGCCAGCTGGACGTGCCGGCCGAGCTGGTCGCCGAGCGCCGCGGCGACTGGCGCCAGGGAGAATTTCGGGTCGGCCCCGTTTTTCGGACGACCGAGGTGCGCGGTGACGACGACCTTGGCGCCGGCCGCCAGCAGCGCCTGCAACGTCGGCACGGACGCGGTGATGCGGCCGGCGTCGGCGATGGCGCCGTTCTCGTCGAGTGGGACGTTCAGGTCGGAGCGCACCAGTACGCCACGACCCGAAACCCCCTCGGCGAGAAGGTCTTCCAGGGTCGGCAGGACGGGCGCGGAAGACGAGGCCACGGTTAGAGCGACTTGCCGACCAGCGCGACCAGGTCGATGAGGCGGTTGGAGTAGCCCCATTCGTTGTCGTACCACGACACCACCTTGGCCTGATTGTCGATGACCTTGGTCAGCCCGGAGTCGAAGATCGAGCTGTGCGAGTCGGTGACGATGTCAGTGGACACGATCGGTGCGTCGTAGTACTTCAGGATGCCCTTGAGCCGGCCCTCGGCGGCGGCCTTGAACGCGGCGTTGATGTCCTCGGCGCTCGCGGATTTCGACAGGTCGGCGGTCAGGTCGGTGACCGAGCCGGTGGGAATCGGCACCCGCAGCGCGTAGCCGTCGAGCTTGCCCTTGAGTTCGGGCATCACCAGCCCGATCGCCTTGGCGGCGCCGGTGGAGGTCGGCACGATGTTCAGCGCCGCGGCACGCGCGCGGCGCAGGTCCTTGTGCGGCCCGTCCTGCAGGTTCTGGTCCTGGGTGTAGGCGTGGACGGTGGTCATCAGCGCCCTGACGATGCCGAACTCGTCATGCAGCACCTTGGTCACCGGCGCCAGGCAATTCGTCGTGCACGAGGCGTTGGAGATGATGTTCTGGCTGCCGTCGTATTTGTCGTCGTTGACCCCCAGCACGACGGTGATGTCGGGATCGGTGGCCGGCGCGGAGATGATCACCTTCCTGGCCCCGGCCTCCAGGTGGCCCTTGGCCTTGGCCGCGTTGGTGAACAGGCCCGTGGACTCCACCACGACGTCGACGCCGAGGTCGCTCCACGGCATCGCCGCCGGGCCCTCCCGCACCTCGAGTGACTTGATCTTCGCGGTGCCGACGACGATGGTGTCCTCGCCTTCCAGCGTGACGTCGTAGGGCAGCCGGCCCAGGATCGAGTCGAATTTGAGCAGGTGCGCCAGCGTGGCGTTGTCGGTGATGTCGTTGACGGCCACCACCTCGATGTCGGCCCCGGAACCGCCCAAGCCCTGTTCCTGCTGAGCCAGCAGGGCCCGGTAGAAGTTGCGTCCGATTCGACCGAAGCCGTTGATGCCTACTCGGACAGTCACTTGTCTCTCCCTGTCTTTCTATGTCCGCTGTTGCGCGGACGCTGTTGAGCGCTCGTCGTCAGCCTAGATCAGCAGGAACCACCGTCGCGCGCCGGTAAGAGAGCGAACTTCTGCCGCCGCGAAAACCCGGGTGGGGCCGCCGGCGCCCGGTCGCAGGATCGCTCGCCGCCACTGCGCGGATCTGCAGCAAGTAGCCACCATTCCCGCCGCCATGACCCGGCGATCGGTTCAAACCCCGGCACCGGCTGCCGAGCGCGCCCGCCGCGGGCGCAATGGCCCGAAACGGCGCTTCTGACCGGGGGCCGAATCCACGCGGTAACCGGAGCATGTCTCCTTTGTATCGGTTCTATAAGCGCCGGAATCGTCGCGTGTGCAATAGCAATAACCAGCCATACATTCGACACGACTGCGGTACGGCTATGCGGTTCTAGCGCCATTGGGAGATACGAAGTGCTGAAGGAGTCGACGTTGATGACGGTCTTTGATGGGCGCAACATCAAAGTAGTTGCCATCGCTGGGTTGTGCGGGGCCGCTATAGCGTTGAGCCCCGATGCGGCGGCCGCCCCGCTGAAAACCGGCGGCTATGCGTGCGTGCAAGGGATGTCGGGCGAGGCCGCGGCCCCGGCGGCCGGCGGAGCGGCAGGCGCCGGCGGAGCGGCAGCGGCGGGCGGAGCGGCAGCGGCGTCGTGCCGGTGCGCCACCAGCTCCGCGACCGGCGGACCGGCGGGCGCCGGCGTCCTGGCATCGGCGGGCGGACCAGAAGCGGCCGGCGGGCCGGGAGCGGCCGGCGGGCCCGAAGCGGGCGGACCGGTCGCGGTCGGCGACGTATGCACGGCCAGCGCTCCGCTGACCGACATGGCGGGCGTCCCACTGGCGGCTCCCGGGCCGGTTCCGGTGGTGCCGGCCGGGGTTCCCCTGATCGCCCTGGGGCCGCCGGTGCCGGCTGGCGCGCCGGTCCCCGTGGGCGCCCCGATCCCCGTGGGCGCACCGGTGCCCGTGGGCGCCCCGATCCCCGTGGGCGCACCGATCCCCGTGGGCGCACCGGTGCCGGTGCTGCCGGTGGGTGCTCCGCTGATCACGCTGGCGGGCGGTGCCGCGGACGGCGCGCCCGTGGGTGCTCCGATCATCGACATGGCCGGGACCGGCAAGGGTGATCCGGTCGACGCCCCGCCGGCCGGCGGCCCCGTGTCCGGTCAGCCGATCGCGCCCGGCCCGTCAGGCGCGCACTGAGGCGGATCCTCTCCCGGTTTACGCGGACCCGCTGGGCTGAGCCCAGCGGGTCCGTTCCGTCGTGGGTCCCAGTGCGCCTTACGGCGGCGCGCCGGGCGTGAAAAGGCCACGGGGACGGGCGGATTCGCCCGTCAGCTGGGCGGGGCCTCCCACAGCAGCGGCGGCTGTGGCTGCTGCGGACCCCGTTGTTGCGAGTCCTCCACGATCACCGGGTCGCCGACGTGGACCGTGTTGTAGTACCACTCCGCGTCCTCGGGGCTCAGGCTGATGCAGCCGTGGCTGACGTTCTCGAGCCCCATCGCATTGACCGCCCAAGGGGCCGAATGGACGAAGAGTCCGCGACTGGTGAAACGGACGGCGTAGTCCACCGGAATCCGGTAACCGTCGGGGGCGTCGACCGGGATGCCGACGCTGCTGGAGTCCATGATCACCGTGCGGTCCTTGGACAGCACGGTGTAGGAGCCGACCGGCGTCGGGTACTCCGGCCTGCCCATCGAGGCCGGCAGCACGCCCTCTTCGCCCCAGTGGGGCCGGTGATGCGGCGCCGGTAGCGATGGCGGCGGCCCCGACTCGACCCCGTCGATGCTCACCTTGAACGTGTGATCCGTGGTATTGGCAACACCGACAACGGCGGGGCCCGTTTCAAAGTTCGTGGCCAGACCGCCCACCGAGAGCGCCACCGTGCTGTGCGCCGGCCAGTACCGGTCGGGAACCCACCGCACCACCTCGTTGTCGAGCCATTCGAACTTGCCCGTCATCGGCGGCGCCGATTTGACCCCGATAGCACGCTCGGCCGCCTGCCGATTGGCGACCGGCGCGCGAAAGGTCACCACCACGGGGTGCGCCACACCCACCACCGCGCCCGGCGCGGGCAGCACCGACGCGATGGCGAACCCGTACGGCCGGCTCGCCGCGGCGAGTCGCACGTCGACCGGCGCCGCAACCACACTCGCAGCGATCCCGATGGCGGCAACAACACACCGAACAACCGCCCGCATGGCTCCAATTCCCTTTAACTGACAGCGTTGCAATAGTGATGGTAGGGGCGCCATGACGAGTGGAAACGCAAGGGCGCGTGCGCAATCGGTCAAGTCTCTGTCACGGTTTGGCCACAGCGAGGGAACCGGGCGCCGACGACGACCGCCTTAGCCATCGACCGTCATAACCTTCCGGGGGTGGCGCGTTGCGTGGTGACGTGGACGGGAAACTCGTCACCGGGCTCGGGCCACGGCTGGCGGGTCAGCATGTCCGCGACCTCGACGTAGCCCGCCTCGATCACCCCGGTCTTGGCGTCGAGGATGCGGTACCACTGCTTTTGGATGTGGATCGGTTGGCCCTCGAGCACGATGACGCGGACGTCGCCGTCGGCGAAGTGGCAGCGCCGTTGCAGCGCCTCGAGCAGCTGCTCGTTGTGCAGGTGGCCCTCGCCGAAGTTCCAACCGACCAGGGGCCCGGCGACGATCTCCCCCTCGCGGATGTTGTAGTCGGCCTCGCTCTCGATCGCGCGCGGCAGCAGGCCGTTGAGCGCGCGGCCGTGGGTGTGCATGGCGCGGAATGCGGCCGTCTTGTCGCTCATGATCTCGGCCGTGTCCGCGTCGTACAGCCTGGCCAGCTGATTCACCACCAGCGCAGAGCTTTTCACGATATTCGCCTCGATCCTGTCCTCGGCGCCCGCGCGGAAGCACCACACGCTGGTGGCCCAGTTGCCCGCGTAGTAGCGCATCGCCGGGAGGAACGAGATCTTCTCCGGGAACAGGTTTCCCGCGATCGGCACCACGGCAAGCGCGACGATCAGGATGGCCAGCAGCAGCGGCGAGGACAGGTCCACGGCGTGGATCCCGCCGTAGTGACCGAACAAATAGAACAGCGAGAAGATGAAGAACACGTTCCACTCCAACGGGACTCCCATCGGGAGGTTGGACAGGATGTTGAGGTGGAAGATCACCATGAACGCGATGAGCAACCACCGCCACGGGTGCCCGTCGGCGATGAACACCAGGATCCCCGGCACCAGGAATTCCGCCGTCGTCCCGCCGACGTGGGCCATGATTTTGGGCAGCCACGAGGGTCGCAGGTCGTTGACCGCGTCAAGGTAGAGGGCGTGCTTGAGCGGGTTGAACAGCCGGCTGCGCAGCAGCGCGTTGTTGCTCGTCATCACCGACACAACGTATGGGAAATGGTGGTTGAGCTTGGAAGTCGCCGCGCCCCACCATAAGCCGAGCATGATGATCTTGAAGGCCGCGATCTGATCGGCGAACGGGAAGAAGAACACGATCAGCTTGAGCCAATAGTGTTCGCCGCGGGCGGCCAGGAAGATGGTCTTGTCGCGCAGACCCAGCACCGCTAGCGCGACGATCGTCGGCAGGACGGTGACCGGGTCGATCAGGGGGCCGGGCGAGACCAGCGCCCACACCCCGCCGATCAGCACGACGGCATACAGGGCGACGTCGACGGCGGTGCGGGTGTCACCGGCGGTGAACGGGACCTTGCCCGGCCAGGGGGGCAGCCGAACAGTGTTGGGACGCAACCAATACAGGAACCCGCCGATCGGCGGCATGAACCGCCCCGTCAGCGGGCCCGACCCGCAGCCGAAACCGAGGACCTCGAACAGCAGCGTGAACACGATGAACTTCTGGTACACGATCGGCTGCGTCCACCAGTCGCCGATCCGGCCCAGCCCGCCCAGGCCGGGGGTCAGCGAGATGATCGCGGCCGGGACCGCGACGTACAAGGCGATCTTGAGCAGGTACAACAGGTACACCGCATACGGGGTGCCGAAGCCGTGTTCCGCCCAGTGCCGGGTCACCACCTGCAGTCGCGTTGCCCGCGGCAACGTCCGCCAGGTTTGGGGGTCGACGTCCGGAAGCTCCGGTGACATGAATCCCATGGGCGGCCTCATTCCCGTCGCAGGTGAAACCAGCTGGCGAATACAATCTATCCGCAGCCAGGGACGCAACGATACGGCTCGACGAGAATTGCTGAGGCGCAGCCTGATTGGGGTGCGGGGCGGCGTCCTAACGGGCCGCGGGCCGCGTCCGATGCGGGAATCGCCGCTGCAAGTTTTCCATCAGGCCCTCGAGGGTCTTGCGTTCCTGCTCTTCGACGCGCGCCATGCGCCGAAGGCTGCCGGCGCCCTCCGCGTCGCCCGCGGCTTCCGCGGTCACGATCGCCTTGTGGTACTCACCGAGCCGGTGTTCGATATGGCGACGGCTCTGGGCGAGTAACCGGCGGAAGTAGTCGGCCTGGCGGTGGTCCGCTGTCTCGACCGCCGCAGCGGAGGGCGTGACATCGCGGGCGGGTCGGTTCATGGTCACCGAAGGCATGGCCCCTCCTTGACGGACATTGACTGGGCGGGGGCGGACGACGCCGCTGCGGGGTCTGCGCCCGCGTCGGTCCCGAACACCGCTCGGACCGTGCCCGGTTGCCGAGCGGGTGCCGCGCTCGTCGGACAACCGGCGACGTCCATTTCGGCCCTTCCAACTGCAGTTTGGGTGTTCGGCGAGACGTAACGATAACTGCCCGGTCCCACCGGCGCCACAGGCGTGGGCGGCATTACAGGCCAGAAAACGAACGTTTCCCAAAGACCCCATCGTGAATTGGCCTCCCCGATCCGACCGACGCCAGCGGCCCGGGCAATGGATACCTCCGTCGTAGGTTGGCTCAAACCCACCTTGGGTACTAAATGGGGCAAAACATCGCGCCATTGGCCCGGGCCCCGGTCGCTACCATCGAGGGACTCGACGCGGCGATGCTGCACCGCCGCAGCCACAAGGAGACACGTGACCGACAGCGACAACCCAGACATCGAGGACATCGAGGACATCGACAAGTTCGACCCCGGTCTGACCCAGCGCGTGATGAGTGTGATGCGCCCGTTCCTCAAGACGTACTTCCGGTCCGAGGTGCACGGTTTGAATTCATTCCCGCCGGGCGGGGCGCTGGTGGTCGGCAACCACTCCGGCGGCATGTTCCCCATGGACGTCCCGATCTTCAGCGTCGACTTCTACGAAAAATTCGGCTACGACCGCCCGGTCTACACGCTGAGCCACGACATCCTCATGACCGGCCCCACGGCGTCGCTCCTCAGACGCACCGGTTACATCCGGGCCAACCGCGAGAACGCGGCCAAGGCCCTGCGGTCCGGCGGCGTGGTGGTCGTCTTTCCCGGGGGCGATTACGATGCGTACCGGCCCACGCTCTCGGAGAACGTCATCGACTTCAATGGCCGCAAGGGATACGTCAGCACGGCGATCGAGGCCGGCGTGCCCATCGTCCCCGCCGTGTCCATCGGCGGGCAGGAGACCCAGCTCTACCTGACCCGCGGCACCTGGCTGGCCGAGCGGCTGGGCATAAAGCGCTTGCTGCGCAGCGCAATTCTGCCGTTGTCGTTCGGCTTCCCGTTCGGGCTCAGCGCCGTCGTCCCGCCCAATGTGCCGCTGCCCACCAAGATCGTGACGCGGGTGCTGGAACCCATTGACATCGCCGCGCAGTTCGGCGACGACCCGGATATCGACGAGGTCGACGAGCACGTGCGGTCGGCGATGCAGCAGGCCCTCAACGAGCTCGCCGCCAAGCGACGTTTCCCGATCCTGGGCTGAGCCATGGCATCACCCATCAACCAAGCCCTCGGGGTCTTAGGTGTCTTAGGGACGCTGAGGCGCGCCGGGATGATCGCACCGATGCGGCCCGACCGCTACCTGAAGATCGCCGCGGCCATGCGCCGCGAGGGCATGGGCATGACGGTGGGGTTCGCCAGCGCGGCGCAGCGCTGCCCCGACCGTCCCGGGCTCATCGACGAGCACGGCACACTGACCTGGCGGCAGCTCGACGAGCGGATCAACGCGTTCGGTGCGGCGCTGCAGGGTCTGCCCTCGGGCCAACCGAAGGTCGTCGGGGTCATGTGCCGCAACCACCGCGGCTTCGTCGAGGCGGTGGTGGCCGCCGCCCGGATTGGCTCCGACGTCGTGCTGCTCAACACGTCGTTCGCCGGGCCGGCGTTGGCCGACGTGGTGAACCGCGAGGGCGTCGACGCAGTCGTCTACGACGAGGAGTTCACCGAGACGGTGGACCGCGCGCTGGCCGACAAGCCGGACGCCACCCGCATCCTGGCCTGGACTTCCGACGGGCGGCACGAACTGACGACTGAAAATATGGAGCGGCTCATCGCCGATCACGCCGGCCTGGGGGCACCTCCCGCTCGCGGGGGACAGCCGCGGCGCACCGGCCGCAAGGGCAGGATGATCCTGCTGACCTCCGGCACCACCGGAACGCCCAAGGGCGCCAACCAAACTGGCGGCAACGCCGGGGTCGGCACGCTCAAGGCGATCCTGGACCGCACGCCGTGGCGGGCGGAGGAGACGATAGTGATCGTGGCGCCGATGTTCCACGCTTGGGGCTTCTCGCAGTTGATCTTCGCCGCGTCGATGGCGTGCACCGTGGTCACTCGGCGCAAATTCGACCCGGAGGCCACCCTGGACCTCATCGACCGCCATAAGGCGACGGGCCTGGCGGTGGTGCCGGTGATGTTCGACCGCATCATGGAGCTGCCCGCCGAGGTGCGAAACCGGTACAGCTGCAAGTCGTTGCGGTTCGCCGCGGCGTCCGGTTCACGGATGCGGCCCGACGTCGTCACCGCGTTCATGGACCAGTTCGGCGACGTGATCTACAACAACTACAACGCCACCGAGGCCGGCATGATCGCCACCGCCACCCCGGCGGACCTGCGCGCGGCGCCCGACACCGCGGGCCGGCCGGCCGGCGGAACCGAAATCCGCATCCTGGACCCGGAATTCAACGAGCTGCCCACAGGCGAGGTCGGCACCATCTACGTGCGCAACGACACCCAGTTCGAGGGCTACACCTCTGGCACCACCAAGGACCTCCACGCCGGGTTCATGTCGTCGGGTGACGTCGGGTATCTCGACGACGCCGGGCGCCTGTTCGTCGTCGGCCGCGACGACGAGATGATCGTGTCCGGCGGCGAGAACGTCTACCCGATCGAGGTGGAGAAGACGCTGGCGGTGCACCCCGACGTGGCGGAGGCCGCGGTGATCGGCGTGGACGACGAGCAGTACGGCCAGCGGCTGGCGGCCTTCGTGGTGCTGGCCCCGGGCGCGGGCGCCACCACCGACACGCTCAAGCAGCACGTGCGCGACAACCTGGCCAACTACAAGGTGCCCCGCGAGATCACTTTCCTCGACGAGTTGCCCCGGAGCAGCACCGGCAAGATCCTCCGCAACGAGCTGCAGGCACGGGTCGGCGGCTGATGCGGTTCAAGGTCGGGCAACCGCGGCCGCTGGCGCGCGCCGCGCTGGAATTTGCCAACGCGGCCAACGGATTACGGCCGCTGGCCCGCAAGGGGTACAGCACCGTGCTGGTGTTCTGGCTCGGCTGGCCGACGTCGGAGGTGCCGGGCGTGTACTTCTCGGCCTCGCTGGTGGACGCGCTGCGACGGGGCCGTCGCGGCGACTTCGCCGGACCGCGCGGAAAGGCGGCGCTCGCGATGACGGCGGCGTCCTGGGCCATCCTGGCGGTGATCCGCTACCGCGGCGTCACCACCCCGGGCGCGGTGCTGGAGGCCGGCCTGCGCGAGGAGTTGGGGCACGACTACACCGAGGCGCTGGAGGCTCTGCCGCAGACGAAGCCCACCCGCAGCGGTCGGCGCAGCCTGCCGCTGGGCAACACCGTGGCGCGGCGGCGCTACGTCGAGAAGACGAACGTGGTGTCCTACGGCCCGCACGGCCGCGCCAACCTCGCCGACATCTGGCGGCGCCGCGACCTACCGCGCGACGGCAAGGCGCCGGTGCTGCTGCAGGTGCCGGGCGGCGCGTGGGTGATCGGAATGCGCCGCCCCCAGGCCTACCCGCTGATGAGCCACCTGGCCGCCCGCGGCTGGGTGTGCGTGTCGATCGGTTACCGGGTTTCGCCCGTGCACACCTGGCCCGACCACATCGTCGACGTCAAGCGGGCGCTGGCCTGGGTCAAGGAGAACATCGCCCGCTTCGGGGGAGACCCGAACTTCGTGGCGATCACGGGCGGCTCCGCCGGCGGCCACCTGTCGGCGCTCGCGGCGCTGACCCCCAACGACCCCAAATTCCAGCCGGGCTTCGAGGAGGCCGACACCTCGGTGACCGCCGCGGTCCCGGTGTACGGGCGCTACGACTGGTTCTCCGCCCACGGCGAGGGCCGTCCCGAGTTCATCGGGCTGCTCGAAAAGTTCGTCGTCAAAAGGAAATTCGCCACCCATCGCCACATCTACCTGGACGCCTCGCCGATCCGGGAGCTAAGGGCAGACGCGCCGCCGTTTTTCGTGCTGCACGGCCGAGACGATTCGCTCATCCCGGTCGGCGAGGCGCAGGAGTTCGTCGAGGAACTGCGCGCGGTGTCGAAGTCCCCGGTCGCCTACGCCGAATTGCCGCACGCCCAACACGCTTTCGACATCTTCAGTTCCCCGCGGGCGCATCGCTCCGCGGAGGCCGTCGGGCGCTTCCTGTCCTGGGTGTACGCGACGCATCCGCGGGACGGCGACTGAGGGGTTTCGGAACGATTCCGGGTGTTACAACCGCGGCTTTGGTATGTCGCGGATCGAATCCCGGCTCCCGGTGGCCGCCCCGTCGGGCCGCCTGCCCGGTTCCTCCGATGTCCCTGTAATCCCTTGTGTCTGAAGCTTCAGTGGTCACAATGCGGCGGTCTTGTCGGTGCTCGTTCGTAAAATCTGGGCATGGGTTCGAGCAGTCGCGAAGAGATCGTCGAGGTCTTCAACGCCCTCAAAGCGGACCTGGACCGTTTGTGCGAGTTGTCTTTTGACGTGTCGTCACCCCGCAACTATTGCGGGCCCTGGAGCGCCTGGAATGCGAGGCACCTCGGCTGCGGGCCCCTCAGCACGCGTTGATCAACCAGCTCGGCGCGCAGGCCGGTGAGGAGGAGTTGGGTGGCAAGCTGCGCACGGCGTTGGCTGACCGGTTGCGCATCACCAAGGCCGAGGGCGGCCGGCGCATTGATGAAGCCGAAGATTTAGCGGAACGTCGGGCGCTGACCGGTGAGCCGCTGGCACCGCGGTTGAGCGCGACCGCGGCTGGCCAACGCCAGGGGCTGGTCGGTGCTAGGCACGTGCACGCCGGTGATGCTCGGCGCGGTCGGTTAGTCGCCGAGGAACGCCGAGGTCCACGTCCGGGAGCGGGGCCACGGGTCAGTCGAGACGGTAGGGGCGCGAAACCCCGGCGGGGCGTCTCGTCGCGACTCGGTAAACGACCTGTTGTCTCCCCCGAGTTTCGCACTTGACACGCGTTTCCTAGTTGTTTCCTGGTCAACCCGTGTTTTTCGCTGGTTTCTGTCAAGTTTTCGGGTGATACGCCAGCAAACTGCGGAACGACCGTGGCACTCGGGGTTTGGCGAAGGGGGCGGTGACGGTGCCGAGGGCTGCGGCTGACCGGCGCCGGGAACGGGATGCGCTGGTCCTCCGGATGTTCTTGGCCGGGTCGTCGTACCGGCAGATCGCGAAGCACCCGATGATCCCGCTCTCCCCACAGGCCGTGAGCAACGTCGTGCAGAGGGAGCTAGCCGCCGACGCCCCCCACCGCGAAGCCCTCTCTCAGCAGGCAGCGGACATCTACCTGCTCCGGCTGGAGCGGATGCTCGCGGCCGCAATGCCGCAGGCCCTCCAATGCGACTGGAAAGCGTGGGGAGGGCTGCCGCCGCCTGCTGGAGCAGCAGGCCCGGTTCTTCGGGCTGTCGGCCGCACCGGACGAGAACGGTGTGTGGCCGGAGCTACCCCGAGCGGGGATGCGGTCGTGCCTGACGCGGCCGCACCGGTACCTGACCGCCACCGGCCGCGTGGTCACGATCAGCGTTTACGAGGAAACACCCAGATGCATGAAGTAAAGCTGCCATACTCCCACCCATGAACCTGATCGACCGCCTGGCATCGCAACCGTTCGTCCTCCAGTTGGGATCTAAGCCGCTATTCAAGAAAGTCACTCAGAAGCTTGTCTATCCCATCGCCACCCGCCGGCTGGCCAGCGACGATGTTTTCTTTCTCAATTGGGGCTACGAGGAGGACCCACCACTCGCGCTGCCGTTGGAGGCGTCCGACGAGCACAACCGGTACCCCATCCAGCTCTATCACCGCACGGCGACCCAGACGGATATCAGCGGCAAGCGGGTCTTGGAGGTCGGTTGCGGTCACGGCGGCGGAGCCTCGTACCTGACCCGCACCCTGCACCCGGCGTCCTACACGGGGCTCGACTTGAATGCGGCCGGCATCGCCTTTTGCCGTCAGAAGCACCATGTGCCGGGCCTGGATTTTGTGCAAGGCGACGCCCAGGATTTGCCCTTCCGCGACGAATCCTTCGACGTGGTAATCAACGTCGAATCGGCGCATGGCTACCCTTATTTCCGCCGTTTCCTCAGCGAAGTAGCGCGTGTGCTGTGTCCGGGAGGGCATTTCCTGTACACCGACCTGCGCTGCGACTGGGACAACATCACGGAATGGGAGGCGGCGCTGGCCGATGCACCGCTGAGAATGCTTTCGCAGCGGGAGATCAACGCCGAGGTTATCCGAGGGATAGAGAAGAACTCCCAGTGGTGGGAGGACATAGTCGATCGCCATGTGCCGGCGTTCTTGCAGGCTAACGCAGGCGGTTTTGCTGGCGTGGTTGGTGGCGGAGGCTATCAATCTCTGCACACCGGCGAGATAACGTACCGGATGTACAGCTTCGTCAAGGACTGATGGCGACGCGGGAGCGACCGATTTAGTCCCACAAGCCACCTTTCCGGAGGTCGCCGCCTAGCTTGGCTTGGTGAGGGCGAAGTTTACAGTCAGACCAAGTTTGGGTTCAGGCTGCGGTGAGTGCTGCGTCGGTGAATTGATTTAGGTGCCGGTCGAGTTGGCGCCAGGCGTGTGCGAGATGGCTGCGGTTGGCGAGATCTGTTGGGAGCCTTGGGTCTAACTCGGCCAGACCGGGTGCAAGGACATGGCCCGTAGACCTTGGTGAACAGCACCGCGACGCGCCGGCCCAGCGGGGTGAGTTGGTAGCGGTGATGGCCCGGCAGCCTGACGAATGAGCCCCTTCCGTTTGAGCCGGCGCAGGTCGTAGGTGGCTTGGCGGCTGGTGTAGGGCCGGCCCAGCAGGGCGGTGACGGCCCGGACCAGAGCGGGGTTGTCGAACCCGGCAAGCAGATGGGTAAAGCCGATGATGGTGGCCAGCACCGCCATCACCCGCGGATCCCCGAACGGCAGTCCGGGGGCGTGTTGACCGTCGATCTGTGATGGTCGGGTCACCTGGGTGAAGGTGGCCACATCCGGAGCGGGCCGGGCATCGGCGGCTTGCGCGTCACATAGACGCTGGTTGGCGTTCTCGCCAACCGCCCGTAGGGCCTTCCAGTTCCCGGCGGTGACCCGCTGGCCGATGCCGAAGTCACGGGTGTTACAGATGACGGTCTCGGTGCGCAACGCCCGATGCTCCTTGAAGTATTGCTTGATCCGGCTGGACCGGTAGTAGCAGCTGACCTGTGGATCGACGCCCTTGGTGATCACCTTGGTACGCCAGGTGCCCGGAGTGCGTCGACTGATACGCCGGTCGAAGATCAGCGAGACCGATTCCGGTCGGCCCACATCGAGGTGATCGCGAATGAGTTGTTCGAAAAACGACCGCCCCGCCGCTGGCCGGTCGAATACTCGGGTATCGGAGACCTCGAACTGGCGAAACGCCAACTCGTAGACGTAACCGGCGCGCACATCCTCCCGTGTCAGCGGCGAGGGCAGCCGCCGCTGCCAGCGCCAGAAGAAGCTTTTCACCGCGCCGGACCCGAGCCGGTCACAGATCCGCTGCAACGCTACGGGGTCCTCGCAGTCGCGGAAGCCGTTGTCCAGGGCGGTGTAGCCGATGCCGTGCCGGTCGCATTGGCGCTGTGCCCAGGTGTGCCCGTTAAGCCAGATCCACACCGGCCAGGGGGCGTAGGCGTTGGTCTTCCAAAACGCCCCACCCCACTCGGGGTCCCACAGATAAAAGTAAAAGTGGTTAACGAAACCCATCTGCCGGCCCCACTCCATGTGCGGATGCGCGACGTGTTCTTGGCCTTTGGCCTTCCAGGACCGCCATATCGGGGTCTTCTCCTGTGCGATCCCGATCAACACCACCTTCCCGTCGCCACCGTCGCGCTCGGCGGCCTCGATCAGCGGCCGGGCGATTTCCTCCTTGTTCTCCCCCTTGGCGAACCGGCGTACCGGGATCGCGTTCGCCTTGGCCCACCGGTACACCTCGGCGACGTATGCGTCGCCGATCTTGCCGAACGCCGCCGACGAGGGAATCGTGAACCCCTTCTGCCAATACAGAAACTGACACACTCCGCCAACCGATTGCAGCTTGGGCACGTAGGCCTGCAAGAAGATCCGGTCCACCGAACGACAGGTGAGAGTGACGTGATCCCGCAGTAAGGTTGCATAGTCGGCCATGATCGCCTCCAGGTGTCAACAACCCGAGGCTACGACCGACCACGAGGGATCTCCTCAACGCGGAGATCCCTCGCCTTA
>NZ_DATJPU010000041.1:0-19143 GCF_035506235.1 Mycobacterium sp.
ATGTAGGCCTACCGGTTCCGCAGCCGGTCCAGCATGCCGCGCACGGCGTGCTCGGTCATCGACAGCGGCGACAACATCGTCTCGCTCACCTTCACCATGTCGTCGATCCGCTGCACGATGGCCTCCACCGGCTCGACCAACACGATCAACCGCTTGGCCAGATCGTCGAGGCTGGCCAGGGTGCCGTCCAGATGATCCAGCCCGGCCTCCATGCGTCCGACGGTGGCGTTCAGGTTCGACAGCGAGCTGTTGAGCTCCGTCATCGTCCTGCTCAGGCCGTCGAGGACGTCCTCGACCTGCTCGACGGTCTTGTCGGCGTTCAGGGCGGCCTGGGTGAGGGTCTTGATCCGGCTTCGCTCGGGCCCACCGCGCACGGATTTATCTGCCATGTCGGCCATTTTGACGTCCTCCTCGGGCTAAAGCCAGAGGATTCCAACCCCGTCCCACTGCTATGCGATAGGAGGGCAGAGTTGAGGTTCACGGTTCGTAGACCGGCCAACACCGAGGTCTCCCCGTGCTGTCACCGCCCGTCCGGCGGCGATGTTGCGTGCGGCGTTCACGTCGGCATTGCAGGGACCCGTGCTGCAGGCTTGGCATTCGAAAACCGCTTGGCTCTTACGGTTTGCGGGAGCAACGTGCCCACACACGGCGCATCGCTGCGACGTGTAGGCGGCCTGGACCTGCTCGACCCGACCAACGGCTTTGTGCTGCAACCGCGCAGCGAGGAGGCCCCAACCGCTGCGGTTGATCCCCCGGTTCAGACCGCGTTTGGCGGCAACACCTACACCGTGCTGCTCCACGGTTCCCCGTGCAGACCGGGTCATCGCACGCACATCGAGGGCTTCAATGCGGATCGTTTCGAACCGGTGCGCGACATCCGTGGTGGCCTTCTCGACCCAGTCCTTACGTCGGTCGGCCTCACGAGCCTTAAGTTTCGCGATCGCGCGCTTCGTGCGAGCGCGGCGGTGAGAGTCACGCTCGGCGCGGGCCAGGCGGCGCTGCAGCGCCTTCAGGCGCTTGGCTTCGCCGGCGCTCAGGCCAGGGACATGCAGCATTTCACCGGTCGACAAGGCGGCCGCCACCGTCACGCCACGGTCGATGCCCACCACCGAGCCGTCGGCGGGCCCGGGGATGGGTTGCGGTGCGTGAGCGAACGCGATGTGCCACCGCCCGGCCCGATCACAGGTGACGCGATAGGACTTGACACCCTCGGGAACCGGCCGCGACAGCCCGAACCGGATCCACCCGACCTTGGGCACCCACACCCGAGCAAGCCGGCGGTTCAGACGCTCGACGTGGTGGGCCTTCACCGCGACCTGCCGAAAGCCCTCATGCACACCGGTTTTGCGCCACGTCGGGCGACGGTGGGTACCATTGAAAAAGTTGCGCATCGCTTGGGCGAAATCGCGCAACGCCTGCTGCTGCACCGTGTGCGAGCCGGCTGCCAGCCACTCGTGCTCGGCACGGGCCGCTGTCAGCTGGGCGCACTGCTCGTTGTACCTGGGCGCGCACCGACCCGGCTGCCAATGCTGCTGTTGCTCGACCGCCAGGTTCCATACATACCGGGCGTGGCGACAATGCTCGACCAATACCACCACCTGCTCAGCACTGGGAAACAACCGATAACGCGACACCCCCGCAACCTAACCGCCTCCACTGACAACCCACCGAAAGGAGATGCGAGATTTTCTCCCCCAGCTCAAGCGATGGGTTTCCGCACCGCAACGCCCCCGATGAGTCAGCGGGGAAGCTTGGACGCCGCCTCTCGGTCGAGCAGCCAGAGCGTGGTCTCGAGCCCGGTCGCCCCGGCGGCCGGCACCGACGCCGGTGAGGCGCCGCCGATGGCGGCCGCCGCCGCGTCGGCCTTGCCCGCCCCCGACACCATCAGCCACACCTCGCGGGAGCGGCGGATAGCGGGCAGTGTCAACGTGATTCGCTGCGGCGGCGGCTTGGGGGAGTCCTCGACGGGAAGCACCATGCGGACGGTCTCGCGCACCGCGGGCGTGTCCGGGAACAGCGAGTTGATGTGGCCCTCGGGCCCCATCCCCAGCAGGTGGACGTCGAAATTCGGCACCGGCTGGCCGGGTTCGGCGTTGGCGGCCAGCAACTGTTCGTAGGCCAGCGCCGCGGCGGAGAGATCCGCGCCGAACTCACCGTCGCTGGCCGGCATCGCGTGCACGTGGCTCGACGGGATGTCGATGTGATCGAGCAGCGCTTCCCGCGCCTGCTTGTCGTTGCGTTCGTCGTCGTCCTCGGGCACGTAGCGCTCGTCGCCCCAGAACAGATGAACGTCGGACCAGTCGACCTGCTGACGCCTGAGGTGCCTTAGCAACCCGATGCCGTTGCCGCCGCCGGTCAGCACGATCAGGGCCCGCCCCCGGGCCGCCACGGCGGAGTGGATGGTGTCGACCAGGCGTCCGCCCGCGGCCTCGACCAGGGCGTCGCCGTCTGCAAAAACCTCGACTATGGGAGTCACACGTATCGCACCTTCTTGATACCTTCGAGCGCGGCCAAATAGATTTCGTCGGCGTCCAGCCGGCGCAGGTCCTCGGCCAGGCATTCACCGGTTTCCCTGCGCGCCAAGGGAACCAAAGCGTCCGGCTTGGCGGTCCGGCTCAGCGTGGCCGTCCTGCCGTCCTGGGGCCGGCTCAAGACGATGGTCTCGCTCTTGCGGGCCAACTCGACCTTGAGGTCGCCGACGGCCCGGCGCACCGGTCCGTCGATCCGGCTAGCCAGCCAGCCCGCCATGATGTCGAGGGCGGGCTCGGACTTCAGGCCGGACACCAGCGCCGACTCGATCGGTTCGTGGGGCGGCTGGTCGACGGTGGAGGTCAGCAAAGCGCGCCAGTAGGTGATACGGGCCCAGCACAGGTCGGTATCGCCGTCGGTGTATCCGGGCAGCCGGCTCTTGATCGCCGACAGCGGGTCGACGCCGTTGGTGGCGTCGGTGATGCGACGAATCGCCAACTTGCCCAACGGGTCTCGAGCGGGCACCGCCGGGGCGATGTCGGGCCACCACACCACCACCGGGATGTCGGGGAGCAGGAAGGGGATGACCACGCTGGCGGCGTGGCCCGCCAGCGGCCCCGACAGCGTCAGGATCACCACCTCGCTGGCGCCGGTGTCGCCGCCGACGCGCAATTGCGCGTCCAGGCGCGCTTCGTCGGCGTACGGATCGCCCCGCATCGTGACGATGATCCGGCTGGGGTGTTCGTGGCTGGCATCGTTGGCGGCGGTGAGCGATTCCTCCAAGACATCGTCGCTGTCCGGCGCGATGATCAGCGTCAGCACCCGCCCCATCGTGACGGCGCCCACCTTCTGGCGAAGCTCGTCAAGTTTTTTGTTGACCGCCGTGGTGGTGGTGTCGGGCAGGTCGACAATCATTTGCGCCGCTCTCCCCCGCAAGCGGGTGGGGTCCCCGCGCAGCTGGGGAGTGCCCCCACAGCATCACTTCGTTCTGCATCGTCGCCGGCGCGGATCACGGCCGCCGCCATTCCCGCCCAGTGCGGCGCAGCATCTCGAACGCCGACTCCGGACCCCAGGTACCGGCCTCGTACGGGTCGGGCTTACCGTGCGACGCCCAGTTCTCCAGGACGGGATCCAGTATCTCCCAAGCCAATTCGACCTCCTCGTTCACCGGAAACAGCGACGGCTCGCCCAGCAGCACGTCGAGGATCAGCTGTTCGTAGGCCTCCGGCGACTCCTCGGCGAACGCCAATCCGTAGGAGAAGTCCATGTTGACGTCGCGGACCTCCATCGCGGTGCCCGGCACCTTGGAGCCGAACCGCAGCGTGGTGCCCTCGTCCGGCTGCACGCGGATGACCATGGCATTGGCGCCCAGCTCGTCGGTCATCGTCGCGTCGAACGGCAGGTGCGGCGCGCGCTTGAAGATCAGGGCGATTTCGGTCACCCGGCGGCCCAGGCGTTTACCCGTGCGCAGGTAGAAGGGCACCCCGGCCCAGCGGCGGGTGTCGACCTCGAGCGTGATCGCGGCGAAGGTCTCGGTGGTGGAGTCCTTGGCGAATCCCTCCTCGTCGAGCAACCCCACAACCTTCTCGCTGCCCTGCCAGCCCCCGGTGTATTGGCCGCGGCTGGTGGTCTCGTCGAGCGGTTCGGCGAGCTGCGTCGCCGACAGTACCTTGATCTTTTCGGTTTGCAGCGCAGACGGATTGAAGCTGACCGGTTCCTCCATCGCGGTCAGCGCCAGCAGCTGCATGAGATGGTTCTGGATGACGTCGCGGGCCGCGCCGATGCCGTCGTAATAACCGGCCCGGCCGCCCAGCCCGATGTCCTCGGCCATGGTGATCTGCACGTGGTCGACGTAGTGGGAGTTCCAGATCGGGTCGAACAATTGGTTGGCGAACCGCAGCGCCAGGATGTTGCGCACCGTCTCCTTGCCCAGGTAGTGGTCGATCCGGAACACCGCCTCCTCCGGGAAGACGGCGTTCACCGCCTTGTTCAGGGCCTGGGCGCTTTCCAGGTCGTGGCCGAAGGGCTTCTCGATGACCACCCGGCTCCACCGGTCGCCCTGCGGGCGGGCCAACCCGGACTGGTGCAGCTGATCGCACACCACCGGGAACGACTTGGGCGGGATCGCCAGGTAGAAGGCGTGGTTGCCGCCGGTGCCGCGCTCGGCGTCGAGTTTTTCCAGCGTCTCGGCGAGCCGGGCAAACGCCTGGTCGTCGTCGAAAGACCCTGGCACGAAACGGAATCCCTCGGCCAGCCGCTCCCAGTTCTCCTCCCGGAACGGCGTGCGGCAGTGTTCCTTGACGGCCTGGTAGACCACCTTGCGGAAGTCCTGGGTCTGCCAGTCCCGGCGGGCGAAGCCCACCAGCGAGAAGGTCGGCGGCAACAGCCCGCGATTGGCCAGGTCGTAGATCGCCGGCATCACCTTCTTGCGGGCCAGGTCGCCGGTGACACCGAAGATGACCATGCCGCACGGGCCCGCGATCCGCGGCAGCCGCTTATCCTGCTTGTCCCGCAACGGGTTTTGCCACTGCGCGGCCCCGCCGCGCGGACCCACCTTCGAGTTCGGCGGGCTCATTTGTCGGCGGAGTCGAGCTGCTTCTGGGTTTCCTCCAGCAGCTCGTTCCAGGACTCCACGAACTTGTCCACGCCCTCGTTCTCCAGCACCACGAAGACGTCGGTCAGGTCGACCCCGGCGGCGGCCAGCTTGTCGAACACCTCCTGGGCGGCCGAAGCGGTGCCGGTGACCGTGTCGCCCTTGATGTCGCCGTGATCGGCGACCGCGTCAATCGTCTTCTCCGGCATGGTGTTGACCGTGTTCGGCGCGACCAGCTCGGTGACGTAGAGGGTGTCGGGGTAGTCCGGGTTCTTGACGCCCGTGGAGGCCCACAGCGGGCGCTGCACCCGGGCCCCGTCGGACTTGAGCGCTGCGTAGCGGTCGCCGCCCTTGAAGACCTCCTCGTAGGCGGCGTACGCCAGCCGGGCGTTGGCCACCCCCGCCTTGCCGCGCAGCCCAAGCGCCTCCTCCGAGCCGATCTTCTCCAGCCGCTTGTCGACCTCGGTGTCCACCCGGGACACGAAGAACGAGGCCACCGAATGGATCTTGGACAGGTCGTGGCCGGCTTCGCGGGCCTTCTCCAGCCCGGCCAGGTAGGCGTCCATCACCTCGCGGTGCCGCTCGACGGAGAAGATCAGCGTGACGTTGACCGAAATCCCTTCCGCGAGAACGGCGGTGATGGCCGGGATGCCGGCCTTGGTCGCCGGGATCTTGATGAACAGGTTGGGCCGGTCGACGATCTTCCACAGCTCGACGGCCTGCGCGATGGTCTTGTCGGTGTCGGCGGCCAGCCGCGGGTCGACCTCGATGGACACCCGGCCGTCGACCCCTTCGGAGGCCTCCCACTCACGCGCCAGCACGTCGCACGCGCTGCGCACGTCGTCGGTGGTGACCGTGCGCACGGTGGCGTCGACGTCGGCGCCGCGCTCGGCCAGTTCGGCGATCTGACCGTTGTAGGAATCCCCCTCGGCGAACGCCTTCTGGAAGATCGACGGGTTGGTGGTCACGCCGACAACGCTTTTGGTGTCGATCAGCTCCTGTAAATTGCCCGACTGCAGCCGCTCCCGCGACAAGTCGTCCAGCCACACGGATACCCCCGCCGCGCTCAGCGCCGCGAGGTTAGGGTTCTGACCGGCCATGTGAATCACCCTTTCTCAGTTGTCCACTACCTGTTCCGCGGCGGCAGCGACGGCTTCGGCGGTAAAGCCGAATTCACGGAACAGCGTCTTGTAGTCGGCGGATTCGCCGTAGTGCTCGATCGACACGATTCTGCCGGTGTCTCCGACAAGCTTGTGCCAGGACTGCGCGACCCCGGCCTCGACGGCCACCCGCGCCGACACCGACGGGGGCAGCACGCTGTCCCGGTACTCCTCGGACTGCGACTCGAACCACTCCACGCACGGCATCGAGACCACGCGGGCGACGATGTCGGAGTCCGCCAACAGGTTTCGTGCCTCGACCGCGAGCTGCACCTCGGAGCCGGTGGCGATCAACACGACGTCGGGCTCGTCGCCGCCATCGTCGCCGAGGATGTAACCGCCCCGCCCGACGCCCTCGAAGCTGGTGCCCTCCAGCACCGGCACGCCCTGGCGGGTCAGGATCAGGCCGACGGGGCCGCTGCCGTTGCCGCGGGCCAGGACCGTGCGCCACGCGTAGGCCGTCTCGTTGGCGTCGGCCGGGCGCACCACCGACAGGTTGGGGATGGCGCGCAGCGCCGACAGGTGCTCGATGGGCTGGTGCGTGGGGCCGTCCTCGCCCAGCCCGATCGAATCGTGGGTCCAGACGTAGATGGTGTCGATGTCCATCAGCGATGCCAGCCGCACCGCCGGGCGCATGTAGTCGGAGAACTGCAGGAACGTGCCACCGTAGGCGCGGGTCGGGCCGTGCAGCACGATGCCGGACAGGATGGCGCCCATCGCGTGCTCGCGCACGCCGAAGTGCAGCGTCCGTCCGTACCAGTGCGCGGTGTATTCCTTCGTCGAAATCGACGGCGGGCCAAAAGAATCCACGCCCTTCATGGTGGTGTCGTTGCTGCCCGCCAGGTCGGCCGAACCGCCCCACAGCTCCGGCAGTTTCGGCCCCACGGCCGACAGCACCGCCCCGGAAGCCTTGCGGGTCGCCATCGCGTCGGACCCGGGTTCCCAGTGCGGGATGTCGGCGTCCCAGCCGTCGGGCAGCCGCTCGGCGGTCAACCGGTCGAGCAGCGCCTTGCGCTCGGGCTCGCGTTGCGCCCACGCGTCGAACTCCGGTTGCCACTTCTCGTGCGCTTCCCTGCCCCTGTCCACCAGCTTGCGGGTGTGGGCGAGGACCTCGTCGCGCACCTCGAAGTTCTTGTCGGGATCGAATCCGAGGATCTTCTTGACGGCCGCGACCTCGTCGTCGCCGAGGGCCGCGCCGTGCGCCTTCCCGGTGTTCATCAGGTTGGGCGCCGGGTAGCCGATGATGGTGCGCAGTTCGATGAACGACGGCCGGTCGGTGGCGGCCTTGGCGTTGGCGATGGCCTCCTCGATGGCGACGACGTTCTCGCCGCCCTCCACCCTCTGCACGTGCCAGCCGTAGGCCTCGTAACGCGCGGCGGTGTCCTCGCACAGCGCGATGTTGGTGTCGTCCTCGATGGAGATCTGGTTGTGGTCGTAGAACACGATGAGGTTGCCCAGCTGCTGCACGGCGGCCAGCGACGACGCCTCGGACGTCACGCCCTCCTCGATGTCCCCGTCGGAGGCGATCACGAAGATGTAGTGGTCGAACGGGCTGGTGCCCGGCTCGGCGTCCGGATCGAACAGGCCTCGCTCGTAGCGCGACGCCATCGCCATCCCGACCGACGACGCCAGGCCCTGGCCGAGCGGGCCGGTGGTGATCTCAACGCCCTTGGTGTGCCGGAACTCCGGGTGCCCGGGCGTCTTGGACCCCCATGTGCGCAGCGATTCGATGTCGGACAGCTCCAGGCCGAACCCGCCGAGGTACAGCTGCAGATACAGCGTCAGGCTGCTGTGCCCGGCCGACAGCACGAACCGGTCGCGGCCCAGCCAGTAGGTGTCGCTGGGGTCGTGGCGCATCGTGCGCTGAAACAGGGTGTAGGCCAGCGGGGCCAGGCTCATCGCCGTGCCGGGATGGCCGTTGCCGACTTTTTGGACCGCGTCGGCGGCGAGCACCCGGATCGTGTCGACCGCGGCCGAATCGATCTCGGTCCAGTCGTCGGGCAGGTGTGGTTGGGTCAGCGTGGAGATCTCTTCGAGTGTGGTCACAGCCTCAGTCCTTGGGTCATCAAGCTGATAGTGCTCACCCTAATGCGGGAGTGCCGGCTCTTGCAGTGCGGAGTTTCGGGTACCCAGCACCGGTCGGTGTGAAAATTACGCGCCGACCGCTCAAGGGATGCAATCAGTACGGCAATGCGGGCAAAATTCACCCGAATGGACCCTGAGGGCTGGCCACCGCCCCCACCCGGTCTACCATCGTGCGTAGTAGATGCTGCGCGCTGCTGCGACCCCGAGGAGTTATTGCGTGAGCGTTCGCGGGCGCGTCGCGCCTCGAGAAGCACCGAGCCGAGTGCAGAGTACGGTGCTGGCTTACCTGGCGCTGACCAAGCCGCGGGTCATCGAACTGTTGCTCGTCACCGCGATACCCGCGATGCTGCTCGCCCACCGCGGCACCGTGAACCCGCTGCTGATCCTCAACACGCTGATCGGCGGGATGCTGGCCGCCGGTGGCGCGAACACGCTCAACTGCGTGGCCGACGCCGACATCGACAAGGTGATGAAGCGCACCGCGCGCAGGCCGCTGGCGCGGGCCGCGGTGCCGACGCGCAACGCCCTGGTGCTCGGGCTGGTGCTCAGCGTGGGCTCGTTCTTCTGGCTGTGGTGGACGACGAACCTGCTGTCCGGGCTGCTGGCCGTCGCCACCATCGCCTTCTACGTGTTCGTCTACACGCTGTTGCTCAAGCGCCGCACGTCGCAGAACGTCGTGTGGGGCGGGGCGGCCGGCTGCATGCCGGTGATGATCGGCTGGTCGGCCGTCACCGGCACCATCGGCTGGCCGACGCTGGTGATGTTCGCGATCATCTTCTTCTGGACGCCGCCGCACACCTGGGCTCTGGCGATGCGCTACAAGGACGACTACAAAGCGGCAGGGGTCCCGATGCTGCCCGCCGTGGCGACCGAGCGTCAGGTCACCAAGCAGATCCTCGTCTACACCTGGCTGACCGTGCTCGCGACGCTGGCGCTGGCGCTGGCCACCGGCTGGCTGTACGCGGCGGTCGCCTTCGTGGCCGGGGTGTGGTTCCTGGCGATGGCCCATCAGCTGTACGCCGGAGTGCGCGCCGGCGAGCCGGTCAAGCCGCTTCGACTGTTCCTGCAGTCGAACAACTACCTGGCGGTGGTGTTCTGCGCGCTGGCGCTCGACTCCGTCGTCGCGCTGCCGACCCTTTTGTGAGGCGCCCGGCGGACGAGTCCACATCCGCCACACAGGCCCCTCCGGCGGGCGACACCCTTCGTGTTCACCTCAGCGCGACAAGTTCGATTACGGCACAGGAGTTGGCGGCACGGGAGTTGTCGCTGAAAGCTGGGCAAAAAGCCAACCCCTCCTCCCGCCGGGACGCCTGTGGCAGGTGTGACCCGAGGAGAGAGCCGACTAGGGCAGCAGCACGATCGAGCCCGTGGTCTTGCGGCCCTGCAGGTCCTGGTGGGCGCGGGCCGCTTCAGCCAGCGGGTAGCGCCCGCCGACTTCGATGGTGATGCCTCCGCTGGCGATCGCCTCGAACAGTTCGCCTGCACGCCAATGGAACTCGTCGCCGGTGCGGATGAAGTGCACCAGCGACGGCCGGGTCAGATACACCGACCCGGCGGCGTTGAGGCGCTGCGGGTCGAACGGCGGGACGGGTCCGCTGGCGGCACCGAACAGCGCCAGGGTGCCGCGGACGGCCAGGCTGGCCAGGCTGGCGTCGAACGTGGTCTTGCCCACGCCGTCGTACACCGCCGCCACCCCGGCTCCGCCCGTCAAGTCGCGGATCCGCTGGCCGAACTCGGCGGCGTCGTCGGGGTAGGAGAGCACCTCGGCGGCGCCGGCGTCCTTGGACATCCGCGCCTTCTCCGGAGTGGAGACCGTGGTGATGACCCGCGCCCCGAGCAGCCTGGCCCACTGGGTCAGGATCAGCCCGACGCCGCCGGCGCCGGCGTGCACCAGAACGGTATCTCCGCTTTGCACCGGATATACCGACTTCAGCAAGTAGTGCGCCGTCAGGCCCTTCAACATGACCGAGGCCGCCACGTCGGACGCGACGCTGTCGGGCACTTTTGCGGTCAAAGACGCCGGAGCAGTGCAGAATTCGGCGTAACCGCCGGTAGCCGCGGCGGTGCCGACCCGGTCGCCCGCGCTGATCCCGTCGACTCCGTCGCCCGTGGCGACGACGGTGCCGCAGGCCTCCTGGCCGGGGATGAACGGCAGCTCTCGCGGATACTGCCCGGAGCGAAAGTAGGTGTCGATGTAGTTGACGCCGATAGCCTCGGCCTTGATCACAACCTCGCCGGGACCTGGCGTGGGCTCGGGGACGTCGACGTAACGCAGGACTTCGGGGCCGCCGGTTTCGCTGATCTCGATTGCGTGCATGGGGATATCATGCCCGGGCATGAAGCTGGCCCGACCGGACGTCTTCCATCCGCGGATCGTGCTGGCGGGCGGTCCCGATCACCCCGACGACGCCGGGCTGGTGCCCGCGCTGCGAAAGCGCGGGCTGCACGCGCGCTGGCTCCCCTGGGACGATCCGGAGACCCTCGGCGCTGACCTGGTGATCCTGCGCGCCGCCGCCGACGTCCCCGACCGGCGCGACGAATTCCTCGCCTGGACCCGCCGCGTGCGTCACCTGCTCAACCCGCCCGGCGCGGTCGCGTGGAACCTCGGCGAGCGGTACCTGCGCGACCTGGAGAACGGCGGGGTGCCGACGGTGCCGGGCGGGCGGGCGCAGTCGGCGTTGATCTTTCTCGGCGGGAAGCGGTCGCACGCCTGGCCGGTCGAGCCGGAGTTCGAGTCGTGGGACCTCGGTTACGCCGCGATCGCGTCGGCCGCCGAACGGTCCGGAATTGCCCCGCGCGAGCTGCTTTACGCGCGCGCCGACGTGGCGGGGGACCGGCTGGTGTGCCTCGACCTGGTCACGCCGTCGCTGGGTTGGTCGCACCTTGACGCCGACGCCCGTGAGCGTGCCCAGCGCGAGTTCGCGGTCGAAGTGGAGTCAGCCTGCGAGCGGCTGGGGCTGGGCCCGCTCTCGCACCCGTTCCCGCATTGAGGCCCATAGCGCCGCCGTCGCGGCCGTGCAGGCCGCCGCGCCGGCGACGTGCACCGCGACCAGGGCGGCGGGCACGCCGGTGAAGTACTGCGCGGTGCCGACGGCCGCCTGCACGCACACCAGCGCGAGCAGCACGCCGAGCCGCAGCAGGATGGGTCGGGCGGCGCCCACGGCCAGCAGCCCGAAGCCCAACCCGACCAGCAGGGCCAGGTAGGAGACCAGCAGCGACGAGTGCGCGTGCACCAGCGTGGTGATCTCGACCTTGAGCCGCGGCACCGTCCGGCTGGGGCTGCGGTCGCCGGCGTGCGGGCCGGCGGCGGTGACCAGCGTGCCGGTCACCAGCACCGCCGCCAGGTTCACCGCGCTCAGCGCCGTCAGCGCGCGCAGCGGCCGCGCCACCCGCTCGTGCACCGCCCCATCATCGGGCTCTCCGACCTTGACGTAGAGCAGCACCGACAGCCACACCATCGTCATCGACGTCAGCAGGTGGATGGCCACCGTCCACCACAGCAACCCGGTGCGCACGGTGATGCCGCCGATCACCGCCTGCACGACCGTCGACACCGGCATCAGCCACGCATAGACCAGGACCTCGGTGCGCCGTCGCGCCCGGGTCACCGCCAGCACGGCCAGCGCCGCGGCGATCACCACCGCGAAGGTGATCATCCGGTTGCCGAACTCCACGGCCTGGTGAATCCGCGGCACCTCGGCGTGGGCCACCGGGGTGAAGCTGCCCGGGAAGCATTGCGGCCACGTGGGGCAACCCAGGCCCGACGCGGTGACGCGCACGATCGCGCCGGTGACCGCGATGCCGCCCTGGGTCAGGACGACGAGCGCTGCGACGGCCCGCTGCACGCGCAGGCTGGGGTCGGGGAGCAGGTCCACCAACCGCAGCAGCGTTCGTCTGAGCACCGCCCGATGGTAAGCCAACAAAACTACGGCCTGTAGTACGGCCCGGAGTCAGGTGAAGCGGAACCAGCGCAGCGCCGCCAGCGCCGCCACCGCGCCCCACACCGCCAGGACGACGATCCCGAACCAGTCCACCGACAGCGTCATCGCCTGCGACAGCGCCTCGGTCAGCGCGCCCGACGGGGTCAGCCGGGCCGCCCACTTGACCGCCGTCGGGATCATCCTGGATTCCAGGGTCAGCGCGCCCAGTCCGGCGAACACGAACCACATCAGGTTGGCGACCGCGAGCACGATCTCGGCCCGCAGCGTCCCGCCGAGCAGCAGCCCGAGGGCCGCGAACCCCGCGGTGCCCAGCGCGATGACCGCCGCGCCCAACAGCAGCGCCGCCGGAGCCGGCCGCCAGCCGAGCGCAAAACCGATGGCGCCCAACAGGATTGCCTGCAAGAACACCACCGTCACCACCGCCAGCGACTTCCCGGCGATGATTCCCCAGACCGGCAGCGGGGTGGCCCCGAGCCGTTTCAGCGCGCCGTATCGGCGGTCGAACGCGACCGCGATGGCCTGCCCGGTGAACGCGGTCGAAATCACCGCCAGGGCCATGATCACGGGCACGAAGGTGGCCGCGCGGTTGCGCCCGAACGAGCCGAACGGCAGCAGCGTCAGCCCGACCAGCAGCGTGATCGGGATGAACATGGTCAGCAGCAGTTGCTCGCCGTTGCGCAGCAGCAGCTTGAGCTCGAGGCCGTACTGCGCGGCGAGCATCCGGGGCACCGCGTTGGGGCGCGGGTCGGGGGTGAATGTCCCCGCGGGGAAGACGCCGGATTGGGTCCCCGATTCGGTCATTGGCGTAACTTCCTGCCGGTGAGGTCGAGGAACACGTCCTCGAGGCTGCGTTGCTCGACGCGCATGTCGGTGGCCAGCACGTCGATCTGCGCGCACCACGCCGTGACCGTCGCCAGCACCTGTGGGTCGACCGGGCCCTCGACCAGGTACTCGCCCGGGGTCACCTCGGTGACCTTGTAGTCCTCCGGCAGGGCGGAGGCCAGCAGGGTCAGCTCGAGGCGCGGCGGCGCGCTGAACCGCAGCTGGTCTTTGGCGCCGGCGCGCATCAACTCCGTCGGTGTGCCCGAGGCCACCGTCACGCCGTGGTCGATGATGACCAGGCGGTCGGCGAGTTCCTCGGCCTCCTTGAGCTGGTGGGTGGTCAACACCACCGTCACGCCGTCGCGGCGTAGCGCGTCGATCAGCTCCCAGACCAGCAGGCGGGCGTGGGCGTCCATGCCCGCGGTGGGCTCGTCGAGAAAGACCAGTTCGGGGCGGCCGACCAGCGCGCACGCCAGCGCGAGCCGTTGCTGCTGGCCGCCCGAAAGGCGCCGATACGTGGTGCGGGCCGCGTCGGTGAGGCCCAGGGTGTCCAGCAGCCACGCCGGGTCCAGCGGGTCGGCGGCGTAGGAGGCCACCAGGTTGAGCATCTCGCCCGCCCGCGCCGCCGGATAGCCGCCGCCGCCCTGCAACATCACGCCGATGCGCGCGCGCAGCCGGGCGTTGTCGGCGATCGGGTCCAGGCCGAGCACCTCGATCGCGCCGGCGTCCGGGCGCACGAAGCCCTCGCACATCTCGACCGTCGTGGTCTTGCCGGCGCCGTTGGGGCCGAGCAGCGCCAGCACCTCGGCCGCACGCACCTCGAGATCGAGGTTGGAGACGGCCTCGACGGCGGTCGCGCCGGAACCGTAGCGCTTGGTGACCCCGCGCAGCCGCACCACCATGTCGGGCGTTTCGGGGACCGGGCTCACGTGGAATCAGCGTAGGCGTCGGGCGCCGCCTCCGAACTGGGGGTCTCGGCAGGGACCGGGGCGGGCAGCTTAATGACCGCCTCCCCGTTGGTCTCTGGGCTCATCGGCGGGAGTTGGCGCCACGGCAGGCGGTGATAGGTCAAGGCGATGAGCGCCAGCACGATGAGGCTGCTGGCCAGGGTGGCGTCCAAGATCTGAAACAGCGCGAAGCGGTCGCCGTTGGCCGTCGGGCCGAAGATGCCCACGATGAGGGTGATGGCGATGACCGCCACCCGGAACCCGGTGCGGGTCGCCCAGGCGGCCAGCGGGATGATGGCCCACAGCAGATACCAGGGCTGCACGACGGGAAACAGCAGCACGGTGATGCCCAGCGCGACGCCCAGGCCGCCGATGGGGTGCAATCGGCCGCGGAAGACGGCCACCAGCAGCCAGGCCACCATCACCGTGATGATCAGCACGCCGATGGCACGGGTCAGCCCCAGCACAGCGGTGGTGTGATCGCCCAGGCCCAGCAGGATCCCCACCTGCCCGGTCCCGAGGGCCAGCAGCGTCGGCGGCGACATCCAGCTGCGCACCACGTTGGCGGTGCCCAGCGTGTAGACCCAGCCGAACCCGAGCCCGCTGGCCCAGCCGACGATGGCCATCACTGCCAGTGCCAGTGCCGCCATCCCGCCGCCGGCCAGCAGCAGGGCCCGCAGGTTGCCGCCGCAGCGGTAGGCCAGCGCCATCGTGACGAATCCCAGGGCCAGCAGCGACGGCAGCTTCACCTGGGACGACAGCGTGATCAGGATCGCGCCGGCGACCAGCATCGCCAACGGTTCCCAGTCGGGGCCGGGCCGCCACGACGTGGGCAGCAGTCGCGGAGAGTCGATGCCGCGCAGCGCGAACTCGGCGCCGGCCAGCATCAGCCCGAGCATCAGCGCCTCGTTGTGCACGCCGGCGACCAGATGCATGATCAGCAGCGGGTTGGCCGCGCCCAGCCACAGGGCGCTGACCTCGGCGACGCCGCAGCGCCGGGCCAGCCGGGGGATGGCCCAGACGATCAGGCCCACCCCGGCCAGCACGACGATGCGGTGGCAGAGCACCGCGGCGACGATGTTCTCCCGGGTCAGGGAGGAGATCCCGCGCCCGATCCACAAGAACAAAGGGCCGTAGGGCGCCGGCGTCTCGCGCCACAGGGTCGGGACGGACAGCGTGAACACGTGCCCGAGGCCCAGCCCCGATGCCGGGCCCACCTTGTAGGGGTCAAGCCCCTGCAGCGAGATCTGGCTCTGGGCCAGGTAGGAGTAGACGTCCTTGCTGTACATCGGCGGGGCGGGCAACAGGGGCAGCACCCACAGCAAAAGGGTGCGGTCCAGGTCGCCGCGCGACATCCGCCTGTTGCCCAGCGCGAACCGGCCCAGCATCAGCCAGGCGAGCGCCATCATGACCGCCCCGGTCGTCGTCATGGTCAGCGACACGGTCTGGATGCGCGACGGCAGGTTGAGCAACCGGACCCCGAAGGTGGGGTCCTGGACGACGGGCCGGGCCCCGGCGCCAAGCGCGCCGATCGCCATCAGGAAGGTGCCGGTCGCGCCGAACAGGCGGGTGCGGCGCAGCGCGGTGAGCTCGGTATCGTTCAGCGGCGAACCCACAGCCTGCTCGTCGCCGTGCAGCTTGGCGATCGACGAGCTGAGCGTGTGGTGGCGCGCTGCCATCAGAGCAGCCTAGCCTCGTCGACGAGACGGGCCGCACGGCTCGGCCGGGCGCTGGGGGTCGCCGCGCATTCGACCCGGCGGCGATCGCAAGCGCGGCGCAGCCGGGTGCAGCCGGTCGTCGCGCATTCGACCCGAGTGTGAGCAGCGCAACGCCCGGACAGGGACCCTTGGTAGACCGATTCCCGGAATTGCGTCACACTGGTGTTGTGAAAATCCGAACCAGCCTCCCCGAGGCCCCTGCGGCCGCCACCGGCGGCGCGGCGGTCCCGGATGGTCACACCCGGCGCGCCATCGTGCGCCTGCTGCTGGAATCCGGATCGATCACCGCCGTCGAGATCGGCGACCGGCTGGGCCTGGCACCCGCCGGGGTGCGGCGCCACCTCGACGCGCTGATCGAGGCGGGCGACGCCGAATCGGTGGCCGCGGCCTCATGGCAGCAGGTGGGCCGCGGGCGTCCCGCCAAGCGCTTTCGGTTGACGTCGGCGGGCCGCGCCAAGCTCGACCATGCCTACGACGACCTGGCGGCGGCGGCCATGCGGCAGCTGCGGGAAATCGGCGGTGAGGACGCCGTGCGCACGTTCGCCCGGCGCCGCATCGATGCGATCCTGAGCGACGTCCAGGCGGCCGACAGCCCCGACGACGCGGCTGTCGAGGCCGCCGCCGAACGGGTCGCCGGCGCCCTGACCAAGGCCGGCTACGTGGCCACCACCGCCCGGGTGGGCGGGCCGATCCACGGGGTGCAGATCTGTCAGCACCACTGCCCGGTTTCCCACGTCGCCGAGGAATTCCCCGAGTTGTGCGAGGCCGAGCAGCAGGCCATGGCCGAGGTGCTCGGCACCCACGTGCAGCGGTTGGCGACCATCGTCAACGGAAACTGCGCCTGCACCACCCACGTTCCACTCACTGCGCCCATCACCGGGTTCAGTTCAAAGGCGCCCAGCCCGCGCCGCGACACCACGAACATCGAAGGAGCGTCGTTATGACCCTAGAGGCCGGCAGGGCCCCTGCTCAGCAGCTGACGCAGGAAGAAGCGATCGCCTCCCTGGGCCGCTACGGCTACGGTTGGGCGGACTCCGACGTCGCAGGCGCCAGCGCGCAGCGTGGGCTGTCCGAGGCGGTGGTGCGCGACATCTCCGCGAAGAAGAACGAGCCGGAGTGGATGCTGCAGACCCGGCTCAAGGCGCTGCGCATCTTCGAGCGCAAGCCTATGCCGACGTGGGGCTCCAACCTCGGGGGCATCGACTTCGAGAACATCAAGTACTTCGTGCGGTCCACGGAAAAGCAGGCCGCGACGTGGGACGATTTGCCGGAGGATATTAAAAACACCTACGACCGCCTGGGCATCCCGGAGGCGGAAAAGCAGCGCCTGGTTGCCGGCGTAGCCGCCCAGTACGAATGCCTGGCTGGTGACACGCTGGTGTGGACGGCCAACCGTGGGCAAGTTCCAATCAAGGAGATCGAGTTCGGCGATCGGGTGTTTGCTTACGACGAAGACGCCGAGAGATTTACCGTCGCGCCGGTCAAGGCAGCGGCGCAGACGGATACACGCCAGACATATGCGGTCAAGACGACGCGGCGTAGTATCCGCGCGACCGACAACCACCCGATGCTGGTACTGCGCGACGAGCGCAAGCCGGGTCGCCAGCGCAGCCGGTATGCGCGACGGTGGGTCAATGTCGGCGAGATCAAGCCGGGCGACTTCATTGCCGTTCCACGGCAGGTGCCCGAATTCGGTGCGAGCGTTGACCTTCCGAGCTTCCCGGGATTCATGTCGCCGTCGACCAGTTCCGTCGACCTGATGTGGCTGCTCGGGTTGTACATCGGCGACGGCAACCTGCACCTCTCGACACGGACGTATCGTGTCCAGTTCGCCATTCCCGCAACCGATGTCGAGCTGCGCGCGGAGCTTACCCGCGTCATAAAGCAGCTGTTCGGCCTGCGCTGCATTGAAGCTGACGAATACCGCATTGTGGTCAACTCCAAGGCCTTGACCGAGTTGATCGTCGAGCTGGGTTTCAGCGGGTTTTCGCTGACTAAGCGGGTACCGGGCTGGGTCTACGGCCTCCCCGTCGGTGAGCGGTTGGCCTTCCTCGGTGGCTGGGTCGATGCAGATGGCTACGTGGGCCCGGCTAAGAGTGGGTCAATCCTGTTGACCTGCGCCAATGAAGCTCTCATCGGTCAAGCACGCGAGCTGGCAGAGTTGTCTGGTCTTCGCGCGGGAGGGCCATGGTCGTTTACTCAGCCGTATCGCCACGCGCCGGAGCGCTTGCAAATCGCTTGGCGGCTGGGCATTTCGGGCGACTTCGAGCGGCTTGGGTGCCGCAACCTCAAGCGAACCGAGCGCTTTGGGCGTCGCAGCTACAAGCATTCGTCGAACAGCTCACGCGGGACAACGATCCGCGTGCACTGCAACGAATGGCTCGGCTTTGAGCGGGTCAAGTCCATCGAACCGTATGCGGTGGAACCGGTGTACGACATCGAGGTCGACGGACCGCACAACTTCGTCGCCGAAGGTCTCGTCGTGCACAACTCCGAGGTCGTGTACCACCAGATTCGCGAAGACCTTGAGGCGCAAGGGGTTGTCTTCCTCGACACCGACACCGGCCTGCGGGAACACCCCGAGGTATTCAAGGAGTACTTCGGCACCGTCATCCCGGCGGGCGACAACAAGTTCTCTGCTCTGAATACCGCGGTCTGGAGCGGCGGCAGCTTCATCTACGTTCCGCCCGGCGTCCACGTGGACATCCCGCTGCAGGCCTACTTCCGGATCAACACCGAGAACATGGGCCAGTTCGAGCGGACGCTGATCATCGTCGATGAGAACGCTTACGTTCACTACATAGAGGGCTGTACTGCTCCCATCTACAAGTCGGATTCGCTGCACTCGGCGGTGGTGGAGATCATCGTAAAGCCCGGTGGCCGTTGCCGTTACACCACCATCCAGAACTGGTCGGGCAACGTCTACAACCTGGTCACCAAGCGGGCCCGCGCCGAGGCCGGCGCCACGATGGAATGGGTCGACGGCAACATCGGGTCGAAGGTGACGATGAAGTACCCGGCGGTGTGGATGACCGGCGAGCACGCCAAGGGTGAGGTGCTGTCGGTGGCGTTCGCCGGTGAGGACCAGCACCAGGACACCGGCGCCAAGATGCTGCACCTGGCGCCGAACACGTCGAGCAACATCGTGTCCAAGTCGGTGGCGCGCGGGGGCGGCCGGACCTCCTACCGCGGCCTGGTGCAGGTGAACAAGGGCGCACACGGGTCGCGCTCCAGTGTGAAATGCGATGCGCTGCTGGTCGATACGATCAGCCGCAGCGACACCTACCCGTACGTCGACATCCGCGAGGACGACGTCACGATGGGCCACGAGGCCACCGTGTCGAAGGTCAGCGAGAACCAGCTGTTCTACCTGATGAGCCGCGGGCTGACCGAGGACGAGGCGATGGC
>NZ_DATJPU010000042.1:0-2518 GCF_035506235.1 Mycobacterium sp.
TGACGTCCCGGCGCCCGGCGGCCGGATCACCGCGGTCTCGCCGACAGCCTGGACCCGGGACGGCCTGCACATCGTGAACGCCTGGTCGCCAGCCGATCCCTCGAGCCCGGCGGGCAAGGCCGCCCTGCGGGAGATCAAGGCGGCCGCCGCCGCGGTGCCCGGCGCCCGCGTCGGCGGCTCCCCGGCCCAGGACGCCGACTTCATCACCGCCCTGTACGGCCGCAACCTGGCGTTCATCATCGGCGCCATCGTGATCGTCACGTTCGTCCTGCTAGCCAGGGCCCTGCGGTCGCTGTGGCTGCCGGTCAAGGCCCTGCTGCTGAACCTGATCTCGCTGGCCGCCGCATTCGGCGTCCTGACCTTCGTCTGGCAGGAAGGCCGCGGCGCCACCGCGCTGTTCAACAGCCCGGCCACCGGCGCCGTCACCCTCTGGGTGCCGCTGGCCGTGTTCGCGCTGCTGTTCGGCCTGTCGATGGACTACGAGGTGTTCATCCTGACCCGCATCAACGAGGAGTACGAACGGGCCGGCGACGTCCGCACGGCCGTCGTCCGCGGCATCGGCCACACCGGCCGGCTCGTGACCTCCGGCGCGCTGATCCTCTGCCTGGCCTTCATCGCCCTGGGCGGCGTCCCGGTCACCGACGTGAAGATCCTGGCCACCGGGCTGGCCGCCGGGATCATCATCGACGCCACCGTCATCCGCGGCGTGCTCGCCCCGGCCCTGGTCACCCTGTTCGGCCGGGCCAACTGGTGGCTCCCTCGCCCGGCCGCCCGGCTGCTCCGCATCACCCCGCTCACCCCCGAGCAGCCCAGGGCTCACCCGCCCCGCCCAGCGGCGTCCGGTCCCGGTCCCGGCGGTGACTCCGACAGCGCTACGGTACGCTGACCAGCACCAGCCTGGTGAAACGGTCGAAATCAGCCTCGGAGCCATGATGGCGCAGGAAGCGCCGCCCACAGCCTCCTGACCAGCACAATCCGGCTCCGCGGATGCCTGCAGCCCGCCGCTTACCTCATCTTCTCCGCTCCAGACCCGGATGGACGTGCTTCGTCGGCGGCTTGCTGGGATCGGGCGCCGTCGAGGACGAGTGCGACTAGGCGACGGGCCGTGGCGTCGTCGGCCGGCTGGTCGAGGACGGCTCGCAGGTGAAGTGGGTTGACCATGGCCTGCCACACCAGCACCGGGTCCACATCGGATCGGAGTTCACCCTTTGAGATCGCCCGATTGACCAGTTCCACGGCAGCCTCATATCGGGCATCCAGGAAACGGCGGGCCACGTCCACGATCTCAGGATCCTCGGAGGCAGCGGCCACCACGCTGCGGATTGCCTGGGCACCAGCCCGGGTCCGGAGCGACTTTGCCACGAGCAGGGCGAGAGTCGTCAGGTCCAGCACGGGTGCGCCCGTGTCCGGGATGGGGACCTCGATGGAGGCCTGGCGCTCGACCGCCGAACCGACGAGGGCCGCCTTGGTGCTCCATCGCCGGTAGATGGTGGACTTGTGGACGCCGGCCGCCTCCGCGACCTCGTCGATCGAGAAGGCGTAACCCCGCTCCGCGATCAGCGTGAGCGTGGTATCGAGGATCGCATCGAGAACGACCTGTCCCCTGTGGTGAGAGACGGTGGCATCAGGCGGCATGCTCGACCCTGTCTTTGAACGCCTCGTTGAGGGCGGCGAACGCCTCGGGAGTCGGGCCGGTCAGCATCTTCTTGAAGAACGGCACCAGGGCTCCTGAGAGAACCTCGGACTGTACCAGCTCGCAGCGGCCGGTCCCCACCGGACGGAGCTCGAAACGGTGCCGCCCGTCGAAGACACCACGAGGACCAAACTGGCCGAGCCACTCAAAGGACTTTCCCGGCTCGACCTTTACCACGCGGGGCTTCATCTTCTGGAGCTTGCGGCCCGCGAGCTGAAGGTCGACTTCGATGTGCTCGCCGGAGACGAGCGGACCGTCGAGCCGCCTGACGAACGGGTTCCATGATCCATAGGCGGTGGTGTCGGACAGTACCTGCCATGCCTGCTCCACGGGAGCATCGACCGGAGTCACGGCCTCGACGGTCACGGCGAACGCCTTGCTCTCGACTGTTGTACGGGTCTTCCGCATTACCTCTCCTAACGCGACGACTGTCGCATTAAAACGTACCGGATCGGGATCTGCATTGCAACACTTGTCGCAATAAGGCAGGTACGGGAGCATCCCCGGGGCGGCTGGCCGGGGGAGCCCCGGTGATCGAGGTGGCGGGAAACCGGATCCGTGGCCATGCCGGGCTATCGGGTGTGCAGGTCCGTCTCCGGACCCGGCTCTTCCGGGCGGCAGTCACCGCAGAGCGCCCGGGTCATGGCAGTTGAGATCGCCAACGCCACCTTCGCCGCCCGGCCTAGGGGTGGGCTTGCGAGCCTGGAGTGGAGCAGGTCGTCGTAGATGCCCGGGGACCCGCTGCGCCCGGCCAGTGGTGGCAGACGCGCCGGCTGGCAATCATAAATGACTCGCCTGAGGAATTCGAGATCCGATCACGAACAG
>NZ_DATJPU010000043.1:0-2232 GCF_035506235.1 Mycobacterium sp.
GGCCCTCGACCGGCAGGGAACGGCACTAGAGCTGCTGACGCGTCGACACGACGAGGACCGCCTGTCCGAAAAGGTGTACGCGGCTCTGCCGTATCCCGAGAGCCAACTCGTCGCGCTCGCGCACTCCCTCATCGCCAGGAATGTCATCGACGAAGCCGACTCGGCCGTGCGCCGCGGCAGGTCCGCAAGCGGCTGGAAGCCTGCGAGGCCTAGCGGGAGTTTCCGGCCTTTGTAGCTGATCGGCGTGTCTTGCGTTGTGGTGCTTGAGGTTTGTGTGACTAAAGTGTATTACCCATATATGGCGTCGATCGTGGGTAAGCGGCGCGGCAAGCAGACCTACTACTACCTGGTGGAATCGGCCCGCGTGCAGGGCAGGCCGCGCATCGTGTCCCAGCAGTATCTGGGCAGCGCGGAGGAGGTGATGGCGAAGCTGTCGCAGACGCCGGCGGGGCAGCCGATCCGCAGCCGGCACAAGCGGTTCGGGGATTTGGCGGCGGTGTGGTCGACGCTGGTCCGGTTGGGCGTAGCCGGGATCGTGGACGATGTGGCGCCCCGCCGCCCGGACGCGGCCGCCTCGGTGGGCACCTACCTGGCCCTGGCATGCGCGAACCGGGTCATCGACCCGTGCTCCAAGCGCGAGTTCGCCGACTGGTGGGCCACCACGGCCGGACCCCGGTGGGTGAGGCTGGACCGGGCCGCGCTGGATCATCGCCGGTTCTGGGACGCGATGGACCGCCTCGGCGAGGTGCAGCTGCGCGAGATCGAGACCCGGCTCGGGCGGCGGATGCTCACCAAGTTCGGGCTCGATCTGAGCGGGCTGGCGCTGGACATGACCAACTTCGCCACCTTCATCGACACCGGCAACCAGCGCGCGCCGATCGCGCAGCGCGGCAAGGCCAAACAGAAACGCACCGACCTGCGGCTGGTCGGGTTGGCGCTGGTCGTCACCCGCGACGGCGGGGTGCCGGTGATCTCGCACGCCTATCCCGGGGATCGGCCCGACGTCACCCAGTTCCCCACCGTCGTCGACGAGCTGGTCGCCCGGTACCGGGGCCTGGTCACCGGGGTCGAGTCGCTGACCGTGGTCTATGACGCCGGGCAGAACAGCACCGACAACCACGAACTCGTCGAGGCGCACGGGATCGGGTTCGTCGGATCCCTGCCGCCGTCCGATCACCCCAGCCTGCTGGCCATCCCCAACCGCGACTACCGCCCCGTCGACGAGGACCGCTACCCCGGGCTGCGCTACGTCGACACCACCGTCACCGCGCTGGGCGTGACCCGCCGCGCCGTGCTCACCCGGTCGGCGACCCTGGCGGCCAAGCAGTCCCGCGGCCTGGACCAGACCCTGGCCATCGCCCGCCGTCGGCTCGCCGAACTCGCCGCCCGCCTGGCCCGCGGCCGCACCCGCCGCGACCGCGACAAGGTGCAGGCCCAGATCGCCACGATCTGCAAGCCCCGCTGGGTGGCCGACATCCTCACCGTCACGTTGACCGGCCAGGCGCCCGCCGAGCTGCGGCTGACCTCGCGCACCGATACCAAGGCCCGAAAACACCTCGAACAGCGGCTGTTCGGCAAGCGGATCCTATTCACCAACCGCGACTGGCCGGTGCCCGACGTGGTGGCCGCCTACCGATCCCAATCCGACGCCGAATTCGGCTTCCGCCAACTCAAGGACCCACACGTGGTCTCGTTCAGCCCGATGCACCACTGGACCGACTCCAAGATCCGCGTGCACGTGTTCTACTGCGTGCTCGCCCTCACCGTCGCCCACCTGATGCGCCGCCACGCCGCCCAGGCAGGCCTGCACCTGTCGGTGCGCGAGCTGCTCGACCAGCTCGCCGGCATCGAAGAAACCGTGCTGTTCTACCACGACGGCGGCAAGGGACGCCCCCGCATACAGCGCATGCTCACCGACATCGACCCCACCCAGCAGCGCCTCGCCGACCTGTTCGACATCCACCAATACGCACCCACCCGCTGACCAACCGTGGGCCGAGCCGCGAAGGTGGGTAATACACCCACCCTGCTCGAAAACACAGCCCTACCAGGCGAAACCAGACCGACAATCACCGAAGGCCGGAAACTCCCGCTAGGCTAACCCGATTGCGGCGACCCGCTTCGCCCGGCTTTGCCGCGCTTGCGATCGCCGCTAGCCACCCAGGCAGCCCGGGCCGAGCAACTCCTTGAGGTCGCCCATCAGCGCCGGCGACGCGGTTACCCGCAGCGAGG
>NZ_DATJPU010000044.1:0-4206 GCF_035506235.1 Mycobacterium sp.
CATGGAGAGTTTGTCGGGGTGAGGAAAGCAGCGACCCAGGTTGGCGGCTTGGGTGGTGCTGGCCGTCAGATATGTTGTGACGCAGTCGATTGCGAATCCTTTGGCCAGGTCGGCCTGGTGATCGACCTGGCCGGCGATGGCCGCGATCGGCGGTGGCGATGACGGGAACACCGCGCGCCACACCACCGCGAGCCCGTCGATGGAGGCGGAGGCGACGAGCACTGCCGGGATGATCCGGCCCGCCCCGCGGGCAGCGCCACTGAGTCGGCATTTCCAGGTGTCAGTCAAGACTGGCATCAGATCGCCTTGTGCCCAATGATTTTGATGCTGCTGACGGCAAAGGTGCCGTCGCTGGGGTCGGCCGGTTGGGGTTGGCCGGGAAGCAGGGGGGGCTGCTGATCCGGGGAGGGCGGCGCGCCAAGGATAGGAGCGAGAATGCTATCTTGCCGGCCCGGCGCCGGGGTGGTGGTGGGCGCGACCATGGGTGGGCGGCTTGTTTCTTGGATGATGACCGTGATCGCCGATGCCAGCAAGTTGGGGACGGGCATGACGGCCTCGCCGTGGACGTTGCCGGTGTTTTGGGTCTTGATGGTCTTGTCGGTGTCGTTGAACTGCCACTGCACCCGGCTGACCACACGGTGTTGCAGCCACGGGTCACCCTGATCGTCGCTGCCCGTCTTGTTGACCGCGCCAGGGACGATCGAGACCGCGGTGATCACATAGGCACGGCCGAGATCAATAGTCAGAACCTGGCCGTCGACTGGTCGCGCGCAAATCCACGGTGTGCGTGCCTGCGGGTCTGCTAGCGATTGGGCGGCCGTGGATCCGGGCGGGCAGTCAGCGGATGCGGTGAAAGGGATAGGCGCGTCGGTGGTTGCGGGCGTGGTCGATGTTGGGGGGACGGGCGTGGGAGGACGAGCAGCTGTGCTGGTGTGTGGTGGCGGCTGCGGGGGCCGCGGGTCGCGCGAAGTGAGCACACCGGCGCCCACCGTCACCACGGTGGCCAGAACGGCTGCGACGCCGAAAGTGACCGCGACCCACGGGGTGAACCGCGGCAACGAAGTCGGCGCCTTGCTGTCGGCGGGTGGATCGTCGGATGGCAAGTCGAGGTCCGCAACATCGCCGCCCGCGTGGTTGGTCTCATCGGGTTCATCCGGTTCGCGATCGCTGCCGTGCGAAGAGCGCACCTCATCGTCGTCGGGGGCAGCGTGTGGCTCATAGGACGACTGCGGGCCAGTGTCTGGCCCGGCGGTGGACACGCCAATGCCCCGCAACCAGTCTTGATCGTCGGTGACCGGGTTCACGGGCGAGTGCTCCGGTGGGTCGCACGCCGACGGCAGCGACGCCGACGTGCGGGCAGACGCGGCTGATGCAGCGCGGCCGGTGGTAGTGCGGGCGCGCAGACATTGAGGTAGCCGTCGTCGCGGTGCGCGGCAAAACCGGCGTCGTCGCCGCGCACGAGATAGAAGCGTTCACGGTGGGGTGCATGCGACAGCGGCATGGCCACCGGTTGTTGGGTCAGCGGCCGAACCGCGTCTTGGCGCCGGGTTTGTGCCCATAGTGCTTGTAAACGGTTGTCGTCACGGACGCGGCGGCCACGGGCACGCATCGTGGCGACCACCGCCCATGCGATGACAGCAACGATCAACAGGGGCGCGAGCCGCGCGACTAGCTCGAGCAGCGCCCACACGGCGAACATGATGCCGGCGCCGATCACGCCCAGTGCTGTGATAAACACTTTCACGTCGACCCCTTCCCACTGACCACCGTTGATGTTGGTCTTTAGGCGTTACAGTAGAGGTCTACGCACTATTCTGTCGACAACGCTGGACGACTTAAGCTCACTATGTCTACTTTTGTAGGCGTGAATGCACCTGAACATGGTTTGGCCCGGCTCGACCACTTCGTCAGCGAGCGGCTCGCCGTATTGCGGATGACCCGCGACGAGTTGGCCCGCCGCGGCGGACCTAACCGGACCACCCTTCACAAGGCGATCAGCGGCTCGAGGACCGTCTCGATGGCAACGCTGGCGCGGCTCGACGCGTCGCTCGGCTGGACACCAGGATCGGCGGCGGCGATCCTCCACGGTGGCACGCCGCAATCGCGCCTGCCACGCTCCGCCGAGGATACATACGTACTGACAGTGCTGCGTGCGGTCGACGGCATGCTCAAGGAATGCCGCGAGCTCCTGACCGATGTCCGCGGCTTGGTTAACGAGTTGGTGACCTCGGCTGGTGGCGATTGTGCCGGCTGAGGTCTTCGACGAACAGCGCCGCGCCTGGATTGCCGCGCACGCGGGGATCTTCTTGTTCCAGAAGCGCCGCGCTGAACTGCTCGGGAAAAGGCTACGTTCCCAGGCCCGCGCGCGGGCGGGTGCCCGCCCAGATCCCCACGATGACCAAGTCACTCCTGCGCTGGTGTTTCGTAGCCCGTCGACGTCAGCTGGTGGGCTGGAAACGATGATGGTCACGATCTGCGCGGTGGCCGCACCGCTGGGCTGGCTGCTTGGGCGCACGGTCTATAGCTGCATTCTCACCGTGATTCCCGAAAAGCTGCGGGCGTACCCGATTCCGGCGCTGCTGTGGGCCGGCGTGCTGTGCGGGATGCCGCTGCCGCTGCTCTACGATCCCTCTGGCAGCCTTTCGTCGGTACTGGTGGTGCCGTGGTTGATTGCGCAGATCCCGGCGACCTTCCTCGCCGCCGCCGTCTACGGGATTTTGGAAGGCTGGCTCGCTGTCGACGGATCAACCGATTGGTGGCCGCTAACGCCGGTGGCTGCCGACGTCGATGACGATCTGATTTTGGTGCCGGGGTATGTCTCGATGCCGACGGTGTTGGACCCGATACCGTCGGGGAGCAAGCCCAGGGAAACGCCGCGGCGATGCACACCAGCGGGCATCCGATGGTTTCCGATGCTCAGCGGGGCGACCATCGCGGTCGTGCTGATCGTTTGGTACTGCTACGCGGTCCTTTCCGCGTTGTTGAGCGCTCCCCCGCCGTTGCTCGGCTCCACCGGCTCGTCGCACGCCTTGGCTTCGGCGGCGGGCTGCATCAGCGGGAGTACGGGTATCGGTCCAGGGCACTTGCCGACGATTTGGGCTGGCCAACAACACCTTTCGCCGTCGATTTCCGGATAGCACGGAACAGATCAGTCCCGCGCGGAGCCTGGTGGCCAGTTGCATCTTGGGACCAATTTGGGCTGCGGCTTTCGTGGTTCGTGCGCTGCTGGTTCAACCGCTGCTGCACCTCAAGCTGCTGAATCCGCCCTGGATACCCTTGAGCACGTGTGGACCGGACCCGTGATCCTGACTCTTGGTATCTCAGGGTTCGCGTTGGTGCTGTCCGTGGTGTCGCTGGGTTGGCAGGTCGTCTCGTGGCGGCGCAACGGCCCGCGGGTCAAGGTTGTGCGGATCCAGGGAATCGGTCCGGGAAGGCCCCAAGGTGTGTGGTTCATTGGCGTAGAGGCGCGAAACTCTGGGCGGCTCGGAACGCAGGTCCAGCAGTTCGGATTTCAACTGCCAAACCACCAGGTCATTACGGTGCCCGAGGATTTCATGGGGCGCCCCATTGGGAACATGGATCTGCCGCCGGGTGGCACCGCCAGTGCCATGTACAACGCACGGGACATTCGGGATGCCCTTGCTGAGCATCGAATTACGAAGAAAGTGCGGCCCTTCGTGGTGACGGGACACGGCCGTTTCGAGGGTAAACGGGTCGACTTGGTCGGTGACGTCAACCGTCAGAGCCGGTTTTTTTGATGCTGCATGGCCCAGCAGACGTAAGGTCATATCCTCGGAGGCCTGCGAAAATGCTGCCGCCGGGCATTTCGCGGTTGAGCGGGAAAAGCCCGGCGGCGTTCCAGGGGAGCCAGCATTAGCCGCGTTTCTTTTCCAGGCGGCGTTGGATGGCTTGGTCGAAGATTTTGGTGAACTCGCTCCAGTCGGGAATGTGGACAAGTTCGTTGGCGCTTCCTCGCTGCCTGCCGGTGGGGTCGATGCGCAGGAGTTGGGCTTCTTCACGGTTTTGGGGGAGCAGTTCTTGCCAGTCGATCATTTGGCCGAATTGCGATGACTGGGAACGGTTGCCGCTGCTGGATTCGTACGTGTCGGTGCGGCGGGTGGCCAATCCTGCCCAGTGGGAGGCTTGTTCAAGGAGATAGCGTTCGTGTGCGCCGTACATGATCAGTGTGCCGGGGAAGATGTCGCG
>NZ_DATJPU010000045.1:0-7338 GCF_035506235.1 Mycobacterium sp.
CGGTGGGCGGCCATCGGTGTGGAGCGCGGTTGGCAGGCCACCATGGTGCTCACCGAGCCCGACGCCGGATCCGACGTCGGGGCGGGCCGCGCCAAGGCCATCCAACAACCCGACGGCACCTGGCACATCGAGGGCGTCAAACGGTTCATCTCCGGCGGCGACGTGGGCGAGACCGCCGAGAACATCTTCCACCTGGTGCTGGCCCGGCCGGAGGGCGCGGGCCCGGGCACCAAAGGGTTGAGCCTGTTCTATGTGCCCAAGTACCTGTTCGACCCGGAGACGTTCGAACTCGGTTCCCGCAACGGTGTTTTCGCGACCGGCCTGGAACACAAGATGGGCATCAAGTCCTCGCCGACGTGCGAATTGACCTTTGGCGCCACCGATGTGCCGGCCGTCGGCTACCTGGTTGGCGACGTGCACAACGGGATCGCGCAGATGTTCACCGTGATCGAGCAGGCTCGCATGACGATCGGCGTGAAGGCGGCCGGAACCCTGTCCACGGGCTACCTGAACGCGCTGGCCTTCGCCAAGGAGCGGGTGCAGGGGGCCGATCTCACCCAGATGGCCGACAAGACCGCGCCGCGGGTCACGATCATCCATCACCCCGACGTGCGTCGCAGCCTGATGACCCAGAAGGCGTACGCGGAGGGCCTGCGGGCGCTCTACATGTACGCGGCCGCCCACCAGGACGCCGATGTCGCGCAACGGGTTTCGGGCGCCGACCCGGACATGGCGCATCGCATCGACGACCTGCTGCTGCCGATCGTCAAGGGGGTGAGCTCCGAGCGGGCCTACGAAATCCTGACCGAGTCGCTGCAGACGCTGGGCGGTTCGGGCTTCCTGGTCGACTATCCGATCGAGCAGTACATCCGCGACTCCAAGATCGATTCGCTCTACGAGGGCACCACCGCCATCCAGGCGCTGGATTTCTTCTTCCGCAAGATCGTCCGCGACCGCGGCCAGGCACTGCAGTTCCTGACGGCTCAGGTCAGCCGCACCATCGACACCTGCGACGAGGAACTCAAACCTCAGGCGGAGCTGGTGCAAGCCGCGCTCGACGAAGTCACCGCGATGACCGGCGCGCTGACCGGGTATTTGATGTCGGCCACGCAGCACCCGACCCAGATCTACAAGGTGGGGCTGGCATCGGTGCGCTATCTGCTCGCGGTCGGCGATCTGCTCATCGGCTGGCGGTTGCTGGTGCAAGCCGGCATCGCGCGCGCCGCGCTGGCCGACGCTGCCTCGAGCAGCGACAAACACTTCTTTCAGGGCAAGGTCGCGACGGCGACGTTCTTCGCCAAGAACATGCTTCCCCGGCTGGCCGCGCAGCGCAGGGTCATCGAATCCATCGACGACGACATCATGCGAGTCTCCGAAGACGCGTTCTGAATGGGCGTCACACAGCTCCGGCACAGCTAAATCGGGTACATCTTTTCGTGGTCCAACTCACGAATGGGGGAAATGTTGATATCAGCAAGCTGTCCCACGGCCCGGCTCACCCGGTTCGCCATCCTCGCCGCCACCGGCGCCACCGCGCTGTCCGTCGCCGCGTGCGGGTCGTCGAACCAATCGGCTCCGACGTCGACTTCCACCTCTACGTCGACTGTGACCTCGACCGCCACCTCCCAGGCACCGGCCCAGGGCGAAGCCAAGGTGAGCGGCCTGATCGCCTCGGTTGCGGGCAACTCGATCCAGGTCACCAAGGAAGACAAGAGCAACGCCGCCGTGAATTTCACCGCGACGACCAAGATCACCGAGGTCGGGCCGGCCACGCTCAGTGACGTCACCTCGGGCAGCTGCGTCACCGTGCGGCCCACCCAGGCAGCCCAGAGCGGGCAGCCGGTCACCGCGGCGTCGGTCCGGGTCAGCCCGTCGGTCAACGGCACCTGCCCGAAGCCCAAGGAATCCGGACCGGCTTCCGGCCCCGGTTCCAGCGCACCGGCACCCTCGGGCTCGCCGACACCGGCGCCCCCGAAGCCCCAGCCGTTGCGAGGCTCCGTCGCGTCCGTGACGGGAAACACCATCAGCGTCGCGGGCACCGACGCCAGCGGTAACACCACGCAGACGCCCGTGACGGTCGACGACCAGACCAAATACTCCAAGCTGGCCACCGCCACTCCGGACGCGATCGCCCAGGGCAAGTGCCTCAACGCCCGCGGGACCATGGACAACGCCGGCGCGCTGCAGGCGACCAGCATCAACGTGCGGGCGGCCAACGACGGCAACTGCGGGCCCAAGCCGCGCGGGTGATCCCGGTTACGGGGCGGTGAAAACCGGGTTCCGAGCGGGTACTCAGGTCCGAATCCGCAACTCACGATCGGAGCGACGTCGATGTCTGCCAGCACGGTCAAGCCTCGACTGGCTCAGCTGGCGATCGTCGGGGTCATCGCGGTCATCGCGTTGAGCGTCGCCATGTGCCACTCGGATCGCACGGCGAGCACCAGCGGCACCGGCAAGCCGACGGTGACGGCGGTGCCGCCCAGCCCCGCGCCGGGAGCGCCGGCTCCCCCGCCGCCCCCCGCCCCGAAGGACTACGTCGAGGGCCTGGTCGAGTCGGTATCGGGCGGCACCATCCAGCTGAGGACGCGCACGGGTTCGGCCACCGTGGACTTCTCGCCGGCGACGAGGGTCGTCGAGGTCACCCCGGCCCAGCTGACGGACGTCACCCCCGGTAGTTGCGTCAACGTGCGCGCCACCCCGCAAAGCGCGCCCACGGGTGGCGCGATCACCGCGCAGGCCGTGACGGTGACCTCAGCCATCGACGGCAAGTGCCCGCCGCCGGCCGGGTTCTACGGCACTGTCAGCTCGGTCTCGGGTAACACGATCGCCGTCAACGGCATGGGTCCCCAGCCGACGCCCACCAATGTGACCGTCGCGAGCTCGACCTCCTACCAGAAGCAGACGCCTTCAGACTCCCGGGTGATCACGAACGGCAAGTGCATGGGCGCTCAGGGCGCCCAGGACGCCGGCGTGCTGCACGCGATGACGATCAGCCTGGAAGCGTGCCCGCCGATGGGGCACCCGCACCACCACCTGCATCTCCCCCACCTGCCCTTCCACATCTAGCGCCGGGTCGGGCGGTCAGGATTCAGACGGTGAACCCCAGGGCCCGCAGTTGCTCGCGGCCGTCCTCGGTGATCTTGTCCGGGCCCCACGGCGGGTTCCACACCCAGTTGATCCGCAGGTCGTCGACCAGGCCGCTGCCGACCAGCGCGCTGCGCGACTGGTCTTCGATGACGTCGGTCAGCGGGCAGGCCGCCGACGTCAGCGTCATGTCGATCAGGGCGATGGTTCCCTCGTCGCCCTCTTCGACGTTCAGGCCATAGACCAGCCCGAGGTCGACCACGTTGATGCCGAGTTCGGGGTCGACGACGTCGCGCATCGCCTCCTCGACGTCGGCGAGCAATTCGTCGTCCGGTGCGGTGGTTTCGCTCATTTTTGGTCCTCCTTGCCGGCTTGGCTGGCTTGCGCCAAAGCGTCTTTGAACGCCATCCATCCGAGCAGCGCGCACTTCACGCGCGCGGGGTATTTGGCGACTCCGGCGAAGGCGACGCCGTCGCCGAGGACGTCATCGTCGCCCTCGATGGTGCCGCGCGAGGACACCATCTCGGTGAAGGCGGTGGTGGTCTTGAGCGCCTCGCCGACGCTGTGCCCGATCACCTGCTGGGTCAGCACCGAGGTCGACGCCTGGCTGATCGAACAGCCCTGCCCGTCGTAGGAGACGTCGGCGACGGTTTCGCCGTCGTCGGACAACCTGACCCGCAGGGTGATCTCGTCGCCGCATACCGGGTTGACGTGGTACACCTGCGCGTCGAACGGCTCCCGCAATCCCCGATGCTGCGGATGCTTGTAGTGATCGAGGATCACGTCCTGGTAGATCTGCTCGAGACGCAAAGTCATTCTCTCCCAAAGAAATCCAGGGCGCGTCGCACGCCGGCCACCAACCGCTCGACCTCGCCGGCGGTGTTGTACACCGCGAAGGAGGCCCGCGCGGTGGCCGCCAGCCCGAACCTGCGGTGCAGCGGCAACGCGCAATGGTGCCCGACGCGCACGGCGACGCCGTCGTCGTCGAGCACCTGCCCGATGTCGTGCGCGTGCACGCCGTCGACGACGAACGACACCGGCGAGCCGCGGTTTTCCATCGAGGTCGGGCCGACGATGCGCACGCCGTCGATGCCGGACAGGCCCTCGAGGGTCGCGGCGACGAGTTCGCGTTCGTGGGCCTCGGCGGCGTCCATGCCGACCGCGGCGAGATAGCGCGCGGCGGCGGCCAATCCGACCACCTGGGAGGTCATCGGGGTGCCGGCCTCGAAGCGCTGCGGCACCGGGGCGTAGGTGGAGGCTTCCATGGTCACCGTCTCGATCATGGACCCGCCGGTAAGAAACGGGGGCAGCTGGGACAGCAACTCGCTGCGGCCGTACAGCACGCCGATCCCGTTGGGGCCCAACATCTTGTGCCCGGAGAACGCAGCGAAGTCGACGCCGAGCGCGTGGAAGTCGACCGGCCGGTGCGGCACCGACTGGCAGGCGTCCAGCACGGTCAACGCACCCACGGCCCTGGCGCGGGTCACCAGGTCGGTCACCGGCGCGAAGGCGCCGGTGACATTCGAATGATGGCTGAAGGCAACGGCTTTGACCCGCTCGTCGAGTTGCAGCGAGTCCAGGTCGATGCGCCCGTCTTCGGTGACGCCGTACCAGCGCAAGGTGGCACCGGTGCGCCGGGCGAGCTCCTGCCACGGAACGAGGTTGGCGTGGTGCTCGAGCTCGGTGGTGACGATGACGTCGCCGGGCCGAACGGAGCGCTCGAAGCGCTTGTCGCCCAGCACGTATGACACCAGGTTGAGCGCCTCGGTGGCGTTCTTGGTGAATACCAGTTCTTGCGCGTCGGCCCCGACGAAGGCCGCGACGTCGGCGCGGCCCTGCTCGTAGGCGTCGGTGGCCTCCTCCATCAGCTGGTGCGCCCCGCGATGCACCCCGCCGTTGGAGGTGAGCAGGAATTCCCGCTCGGCGTCGAGCACCTGCACCGGCCGCTGCGACGTCGCGCCGGAATCCAGGTACGCCAACTGATTTCCGCCGCGCATGACGCGCTTGAGGATCGGGAAGTCGGCGCGGATCGCGTCGACGTCCAGCGGTGTCGCGGTGGTGGCCACGGTTATGCTCCTGCGGCCGCCGCTTGAGTGAAGCGGACGTAGCCGTTCTGCTCGAGCTCGTCGGCCAGCTCCGGCCCGCCGGATTCGGCGATGCGGCCGCCGACGAACACGTGCACGTATTCCGGGTGGATGTAGCGCAGGATGCGGGTGTAGTGCGTGATCAGCAGGACGCCGCCGTGCTCGGACTCGGCGTAGCGGTTCACGCCGTCACTCACCACCCGCAACGCGTCGACGTCCAGGCCGGAGTCGGTCTCGTCGAGGATCGCGATCTTGGGTTTGAGCAGCTCCAGCTGCAGGATCTCGTGGCGCTTCTTCTCCCCGCCCGAGAAACCCTCGTTGACGTTGCGCTCGGCGAACGCCGGGTCGATCTCGAGCGATGTCATCGCCGCCTTGACCTCTTTGACCCAGTGCCGCAGCTTGGGGGCCTCGCCGCGGACGGCGGTGGCCGCCGAGCGCAGGAAGTTGGACACCGAGACGCCGGGCACCTCGACGGGATACTGCATGGCCAGGAATATGCCGGCCCGCGCGCGCTCGTCGACACTCATCGCCAGCACGTCCTCGCCGTCCAGCGTGATCGACCCCGAAGTGACGCGGTACTTGGGATGACCGGCGATGGCGTACGACAGCGTCGACTTGCCCGAGCCGTTGGGGCCCATCAACGCATGCGTCTCACCGGATTTCACCGTCAGGTCCACGCCGTTGAGGATGGGAATCTCGCGCTCCCCCTCGGCGGCGTTGGGGTTGTCGACGCTGACGTGCAGGTCCTTGATTTCCAATGTGGTCATTACGCTGTTGCTCTCGATTCGGTGATGGCCAGCTCGTGTTCGATGGCTGCGGTCAGGCGTTCCCGCACCGCGGGTACCGCGATCTTCGAGATGATCTCGCCGAAGAACCCGCGGATCACCAGGCGGCGGGCCTGCTCTTCCGGGATGCCGCGGGAGCGCAGGTAAAACAGTTGCTCGTCGTCGAAACGCCCGGTGGCGCTGGCGTGCCCGGCCCCAACGATCTCGCCCGTCTCGATCTCGAGGTTGGGCACCGAGTCGGCGCGCGCCCCGTCGGTGAGCACCAGGTTGCGGTTCACCTCGAAGGTGTCGGTGCCGGTGGCTTCGGCCCGGATCAGCACGTCGCCCACCCAGACGGTGTGCGCGTCGGGCAGCGCCGAGTCCGGATCCCCTTGCAGCGCACCCTTATACAGCACGTTCGACTTGCAGTCGGGCTGGGCGTGGTCCACCAGCAGCCGCGACTCGAGGTGCTGGCCGGCGTCGGCGAAGTACAGGCCCAGCAGCTCGGCGTCCCCGCCGGGGCCGCCGAACCGCACGTTGGCCGACATTCGCACCACCTCGCCGCCGAGCGTGACGGTGACGTGCCGCAGCACCGAGTCCTTGCCCAGTTTGGCGTGGTGCGCGCTGACGTGCACCATGTCGTCGGCCCAGTCGGCGATCCACACGACCGTGAGCCGGGCCGCGTCGCCGACGATGAATTCGACGTTGTCGGCGTAGGTTCCGCTGCCCCGCAGGTCGATGACCACCACCGCCTCACCGAGCTCCTCGACGCATATCTGCAGATGCCCGTAGGCCACCGCGCCCTCGCCGGGCCCGGTGACGGTGATGTTGATCGGCTCGGCGATCCGCGTGTCGCGGCCGACGGTGACCAGCGTCGCGGAGTTGAACGACGAAAACGCTTGGGCGGCAACGCGATCGGCGGGGGCGCCGCCCTGGCCAAGCCGCTGGTCGCCGCGGCGGACGGTCTCGGTGTGGACACCGGGCCGCTCGCTGACGTCGATCCGCGCCCTGCCGGTGGCGTTCGCCGAGCCGTCGTGCAGCCCGCGGAGCCGCCGCAGCGGGGTGAACCGCCAGAGCTCGTCGCGCCCGTGCGGAACCTCGAACGCGTCGACATCGAAGGAGGAGAACAGCTCTCCCTTATTCAGTGCGGCAGCGGTCATCCGACCGCGCCCTCCATCTGCAACTCGATCAGCCGGTTGAGCTCCAGCGCGTACTCCATCGGCAGCTCTTTGGCGATCGGCTCGACGAACCCGCGCACCACCATCGCCATCGCCTCGTCCTCGGTCAGCCCGCGGCTCATCAGGTAGAACAGCTGGTTCTCGCTGACCTTCGACACGGTGGCCTCGTGGCCCATCGTGACGTCGTCCTCGCGGATGTCGACGTACGGGTAGGTGTCGCTGCGGCTG
>NZ_DATJPU010000046.1:0-2346 GCF_035506235.1 Mycobacterium sp.
AGGAGCGCTGATGAACGTTCCTATATCCCCTACCTCCCCTATCTCCGCGGCGTCAACGACACTACTTTCAGCTGGCTTGGCGGCTACGGCGATCAATCCGGCAACGAGTCGGTGGCGTCCTATGTGTTTGAGGCCCAGCACGGTGTCGCGGTGGTGCGGCTGCCAATCAATTGGGAACGCATCCAGCCCACCCTGGGCGGCGAACTCGACCAGGCGGAAGTCGCCCGACTGACGACGGAGATCTTCCGGGCACGCGCCGCGGGTATCGATGTGATCATCGACCTGATGGAAGGCTGCACCTACCACCAGTCCGACGGTTCGGTGGTGGCATGTTCTCGCGGAATCAGCAGCGACCAGTTCGCGAACGTGTGGACGAGACTGGCCGCCAGGTTCAAGGACACCGCGGGCGTGGCGGCCTACGACCTGATGAACGAGCCGAACGACCTCACCGGTGACGGCACTGAGACCCGCGCCGATGCTGTCATCTGGGAGCGGTTCTCCCAGTCCGCCGTCGATGCGGTGCGGCAGACAGGAGACCACCACCAACTGATGATCGAGGGCATCAGTTGGTCCAACGTCGACACGTTCGCTGATCTGCACCCGCGCGCCTGGATCAAGGATCCAAGACATGACGTCGTGTACTCGGCGCACCAGTATTTCGACTGGACCGGCGGATACGCCGTTCCGGGCCAAGTGGTTCCCGAACTTCGTTACTCGTACTGGGCCAAAAAATTTCAAAGCGACGGCACCACACACGGTCAGGCGTTCGACGACTGGAACTTGCACCGGCTCGATAAGTTCGTCGACTGGCTGAGTCGCAATCATGTGCACGGGGCCATCGGCGAGGTGGGTTGGCCCTCGTACGAGGAAATGCTGGCGTCCGGGCTGCCGGCTGCCGAGGCCGCCGACGAGGCTGAACACTGGAACACGCTGGGCGGCAAGTGGTTTGACCGGGCTGACGCCGCCATGCTAACGGTCACCTATTTCTCCGCTAGCGGGATTCAGCGCAATATCTACCCCGGCTCGCCTCCGGGGCTGCCCGAACCCAACGCCGTATTCGTCCATGCCGGTGGAAACGGTGAACTCCGAAACATCCACGGTGACCCCATACTGGGCCCTGCCCACGACTTTCAGCCCGACGATATCAATACGGCCAACTCCCAATACGTCGTGCTTTCCAAACACCCCTCCCTGAGTTTGACCTGCTGGAGCGGCGCGGCCGCAAACTCGACCCTGAACGGGCCAACCGGCGCTGGCTGCTGACTGCCCGAGAACGCCTGTTCGACAAAGCTTTTACCAGAATGTGGAACCGCACGTATGCCGAAGACCCAGCGCGCAGATCCTGTCGGCCTGGATCGCGAAGAACAAGTGCACCCTCAGGGAGCCCTTGTGCGTGAACGACGGACCGGGAGTGCCCGAGGTGTGATGCCAAACCACCGCGATCACGCTCACCGCCCGCAAACCATCCAAGGCGCCAAAGCGGCGGATCGCCACGAACCGGTCGAAGCTCGCTCGCACCCAACCGGATTCCGGCTCCAGGGTCGTATTGCTGCGGCGAGCGCGGCTGAAGTCCCAGACGGCAGTCGCCACACCGGCCAACCCGCGTGTCGAAACGATGCCAACCGGTCACGGCGTCCCCCTGTTGGTAGGAGCCGCCGGCGAGCGAGCGGCCAGCACTTCGGTGAGCACGTTCAGCAGGCGATCCGTGGCCCAGTCGACGGCGAACCGCTGCGCGTAGTGGCGCGCTGCCGCGGCCCCGCGCATTGTCGCGGTGACTGGATCGGCCAGCTCGTCAAACGCGGCGGCAAGCCCGGCGACGTCGTCGATACCGATCGGCGGGCAGCCCGGCGGCTGGTATTCGGGCAGCCCACCGGCCGTGGAAACAATCGGCATGACACCCAACTGCAGCGACAGCAACTGCGCGCCGCTTTGTGAGGCGCGCCGGCAGTGGACGATCGTACCCTTCGCGGACGCCAGTGTCGTGATGACGTCGCAGTAGCGGTACCTGCCGGGGCGCCACCGGGTGTGCTTCGGTAGGGTGCGGGGGATAGCCTCCCCGTCACCGATGAACACCAGATCGTCACCGCGCCAGCCGCCGCCGGCAACATGCCGCTGCCAGGCCTCCAGCACCACGTCGACGTTTTTGTACGGGTTGAGCCGGCCGATCATCACGAAGTCGTGCCGCCCTTCGGGGCCGACAAGCGGAGGAACCAGGGCCGCATCGAGGTCGCTGGTAAGCGGCACCACGTGTATCGGGGTGCCGCGTACATCACGCCGGGTGGCGACGGCGGCTGCGACGTAGTCGCTGTGGGTGATGGTGGCTGTCGAACGCGCCCCCCAGCGGTC
>NZ_DATJPU010000047.1:0-19494 GCF_035506235.1 Mycobacterium sp.
TCACATGATCTCGTGCCGCACGCTTTCGACGAACAGACAGCGCTGTCGTATGCGGCCGAGGTGCCGCCACCCGTCATGCGAGAGGTTTTCTTGAGCGGGACGCCCGACGAAGTGATCGATCAGGCCGCCCAGTGGCGCGATCGGGGGGCGCGCTACGTCGTCGTGGCCGACGTCAGCTCGTTGCAGCGCAGCCTCCGCGGCGGCCTGGCGGCGATGCCGTCATTTGCCAAGGTCTTGCGCGGTCTCGGGAAGCTGTAGCTCGACGCCCGGCCGGCGTCGGGCCATCGGCCACAGAGTCAGTGCAGCGGTCGGTTTCCCCCGGCTCACTTGCCGGCCCGCGGCATCAGTTTGCGCAGCCCGCCCCGCACATCGGCTTCCGCCGTACCGGGATGGGACACCATCACATAGCCGGCGTAGCCCCACATCATTGGTATCGCGGCCAGTACGCCATAGAACACTCCCATGACGTCACCTCCCTGGAATACAAGGGCGTCAACACCTCGTTGATGTCTCAAGCCTTGCGCCGCGGCGCGCCGCTGTCGCCGCTGCTGGCACCCATCAGGTAACCCCACCAGTCGGGATCTTCGCCTACCCGCTAGCTGGCATGCCCGGCGGCCCGGAAGCAGGCTCATTGCCTGCTGCGCTGTCTTCGGCATCCGCAGACCGCGGAAGGTCAGCGGCCGGGACGTCGCCTCCCGCCGTCTCGGGCGCACCGACCGACGCGATCGAGCTGCCGAGGGCGCGATTCGATCGTCGAATCGTCTCGGCGGCGATAGCGGCGGCCGCGCCGCAGAGCAGGCCCAAATTTGCGAGCAGGGCCACGCTCAGCAAGATCGCCAGCGGCGCGGCGGCCGGGCTTCGCGGATCTGTCCCCTTCAGGAGAATGACCCAAATAGTCTCCGCGGCCAGCAGGATCTCGACGACGATGAAAACCGCGGCCGGCAGGATCGCGGGCCGGAGGGCGCCGACCGTCTCGGCGACTCCGACGGCCTTCGGCCTCGAGGTGGCGATCGACATGTCCATCTTCCCTTCACGCGCGTTGCGCTGTCGGTGTTGCGTTGCCGAGTCTGGCGCGACACTGATCGATCCGCATTGCCGCTAGCGGCCGGGTGTAGTTCCCGCTGGCTGGGCCCCGGTCGCAGGTCGCGAGTGCCGACAACCGGAACACCGGCCGGGCGGGATCAGAGTCGGCATAGCCAAAAGCACTGCCGTGCAGGGTAATCAGCTATGCATTCCGGCTAACCAGTAGGGCACCGCCCCTGCGGACCCGCATACCGGACTGCGGCTGGCATTGAAGACTCACGGGGCACCGACCGCGATTGTCAACGTGATACGCGACACGAAGAAGGTGCGACATGGTGCAAGCGCAGTCGACAGTGAGGCAGCCGGCGCGCGTCAGCGGCCCGCGGGGGCGGACGCACACAGCGGTGCGCGAGCGCAGGATCGGTGCGGCCCGCAGGACACTTCGGACCGTGGCACGTGCCGCGATGGTGCAGGCCCACGAGGCGGCGCTCTTGCTGTCAGTGCCCGCGACAGCACCGGTACGCCTCATCCGCGGTGACCATGGACCCGCTGACCGTGTGTCGCGCCTGACGGATTCATGCGCCGCGGCCGCAACTCCAGTGCTGCTCGTCCACGGGTTCGGGGGCGCCAAGTCAAGCTGGTCGTCGATCGCCCAGGCCCTCAGCGCCAAGGGCCTAAGCGTCGACGCCATGACCTACGCGCCGGTCGGAAACACCGTGGAGCAGCTCGCCGACAAGCTGGTCGCCCACGTGGAGCAGATGTTGTCGCGAACCGGCGCGGCCAAGGTGCATCTCGTCGGCCACAGCCTGGGCGGCGTCGTTGTCGCGCAGGCCATTTCCGACCCGCGATTGAAGGGGCGGGTCGAAACGGTGATCACGCTGGGCTCCCCGTTCGGCGGGTCTCCGTGGGCCGGCATGCTGCCGGTTGTCGATATGGTTCGCGCCCTCCGGGCGGGCTCACCCCTGTTGACCCGCCTCGCCTGCACCCCATTGCCGGACGGCGTGCACTGGCTGTCAGTCACGGCCGGCCTCGACATCGTCGTGCCGGGCCTGCGGTCGGTGCCGCCCCACCCCCGAGCCGAACACGTCACGGTCAGCGGCGTCGGCCATCTCGGGATGCTCCTGAGCCGGCGGGTCATCGGATACATCACGGCCGCCCTGTGCCCCGACGGCTCGGCTACCGGCGCCGAGCCCGCAACGCCGGTGTTGCGGCACGCCTCCTGACAGTCGCCCTATCCGCCAATTCAGTTGGGAGGAATAATGAGTCAGTCACATATTGACCCCGACGCCGACCCGAGCCGGCGTGCATGGTTGGCATGCCCGAACTGCGACCACGGCGCCGGCTGTGCCGAGTGCCAAAGCAGGCGCAACTGCGGCACCCACTGGCAGTACCTGCTGAAAAACACGGCGTCACGGGTGTTCCTGCAATGCCCAACCTGCTTTTGCAGGTGGACGGTCGACACAGCGGAGCCTGACCGGCAGACGCCTACCGCGTTGCGCGGCAACACAAGCCATACCGCCGCCACCCCGCACCCCGGCCGACCCGAACGAGAGGGTGCCGTCGTCGCCGAGGTGTGGCTCGGTAACTTCCCGCGCGACATTGTGGCAAGCCCGAGCGGTGAGCTCGTCTATGTGCTGACCGCCGATTCGGTGAAGGCCATCAACCACCTCCACCATGTCATCGCGACGGTTCCGATCGCTGCGGACGAGCCGAAGAAGATGATGATGAGTTCGGATGGCAGCCGAATCTATGTCGCCTCATACGACGGCCCGCTGTCGATCATCGATCCCGTCGGCATGAGCGCGAAAACCTTTGCCAAGCCACGCGGCACGGCGTCGGTCGTCAGCCCTGACGGCAATTACATTCACTTGGCCCATGGCGACGCGTTTGGTGACGGCGGCAGCGCCTGGGTCTCGGCCATCCGCGCCGACGGTATCGCTGTGGCTTTCGCCGCGATCGACGGGTTCGTCACCGGGATGGCTCTGAGCCCCAACGGCGGTCGCTTGTATGTCGCGTCCAATGCGTACGGCGAGGAGGCCCGAGGCGGCACCATAGCGGTCATCGACACCGCCAGCTATAAAGCCATCGACTTCATCGCGATCGACGAGGGCCCGGAGTCCATCACGGTGGACGCCGAAGGCCTCCTCTACGTCACGCACTTCCACGTCAACTCAGTGTCGGTGGTCGACCCTGGCACGCATTGCGCCATCTCGGTCGGCCTCGACGATGCACCCATGGAGGTCGTGGTCCGGCCGGAGACCGAATTCGTCTACTCGGCCAACGCGCACTCGGTCACGGTGATCGATACAACGACGACTGCCACCAGCCGCGTCATGGTCGGTGAGCTGCCGAGGCGGCTCAGCATCAGCCCCGACGGTCGACGCCTGTACGCAGCTGATTTCGCAAATGGAGACGTATGGGCTATCGACACCTCGGACAACTCCGTTGTGACGACGGTCCCGGTCTGTGCCCACCCGGCGGCGGTGACGCTGAGTCCCGATGGGGAGCTCCTGTACGTAACGGACTCACGAGGCGGGACGCTGACCGTGATCTCGACGGCCCTGCTCGAGCCCGAGCGTGAAAGTCGTTCGTAGCAGGGGACTTCCCGCCTGCACCCAGTGCGTTTGGGGGCTAACGGTGACGACATTCGGGCACGGGTGGCCGATGCTTTGGCAGAGCTATCCATCTAACCGGGAAGGCGAGTGATGAGACGGAGTGCAGCCAAGGTTTCCTTTGGCGTTGCCGCGGTGTTGATCCCCATGATGCTGACCGCGCCCGCGGTATCGTCTGCCGACCCGGGCGGCGCTCACACCGGGCGGGCGGAATCCTGCCCCGACATCCAGGTCGTGTTCGCCCGCGGCACGAACGAGCCGCCGGGCCCGGGACGTGTGGGCCAGGCATTCGTCGAATCGCTGCGCGCTCAGGTCAACGGCAGGTCCGTGGCGCTATACGCTGTCGACTATCCCGCCTCGTACGACTTCTTCCGCGCAGTCGACGGCGCAAACGACGCCCGGCATTTCGTTCAAAGCACGGTCGCATCGTGTCCCCAAGCCAAACTGGTGCTGGGCGGTTACTCACAGGGCGCGGCCGTCGTCGACCTGATCACCGTGCCCGGGCAAGCCACGTTCGGGTACGGGGATCCGCTGCCGGCCGACATCGCCGATCATGTCGCCGCCGTCGCCGTGTTCGGAAACCCGTCCAACCGCGTCGGGGGCCCGCTCACCGCGCTGAGTCCGCTGTTCGGCTTCAAGGCGATCGACCTCTGCAACGGCGCGGACCCGGTGTGCTCGCCTGGCAATGACGCGGCGGCACACCGCGTCTACGTGGAGTCCGGGATGGCTACGCAGGCTGCACAATTCGTCGCTGGCCGACTGACGGCCGGATAGCCGCGCCTCAGCCGGCCTGGGACCGGCCGCCACGGTGACCAACGCCGTTCCCGCCGCCAGCCACACAGGCAACGTGCCGGGCGAGTCGATGCCATGAGCCGATCTTTTCGCTTCTAACGCCGCTTATCACGCACTTTGTAGGTGGAGGGCCACGACTTCCGGGACTCGTCTCCCGTCAGCGGAGTCCCCATGCCCCCGACCTTGACGTTGTAAGCCTCCTTGCCGGGGCCGACCTCGCGATTGGCGTGCTCCTGGGCCAGGTAGTACAGCTCATCGATGGTGGCCTCGTCATACGCGACGAAGGAGGTCTCGCGGGCGACGTCTTCGATCCCGACCAGCATCCGCTCGGGCAGGACCCGCGAGGCCAGCGCCGCCACTCCCCACAACGAGAACGGAATGATCCAGTAGCAGGCGTAAGACAGCGGCGTCTTTGTGTCGAGGATGGTCGCGTTGGCAGCAACGATCGGCGGGATCGCCGACGACACCGTCATGCCCGCGAACGCCACGACCCAGGCCCAGGTCAGCACCCCGACCATCCGGGCGAACAGCTCGGTCCTGACGACGTCGTCGGGCTGTTCGGAAGCGGCAAACCCGCGCACGAACGGCTTGCCGATCAGTGCGCCGAGCAGAGCAATCGCGAAGATCCCGGCGTTGCCCAGCGGCAATATCCACCGCTGGCTGAACGAGTCACCCAGCGTCAATGTCAGGACCACCAACACCAAAAACACCGCCGCGGAACCGATTTCGAGGGGTTCCCACGGATCGCCCGCCGAGTGGCCCACCACGATCACCGCGACTGCGATCGCCAGCGCGATGACCGCGGCGGCAGCGAACGGGACGTTACCGACAAGCACCCAATAGACGATCCACGGCGCAAAGCAAAACAGCATGCCCATGAGGGGTCAGTTTATGAGTCGCCGTTCGCGGCGCCGTCGGCGGCAAGGCCCAACGAGAGTGGCAGCCGGCCCGGCATCGATAGATACTCGTCTGGCAGGGCAGACGCGCAGGTTCCCCGGGCGGCGCGACGGCGGCGCCTCGGCGTGAGGGAGTACCAACGGTGACCATCGACAACCCTTTCTGGGACGCCGTCAAGGATTGCGTCGAGACCGATAGCTTCCGGGGCAACCCGGTGGTCGGCGAGTTCCGGTTGGACCGGTCGGTGGCGGAGAGCATGGCCCGCGCGCCGAACCGGCAGCTGATGGTCAGGAAGTACTGCTGGACCATTCCGGACCCCGATACCGTGGCGTTCGTGGCCGGGCACGCCCACGGCGGCCTGGTCGATCCGATCGCGGGCACGGGCTACTGGGCCCACCTACTGGGGCAGGCGGGCGTCGATGTCGTCTGTTATGACCTCAACCCGGGTACCGCGCTGCTCACCAATGGCTGGCACGAGGACGACTTGTACGCCGAGGTCGGCGCGAAAGACTGCGCCGAGGCGGTGGCACTGCACCCCGACCGGACGCTCTTCCTTTCGTGGCCGCCCCACGGCCGGGACGTCGGTGCGCGAATACTGCTGGCCTACAAGGGAAATCGTGTCATCTACGTCGGTGAGGGCCGCGGCGGTGGCACGGGCGATTCCGAGATGCACCTGATACTCGAAAGGGATTGGGCCGAAGTCGATTCCCGCCGGCCGGTTCAGTGGTGGGGTGTCGATGATCGGGTGACGGTGTATCAGCGTGGCTGAGGCAGCGGGCGGCTCTACGCCCGGCAAAGGATTTCGCCGTGCGGGATCGACAGCCAGCCGTCCGGGGCCGCGGCCCACGCCCGCCATGCCGCCGCGATCGCCTCGAGCTGCGCGGCGGTGGCCAGGCCCAGATGCAACAGCTCGCGGGCCACGCCGGAGTGCAGGATCCGGTCGGCCCACATCCCGCCCCACCAGTCGCGGGTCGCGGGCGTCGCGTAGCACCAGACGCTGCCCGTCGGGATGATGTCGTCGAACCCGGCCGCCAGCGCCCACGACAGCAGCCGCCGGCCCGCGTCCGGTTCGCCGTGGTTGGCGCGGGCGGCCTGTCGATACAGGTCGCGCCAGAGATCCAACGCGGGAAGCTGCGGGAACCAGATGAAGCCGGCGTAGTCGGCGTCGCGCGCGGCCACGATGCCGCCCGGCCGGCACACGCGCCGCATCTCCCCCAGCGCCCGCACCGGATCGGCCACGTGCTGCAGCACCTGGTGCGCGTGCACGACATCGAAGGCGTCGTCGGGAAAATCGAGCCGGTGCACGTCGGCGGTCGCGAACGTGACGTTCGACAGGTTGCGCCGCTCGACCTCGGCGCGGGCCACGTCCACGACGCCGGCGAACAGGTCGATGGCCAGCACCGTTCCGGGCGCGACCCGCTCGGCGAGGTCGGCGGTGATCGTCCCCGGACCGCACCCGATGTCCAGCACCGACAACCCTGGCCTCAGGTGCGGGAGCAGATAGGCCGCGGAGTCCTCCGCGGTGCGCCGCTGATGGCCGCGCAGCACCGACTCGTGATGCCCATGCGTATAGGTGGCCGGACGTTCGTCGGTCATCGTGGGGTCCCTCGTTTGGCGCGTCCTGCGATTACGCAAGAAGTCTTCAACAATGATCGGCCCGTACGTCGGCAGCGGCCGATTTTTCCGTCGACGCCAACGTCCACCGGTTCGTGCCGGCACTCGGCATTCAGCCTCGAATCAGCCTTCGCGCCGCGAGTGCCAATGGCGACGGCGTGATCTTCCACACCGCGTCATCGGCGGCATCCCAGGCGTATCGAGGGACGACACCGTCGAGCAGCTCGCGAAGCGCGGGAAGTTGCAGCTCGTCGGCGGACCACCGGTAGAGCGAGTCGAGCCTCGGTTGGATGACGCCGATGTCCAATAGATGACCGAATCCAAGCTCGTCCGCGACGTAGTTCTCCACGTCGTCGCCGAGCGGATAGCGGTCGGGCAGCACCCGAGTCAGCGACAGGAAGATGCCGGTCATTCCGATGCGCGGATCACCGAGCGGGCGGCCCAGCGGCGCACACCATCCCAGCGCCAACCGGGGCGCAGACACCAGCGCGTGGGCGAACAGTACGCGAAGCAGAACCACATTGAGAAAGAACCGTTCGACGCGACGTTCGGCGCCTGCCAGCGGCATGTTGGCCAAGTAGCCCGCGACGATGCTGGTGTTGTGGGCCCGGTACCAACTGCGCGCGGTCGGTCGCTTGATGAACTCGAGATGCGCAGCCACGCCGGGGCCAGAGGGCCGGCCCGCATAGCCGAAGGCCAGCGCCCGGGCTTCGGCGGTGTCGCGCAGGAGTCCTTCGTTCACCGCGCGCCACCACGGGCTTCCGGGCGACGGGTCGGTTACGGGGTTCAGCAGGCCCCGCCGAAGTTGCCATCGCATGAACGCCGACGCCGCTCGCCGGTACGGAAGGTATCCGCGGTCGACGGTCTCCGGGACTCTGTACATCTGACGCAACAGCGCCAGGCGTCCGGTCGGATCATCACGGACGGCCTCGACCGCCGAACGAGCGTGAGAGGCAGCGCTCTCAGGTTGCAATGGCCGGCCTCGAATTCGTCTCCGACGTCTCTCGACTGATGCTGTTGCGTACAGGACCGGACAGCGCAGAGCCGGTCGTGGCCTCGCCGGGCCTAGTCATCCACGCATTCTTGCAGGAGACTCGGACACCGACCCCGCACTGGCTTGGGTTCGATCAGCGCCAAGCTGAACACCGGCCCGGATGACGTGTAGGCGCAGCCCTTACACCGCTGGTGCGGAGACACGATGCCGGTTGGCCTTGGCGTGCTGGTGCCGGCCCGCTCGCCGGAGCCGCCAGAAGCCCATTCAACGTCCGCGTACGGTGCCCCCAGTCGGACTCGAACCGACACTGGGCGGATTTTAAGTCCGCTGCCTCTGCCAATTGGGCTATGGGGGCCCGGCGGCGAATGTAGCGCACCGAGTCCGGATCCGGCCCGCGGTGTTGTGCCCGTCAGAGTTGCTGCGCATCGGCGGCTCGTCGAGGACTTTAGCCCCTTATCCCCGAAGGCCAACCGTCGTCATCATCAGCTCATCACCACCTTCGGTGACTACCCACGACGGCCCTCTAGGAGCACCCGATGATCGATACGACCTAGACGCAAACCCTTCAGCGGCTTGCACTTCGGGGCTACCAACCCACTGATCGCCTTCGTCAGCCAGGCCCTCGGTCCATCGATGCGGTCGCAGTCATTGCGAGCGGTATCCAGGACGTCACATTGCTGTCGAACAGGGGCCAAAGTGCGCAGTACGCGCCGCGGACACTTGCGCTAGGATGCCCGCGCCGCGCGCCCTTTGGTGCGTTGCGGGCCCATCTCAGATGACAACACTATGTCGCCCGGCAGGACCTTGTTAAAACTGCCCGCGCCGGCGTTAAGAAGCCGTAAACGCCCGTCACCCTAGCCTTTTCCGTCGGGAATGTGGAGTCGTGGCTCGTTAACCTTACGCCGACGCACAGGAGCCGGTACGCCAACACACAGCGCCGATCCACCCGGGTGTGGGTCGGCAAGTTCCCAACACTAGGAGCATTAGATGTCGTTTCTGACAACAATCCCTGAAGAGTTGCTGGCCGCGGCGGCACAGCTGGAAGGGATCGGCACTTCCCTGACGGCCCAGAACGCGGGCGCCGCGGCGCCCACGACCGCCATCGCTCCGGCGGCCGCCGACCCGGTCTCGGCACTGCAGGCGACGATCTTCGGCAGCTACGGCACGCTGTACCAGCAGCTCGCCGCGGAGGCTCAGTCGATGCAACAGCAGTTCGTGCAGACCCTCGGCCTCAGCTCCGGTACCTACACCGCCACGGAGGCGGCCAACGCGACTGCGGCGTCCACCCCCTACGACTCGATCGCCCAGGGCTTGACCAACATCTCCACGTTCCTCGGCGGCCCGGCCTACAGCGCGGGTGGAAACCCGCTCAGCCTGTCGGGTAACTCGGCCAACTTCATCAGCTTCGAGAGCGGAAACTGGGCCTCGGCCATGTCCGACTGCCTCGGCATGGCCGGCGGCGGCCTGCTTCCGACCGCGTCGGCCGACGCGGGTGACGCCGCCGGCGCCGCGGCCGGCGCCGCGGATGCCGCCACGGCCTCCAACATCACCCCTGTTGCGGGCATGGGAGGCGGCATGGGCGCCATGGCCGCGATGCCCGCCGGGGGCCTTGGCCAGGCGACCATGGTCGGCAAGCTGTCGGTGCCGCCGAGCTGGGCCGGCACCTTCACCCCGGGCGCAAGCCCCGTGACCGCCGTCCAGACCGTCGGCTGGACCGCCGCCGCGCCGCAGGCCGGCCCCGGGACGATCGTGCCCGGGATGCCGGGGTTGGGGGCGGCCGCGCGCAACAGCGCCGGTTTCGGTGCACCGCGCTACGGCGTCAAGCCCATCGTCATGCCCAAGCCGACCGCCGTCTAGGCAGCGTCGCGCCCACTTCAAAGCAACCAGACTTTCCTACAAACGGAACGGGATACAGAAAAATGGTTTTCGATTTTGCAGCCCTGCCCCCTGAAATCAACTCCGGACTCATGTACACGGGCGCCGGTTCGGGACCGCTGATGGCCGCCGCCACGGCCTGGAGCAACTTGGCCGCCGAGTTGAGCACCACGGCGACCTCCTGGCAGTCGATCATCGGCACACTGACCGGCGAGCAGTGGACGGGCGCGGGGTCGGCGGCCGCGGCGGCCGCGGCGCAGCCCTACGTTGGCTGGCTGACCACCACCGCCGCGGCGGCCGAGCAGGCGGCCTCGCAGGCGTCGGCGGGGGCCGCCGCCTACGAGGCGGCGTTCGCGGGGACGGTGCCGCCGGCGGTCATCGCCGCCAACCGGGCGCTGCTGGCGGCGCTGGTCGCGACGAACTTCCTGGGCATCAACACACCGGCGATCATGGCCACCGAGGCCCAATACGCCGAGATGTGGGTCCAGGACGCGCTCACCATGTACACCTATTCGGCCGCCGCGGCTGCTTCTTCGGTCCTTCAGCCGCTGACGCCGGCGTCCCCGACGGCCAGTCCGGCAGCGGCCGCCACCCAGGGCGCGGCGGTTTCCGCGGCCGTCGCGTCCGCCCAAAGCAACAGCGCCGCGACCGGTTTGGGCGGAATCATCTCCACCCTGCAGGGCGGGTTGGCGAATCTCGGGACCGAATCCTTCGGTACCGAAATATGGAACGCCTTCTCAACCGCGTTTCCGGGGCCGGCGGCGGTGCTGTCCGCGGGCGACGGCCTTTTCGGCACGCTATTCAACTTCAACGGCATCCAGCAGGTCGGTGTGACCGCGGCATGGTTCGTCGGTAACACCATCCCGACTGCGGTGTCGTACGTCCACACGGTCGCCGCCGCCGCGCCGGCAGCCGCGGCGTCCGACGTCACCCCGGTCGCCGGCGCCGCACTCGGGGCGGAAGGGGCCTTGGCGAGTTCGGTGGCGCCGACGGGCATGGGCGGGGCCATGACCGCTGGTCTCGGCGGCGCGACCTCGGTCGGCGGCCTGTCGGTTCCGGCGAGCTGGTCTTCGGCGGCGCCGGCCACGCTGGCCTCGTCGACGGCTCCGGTCGAGGGCTCCGGTTGGACCGCGGCCGCGGAGGCCGAGCCGGTCGCGGCGATGCCGGGCATGCCCGGTATGGCGGCCGCGGCCAAGGGCGCCGGTGCCTACGGCGCCGGCCCGCGGTACGGCTTCAAGCCCATCGTCATGCCCAAGCAAGTTGTCGTCTGAGGCGCGGGAACAAGAAAGGGGGATATCTCACCCAATTGAGGCGACCAGTTAGCCGGTACGCCTTGATCTATCCGGGACGCGGTACCACCGCATCGATCACAATCTGACACGACTTCGACAAGCTGAAGGCTTTCAAGACAAGGAGAAAGAAGACATGGCAACACGTTTTATGACTGACCCGCACGAGATGCGGGCGATGGCGGGCCGTTTTGAGGTCCACGCGCAGACCGTTGAGGACGAGGCCCGCAGGATGTGGGCGTCGTCGATGAACATCGCCGGTGCGGGCTGGAGTGGCCAGGCGCAGGCGACCTCCTACGACACCATGGGTCAGATGAATCAGGCGTTCAACAACATCGTGAACATGCTGCACGGTGTGCGTGACGGGCTGATCCGCGACGCGAACAACTACGAGCAGCAAGAGCAGGCTTCCCAGCAGATCCTCGGCAGCTAGCTCACCAGCGCTGTCGTCCCCCACTTTTCAAGACTTGAGAGGACGTAAACATGACCATCAATTACCAGTTCGGTGACGTCGACGCCCACGGCGCGACGATTCGCGCTCAGGCGGCGTCGTTGGAGGCCGAGCACCAGTCCATCGTTCGCGATGTGCTGGCTGCTGGTGACTTTTGGGGTGGCGCCGGTTCGGTGGCTTGCCAGGAGTTCATCACCCAGTTGGGTCGGAACTTCCAGGTGATCTACGAGCAGGCCAACGCCCACGGCCAGAAGGTGCAAAGCGCCGGCAGCAACATGGCCAGCACCGACAGCGCCGTCGGCTCCAGCTGGGGCTAGCGAAGACCGGTTGACGGCGGCGCGCCGCCGTCACCGTTGAGTAGTGCAAGACCGACCCCCGGGCACTGGGTGCCCGGGGGTCGGTTCGTCTCGAAGGTGACAGGTTCAGAATCGGCCGCCGCCGCCCATGAGGCCGCCACCCGACGGGCTTCCGGATGAGCGCGAGGGGCCGAACGATGTGGGGCTCCAGCCGCCGAACCCGCCGCGCATCGCCCCGCTGAGCAGATCGCCGATGATGAGCCCGCCGATCATGGCGCCGCTGTCGCCGCCCGCGCGGCGGGCGTAGACGCGCTGAGCCTGCTGCACGTCGGCATTCGCCAGGGCCTGCGCGTTGGCGGCCAGCGTCGACGCCGCGTTGGCATGCGCGATCGCCTCGGTCAGGTTGGTCGACCGCTCGTCCTGCGCGGCCTGCACGTGCCGCTCGGCTTCGGCGAGCCGGGTCCGGGCCTCGGCTCCAATGCTGCCCCGACGGGTGTCGATGTAGTCGGAGACGCCGCGCACCCGCGACTGGGCGGTGAACAGCGCCTGCTCGAAGGAACGATTGAGCCGCTCGGCGTTCGCCTGCTCTTCGGCCACGGTGGCCAGGACGCGGTCGAGGTCGGCGCCGGCCTTGGTGAGCCGGGCGAATGCGCCGAGGGGATCGGCGGACCCGCCGCCGGTGCTGCGCGAATAGTCCAGGGCCCCGGTCGCCGCGTCGCGGGCCGCGATCAGCTCTGCGGTGTGACCCGACGCGGTGGTCCGCGCCTGCTGCTCGTCGGCACGCTTGATAGCCGCCTGGATGTCGTCGATGGCCGACGGCAACGCCGCGATGGCGTGCCTGATGTCGTTGGCCGCGTTGTCGATCGCGTCCAGCAGCGCTCGGGCTTGCCCGAGCGCCGCCTCGGCGGCACGGATCGCATCCGCCAAGGCGGCCTGCTGCCCGCCCTGAACTGCCGCCAGATCGCGGGCGGAGCTGATGTTGCGGTCGGCGAACGCCAGCCTTCCCTTGGCGCTCGTGACGTTGCCGGACACCGAAGTCAGGGCCGCAGGGTCGAATTCGGTGCGCAACTCGGCCAGCCGCCGTTCCGCGGGAGCGATGCGGCTGGTGAGTTCGACATACCGTTGGGTCAGCGCGTCCAGCCGCGACGGGGCGTTGAGCACCAAATCCCGCAGCTTTTCGAATGCCTCCGTCTGTGATTCCAGTTCGCGGTCGGCGCGCGCCGCCGAGACGATCACCCGGGTCAGCAGCTCGCGGCGTTGCGCCGGCGTCTCGGGCGTGCTGTCGTCAAGCTGATGGCGGACCGTAAAGGCTTGCGACAGCGCCGCTTTGGCGTTGTCCACCGCCTGGGTAAAGGGCTGGGTCCGCTCCTCGCCGAACTCGTCGATCGCCAGCGCCAGCTCGTTGGCGCTGGTGCGCACCGCGTTGTCGACGCCCACGACCATCGAGCGCGACAGGTCGTCGAGGGCCTCCAGCGGCACGGCAGCCAGCGCGGTGGCGTCGGCGGGGTCAACGCGCCGCGCGGCGGCCAGCGCGGCGGCGCGCCGCCGCCGGCGCCGATAACGCATCACAACCAGCAAGGCCGCAACGGCAATGGCGATGACACCCAACGCGACCAGCAGGAAGACACGACCCGACGAAGGCGGCGAGGTGTCGAGCCCATTGGCCGCCGCGATCGCGGCACCGCTCCAGTCGCCGTTGTGCAGCGCGGGTTCGATCTTGGTGCGGCGCAGCTGATCGACCTGGCCGGCCTTGACGCTCTTGATCGCGGACGGAACGAAGAAGGCGTACGCCCGGCCGGTGATCGACACCGCCAGCAGCGCGTCGTAGTCACCGAGCTCGCTGACGCTTCGGGTGCGCAGTGCCCAGTTCTCCGCGCTCTGCCCGGAGAAGTTGTCGACATAGACCACCCACAGCCGGATGTGGCGATCCGCGTACAGCTTGTCGATGGCCGACGTCACCGCGGCGCGGCCGGAGTCCGATAGGACGTTCGCGCTGTCGGTGATCTGATCCGGCAGCGCGAACGGCGGCTGCGCGCCCGCCGGCGGCGCCAGCAGCCCCCCGCACAGACCCGTGAGAATCGCCAGCATCACGCAGAGCAGGCGAGCGGTGCGCATAGGTCAATGTAGCCCGCCTTCCCTGGCAGACTGTGCTTCGGTGATTAACGAGGTGACCACGGAACAGCAAGACCCCTACGACGACTTCGACCGTCAGCGACGGGTGCGCGAAGCGCCCAAGACCGCGGGTCTGCCCGGCACGGAAGGGCAGCACCGCACAGACTTCGCGCGCGACCGGGCCCGGGTCTTGCACAGCGCCGCGCTGCGCCGCCTGGCCGACAAGACGCAAGTCGTCGGGCCGCGCGAGGGCGACACCCCGCGCACCCGGTTGACGCACTCGCTGGAGGTGGCCCAGATCGGGCGGGGAATGGCGGTCGGGCTGGGCTGCGACCTCGACCTCGTGGAGCTCGCCGGACTGGCCCACGACATCGGGCATCCGCCCTACGGGCACAACGGTGAGCGCGCGCTCGACGAGTTCGCCGCCGCGTACGGCGGCTTCGAGGGCAACGCGCAGAATTTCCGGATCCTGACCAGCCTAGAGCCCAAAGTGCTTGATGAGCAAGGAAATAGCGCGGGGTTGAACCTCACTCGGGCTGCCCTTGACGCCGTCACAAAGTACCCGTGGACCCGCCGTGACGGTCGTGAAAACGGCAGCAGCAAGTTCGGCTTCTACGACGAGGACCGTGAGCCGGCGGCCTGGGTTCGTGTGGGCGCGCCGATGCACCGGACGTGTCTGGAGGCCCAGGTGATGGACTGGGCCGACGATGTCGCATATTCGGTGCACGACGTCGAGGACGGCGTCGTCTCCCAACGCATCGACCTGCGCGTGCTTGCCGACGACGACGAGGCGGCCGCGCTGGCCAAGTTGGGTGAGAGCGAATTTTCCCGGGTCAGCGCCGACGACTTCATGGCGGCCGCGCGACGGCTGTCGGGGCTGCCCGTGGTCGCCGCGGTTGGCAAGTACGACGCCACGCTGGCGGCGTCGGTCGCCCTCAAGCGATTGACCAGTGAATTGGTGGGCAGGTTCGCCTCGGCCGCCGTCGCGACCACGCGCGCGGCCGCCGGCACCGGGCCGCTGGTGCGCTATCGGGCCGACCTGCAGGTGCCCGACCTGGTGCGCGCCGAGGTCGCCCTGCTGAAAATCCTGGCGCTGCAGTTCATCATGTCCGACCCGCCGCACCTGGAAACCCAGGCCCGGCAGCGCGAACGCATCCACCGGGTGGCGCGGTGGCTGTACGCCGGGGCGCCCGGAACGCTCGATCCCATCTACGCCGCGACGTTCAACACCGCGGCCGACGACCGCGCCCGGCTGCGGGTCGTCGTCGACCAGATCGCCTCCTACACCGAGGGCCGGCTGGAGCGCATCGATACAAGTCCGGCGACCGGCTAGCGTTAGGCTCCCGGGATGATGAAATTCAGCGGCATTGCCACCGCCTTGCTGTCGCTTCCCGTCGTGGCCGTGAGCGCCTGCAGTTCGCCCCAGCACGCGACCAGCCAAACGGGCACCACGCCCCCGGTCCAAACGGGTTCCCCGACGCCGTCGGCGGCCTCGAGCCCGGCGCCCGCCGCGGGATCGCTGAGCGCGAACCTGAAGACGGCCGACGGGAAGGACGTTGCGACGGCCACCTTCGATTTCAGCAACGGCTATGCCACCGTCACGGTCAAGACGGTCGCCGGCGGGATCCTGGCCCCCGGCTTCCACGACATGCACATCCACGCGATCGGCAAGTGTGAGCCCAACTCGGTGGCTCCCACGGGCGGTCCGCCCGGCAACTTCCTGTCCGCCGGCGGGCACTTCCAGGCGCCGGGACACACCGGGATGCCCGAGAGCGGCGACCTGACAATGCTCGAAGTGCGCCAGGACGGTTCGGCCTACCTGGTGACCACCAGCGACGCGTTCACCAGGGACCAGCTGCTGGCGGGTGACAAGACCGCCTTGATGATCCACGGCGCCGCAAACACCGACAACGCGATGGATCGGATCGCGTGTGGGGTGATCGGGACCGGCTAGCCGACGCGGCCGTTTTACACTGTGCCGATGGCCGGCCGGATCTCTGATCGCGATATCGCCGCCATCCGCGAACGGGCCCGCATCGAGGACGTCGTCGGCGACTACGTGCAATTGCGCCGCGCCGGCGCCGATTCGCTCAAGGGACTGTGCCCGTTCCACAACGAGAAGTCTCCCTCGTTCCACGTTCGCCCCAACCACGGCCACTTCCACTGCTTCGGCTGCGGTGAGGGCGGCGACGTGTACGCGTTCATCCAGAAGATCGAACACGTCAGCTTCGTCGAGGCGGTCGAACTGCTGGCCGACCGGGTCGGCCACACCATCAGCTACACCGGGCCGGCCACCAGCGTGCAGCGCGACCGCGGCAGCCGCAGCAGACTCATCGCGGCCAACGCGGCCGCGGCCGAGTTCTACGCCGCGGCGCTGGAGTCCGACGAGGCGGCGCCGGCCCGCCGGTATCTGACGGAGCGGAACTTCGACGCCGAGGCCGCTCGCCATTTCGGCTGCGGATTCGCCCCGTCGGGCTGGGACTCGCTGACAAAACACCTGCAGCGCAAGGGCTTCGAGTTCAAGGAGCTGGAAGCGGCCGGAGTGTCCCGGGAGGGGCGCCGCGGCCCGATGGACCGCTTCCACCGGCGGCTGTTGTGGCCCATCCGCACATCGGCCGGCGAGGTGATCGGGTTCGGGGCCCGCCGGCTGTTCGACGACGACCCGATGGAAGCCAAGTACATCAACACGCCCGAGACGCTGCTGTACAAGAAGTCGGCGGTGATGTTCGGCATCGACCTGGCCAAGCGTGACATCGCCAAGGGCCACCAGGCCGTCGTCGTCGAGGGCTACACCGACGTGATGGCGATGCACCTGGCCGGGGTCACCACGGCCGTCGCCTCGTGCGGCACCGCGTTCGGCGACGAGCACCTGGCCATGCTGCGCAGGCTGATGATGGACGACAGCTTCTTTCGCGGCGAGCTGATCTACGTGTTCGACGGCGACGCGGCCGGTCGGGCCGCCGCGCTCAAGGCGTTCGGCGGCGAGCAGAACCTGGCAGGGCAGTCTTTCGTCGCCGTCGCGCCGGACGGCATGGACCCGTGCGACCTGCGGCTGAAGGCCGGCGACGTAGCGCTGCGCGACCTGGTCGCCCGGCGAACCCCGTTGTTCGAGTTCGCCATTCGCACCACGCTCGCCGAGATGGACCTGGACAGCGCCGAGGGCCGGGTGGCCGCGCTGCGCCGTTGCGTGCCCATGGTGAGCCAGATCAAGGACCCCACGCTGCGCGACGAGTACGCCCGCCAGCTCGCCGGCTGGGTCGGCTGGGACGACGTCGCACAAGTCATCGAGCGCGTCCGGACGGAGGCCAAGAAGTCCAGGTCCCCGGCCCGGGGCGGCCCCGGTTCCGAGACGCCCCGCCGGGCCGAGCAGCGGCAGGCCGCCACGCCTCGCGCCGAGCCCGGCACGGCCCGTCCCGACCCCCGCGACCCGATCCTGTGGCCCCAGCGCGAGGCGCTCAAGTCGGCGCTGCAATACCCGGCGCTGGCCGGCCCGGTGTTCGACACCCTGCCCGTCGAGAGCTTCACCCATCCCGGGTACGCGGCCGTCCGCGCCGCCATCGAGGCCGCCGGTGGCACCTCCACAGGTGCCACCGGGGCGGAGTGGATCGAGGCGGTGCGCCAGCGCACCACGTCGGCCCTGACCGCGAGCCTGATCAGCGAGCTGGGGGTGGAGGTCATCGCGGTCGACGACGAGAAGCTGCCGCGCTACATCGCCGGGGTGCTGGCCCGCCTGCAGGAGGTCTGGATGGGCCGGCAGATCGCCGAGGTCAAGTCCAAGCTGCAGCGCATGTCACCCATCGAGCAGGGCGACGAGTATCACGCGCTGTTCGGCGACCTGGTCGCCATGGAGGCCTATCGACGCAGCCTGTTGGAGCAGGCTAGCGGGGACGATCTGACGGTGTGAGGGCCGGCTCGGCCGGCCGCTCCCCACCCCGGTCCATGACCGCCGTCTGATCGTCGATCTCGGCGAGGGTCACAAACCCGGTATCGGGTGAGATCGAGTTGGCGATCTTGCGGCGCCCCCCTTCGATCATCGACTTGGCCACAGGACTGCTGGTCAGCGCGCGATAGGTGCCGACGATCTGCTCGTATCGGCGACGCCCGGCCTTCGAGCCCAGCACATAACCCAGTCCGAGCACCACGACATACCGGATCAAAGCGTTCCTCCCGACGATCGATGGTTCCATCCTGCCTCACCCGGCCGGGTGCGTGCGCGGTTGATCCCTCAGCCCGACCGTGCCGCTTGCGATCGCCACTGGCCGCGGGACGAAATATGTCGGTCCTGCCAGTTGGGCGCGGTTATGCCAGTACGCTAGAGTCGTCCCGCGATCGTGTTGATCCCCTGTAGCTCAATTGGCAGAGCGTTCGGCTGTTAACCGATAGGTTCCTGGTTCGAGTCCAGGCGGGGGAGCAAAGTCGAATCCAGTGGCCCGCGCTCTGGCCACCGTCGACGTGCAGGTAGCGAACCGGACCTCTACCCCGGGCGTCAGTGTGAATTTCCGGGCTTTGCGTGTGCGCTCAGGGCGGAAAAATCGCCCGGATCCAGCCACCGGCTCACACTCGAATTCCAAGATTCACACTCGGCGGGCGAGTTGAGGCTCCTCGTCATCGGATCCGATGACGGCTGGCGCCCGAGACATCGTGAATTTACTGTGAGCACAACTCATGAGGAGGGCTCATGGAATTCCTCGTCACCATGACCACGCACGTTCCGGAGGGAACGCCCCCAGAGGCCGTCGACGAGGTCCGGGCCCGGGAAGCCGCGCATTCCCATTGGCTGGCCGAGCAGGGCAGCCTGTTGCGCCTGTGGCGGCCGCCGCTGCAACCGGGCGAATGGCGCACTTTTGGCCTGTTCGCGGCCGACGACAACGACCAACTCGAGGAGGTGCTCGCCTCGATGCCGCTGCGCGTCTGGCGCACCGACGAGGTGACGGCGCTGACCGCCCACCCGAACGATCCGGCCGGGCGAGCGGAGCAAGGCCCGGGCCGGGCCACGGAATTCCTGACGACGATCACCGTCGACGTCCCGAAGGGCGTCCGGCGGGAGGTTGTCGACGATGCCGTGTCCCGGGAGGCCGAGCGCGCCCGTGAACTGGCCGAGAAAGGACACCTCGAGCGGCTGTGGATGCTTGTGTCTGAGCGCGGGGAGCTCCGCGAGCTGGGGCTGTGGCGCGCCCCGGACGCCCAGGGAATGACGGCGATCCTGGAATCGCGACCCCTGCACCCGTGGATCAGCGTGGAAACCACGCCGCTGACCGCGCACCCCAGCGACCCCGCCGGCGCATAGTGGCGATCGCGAGCGCGCCGATGCCGGCGAAGCGGGTCGCCACCATGGGGACCGTGGCGATCGCGAGCGCGCCGATGCCGGCGAAGCGGGTCGCCACCATGGGGACTAATTAGTCGTAGACCGGCCGCCACATGGTTTCGCGGACGGCCCGCCGGACGTCGTCGTGCGTCCTGGTGGCCACCCCGTCCTCGACGGCGGCGCGATAGACCGCCTCGGCGACCGCCGCCGAAATGTCGCGCAGGTTCCGCACAT
>NZ_DATJPU010000048.1:0-30814 GCF_035506235.1 Mycobacterium sp.
CCGGTTGCAGCTGGACGGCGTGCGGGTCCCGGCGTCCGCCCGGATCGGCACCGTGCCGGACAACCCGTACCGCGACTGCGTGCGGCTGTCCCGGCTGGGCTGGTGCGCGCTGGCGGTCGGGACCGGGCAGGCGGTGCTGGACTACGTGATCCCGTACGTGAACGAGCGGGAGGCGTTCGGCGAGCCGGTGAGCCATCGGCAGGGCGTGGCGTTCCTGGTCGCGGACCTGGCCACCGAGCTGGCCGGGATGCGGCTGGCCACGCTGCGGGCCGCGGCACGTGCCGAGCAGGGCCTCGACTTCGCCCGCGAGACCGCCCTGGCCCGGAGGCTGTGCGCCGACCACGGGATGCAGCTCGGCAGCGACGGCGTGCAGTTGCTCGGCGGGCACGGCTACGTCAAGGAGCACCCGGTCGAGCGCTGGTACCGCGACCTGCGGGCCATCGGCGTGGCCGAGGGCGTTGTAGTTATCTAGGTCGTCAGTTAACTCGAGCCGAAAGACCAATCATGGCAATCAATTTGGAACTGCCCCGCAAGCTGCAAGCGGTGAGCGTCAAGACCCACCAGGGCGCCGCCGAAATGATGCGGCCGATCGCGCGCAAGTACGACCTGAAGGAACACGCCTACCCGGTCGAGCTGGACACCCTGATCAACCTTTTCGAGGGCGCCTCCGAATCGGTCGCATTCGCCGGAGCGGACGCGCTTCGCGACGAGGACGAGGACCGGGACCGAAACCACAACGGCGCCAACATGGCCGCGCTGCTGCAGACGCTGGAGGCCAGCTGGGGCGACGTCGCGATGATGCTCTCGGTCCCCTATCAGGGGCTGGGCAACGCCGCGATCTCCGCGGTCGCCACCGACGAGCAGCTGGAACGCCTGGGCAAGGTGTGGGCGGCGATGGCCATCACCGAACCCGGCTTCGGATCCGACTCGGCGGCGGTGTCCACCACCGCCAAGCTGGACGGCGACGAGTACGTCATCAACGGCGAGAAGATCTTCGTCACCGCCGGCTCGCGCGCCACCCACATCGTGGTGTGGGCCACGCTGGACAAGTCGCAGGGCCGCGCGGCGATCAAGTCGTTCATCGTGCCGCGCGACCATCCGGGCGTCACGGTCGAACGGCTCGAGCACAAGCTCGGCATCAAGGGTTCCGACACCGCGGCTATCCGGTTCGACAACGCCCGCATCCCGAGGGACAACCTGCTGGGCAACCCGGAAATCGAGACCGGCAAGGGCTTTTCCGGTGTGATGGAGACCTTCGACAACACCCGGCCGATCGTTGCCGCCATGGCCATCGGGGTCGGCCGCGCCGCGCTGGAGGAGATCCGCAAGATTCTCACCGAGGCCGGGGTCGAGATCTCCTACGACCGGCCGTCACACGCCCAGAGCGCGGCCGCCGCCGAATTCCTGCGGATGGAGGCCGACTGGGAGGCGGCCTACCTGCTGTCGCTGCGTGCGGCGTGGCAGGCCGACAACAAGATCCCCAACTCCAAAGAGGCGTCGATGAGCAAGGCCAAGGCCGGCCGGATGGCAAGCGACGTCACCCTCAAGTCCGTCGAATTGGCCAGCACCGCAGGGTATTCCGAGCAGTCGCTGCTGGAGAAGTGGGCGCGCGACTCGAAGATCCTGGACATCTTCGAGGGCACCCAGCAGATCCAGCAGCTGGTGGTCGCCCGCCGCCTGCTCGGCCTGTCGTCGGCGGAGCTCAAATAGGCTCGAGCAGCCGGCCTTGCGCCGAGCGGTGGACGTCGGGGAAACTCACGCCGCGACGGCGTTCATCGTCTCCCGGGTCTCGTCGTCCAGCTCGATGGACGCGACGTCCATGTTTTCCTCCAGGTGCCCCACCGACGAAGTGCCCGGGATCAGCAGCACGTTGGGCGCCACGCTCAGCGTCCACGCCAGTGCGACCTGGGCGGGTGTGCGGCCCAGTCGCTCGGCCGCGTCAACCACCAAATGGTGACTCAACACCGGGTTCGGCCGCGCGAACGCCGCCCCCAGCGGGAAGAACGGGACAAACGCGATTCCCTGCCTCGTGCACTCTTCGAGCACCGCGGCCGACTCGCGCTGAACGAGGTTGAAAGCGTTTTGCACACAGACGATTTCGGTGCGGCCCAGCGCGCGCAGCAGGTGCTCACGGTTGATGTTGCTCAGCCCGATCCCGCCGATCAACCCCTCGTCGCGCGCTTGCATCATGACCGAGAGCTGATCGTCGAACAGTTGGTCCGGCCCGTCGCTCTCGAAGAGCCGCAAATTGACCGCGGCCAGCCGATCGACCCCCAGGGCGCGCAGGTTGGCTTCGATGTCGCGACGCAGGTCGGCGGGCTCGCTGACCGGTAGCCAGCCGCCGGAGTCGTCGCGCCGCGCGCCGACCTTGCTCACCAGCGCCAATTTGTCCGGGTACGGATACAGCGCGTCCCGGATGAGCTCGTTGGCGACGTCGGGACCGTAGAACTGGGCGGTGTCGATGTGGTTGACGCCGAGTTCGATTGCGCGCCGCAGCACCGCCAGCGCCGCGGCGCGGTCCCGCGGCGGACCGAACACGCCGGGCCCGGGCAGTTGCATTGCGCCGAAGCCGATGCGCGCGACGGAAAAGCCACCGAGTGGAAACGTATCCATGGGGTGAGGTTAGCGTCGTGTCGTATGGACACGTTTCAAGCGCTTGTGGCGCGCCAAGACGGGGATCGGATCACCGCATCGGTCGAGACGCTGAGCCGCTCGGACCTACCGCCCGGCGAGGTGACGATCCGGGTGGAGTACTCGAGCGCCAACTTCAAGGACGCGCTGGCACTGACGCCGGGCGGGGGCGTGGTCCGCAGCTACCCGGTGGTGCCTGGCATCGACCTGACCGGCGAGGTCGTCGACTCGCAATCCCCCGACTTCGCCGTCGGCGACAAGGTCCTGGCCCACGGGTACGGGATCGGCACCGGCCACCACGGCGGCTACGCCGAATACGCGCGGCTGCCGGCCGACCAGGTGGTGGCGCTCGGCGAGTTGACGCCGCGCGAGGGCGCCGCGATCGGGACCGCCGGCTTCACCGCCGCGATGAGCGTGCAGGCGTTGATCGACTGGGGGCTCGAGCCCGGCGCGGGGTCGGTCGTCGTCACCGGCGCCTCCGGCGGTGTCGGCTCCGTCAGCGTGGACCTGCTGGCCGCCGCCGGGTACCGGGTGGTCGCCTCCACCGGCAAGGAGCAGGCGGCCGGGCTGCTGAAAGAGCTTGGCGCCGCGGAGGTTATCGGCCGGCTGCCCGAAGATCCCGACGCCAAACCGCGGCCGCTGGCCAAGGCGCGCTGGGCGGGGGCGGTGGATTGCGTGGGCGGCGCGACCCTGGCCGATGTGCTGAGCGCGGTCGACTACGGCGGGGCGGTGGCCTGCAGCGGCCTGACCGGTGGCCCGGCGTTGCACACCACGGTGATGCCGTTCATCCTGCGCGGCATCGCGCTGCTGGGGATGGACTCGGTGCAGATGCCGATCGGCCGGCGCCGGAAACTGTGGGCGCTGCTGGGGGATTCGTTGCGGCCGCGGCACCTGGAATCGGTGACCAGCGAGGTCGACGTCAAAGACGTCGTCGGGGTGCTCGATCAGCTGCGCGCCGGCGCCTTCTCCGGCCGGGCCGTGGTGCGGGTCGCCGGCGGGTTTTGAGTCGGCAGTAGGCTGTCCGAGCATGCGGGCTGCGCGGGTGACTCGGCTGGATGGTCCGGACGCGATCGAGGTGACGGAGGTCGACGAACCCTCGGGTGACGGTGTCGTCGTCGACGTGCACGCCGCCGGCGCGGCATTTCCCGATGCGCTGCTGACCCGCGGCCTCTACCAGTACCGGCCGGAGCCGCCGTTCGTGCTCGGGGCGGAGATCGCCGGCGTGGTGCGGTCCGCGCCGGAGGGGGCCCACGTAGGACCCGGCGACCGGGTCGTCGGGCTGACGATGCTTTCCGGGGGCATGGCCGAGGTCGCGATACTGCAGCCCGACCGGGTGTTCAAGCTGCCGGACAACGTGAGCTTCGAGGCCGGCGCCGGTCTGCTGTTCAACGATCTGACGATGTACTTCGCGCTTACCGTGCGCGGCCGGCTGGCCCAGGGCGAGACGGTGCTGGTGCACGGCGCCGCCGGCGGGATCGGGACTTCGACGCTGCGGCTGGCGCCGCTGCTCGGGGCGTCGCGCAGCATCGCGGTCGTCAGCACCGAGGACAAGGCGGACGTCGCGACGGCGGCCGGCGCCACCGATGTGGTGCTGGCCGACGGGTTCAAGGACGCGGTCAAGGAGCTCACCGGCGGTCGTGGCGTCGACGTGGTGGTCGACCCGGTCGGCGGCGACCGGTTCACCGATTCGCTGCGCTCGCTCGCCCCGGGCGGACGGCTGCTGGTCATCGGGTTCACCGGCGGGGAGATCCCGACCGTGAAGGTGAACCGGCTGCTGCTCAACAACATTGACGTCGTCGGCGTGGGCTGGGGAGCCTGGGCGGCGACGCACCCGAACGCGCTCGCCGAGCAGTGGGGCGGACTCGAAAGCCTGCTCAGCTCGGGCCGGCTGGCTCCCCCGCAGCCGGAGGTCTACCCGCTCGAGCAGGCCGCCGCGGCCGTCGCATCGCTCGAGAATCGCACGGCCAAGGGGAAAGTCGTGGTGCGCGTACGCGATTGAGGCACGCATGTCGCAATTGCCACATGAGCCCCAGCGGAGAAGGGATCGACCTTTTGCCCGCCTCGCAGCGACAAATGGGGCGAGCCGGGTGGCATGCGCCGAAATTGTCGCTGAGAGGCGGGCACACAGCGTGCCCCTCCCCGAAGAGACGCCACCGGGCGCCTTGTGCGGCCGATAAACAAAAAGTAATGTCACTTTCAGTTTCGTAGCCTCGCCGAGCCTGGAGTCTCCATGGAATCCTTTGTTCACCTGCGAAAAGGAAAAACACCGCGCCGGCTGCACGCCGACCTCGACGGGCTGAAGGACGACGAGCTGGGCCGGGGCGGATTCACCGGCCGGACCGCGAACATGTACCGCCGCAACGACCCCACCGCCTACCGGTCGGTCGGCCCGCTGCGGCCCGTCGACGTGCTCGCCGGCGAGCTCAAACCCAGCGACACCACCGACGCCCACGGCGGGCCCCTGCTGATGTTCAGCAATGATGACTGCCGAATACTGTTGAGCCGCCGTCACGAGCCGATGCCGTTCTACGCCCGTCACGTCGACGGCGACCTGCTGTGCTTCGTGCACCAGGGCGCGGGCCTGCTGGAGACCGAGTTCGGGCCACTGCCCTATCGGGTGGGCGACTGGGTCTACCTCCCCAAGGCGTGCACCTGGCGCCAGGTGCCCGAGGCCGAGACCACGCTGCTGATGATCGAGGCCGGCGACGAGTTCCGGGTGCCGCCGCCGGGCGCGCTGGGCCGCCACTTCCCGTTCGATCCGTCGCAGGCCACCATCCCCGAACCTGCCCCGATCGAAGATGACGGGCGAGACGAGTACGAGGTCCGGCTCCTCCACCGGCCTTATCGGGATGGTGGCCCGACAACGCTTTACTACCAACACAATCCGCTGGACGTCGAGGGCTGGCGCGGCGACAACTTCGCGTTCACCTTCAACATCGCCGACTACAACGTGATCACCTCGGACAGCGTTCACCTGCCGCCCACGGTCCACCTGTTCATGCAGGCCACCGGCGTGTACGTGATGAATTTTTTGCCGAAGCCGGCCGAAGGTGTGCACGGCACCGAACGCACACCGTGGTATCACCGCAACGTCGACTACGACGAGATCGCCTTCTTCCACGGCGGTTCGCTCTACGGCATCCCGATGCCACCCGGCCTGATCACCCATGCGCCGCAAGGGGTTCACCACGGCGCGCCGGAGAAGGCGCGGGAGCGGGCGCGCCGCAAGTTCGACGAGCATTCGCGGGTGGACTGGCAGGTGATCGCCGTCGACACCCGCCGGCGGCTGACGCCGTCCGCCGAGGTGCTCGCCCACGACCTGGGGCAGCACTCGTGAAGCACGACTACGACCGGATCCCGTATCTGGTTGCGTTTCAGAACAATTCCGCGGTGCGCGACGTCTACGGCGGGCTGGCCGAGATCACCGTCCTGGAGAGCTACCTGCTCAAGCCGAAAGACAAGCCGTCGGACACCGTCCTGGTCTTCATGCACCCGATCGGCGGCGGCGCGTACCTGCCGATGATCAATGGGCTCGCCCGGGCGGGTCACCACGTCATCTACTGCAACAGCCGATTCCGCGGCACGGATTCGGCGCTGTTGATGGAAAAGGTGGTCGAGGACCTCGGCGAGTGCATCAAGGACGCCAAGAACCGGCTTGGCTACTCCCGAGTGGTGCTGGCCGGGTGGAGTGGCGGCGGCTCGCTGTCGATGTTCTACCAGCAGCAGGCCCACAAGCCGACCGTCACGGCGAGCCCGTCCGGAGACGGCCCCGACCTGACCAAGCTGGACCTGCCCGAGGCCGACGGGATCATGCTGCTCGCCGCGCACATCAGCCGGCACGGCACCCTGACCGAATGGCTGGACGCGTCGATCCTCGACGAATCCGACCCCACCAAGCGCGATCCCGAGCTGGACCTCTACGACCCGGACAACCCCAACCAACCGCCCTACAGCCAGGAATTCCTGGACCGCTACCGGCAGGCGCAGATCGACCGCAACCGGCGCATCACCGCGTGGGTCAGGGAAAAGCTCGCCGAACTGAAAGCCAGCGGCCGCCCGGACGCTGATCTGGCAGAGTTCTGCTTCGTCGTGCACGGCACCATGGCCGACCCGCGCTGGCTGGACCCGACGGTCGATCCCAACGAACGCACCCCCGGAACGTGTTATCTGGGCGATCCTCGGGTGGTGAACATGAGCCCGGTCGGGTTGGCCCGGTTCTCGACGCTGAGGGGCTGGCTGTCGCAATGGAGCTACGACGACGCCCGCGGCGACGGGGTGGCCTGCGGGCGCGACCTCGCGGTCCCGGCGCTGGTGATCGGTAACCTGGCCGACGACGCGTGCACGCCCAGCCACACCCGACGGCTCTTCGAGGCGATCGGGCACCCCGACAAGGAGATGCACGAAATTCCCGGTGCCACACACTATTACGCGGGCCCCGACCAGCGGGACAAGCTGCGCGCGGCTGTCGACATCGTCACCGACTGGCTGGTCCGGCACGAGTTCGCGGGGGCCGGGTGACCGGGGCCCTCGACGGCGTCCGGGTGCTCGAGCTCGGCACCCTGATCGCCGGGCCGTTCGCCGGCCGGCTGCTCGGCGACATGGGCGCCGACGTCATCAAGGTGGAGCCCCCCGGCGCGCCGGACCCGCTGCGTACCTGGGGCCAGGCCGAAGTGGGCGGGCAGCACGTCTTCTGGACGGTGCACGCGCGCAACAAGAGGGCCATCACCCTGGACCTGCGCAAGCCCCGCGGTCGCGAGCTGTTCCTCGACCTCGTCGCGAAATCCGACATCGTGGTGGAGAACTTCCGCCCGGGCACGCTGGAGAAATGGAACCTGGGCTACGACGTGCTCAGTGAGCGCAACCCGGGCATCATCCTGGTCCGGGTGTCCGGCTACGGGCAGACGGGACCCGAGGCGCACAAGGCCGGCTACGCCTCGGTGGCCGAGGCCGCCAGCGGGCTGCGGCACCTCAACGGCTTCCCCGGCGGTCCGCCCCCGCGGCTGGCGCTCTCGCTCGGCGACAGCCTGGCCGGCATGTTCGGCGCCCAGGGCGCGCTGGCGGCGCTGTACCGCCGCGGCGTCACCGGGCGCGGTCAGGTAGTGGATGTCGCGCTGACCGAATCGTGCTTGGCCGTACAGGAATCCACGATCCCCGATTACGACGTCGGCGGCGTGGTGCGCGGGCCGTCGGGCACCCGGCTGGAGGGCATCGCGCCGTCCAACATCTACCGCAGCGCCGACGGGTCGTGGGTGGTGATCGCCGCAAATCAAGACACCGTCTTCGCGCGGCTGTGCAAGGCCATGGGGCGCCCGGAGCTGGCCGCCGACGACCGGTTCGCCACCCACGGCGCGCGCGGCCGCAACCAGGACGAACTCGACGAGATCATCGGGGCGTGGGCCGCCGAGCGGCAGCCCGGCGACATCATCGAAACCCTCTCCGCCGCAGGCGTTATCGCGGGGCCGATCAACACCGTCGCCGAGGTGGTCAACGACCCGCAGCTGCGGGCCCGCGGCATGCTGGTCGAGCACTACGACGAGCGGGTGCGGCGCAACGTGCTGGGCCCGGGCGTCGTGCCGGTGCTCTCCGAATCCCCGGGCGGCGTCCGCAACGCCGGCCCCGCGCGCCCGGGCCGGCACAACGACGACGTCTACAGCGGGCTGCTCGGCAAGACCGCCGACGAGCTCGACGAGCTGAGGGCCGAGGAGGTGCTATGACTCACGTCGACATTCGCGAGGTGTCCCTGCGCGACGGCCTGCAGATCGAGAAGCCGATCCCGTTGGCCGCCAAGCTGGAATTGCTGGCGGTGGTTGCCGCCACCGGGGTACGCGAGGTGGAGGCGACGGCGTTCGTCTCCCCCTCCAAGGTGCCCTCGATGGCCGACGCCGCCGAACTCGCCGCCCACCTGCACAACTACCCCGACATCGAGTTCTCCGCACTGGTGGCCAGCGCAGGGGGCGCCAAGCGCGCCGTCGCGGCGGGGCTGCGATCGATCGAGTACGTGGTGGCCGCCAGCGACGCGTTCAGCGAGGCCAACGTCGGGCGCCCCACCGCCGAGGCCACCCAACAGGTCGAGGACATCGTCGCCATCGCCCACGACGCCGGAGTCACAGTCGAGGTCATCGTCGCCACCGCGTGGGACTGCCCGTTCGAGGGGCCGACCCCGCCCCGGCGGGTGCTCGAGATCAGCGCGGCCGCGCGCGAGAAAGGCGCCGACCGCTTCTCGGTCGCCGACACCATCGGCACCACCACCCCGCGACGGGTGAGTTCGCTGATCGCACAACTGCGTCCGGTGATCGGCGACATCCCGTTGGGCGGGCATTTCCACAACACCCGCGGCACCGGGCTGGCCAGCGCCTACGCGGCGATCGGCTCGGGTGTCACCAGGCTGGACGCCTCGGCCGGCGGGCTGGGCGGCTGCCCGTTCGCACCGGGCGCCACCGGCAACATCGCCACCGAGGACCTGGTCTACCTGCTGCGTGACAGCGACATCGATGTCGACGTGGACCTGGAGGCCGCCATCGCCGCCGCCGAGGTCGCCAAATCCCTTGTCGGCCATGACTTGCCCAGCGCGCTGCTGCGCGCCGGCGACCGGATCCGGACCTGATGCCGCCCGAAACCTTGACCGCCAAGGGCCGCCAGACCAGGCAGGCCATCGAGCAGGCCGCCCGAAAACTGTTCGCCGAAAGCGGCTTTCACGGCACCACCCTGGCCGACATCACGTCGGCCGCGGGCAAGTCGCCCGCGGTGTTCTACCGGTACTTCGCCGACAAGGAAGACCTGCTGGCCGCGCTGGCGGAGTCGTTTCTGCACGAGGTCGTGCGGCCGTCCGGATTGAGCGTCGAACTGCCCGAATCACCCGATGACGACTCCTTTTTCACCGCGGTGGTCACCGGGTACTGGAACATGTTCAAGCAGAACATCGGCATCATGATCGCGGTGGCCCAGCTGGCGGCCACCCAGCGACGCTTCGCGACCGTCCAGAACGAATTCCGGCGCTTCGGCATGGACATCGTGGCCGCGTCGGTCCGCCGCGCCCAGGAGCAGGGTTACGGCGCCGAGCTCAACCCGCAACACACCGCGGCGGCCATCGCGCTGCTGTTCGAGAACTTCACCACCGTGTTCGTCGGCCCGTCAAACCTGGGGCTGGAGATCAGCGACCAGGACGCCGTCGCCACCCTGTCCACCATTTGGAAGAAAACGCTTTACGGCGCCTAAGGAGGCGACATGGATTTCACACTGCCGGAACATCTTCCGGGGGTGCTCGCGGACATGGACGCATTCATCGAGCGCGAGATCGCCCCGCTGCAGGCCGAGAACATGCAGTACTTCGACCAGCGCCGGGAGCACGCCCGCACCGACTGGGACAACGACGGCATCCCCACGCGCGAGTGGGAGGACCTGCTGGCCGAGATGCGCAGGCGCGCCGACAAGGCGGGCTGGCTGCGCTACGGGCTGCCCGCGTCGCTGGGCGGCCGCGACGGCACCAACGTCGACATGGCCGTCATCCGGGAGCACTTGGCGCACAAGGGCCTTGGCCTGCACAACGACCTGCAGAACGAGTCGTCGATCGTCGGGAATTTCCCGCAGGTGATCATGATGGAGCGCTTCGGCACCGACGAGCAACGCCGCCTGTGGTCGGAGGCGCTGATCACCGGGGAACGGTCCATGGCGTTCGGCCTCACCGAACCGCAGCACGGCTCGGACGCGACCTGGCTGGAGACGCGGGCGCAAGCCGACGGGGACGGCTGGGTGCTCAACGGCTCGAAGCGATTCAACACCGGGGTGCACCGCGCGACCCATGACCTGATCTTCGCCCGCACCTCCGGTGAGCCGGGAGCCGCGGTGGGCATCACCGCCTTCCTGGTGCCGACCGACGCGCCCGGATTCCACGTCCCCTACTACTGGTGGACGTTCAACATGCCCACCGACCACGGCGAGGTCGAGCTGACCGACGTGCGGGTGCCCCAGGACGCGGTGCTCGGCGAGGTGGACCGCGGCCTCGAAGTCGCGCAAACGTTCCTGCACGAGAACCGGATTCGGCAGGCGGCCAGCAGCCTGGGCGCGGCGCAATACTGCATCGACCGCGCCGCCGAATACGCCGGCGAACGCACGGTCTTCGGCAAGCCGCTGTCGGTCAATCAGGCCGTGCAGTGGCCGCTGGCCGAGCTGCAGACCGAAGCCCAGATGGTGCGGCTGCTGGTGGCCTACGCCGCCTGGCATCTCGACCGCGACCACCACATGGAGGTCTCGGACAAGGTGTCGATGGCCAACTACCGGGCCAACCGGCTGGTCTGCGACGCCGCCGACCGGGCCATGCAGATCTTCGGCGGCCTCGGCTACAGCCGCCACGAGCCGTTCGAGCACATCTACCGCCATCACCGGCGCTACCGGATCACCGAAGGCGCCGAGGAGATCCAGATCCGCCGGGTGGCCCAGCGGCTGTTCAAGTTTGGCCGCAGGTGACCGAGACCGAAGAGTCCGGGGCGCTGGCCGGCAAGCTGGCGCGGGTCCTGGCGCCCGTGCTCGGCGCGGGCGTCACGATCGAGCGGCTGCGCGCGTTGACCGGCGGCGCCAGCCGCACCACGTGGGCGTTCGACGCCGTCACCGGCGCGCAACGCCGTTCGCTTATCCTGCGCACCGGTCCGCCCGACGACGTGCACGCAAGCATGGAGCTCGAGGCCCGCGCCCAGGCCGCCGCCGCGGCGGCCGGCGCGCCGGTCCCCCACATCCTGGTCGCCGACGATTCGGTTGCCGCACTGGGTAATCCGTTTCTGATCTGCGATGAGGTCAAGGGCGAGACCATCGTTCGGCGCATCCAGCGCGGGCTCGATGCCGGCGACGGCCACGCGGGCCGCACGCGCCTGTTAGACCAGTGCTCGCGGGCGCTGGCCGCCATCCACCGGGCCGACCCGAAAATCCCCGGCCTGGCCCACGAGAACCAACTCGTGCAGTGGCGCGAGCGGCTGGACGCCATGGGCGACACCACCGCCACCTTCGAGTGGGCGTTTCGCTGGCTGGGCGCGCACCGGCCCGGACCGTCGCCCCCGGTCCTGGTGCACGGGGACTACCGGATGGGAAACCTGATCGTCGACGGGTCCGACCTGGCCGCAGTTCTCGACTGGGAGCTGGTGCACGTCGGCGAGGCCTACGAAGACCTGGCCTGGTTCTGCATCCGGGCCTGGCGGTTCGGCGCGCCGGCCAGCCTGGGTGCCGGCGGCCTCGGCAGCATCGAAAGCTTCCTGCGGGACTACGAGGAGGCCAGCGCGACTACCGTCGACCGGGTGGCGTTTCACTGGTGGCTGGTGCTGGCCACGCTGCGTTGGGGGGTCATCTGCCGCTACCAGGCCGAGCGGCATCTCAGCGGCGAATTCCGCTCGGTGGAGTTGGCGACGATCGGCCGCCGCGTGTGCGAGACGGAGTGGGACCTGCTCGATCTGCTCGAGCAGGTGCGGCCGTGATCGGCGCGTACGGCCGGCCGCTCGCGGCCGAACTCGTGGCGGCGGTTGCGGAATTCCTGGAAACCGACGTCCGGGCGGCGACGAGCGGGCAGGTCAACTTCCACGCCCGGGTTGCCGCCAACGCCCTGCGCATCGTCCAGCGCGAGCTGCTGGACGAAAGCGAGGCGGAATCCGCTGCCGCGTTGGCCGGCTTGGGTTTCGCCGATGAGGAAGAACTCGCCGCCGCGATCCGGGCCGGCCAGATGGACGGCCGCGCCGACGAGGTCACCGCGTGTCTGCGCACCCTGGTACGGCGTCGGCTGATGGTCGCGCACCCGGGATACGAGCAGTCGGAATAGGAGCTGTCCCATGCCGGCTAGCACCGCGAAAACCATCGTCGACGTGGCCGACCGCCTGTTCGCGGCGATCGAGAGGGGCGACGTGGCGGCAGTCGATCGGCTGTGGGGCAACGACATTGCGGTGTGGCGCGTCGGCGCGCGCCGCGGCCCGTCCAAGTCAGATGACAAGGCGCGCGCGATGCGGGTCATCGACTGGTTCATCACCGCGACCACGGATCGGCGCTACGAGATTCTCGACCGTCGGCTCTTCGACGGGGGCTTCGTGCAGCAGCACATTCTGCACGCCACCGGTCGTGCCGGGCAATCGATCTCGATGCGGGTCTGCATCGTGATTAGGGTGGGCACGAACGGCCTGATCGACCGGATCGACGAGTACTTCGACCCGGCTGACATCGCGCCACTCATCGACTGAAGGGGCCTGGAGGGCCTGAAAGGGCGAGCTAACGATGACGACCCTGGAAACACTGCTGAGCGATCCCGACACGGCCGGCGTATGGAACCTCGTTCCCGATCGGTCGGCGATCACCTTCAAGATCAAGAACATGTGGGGCCTGCTGGACGTCAAGGGCCGTTTCACCGAGTTCAGCGGCGACGGGCAGCTGACGAACAAGGGCGCCATTTTCGGCCGCCTCGACATCCGGGCCGCGTCGCTGGACACCGGCATCGGCCGGCGCGACAAGCACCTGCGCTCGCCCGACTTCTTCGACGTCGAGCGCTACCCCGAGATCAGCGTCGTCGTCACCGCGGTGCATCCCACCCAGGGCCGAGCCGCCGACCTCCAGGCGTCCTTCACCATCAAGGGCGTCACCGCGCCGCTGCCCCTGCCCGTCACGGTCACCGAACTCGATGACGGCTCGATCCAGATCTCCGGCGAGACCAAGGTCGACCGGTCCCAATTCGACCTGGGCTGGAACAGGTTCGGCATGATCGGCGCGACGGCGACCGCGGCCGCGCAGGCGGTCTTCGTTCGGGCGGCCGGGTAAGGCGGCGGGGTCACCGCTACCATCTGACCGTGCCCGACTCGAGCAACGCCCTGCGGATCCTCGTCTACAGCGACAACGCCGAAACCCGCGAGCAGGTGATGCGGGCGCTCGGCAAGCATCTGCACCCGGACCTCCCCGAGTTGAGCTACGTCGAGGTGGCGACCGGCCCGATGGTGATCCGCACGATGGACGAGGGCGGCATCGACTTGGCCATCCTCGACGGGGAAGCGACCCCGACCGGCGGCATGGGCATCGCCAAACAGCTCAAGGACGAACTCGCGACCTGCCCGCCCATCGTGGTGCTCACCGGCCGCCGCGACGACGCGTGGTTGGCCAGCTGGTCGCGCGCCGAGGGCGCGGTTCCGCACCCGCTGGACCCCATCGTGCTGGGCCGCACGGTCCTGGGGCTGCTCCGTACCCCCGCTCGCTAGGCGATTAGCGCTCTCACCTGCGCCGACACGGAAACATAGGCCGTGTGGGCGGTCGCACAGCATGCGCGCCGCGACGCGCCCGGATGCGGGCACGTTAAAACCGGGCAAATACCACGACCCCGGGCACGTGGGCCGGCCGCAACGACGCTATGTTGAAGGTCACTGTGACGGGCTACAGACCCGGCTCGTCACAGCGGCCCGGTTACCGCCTGGCCGCCGTTGAAAGACTCAGCGGCGGCCCATACGACGGATCATGGAGCGAGTTGAACGTCTACATACCCATCCTGGTTCTGGGCGCGATCGCCGCCGCCTTTGCCGTGGGCTCGGTCGCGATCGCGAGTTTGGCCGGCCCGTCCCGTTACAACAAGTCCAAGCTGGCGGCCTACGAGTGCGGCATCGAGCCCACCGAAGCGCCGGTGAGCGGCCCGCACGCGACGGCCGGGCAGCGGTTCCCGGTGAAGTATTACCTGACCGCGATGCTGTTCATCGTGTTCGACATCGAAATCGTGTTCCTGTATCCCTGGGCGGTGAGCTACGACGCGCTGGGAACCTTTGCGCTGGTCGAGATGGTGGTGTTCATCCTCACGGTCTTCGCGGCGTACGCCTACGTGTGGCGCCGCGGCGGCCTGACGTGGGATTGAGGTAAGACGTGGGCCTGGAAGAACAGCTGCCCGGTGGCATCCTGCTGTCAACTGTCGAGAAGGTTGCGGGCTACGTCCGCAAGAACTCGCTGTGGCCGGCGACCTTCGGGCTGGCCTGCTGCGCGATCGAGATGATGGCGACCGCCGGGCCGAGGTTCGACATTGCGCGGTTCGGCATGGAGCGGTTCTCGGCGACCCCGCGCCAGGCCGACCTGATGATCGTGGCCGGGCGGGTGAGCCAGAAGATGGCCCCGGTGCTGCGGCAGATCTACGACCAGATGGGCGAGCCGAAATGGGTGCTGGCCATGGGCGTGTGCGCGTCATCGGGCGGCATGTTCAACAACTACTCGATCGTGCAGGGCGTGGACCACGTCGTTCCGGTGGACATCTACCTGCCCGGCTGCCCGCCGCGGCCGGAGATGCTGCTGCACGCAATCCTGAAGCTGCACGAGAAGATTCAACAGATGCCGCTGGGCGTCAACCGCGAAGAGGCCATCGCCGAGGCCGAGCAGGCGGCGCTGGCGGCCCGGCCCACCATCGAGATGCGCGGTCTGCTGCGATGAGCTCGCCAGACCACGACCCGAAGGTTGCGGCCAGCGAAGTGGGGGGATCAGTCCCCGGCGCCGACGAAGAGGTCATCGACGTTCGCCGCGGCATGTTCGGGGTCAGGGGCACCGGCGACACGTCCGGGTACGGGCGCCTGGTGCGCGAGGTCACGCTGCCGGGCGGCAGCCCCCGGCCCTACGGCGGCTACTTCGACGACATCGCCGACCGGCTGACCGAGGCGCTGCGCCGCGACGGCGTCGAATTCGACGACGCGATAGAGAAAGTCGTGGTCGACCGCGACGAACTGACGCTGCACGTCCACCGCGGCCTGCTGCCACAGGTGGCCCAGCGGCTGCGCGACGAGCCGGACCTGCGCTTCGAGATGTGCCTGGGTGTCAGCGGGGTGCACTACCCACACGAGACCGGCCGGGAATTGCACGCCGTCTACCCGCTGCAGTCGATCACCCATAACCGTCGGCTGCGGCTGGAAGTGGCTGCGCCGGACAGTGATCCGCACATCCCGTCGCTGTATGGGGTCTACCCGACCAACGACTGGCACGAGCGGGAGACCTACGACTTCTTCGGGATCATCTTCGACGGCCACCCGTCGCTCACCAGGATCGAGATGCCCGACGACTGGCACGGGCATCCGCAGCGCAAGGACTACCCGCTGGGCGGCATCCCGGTCGAATACAAGGGCGCGAAGATTCCCCCACCCGACGAGCGCAGGGGCTACAACTAATGAGCTACAACTGATGAGCTACAACTGATGACCGACACGAAGGGACCCGACACCGTCCTGGTCGCGGGCGGCCAGGACTGGGACCAGATCGTCGAGGCCGCCCGCAAAGCCGACCCGGGTGAACGCATCGTCGTCAACATGGGGCCGCAGCACCCGTCCACCCACGGGGTGTTGCGGCTGATCCTCGAGATCGAGGGCGAGACCGTCACCCAGGCCCGGTGCGGAATCGGCTACTTGCACACCGGGATCGAGAAGAACCTCGAATACCGTTACTGGACCCAGGGCGTCACGTTCGTGACCCGAATGGACTACCTCTCACCGTTTTTCAACGAGACGGCCTACTGCCTGGGCGTGGAGAAGCTGCTCGGCATCACCGCCGAGATACCGGAGCGCGTGAACGTCATCCGGGTCATGATGATGGAGCTCAACCGGATCTCGTCGCATCTGGTCGCGCTGGCGACCGGCGGCATGGAACTGGGCGCGATGACCCCGATGTTCGTCGGCTTCCGGGGGCGCGAGATCGTCCTGAACCTGTTCGAGTCGATCACCGGTCTGCGGATGAACAGCGCCTACATCCGGCCCGGCGGCGTCGCCCAAGACCTGCCGCCCAACGCGGAGACCGAGATCGCCGAGGCCCTCGAGCAGCTGAAGCAACCGCTGCGCGAAATGGGCGAGTTGCTCAACGAAAACGCGATCTGGAAGGCGCGCACCGAGGGCGTGGGCTACCTGGACCTGACCGGCTGCATGGCGCTGGGCATCACCGGCCCGATCCTGCGTTCCACCGGGCTGCCGCACGACCTGCGCAAAAGCGAACCCTACTGCGGCTACGAGAACTACGAGTTCGACGTGATCACCGACGACGGTTGTGATGCGTACGGGCGCTACATCATTCGCGTCAAAGAGATGTGGGAGTCGATCAAGATCGTGGAGCAGTGTCTGGACAAGCTGCGGCCGGGCCCGACGATGATCGAGGACCGCAAGATCGCCTGGCCGGCCGACCTGAAGCTGGGCCCGGACGGCCTGGGGAACTCACCCGAGCACATCGCAAAGATCATGGGCAGCTCGATGGAGGCGCTGATCCACCACTTCAAGCTCGTCACCGAGGGCATTCGCGTTCCCGCGGGCCAGGTTTACATCGCGGTCGAATCGCCCCGCGGCGAGCTCGGGGTGCACATGGTCAGCGACGGCGGCACCCGGCCCTACCGGGTGCACTACCGGGACCCCTCCTTCACCAACCTGCAGGCGGTCGCCGCGATGTGCGAGGGCGGGATGGTCGCGGACCTGATCGCCGCGGTCGCCAGCATCGACCCGGTGATGGGCGGGGTGGACCGATGACGGGGCCGCAGGGTCAGCCGGTGTTCATCCGGCTCGGGCCGCCACCCGGCGAGCCCAACGCGTTCGTGGTCGAGGGCGCCCCGCAGTCGTATTCACCGGAGGTGCGCGCGCGGCTGGACGTCGACGCCAAGGAGATCATGGGCCGCTATCCCGACAAGCGCTCGGCCCTGCTCCCGCTGCTGCACCTGGTGCAGTCCGAGGACTCCTACCTGACACCGGCGGGTCTGGAGTTCTGCGGCGAGCAACTGGGGCTGACCGGCGCCGAAGTGTCCGCGGTGGCAAGCTTTTACACGATGTATCGCCGCGGGCCCACCGGCGACTACCTGGTCGGTGTCTGCACCAACACGCTGTGCGCGGTCATGGGCGGCGACGCCATCTTCGAAACGCTGGTCAACCATCTCGGCGTCCGCAACGACCGGACCACGCCCGACGGCAAGATCACCCTGCAACACATCGAGTGCAACGCCGCGTGCGACTTCGCGCCGGTGGTGATGGTCAACTGGGAGTTCTTCGACAACCAGACGCCCGAGTCGGCGCGCGAACTGGTCGACTCGCTGCGCTCCGGCGAGCCCAGGCCGCCCACCCGCGGCGCCCCGCTGTGCGCCTTCCGCGAGACGTCGCGCATCCTGGCCGGCCTGCCCGACGAGCGCCCCGACCAGGGTCAGGGCGGCGCGGGCGCGGCGACTTTGGCCGGCCTGCGGGTGGCGAAGGAACTCGGCATGGAGGCGCCCGACACCCCGTCGTCCGGGAAGGATCAGTGATGGCTGCGCCCAGCGCTCAGGCGACGTCGTTGACGCCGGTGATCAGTCGCTTCTGGGACGATCCCGAGTCGTGGACGCTGGAGACCTACCTCCGCAACGACGGCTACCGGGCCATGCAGAAGGCGCTGAGCATGGAGCCCGACGCGGTGATCGGGGTCGTCAAGGACTCCGGCCTGCGCGGCCGCGGCGGCGCGGGCTTCTCGACGGGGACGAAGTGGTCGTTCATCCCGCAGGGCGACACCGGGCCGGCCGCCAAGCCGCACTACCTGGTGGTCAACGCCGACGAGTCGGAACCCGGTACGTGCAAAGACATTCCGCTGATGCTGGCGACGCCGCACCTGCTCGTCGAGGGCGTCATCATCGCCGCGTATGCGATCCGGGCCAGCCACGCGTTCATCTACGTGCGCGGCGAGGTGCTGCCGGTGCTGCGCCGGCTGCAGAACGCGGTCGCCGAGGCCTATGCCGCCGGTTACCTGGGCCGCGACATCAACGGTTCCGGCTTCGACCTGGAGCTGGTGGTGCACGCCGGCGCGGGCGCCTACATCTGTGGCGAGGAGACCGCGCTGCTCGACTCCCTGGAGGGCCGGCGCGGGCAGCCGCGACTGAGGCCACCGTTCCCCGCGGTGGCCGGGCTCTACGGCTGCCCCACGGTCATCAACAACGTCGAGACGATCGCCAGCGTCCCGCCGATCATCCTCAACGGCGTCGAATGGTTCCGGTCGATGGGCAGCGAGAAATCGCCCGGCTTCACGCTGTATTCGCTGTCCGGTCACGTCACCCGGCCGGGCCAGTACGAGGCCCCGCTCGGGATCACGTTGCGCGAGTTGCTCGCCTACGCCGGCGGTGTGCGGGCCGGGCACCGGCTCAAGTTCTGGACGCCGGGCGGGTCGTCGACGCCGCTGCTCACCGATGAGCACCTCGACGTGCCGCTGGACTACGAGGGCGTGGGCGCCGCCGGCTCGATGCTGGGCACCAAGGCGCTCGAGATCTTTGACGAGACCACGTGCGTGGTGCGCGCCGTGCGCCGCTGGACCGAGTTCTACAAGCACGAATCGTGCGGCAAGTGCACGCCGTGCCGGGAGGGCACCTTCTGGCTGGACAAGATCTATGAACGGCTGGAAACCGGCGGGGGCACCAGCGACGACATCGGCAAATTGATGGACATCTCTGACACCATCCTGGGAAAGTCCTTCTGCGCGTTGGGCGATGGTGCCGCCAGCCCGGTGATGTCGTCGATCAAGTACTTCCGCGACGAGTACGTCGCGCACGTCGAGGGGGGCGGCTGCCCGTTCGACCCCCAAGAGTCCATGCTGACGCCGAACGGAGATAGTGCATGACGCAGGCGGCGGACACCACGAGTGAGGTGCGCCCGCCGGAGATGGTGACGTTGACCATCGACGGCGCCGAAATCAGTGTTCCCAAGGGAACTCTGGTGATCCGCGCGGCCGAGTTGATGGGCATCCAGATCCCGCGGTTCTGCGACCACCCGCTGCTGGACCCGGTCGGTGCGTGCCGCCAGTGCCTGGTCGAGGTCGAGGGACAGCGCAAGCCGATGGCGTCGTGCACCACCGTCGCCACCGACGACATGGTGGTGCGCACCCAGCTCACGTCCGAGGCCGCCGACAAGGCCCAGCACGGCGTCATGGAGCTGCTCCTGATCAACCATCCGCTGGACTGCCCCATGTGCGACAAGGGCGGCGAATGCCCCCTGCAGAACCAGGCAATGTCCAACGGCCGGACCGACTCCCGCTTCACCGACGTCAAGCGCACCTTCGCCAAGCCGATCAACATCTCCGCGCAGGTGCTGCTGGACCGCGAGCGCTGCATCCTGTGCGCGCGCTGCACCCGGTTCTCCGAACAGATCGCCGGTGACCCGTTCATCGACATGCAGGAGCGCGGCGCGCTGCAACAGGTCGGCATCTACGCCAATGAGCCGTTCGATTCCTACTTTTCGGGCAACACGGTGCAGATCTGCCCGGTGGGCGCGCTGACCGGGACCGCGTATCGCTTCCGGGCCCGCCCCTTCGACCTGGTCTCCAGCCCGAGCGTCTGCGAGCACTGCGCTTCCGGGTGTGCGCAGCGCACCGACCATCGCCGCGGCAAGGTGCTGCGCCGGCTGGCCGGCGACGACCCCGAAGTCAACGAGGAGTGGAACTGCGACAAGGGCCGGTGGGCCTTCACCTACGCGACCCGCCACGACGTGATCACCACTCCCCTGGTCCGGGACTTGAACGGCGAGCTGCAGCCGGCGTCGTGGGCGCACGCGATCGTGGCGGCGGCCGAGGGGCTCGAGGCGGCGCGCGGGCGCACCGGCGTGCTGGTCGGCGGCCGGGTGACCTGGGAAGACGCCTACGCCTACAGTAAGTTCGCCCGAATCACGTTGGACACCAACGACATCGACTTCCGCGCCCGCCCGCACTCGGCCGAGGAGGCCGACTTCCTGGCCGCCCGCGTCGCCGGCCGGCCGGTGACGGTGAGCTACTCCGACCTGGAGACCGCGCCGGTGGTCGTGCTGGTCGGGTTCGAGCCGGAGGACGAGTCGCCCATCGTGTTCCTGCGGCTGCGCAAGGCCGCCCGCAAACACCGGGTGCCCGTGTACGCGATCGCGCCGTTCGCCACCCGCGCCCTGACGAAGATGTCGGGCCGGCTGGTGAAAACCGTTCCCGGTGCCGAAGCGGCCGCGCTGGACGGGCTGACCGGCGGCGAAGTGGGTGAGCTGTTGTCGAAACCGGGCGCGGTCATCATGGTCGGCGAACGCCTGGCCACGGTGCCCGGCGGGCTGTCCGCCGCTGCCCGGCTCGCCGACGCCACCGGCGCGCGGCTGGCCTGGGTGCCGCGCCGCGCTGGCGAGCGCGGCGCTCTGGAGGCCGGGGCGCTGCCCACGCTGCTGCCCGGCGGTCGCCCGGTGGCCGACGACGCCGCGCGTGCGCAGGTCGCGGCGGCCTGGAACGTCGACGAATTGCCTTCCGGCGCAGGGCGTGACGCCGAGGGCATCCTGGCCGCCGCCACGGACGGCTCCCTGGCGGCGCTGCTGGTCGGCGGCATCGAACCGAACGACTTCCCCGATCCCGACACGGTGCTGGCGGCGCTGGACGCCGCCGGTTTCATCGTCAGCCTGGAGCTGCGGCACAGCCCGGTCACCGAGCGCGCCGACGTGGTGTTCCCGGTCGCACCGACGACCCAGAAGTCCGGCGCCTTCGTCAACTGGGAGGGCCGCTACCGCGGGTTCGCCGCCGCGCTGCAGGGCACCACCCAGCAGGCCGGGGTGTCCGATCACAAGGTGCTCGACACGCTGGCCGACGAGATGGGCGTCTACCTGGGCACGACCACCGTCGAGGCGGCCCGCGAGGAACTGTCCGCGCTGGGGACCTGGGACGGCGAGCACGCCCCCGCCCCGCAGGTCGCGACCCCGGCACCGGCCGACGCCCGGCAAGGGCTTGAAAAGGGACGAGCCGTGCTGACCGGATGGCGGTTGCTGCTCGACGAGGGCCGGATGCAGGACGGGGAACCGCATTTGGCCGGCACCGCGCGGCAGCCCGTGGTCCGGCTGTCGGCCGACACCGCCGCGGAGATCGGTGCCGCCGACGGCGACAACGTCACGGTCAGCACGCCGCGGGGATCGATCACGCTGCCGCTGAACATCACCGACATGCCCGACCGGGTGGTGTGGCTTCCGCTGAACTCGCCGGGTTCGGCGGTGCACCGGAAATTGGGCGTAACCACCGGCAGCACAGTGGAAATCGGAGTGGGGGAAATCGGAGTGGGCTCATGACGACCACCTTGAGCGACTTCGGACACGACACCTGGTGGCTGGTGCTGGGCAAGGCGCTGGCCATCTTCGTCTTCCTCATGCTGAACGTGCTGGTCGCGATCCTGCTCGAACGCAAGATCCTCGGCTGGATGCAGCTGCGGCCCGGCCCCAACCGGGTGGGGCCGTGGGGGGCCCTGCAGAGCCTGGCCGACGGGATCAAGCTGGCGCTGAAGGAAAGCATCACCCCGGGCGGCATCGACAAGTTCGTTTACTTTGCGGCGCCGGTCTTTTCGGTCATCCCCGCGTTCACCGCGTTCGCGTTCATCCCGTTCGGCCCGGTGGTGTCGGTGTTCGGCCACCGCACCCCCTTGCAGCTGACCGACCTGCCGGTCGCGGTGTTGTTCATCCTGGGACTCTCGGCGATCGGCGTGTACGGCATCGTGCTGGGCGGGTGGGCGTCGGGGTCGACCTACCCGCTGCTGGGCGGGGTGCGCTCCACCGCCCAGGTGATCTCCTATGAGGTCGCGATGGGCCTGTCGTTCACCGCGGTGTTCCTCTACGCCGGGACCATGTCGACGTCGCAGATCGTGGCCGCGCAGGACCGCGTCTGGTTCGTGTTCCTGCTGTTGCCGTCGTTCCTGATCTACCTGATCTCGATGGTCGGCGAGACCAACCGGGCGCCCTTCGACCTGCCCGAGGCCGAGGGCGAGCTGGTCGCGGGGTTCCACACCGAGTACTCGTCGCTGAAGTTCGCGAGGTTCATGCTGGCCGTGTACGTCAACATGATGACGGTTTCGTCGCTGGCCACCGCGATGTTCTTCGGTGGCTGGCACGCGCCGTGGCCGATCAACATGTGGGCCGGCGCCAACACCGGGTGGTGGCCGGTGCTCTGGTTCACCGCGAAGATGTGGACCTTCCTGTTCGTCTACTTCTGGCTGCGCGCCAGCCTGCCCCGGCTGCGCTACGACCAGTTCATGGCGCTGGGCTGGAAGTTGTTGATCCCGGCCTCGCTGGTGTGGGTGTTGATCGCGGCGGTGATCCGCACGGCGCGCAACCAGGGGTATGCGCATTGGACGCCGGTGCTGGTGGTCAGCAGCCTCGTGTTCGCCACGGCGCTGCTGCTGTTGCTGCGAAAGCCGTTCACGGCGCCCAGCATTCGCGAGATGGAGCGCCAGCTGCGCCGGCAGCGCGGCAAAACCCCCTCCCCCGAAATCACCGAGCCGGCATTCCCGACGCCGCCGCTGCCGGCGCAGAAGGTCGACGCGAGCAAGGAGGAAGCACGTGCCTAAATTCCTGGACGCCGTAGCCGGATTCGGCGTGACGCTCGGCTCGATGTTCAAAAAGACCGTCACCGAGGAATATCCGGAGAAGCCGGGCCCGGTCGCGCCGCGCTATCACGGCCGTCACCAACTCAACCGGTACCCGGACGGCCTGGAAAAGTGCATCGGCTGCGAGTTGTGCGCCTGGGCCTGCCCCGCGGACGCGATCTACGTCGAGGGCGCCGACAACACCGAGGAGCTGAGGTACTCGCCGGGGGAACGCTACGGCCGCGTATACCAGATCAACTATCTGCGCTGCATCGGCTGCGGCCTGTGCATCGAGGCCTGCCCCACCAGGGCGCTGACGATGACCAACGACTACGAGATGGCCGACGACAACCGCGCCGACCTCATCTACGAGAAGGACCGGCTACTCGCCCCGCTGCTGCCCGACATGACCGCGCCGCCGCATCCGAGGGCAGCCGGCGCCACCGATAAGGACTACTACCAGGGCAACGTGACCGCGGAGGGGTTGCGCGAGCACGAGAGCGCCGGGGACACAAGATGATCGCAACGCTCGCAGCAGACACCATGGTTCGCACCTCGACCGGCGAAGCGGTCACGTTCTGGGTGCTGGGTGCGCTGGCCGTGATCGGCGCCCTCGGCGTGGTATCGGCGGCCAACGCGGTCTACTCCGCGATGTCCCTGGCGATGACGATGATCATCCTGGCGGTGTTCTACATGGTCCAGGACGCGCTGTTCCTGGGCATCGTTCAGGTGGTCGTCTACACCGGCGCGGTGATGATGCTGTTCCTGTTCGTGCTGATGCTCATCGGCGTGGATTCCGCGGAGTCGCTGAAGGAGACGCTGCGCGGCCAGCGCATCGCGGCGGTGTTCACGGGCTTCGGGTTCGGCATCCTGCTGCTGGCCGGCATCGGCAACGTGGCGACCGGGGGTTTCCTCGGTCTGACCACCGCCAATTCCGGCGGCAACGTGGAAGGCCTGGCCGCACTGATCTTTTCGCGTTACCTCTGGGCGTTCGAGCTCACCAGCGCGTTGCTGATCACCGCGGCCGTCGGCGCGATGGTGCTGGCACACCGCGAGCGTTTCGAGCGCCGCAAGACCCAACGCGAACTGTCCGAGGAGCGGTTCCGCCCGGGCGGGCGCGCCACCCCACTGCCCAACCCGGGCGTCTACGCACGCCACAACGCGGTCGACGTGGCCGCGCTGCTGCCCGACGGCTCCTACTCGGAATTGTCGGTGTCCCCGATCCTGCGAAGTCGCGGCGCGGACGGCACGGAGCTTGCCCAGACCGAGGAGACCCGGTCCGCCGAGGCCGTGCCCGGTTCTGTTTCAGGGGCAGGTGCGTCGTGAATCCGGCCAACTATCTGTACCTTTCGGCGCTGCTGTTCACCATCGGGGCCGCGGGTGTGCTGTTGCGCCGCAACGCCATCGTGATGTTCATGTGCGTCGAGCTGATGCTCAACGCCGTCAACCTGGCGTTCGTCACGTTCGCGCGGATGCACGGCCATCTCGACGGCCAGATGATCGCCTTCTTCACGATGGTGGTGGCCGCCTCCGAGGTCGTCGTCGGCCTGGCCATCATCATGACGATTTTCCGTGCCCGCAAATCCGCGTCGGTCGATGACGCGAACCTACTCAAAGGCTGAACAACGCCACGATGACTGATTACACCTGGCTGCTGGTGGCGCTGCCATTGGCGGGTGCCGCGATCTTGTTGTTCGGGGGCAGGCGCACCGACGGGTGGGGCCACCTGCTGGGCTGCGCAACCGCGGTGGCGGCGTTCGGCGTGGGTGCGACGCTGCTCGCCGACATGCTCGGCCACGGCGCGGACGACCGGGTCATCCACCAAAAGTTGTTCACCTGGATCCCCGTCGGACAGCTGCAGATCGACCTCGGGCTGCAGATCGACCAGCTGTCCATGTGTTTCGTGCTGCTGATCACCGGCGTCGGATCGCTCATCCACATCTATTCGGTCGGCTACATGGCCGACGACCCGGACCGCCGCCGCTTCTTCGGCTACCTCAACCTGTTCCTGGCCTCGATGCTGTTGCTGGTGGTCGCCGACAACTACGCGGTGCTCTACGTCGGCTGGGAAGGCGTCGGCCTGGCTTCCTACCTGCTCATCGGTTTCTGGTACCACAAGCCGACGGCGGCCACCGCGGCCAAGAAGGCGTTCGTGATGAACCGGGTCGGCGACGCCGGGCTGGCCCTCGGAATGTTCCTGATGTTCAGCACTTTCGGCACGCTGTCGTACGCGGGGGTGTTCGCCGGCGCGCCCGCCGCCGGCCGGGGCGCGCTGACGGCGATGGGATTGCTGCTGCTGCTGGGGGCCTGCGCCAAATCCGCCCAGGTTCCGCTGCAGGCCTGGTTGGGCGACGCGATGGAGGGCCCGACGCCGGTGTCGGCGCTGATCCACGCCGCCACCATGGTGACCGCCGGCGTGTATCTGATCGTGCGGTCCAATCCGCTCTACAACCTGTCGCCCGATGCCCAGCTGGGCGTGGTGATCGTCGGCGCCGTCACCCTGCTGTTCGGGGCTGTCATCGGCTGCGCCAAGGACGACATCAAGCGCGCCCTGGCGGCATCGACGATGAGCCAGATCGGCTACATGGTGCTGGCCGCCGGCCTGGGCCCGGCCGGCTACGCCTTCGCGATCATGCACCTGCTCACCCACGGCTTCTTCAAGGCCGGCCTGTTCCTCGGCTCCGGTGCGGTGATCCACGCGATGCACGAGGAGCAGAACATGCGCCGCTACGGCGGCCTGCGCAAGGCCCTGCCGATCACCTTCGCCACCTTCGGTCTGGGGTACCTGGCGATCATCGGGGTGCCGCCGTTCGCGGGTTTCTTCTCCAAGGACAAGATCATCGAGGCGGCCCTGTCTTCCGGGGACACCCGGGGTTACGTGTTGGGCGGGGCCGCGCTGCTGGGTGCCGGCATCACCGCCTTCTACATGACCCGGGTCATGCTGATGACCTTCTTCGGTGAAAAGCGCTGGGTCCCCGGCAGCCATCCGCACGAGGCGCCGGCCGTGATGGCGTGGCCGATGATCCTGCTTGCCATCGGCTCGGCGTTCTCCGGCTTGCTGCTGTGGTGGGGAGGGGCCCTGCAGCACTGGCTCGAACCAGTCGTCGGGTCACGCGAAGAAGCGGCCCATGCCCTGCCGGCCTGGGTCACCACCGTCGTGGCGTTGGGTGTCGTCGCGATCGGCATCGCGGTGGCCTACCGGATGTACGCCACCGCGCCCATCTCCAGGGTGGCCCCCGTCCGCGTCTCGCCGCTCACCACCGCCGCACGCGCCGACCTTTACGGCGATGCCATCAACGAGGAGGTGTTCATGCGCCCCGGTGCGCAATTGACCGAAGCGCTGGTCGAAGCCGACAACGCTGGGGTGGACGGCTCGGTGAACGCGCTGGCGGCGCTGGTGGGCCGGACGTCAAATGCCCTGCGGCGCCTTCAAACCGGCTTCGCCCGCAACTACGCCCTGTCGATGCTGGCGGGCGCGGTGCTGGTGGTCGCGCTGATCCTGGCGGTGCGGGCGTGGTGAGCTCGCACATCCCGTGGCTGAGCGTCCTGTGGCTGCTGCCGCTGGCGGGCTCCTTGCTGATCATTCTGATGCCCCCCGGGCTGCGACAGCTCGCCAAGTGGACCGGCGTGGTCGTCGGTGTGCTGACGCTGGCGGTGGCGATCGTCGTCACGGTCGGCTTCAAGACGGGCGGCCCCACCTATCAATTCGTCGAAAGCCACAAGTGGATACCGGCGTTCGGCGCGGGTTACTCCCTCGGGGTGGACGGCATCGCCGTGGTGCTGGTGCTGCTGACCGCGGTGCTGATTCCGCTGCTGCAGGTGGCCGGCTGGAACGACGGCGACAAGGGCTTGCAGTCGTCACGAAGTGTGCACGCCTACGTCGCGCTGACGCTGGCCATCGAGTCGATGGTCCTGGTCTCGGTGGTCGCGCTGGACGTGTTGCTGTTCTACGTGTTCTTCGAGGCCATGCTCGTGCCGATGTACTTCCTGATCGGCGGGTTCGGCGGGGGCCCCGGCAGGTCGCGCGCGGCGGTGAAGTTCCTGTTGTACAACCTCTTCGGCGGCCTGATCATGCTGGCCGCCGTCATCGGGCTCTACGTGGTGACCGCGCAGCACGGCTCGGGCACCTTCGACTTCCGTGACATCGTCGCCGGCGTCGCGTCGGGCCGCTACAGCGCCGACCCCGCGGTGATCAAGGCGCTGTTCGGTGGCTTCATGTTCGCGTTCGCGATCAAGGCCCCGCTCTGGCCGTTCCACCGCTGGCTGCCCGACGCCGCGGTCGAGGCCACGCCGGCGACCGCGGTGCTGATGATGGCGGTGATGGACAAGGTCGGCACCTTCGGCATGCTGCGCTACTGCTTGCAGCTGTTCCCCAGCGCCTCAACGTATTTCCGTCCGTTGATCATCGTGCTGGCCGTCATCGGGGTGATCTACGGCGCGATCGTGGCGATCGGCCAGGCCGACATCATGCGCCTGATCGCCTACACCTCGATCTCCCACTTCGGGTTCATCATCCTGGGCATCTTCGTGATGACCACGCAGGGCCAGAGCGGTTCGACGCTGTACATGCTCAATCACGGCCTGTCCACCGCGGCGGTGTTCCTGATCGCGGGGTTCCTGATCGCGCGGCGCGGCAGCCGGGCGATCGCCGACTACGGCGGCGTGCAGAAAGTGGCACCCATCCTGGCGGGCACGTTCCTCGTCTCGGCGATGGCCACCCTGTCGCTCCCCGGCCTGGCGCCGTTCGTCAGCGAATTCCTGGTCCTGCTGGGCACTTTCAACCGCTACTGGCTGGCGGCGGCGTTCGGCGTTACCGCGTTGGTCCTGTCGGCGATCTACATGTTGTGGCTCTACCAGCGGGTGATGACGGGGCCGGTGGCCACCGGCAACGAGGGCATCGGCGACCTAAGGGCACGCGAGATGGTCGTCGTGGCCCCGCTGGTCGCACTGCTGCTTGTGCTCGGGGTCTACCCCAAGCCGGTGCTGGACCTGATCAATCCCGCGGTCGAGAACACGATGACCACCATCGGCCAGCATGACCCAGCGCCGACTGTGCCACCACCGGGTACCGGCGTACCCCGGACAGCCGAAGGACCGCATCGATGACCCTGCCCACCCCCAGCGTCGAGTACTTCCTGCTGTGCCCGATGCTCATCGTCTTCGGCGTTGCCGTCGCAGGGGTTCTCGTGGAAGCGTTTGCGCCCAGGCGAATTCGTTACGCCACCCAGGTGACGCTGGCCCTGGGCGGCCTGGTCGCGGCGCTTATCGCGGACGTGGAGGTCGCCGAGTCGATTCCGGCGTCGGGTCGCGCAGCGGTGCTGGGCGCGATGGCCGTCGACCGGCCGGCGCTGTACCTGCAGGGCACCGTGCTGCTGGTCGCGGTGCTGGCGGTAATCTTCATGGCCGAACGCGCGCGGTCCAGGACGGACAGCAAGGTTGCCGTCTCGGCCGGATCGGGCGGGCTGGATTCCTTTACGCCGCAGGCATCCGCGGTTCCCGGCAGCGACGCCGAGCGCGAGGCGGAGCGGGCCGGGGCCGCGCAGACCGAACTCTTCCCGCTGGCGATGCTGTCCGTCGGCGGCATGATGGTCTTCCCCGCGTCCAATGACCTGCTGACGATGTTCGTCGCGCTGGAGGTTCTGTCGCTGCCCCTGTACCTGATGTGCGGGCTGGCCCGTCATCGCCGCCTGCTGTCGCAGGAAGCGTCGATGAAGTACTTCCTGCTGGGCGCGTTCTCCTCGGCGTTCTTCCTCTACGGCGTGGCCTTGCTCTACGGCGCGACCGGCACGCTCCTGCTGCCCGGGATCCGGGATGCCCTTGCGGCCCACGGTGATACCTCGATGGCATTGGTCGGCGTCGCGCTGCTGTCGGTCGGGCTGCTGTTCAAAGTCGGTGCGGTGCCTTTCCATTCCTGGATCCCCGACGTCTACCAGGGCGCGCCCACCCCGGTCACGGGGTTCATGGCGGCGGCGACCAAGGTGGCGGCGTTCGGCGCGCTGCTCCGGGTGGTCTACGTGGCGTTGCCCCCGCTACACGATCAGTGGCGCCCGGTGCTGTGGACGATTTCGATCCTGACGATGGCGGTGGGCACCATCACCGCCGTCAACCAGACCGACGTCAAGCGGATGCTGGCCTATTCGTCGGTCGCGCACGTGGGTTTCATCCTCACCGGCGTGATCGCGGACAACCCGGCGGGCCTTTCGGCCACATTGTTTTATCTGGTCGCCTACAGCTTCAGCACCGTCGGCGCGTTCGCCATCGTGGGCCTGATTCGCAACGCCGACGGCGTCGAGGACGCCACCCTCTCGCATTGGGCCGGGCTCGGGCAGCGCTCTCCCATTGTGGGCGTGATGTTTTCGATGTTCCTGCTGGCATTCGCCGGTATCCCGCTCACGAGTGGCTTCGTCAGCAAGCTCGCGGTGTTCAAGGCCGCCGCCCAGGGCGGCGCGGTGCCCTTGGTGGTCGTCGGCGTCGTCGCCAGCGGCGTGGCCGCCTACTTTTATGTCCGGGTGATCGTGTCGATGTTCTTCACCGAGGCAACCGACGACACCCCACAGGTCATGGAGCCGGGCATCCTGAGCAAGGCCGCGATCGCGGTATGTGCCTTGGTCACAGTGCTTTTGGGGATCTTCCCGCAGCCGCTGCTCGACCTGGCCGATCAGGCAGCCCAGCTGCTGCGCTGATCCGCACCACGCTGGCCGGCTACAGCTGGCCGAAGACGCCACCCAGGATGCCGACCAGGTCATCACCAGCGTTGAACAGCCCCACGCTGTTGCTGCCCGAGTTTCCGATGCCCGCGGAGGTCGTGAAGGTGGGGTTGGGGGCCGAGTTCGCGACACCGGAATTGTTCATGCCCGAGTTCGCGATGCCGACGTTGAGGGTGCCCGCGTTGGCGAGGCCGATCACCTGGGTGCCCGAATTGTCGAATCCCACGTCCCCTTCACCCATGTTGAGGAAACCCGACGTCGGCAGGCCCAAGGGCCCGTTGGCCGCGTTCTCGAAGCCGGATACGCCGACGCCCGAGTTGTAGAAGCCCGACACGCCGGTGCCGCTGTTACCGATGCCGGAGTTCGTGACTATCCCGGTGAGGTCGGCCGAGCTACCGATTCCCGTGTTCAGGGTGCCCGCGTCGAACAGACCGGTGTTGGTGTCGCCCGAGTTGAAGAAGCCGGTGTTGACGCTGCCCGAGTTGAACCAGCCCGTGTTCGCGCCCACGCCGGACGCCGAGCCGCCGGAGTTGAAGCTACCGGTGTTGAAACTGCCCGCGTTCGCGATTCCGACGTTGTCAAGGCCCGAGTTCCCGAATCCCATGTTATGGGGACCCGCGTTGGCAAACCCGAAGTTTTGGATGCCGGCGTTGCCGAAGCCCGTGTTGCTGCTGCCCGAGTTCCAGAAACCCGCGTTGTTGCTGCCCGCGTTCGAGAAGCCGAAGTTGCCGCTCCCCGAGTTGAAGATGCCGAAGTTTCCGTTGCCCGAGTTGAAGAAACCGACGTTGTTGCTGCCCGAGTTCCCGAAACCGAGGTTGCCCAGGCCCGCATTGAGACCGCCGATGCCCACCATGTTGTCGGCCGGAAGGTTGAAGCCGACGTCGTTGCTGCCCGCGTTTCCGAAACCGAAGTCGTTGCTGCCGAGGTTGCCGAACCCGATGTTGGAAGAGCCGAGATTACCGAATCCGAAGTTGAAAGAGCCCGAGTTCCCGTCACCGAGGTTGAACCTGCCCGAGTTTCCGCTGCCCACGTTTCCGTTTCCGATGCCCAGCACGCCCCCGCCGTTGCCGAAGCCGAGGTTCGCGGAACCGAGGTTTCCGCTGCCCAGGTTGGAGTTGCCGAAGTTCCCGAGGCCGAAGTTCGTGTTGCCGATGTTTCCGCTGCCCAGGTTCGCGAAGCCCCA
>NZ_DATJPU010000049.1:0-11376 GCF_035506235.1 Mycobacterium sp.
TCCGCGGTCGATCACCTCAACCAGGCGATCGCCGCCGATCCCACCCTGGCCGGCACCCTGCACATCCTGCCCCAATTCGAGGTCGCCGCATGAGCACACCCATCGCCGCATACTCCTTTCTGCCCTGGATACGCCAAGGCATCGCCAACGCGATCACCGCCGCCGACAACGATCCCAGCGTGGCCGCCCGGGCCACCATCCACATCGAGCTCGGCGTTTCCGGCGATGCGGTGGGTGGGGGCACACCGCTGTCATCGACGGTGGCCCAAGACTTCGCCCTCTACGGCCCCGGCGATGTCGTCGGTATCAAGGCGCCGCGCATTCTGCGCACCGAACCGCGCGACGGGATCACCAACTTCGAACCCAACTACCTTGCCGCGGTGGACTTCTACGACGAGGACGCGCCGTGGCGCATGACTCCCTGCGCGCCGGATGCCTCGGGTTTGCATCTGCGCCCGTGGCTGACTCTGATCGTGCTGGCCGACGCCGAATTCACACCTGCGAAAACCGCGGGAACGCCCATGCCTTATATCACGGTGACTGCCACGAATGTGTTCCCGCCCGCTGACGAGCTGTGGGCGTGGGCCCACGTGCATGTCAACGACCTATTATCCAGCGGCCCAGGCCAATTGGTCGCCACCGATGTTCCCGCGGTCATCGCCCGCCTGGAAACGGTGTTGCAGGCCAACCGCGACGCCGCCTACTCGCGGTTGGTCTGCCCGCGCCAGCTGCAGCCCAACACCAGCTACCACGCCTTCGTGATCCCCACGTTCGAAACCGGCCGGCTGGCCGGGCTGTTCCCGAAAGACTCGATCCCGTCCGCACCCAATGCCACCTTCTCAGCTTGGGCGGGCTACCAGCAGCGGCCGATGTCGCAGAGCCACCCCTACTTTTATTCGTGGTCGTTTACCACCGGCGACCGCGGGGACTTCGAATACCTTGTGAGGCTGCTCAAACCACAACCGGTCGACCCCAAGGTCGGCCACCGCGACATCAACGTCCAAGATCCCGGCTCCAACCTGCCCGGCATCACCAACCCCGCGCTGAACGGGATCCTGCGCCTCGGCGGCGCTCTGCAGATCCCGGGTTCCGACCAGAGCCCCGACGAGAACTGGGACCAGCCCTACCCGGATGCGTTTCAGAGCGCACTGGCGGCGTTCATCAACCTGCCCGACACCTACGCCTCACAGACTGCGGCCGCCGCCAACGCCGCCTCCGGCCTCGGGCCTGAGGCGATCAATGACCCCGACCCGCTGATCACCGCCCCCCTCTACGGGCAGTGGCATTCCCTGACGAGCCGGCTGCTCACCGACACCGCGGGCAACCCCGTGCCGAATAGCCAGAACTGGGTACATCGGCTCAACCTCGATCCCCGATTCCGGGTGCCGGCAGCCTTCGGCACGAGCGTGGTCGAAACCAACACTGAAACCTACATGAACGACGCATGGGAACAGATCGGCGACGTGTTGGCGGCCAACTCAGCCATCCGCCGCCTGCACCTGGCCATCGGCGTGGCCAGCCGCTGGCACCAAACCCACCTGCAGCCATTGGCTACCACCAACAACGAGCGCGCTGCCGCGCTGCTGGCCCCAGTGTCCAGCCGGGTCATGATCGCCGGAAAAACCCTTTTCTCAACACAATCGGCCAGCATCGTCCCGCCCGTGCTCACCTCGCCCGCGTTTCGCCGCGCCGTGCGCCCCGGCGCGCGGCTGATGCGCACCCTACCGTTCAACACGACGATCCGCCCGGACAACATGCTGGCCCGGGTCGCGGCCGGCGCGGTCTCGGCCGCCCCACCAAAAGCGGTCCCCACGGGGCTGGTCACCGTCGACCAAGCCGCCGCCGCAGCACCCCAAGCCGGCATCCCGGGCATCGTCAAATGGCTGCTCACCCACTTCGGGTGGCTCCCGAAAGCGCTCCGCATCGCTGCCATCGTCCTGGCGATCGTGGGCGGCGTGCTGACACTGATCATCCCGCCGCTGGGAATCGTGTTGCTTTTGCTGGCCACGCTGGCCTGGTTCCTGTCCCACAAACTGGCGCAATGGCAATCCACCCTCACCGCCGAAGGGGATCTGCAAGAAGCCAACCAAACCCCCCAATCGGTCGACCAGTTGCCCACCAGCTCCAACTTCGTCCTCGAACTGCCAGGGGCCACCTTCCGACCCACCCCGGGCGGGCCCGACAACCAAACCGCCACCCGGTTCAAGACCGCACTCAAAGACGCCTGCACCCTCGTTGCGGCCGCCAACACCGTGGGACGCACACTGCCCCCGCAGCCGATCGATTTCGCCGCAGCCACCACCGCCAGCATCACCGCGGTCACCCCATCGGTCGCGATCACCCGGCGCGGCCTGACCACACTCGGTGTCCCGGCGTGGATCATCGGCCAGCTGGTCGGCGGCTGGGGCGACGTGGGGTCCTTCGATGAGGTGATGGCCTACCCGAAGATCGACGTGCCGATGTACCTGCCGCTCAAAGCGATCTCGGTGGAAAACTTCCTGCCCGGCATCAACTACATCGCCCCCAACAGCATCACCCTGGTGGAAACCAACCAGCGGTTCATCGAGGCCTACATGGTCGGCCTCAACCACGAATTCGCCCGCAAGCTGCTATGGCGCGAATACCCCACCGACCAGCGCGGCAGCTATTTCCGCCAATTCTGGGACGTCCAAAGCTACATCGACCCCGTCGACGGCCTGAGCACCAACCCGAACAAGGAAAAGCTCTACGACATCCCCGAACTGCACCGCTGGCCGCTCACCTCAGCCCTGGGCGAGCACAACAACCGGCTCGGCCCCGGCGAGACACCCGGATCAGAGCAGGCCGTCCTGGTGATCCGCGGCGAACTGCTCAAGAAATACCCCAACACGATGATCTATGCCCAACGCGCGAAATGGCAGGCTGATCCCAATGGCCGCGTCGACGTGACCCTGCCGCGGCTGCCTGTCACGCTGAACGCGGCCGAAGAAGACAAACCACCACGCGACAAGCTGCGCAGCCCCCTGTATGAGGCCACGGCCTACCCCGACATCTACTTTTTCGGTTTCGACCTGACCATTCCCGAGGCCAAGGGCGGCCCCGGCACCAGCCCCAGCGATGACCCCGGCTGGTTCTTCGTCCTCCAACAACGCCCCGGCGAGCCGCGATTCGGCCTAGAAACCGACCGCGCATCAACCGACCCGCTGGATGTGTTCGACATCCTGACGTGGCAAGACACCGGCGTCGCACCGGGCGATTTCCTCCCCGCCGGCGCTCTGGCCACCCCAACCCTGCAACCACCGGCAAACCCCGACCGCAAGGACCAACACGACGACGACGTCCAAGTCGCCACCGCAGCGCCGAGCTCGGCGCGCTGGGCCTACCTGCTGTTCCGCTCCCCGGTGCGGGTGGATATTCACGCCGCCGAGATGCTCGCGCAGGCCGGCGTATGACCACACCCGGGTTCGACCAAACCAGAACGCAACTCGTGGCGGCCCGCGCCCAGGCCGCCACGGCCCATGCCCAGCTCGCGGGTGCCCGCCAGGCACTTGCGGCCGCGCAGAGCACGCGCGACCAGTTCGCCCGCCACGCCGACACCACCAATGCCGCTGATGCGCGCCAGCTCGCCGACCTCGAGCAGGCGATCGCCGCCGCACGCGACCAACTCGCCAGCGCCCAAACCCAATTCACCACCGCCACGACAGCCGCCGCGTCGGCCGTGACGGTGTTCGCCGCGTTCACCGACCCCCGCGACAACATCACCCGCTTCGACGACTCCGCCCCGATCGCCCTGTTCCCGGTGCGCATCGAAACCCGATTCGCCGGCCCCCGCCCCACCAACACACCCGTCCCCGACCGCCCCACCCCCGTCCTGGACACGGCGCTGGCCCGCGGACCTGGCCGGCTGCTCATCCGCATCTACCCCGACGACTGCCTCATCGACACCTTTGAACCCGCCCTGTCGGCCACCGAACTGACTAACACACAACGCTATTGGTGCAACATCTGGCGCGCCGGGGGCATCGACGGGGACCAGCGCGCCGCCTGGGCAGACCTCGTGGCAGCCCACGGCTCCGGGCGCGCCGGCTATCTGGTCGACACCTACCAGCCCACCAACCCCGCCGACGCGCCGACCAAAGCGTCGGCTTCCGATGAGATCCTGGTTATCGCCACCCAAACACCGCCTACCGCAGCCGATCTGGCGCCACTGCGCACCTACTGGGCCGCCTGGTGGCGCGCCGGCGACAACCTGGCCGCACAAACCCAGGCCCGCGCCACCCTCGATGCCGCCGTCGGCTCAGCGCAGGCCGATACCCTCATCAGCATCTATCAGCCGTTCAACCTCACCGACACGCCCACCCCACCAGCCACATTGGCCAGCATTGCGGTCACGGTGGCAATCCTGCTGTTTCCCCCCGACCCTCCAACCAAACAAGCCGCGTGGTCACAGGCCCCCCAAGTGACACTGTTTCCCGACCGGTTTGTGGCGATCGGCTACACCGCCGGCCAACCGGTCGCGCAGGCGCTGGGCGCGCCGGTCACGCTGCCGCTGTATGTGGGCCCGGACCCCGGCGCCGACGCCAACACCGACCCCACCACGGTGATCCACCCCGACGCCAACGGCGACCTGTTCGTACCCGACCCGCTGAAGTGGATGGTCGACTACGACACCGCGCTGGCCGAGGGCATGGCCATCGAAATGCCGCTCACCGCCGAGCAATCCCGCGCCGGGTTCGACCGGCTCGTCGTCATCGGGCTGCAACTGTCGGCCAGCTCCGCCGACGGCGCCACCGCGCTGGCCACCCTGCTCGAGCATCACCAAAACGGCCGCAACGGCCTGGAACTGGTCCCGCAGGGCACACCGACGCACAACACCACCGGAAACCAGACTGGTTACAGCCGGCTCGAGGACCCGGATCGCAGCTACGACGACCGCAAGAACACGCCCCTGTTCACCCCCAGCACCGATCCTCGGGCACGCCGCGACGGGGACTGGCTGGCCACCGCGCTGGGCATCGACCCCACCATCCTGGCCGGGACCAGCGGCGCGGGCGGGCTAGACCAATCCCGTGCTCGCGCAATGCAACTGGCCTTGTGGCCGGCCACGCTGGGCTATTGGATGGACAAACTGATGGCCCCGGTGTTCGGCGACGACACCGTGGAGGCCACCCGCACCTTTTTCACCAGCTATGTGCGCGGCCGCGGGGCTCTGCCGGCGATACGCATCGGCGGACAACCCTACGGTGTGCTGCCCACCACCGCGTTTTCCCGCATCCGCTGGATCGACCGAACCGGCCCCGACGCCGCACCCAACCCGTTTTTGTCGCGGCTACACCGGATCCTCACTGCCGCGCGCGGCGACTGGAACACCCTGAGCAGCACCGTCTCCCACGTCGGCGCCCCCGGAGACGCTCATCAAATCCTGCTCAACGTGCTCGGGCTGCACCCCTCGTCGGTTGAGTACTACTCGCGCTACGCCGAATCGCTTTCCGAGATGTTCAATACCACCAACCTGGCCGGGCTAGGACCCGGCTTCTTTCAAGCGCTCGTCGCGCTGGCCCTTGACGTCGCCGCGCAGGCGAAACTCACTTCACTCGGCTACAGCGGTCCCACACCGGATCTGTTCAACCACTTCTTCTTCCAGCAGGCCAACCTGCTCAAGACCGTGATCGATGACCGGCCGCTCTCAGAAACCGACCCGGTGCGCATCTACACCGACGACAATCTCAACTACCTGCAGTGGCTGCACAAGGCCGCCACCCAATCACTGGATGCGCTCACCGCTGAGGCCGGCTTCAGCGGAGGGGTCACCCCGCAGGCCGTGCTGTACCTGTACCTGCGGCACGCTTTGATGCTGGGTTACTACGACACCTCCTATCGGCTCCACAAAACCAACGGCGTCTTGAACGCAACCGAACTGGCGGCCACCAAGATCGAGGCGCCGTTCGTGCACGTCGACACCACCACCGCGGCCAGCGAGAGCCGGTTTGGGCTGCTGTACAAGACGGAGCCGGCCATCACCGGCTCGCCGTCGCTGCTCATCGGCGACTACATCACCGCCAACGTGGCCACCCTCATTGAAGCTCAGGATTTCAACGATCAGCTGCAGGCCCTCACTGTGCTCGCCGATGCACCGACCGCCGAGCTGGACCGCCTTTTCGCTGAGCACATCGACACCTGCACCTACCGCTACGACGCGTGGCTGCTCGGGCTGGTCGAACTGCAACTTGACACCATGCGCCGGCCCACCCGCAACGGGCACCCAACCGGCGGACTGTTTTTGGGCGCCTACGCCTGGGTTGAAGACCTCCGACCCCGCCCACCGCTGGCACCGGCACGACGGGCCCCCGACGTCGCCGCCGCGTTCCCCGGCACCGCCCCGATCATGGCCGACCCCACCAATGGCGGCTACATCCACGCGCCCTCGCTCACCCACGCTCGCACCGCCGCCGTGCTGCGCAGCGGATACACGGCCAACGCCACCGCCAATAACCCCAACACACTGTCGGTGAATTTGTCCTCGGACCGGGTGCGGGTTGCCCTGTCCACCCTCGAGGGCATCCGCAACGGGCAAAGCCTCGGCGCGCTGCTGGGATACCAGTTCGAACAAGGCCTGCACGACTCTTACGGCCTGGCCGAGGTCGACTCCTTCATCTTCACCCTGCGCAAAAATTTCCCACTGGTGGCTGACAAGATGGCCAGCACCGCCACCGGCCCCGGCGTGGTTATCGAGTCGATCGAAGCCCGCAACGTCATCGATGGGCGCAAATTCGCCGACTACGTCAACACCGCAACGCAGAAGACCTACCCCTACGGGCTTTCCGGCATGCCAGCGGCCAGCGCCGCGCAGGCGGCCGCGATCGACGCCCAAACCAACGCGGTGCTCGACACATACGACGCGATCGCCGACATCGCGTTGGCCGAAGGTGTGCACCAGGCGGTGCAAGGCAACTTCAACCGCATCGCCTCCACCCTGCAGGCCTACTCCACCGGCCACTTCCCACCCGAACCCGACGTCGTCCAAACACCCCCGGCCGGCATCGGTTTGACCCACCGCGTCGGGCTGCACCTGCAACCAGGGGCCACCGCGGCGGCCGGCGCGACCCCGGCCGCGGTCGCCGAACCCGCCATCGACGCATGGCTGGCCGCCAAGCTGCCGCCCCTTGCCACGATCGAATGCACCGTCACCTGGACCGACCCCGTCAGCGCCGCTGCCCAAACCGTCGTGGTCAACCTCGGCGACCTGAACATCAACGCGGTCGACGTTTTAGACCTTGTGCAGCCCGACAACCTGCAGGCCATGACCCAACTCGACGACCGGGTCCTGCAATACGTCCACACCACTGCCGCGCCCCGCCCCGCCGCCACCCTGCAGATCGCCTACATGACCGCCGGCACTGGCGTCAGCGTGTTCGACGTCTCGGCGCTGATCCGCCAGCTACGCACCCTGATTCGCTCGGCCCGCGAACTACGCCCGACCGACATCACCCTCAACTCCGACGCCCGCCCAGCCCAAAACGACACCCTGGTCGCCGACCCGACCCGCATCAACACCGTGCAGGCCACCGCCACCACCCTCTCCGGCGACATCGCCACCCTGCTGTCCACCGTGACCCCACTGGTCAACGACCCCACCACCAACCGGGCCACCATCCTCGCCGACGTCGACACCCACATCGACACCACGATCGGCCTGCTCACTCGCGCCGCGGCGCTGCGCATACCCAGCAGCGGCTGGGGCTTCCTCAACGCCTGGCGCCACGAAAGCTTCACCGCCCTGATCGCCGCCATCCACCAGCTCCTCGATCGCTGGCAGACCCGCCTGACCGACTACGACGCCGCGATCACCGCCTACAACAACCTGCCGGCGAACACTAGCGACACCGACCGATTCGCCGCTCTGCAAGCCGCAGAAACCAAAATCAGCACCACCATGGAACCGCTGCCGGCCACCCCTGCCGCCCTGCGCGCCGACCTGGACACCAAACGCGCGGCATTCGCTACCCGGCGCGACGGGTTCGCCGCCGCGGCCGCCACCACCGCCGCCACCACCTACACCGCGCTGCTCAACCAGGTGCGCCCGCTGCTGCCGATCACACAGTTCGACACCACCGGCTTTGACCTCACCCCGTTCGAAGACCGCGCCATCGTGATCGAGGAGGACCTGGCCCACGTCCTGAGCGGGCTGAAAGCAACCCTTGACGCCCGCACCGCAGACGCCCAAACCCAGCTCGACACCGCCGCGACCGCCACCACCGCAAGCGCGCGCCTCGACGCCGTCACCGCCGCCGCCAAAGCGCTGCTTGGCAAAGACTTCACCATCGTGCCCCAATTCACGCTCCCCGCAGCGCAGGCCGACGAATGGAACAACGCCAAAACCGCCGCCGACAGCGGCGCCCTGCTGGACTACCTCACCACCACGCTGCAGATCGATCGGCCCGTGGACGAATGGCTCACCGGCATCGCCCGCGTGCGCCCGATGATGCGCACCTTCGAGCTGGCCTGCTCACTCGTCGACGCGCTCACCGGGCCGGCCGCCGCCCCCACGCTGACACCCATTCAGTTCCCCTACGAACAGGGTGCACCCTGGGTCGCCATGCAGTTCCCCACCGGCTACACCCTCGACAGCGACCGGCTCTGCTACACCGCCCACTACTCGGTCGCGTTCGACAAAACCAGCCCGCAATGCGGGCTGCTCATCGACGAATGGACCGAAACCATCCCGCTGCGGCACAGCTACCAGGGTGTGGACCTCAGCACTCACGACACCGGCATCACCTTCAACTACCAGCGCCCCGATAACGAACCACCCCAAGCCATCCTGCTCGTCACCCCGGCAGCCTCGACCGGAACCTGGCTCTGGGACGACCTGCTCGGCGCCGTCAACGAAACCCTCGACCTAGCCAAACTGCGCGCTGTCGAACCCAGCCAGCTCGACGAGACCCCCTACGCCATGCTGGTGCCCGCCACCATCATGGCCACCACCACCTACCTCATCACCATTGCCACCGACCTCAACGTCGCCAACGGCGTGATCACCGAACTCGGGAGCCTCCATGCCTAGCATCCGCCCGATCGGCAACATCCGCGAGGCCGTCATCCAACGCGCCTTCCCGACGATCACCCGCTGGAACCGCATCGAAGGCCGACCCCGCACCACCAGCTTCGACCGCGCGCTGCGCGCCGAGGTCCGCGACGCGCTGTGGATGCTGACCAAACAATGGCAGATGGGGGAATTCCGTGGCAGCGACGCCGGCTCACCAGTTTTCGCCAAACTCGACATCACCACCACCCGGCTCACCAAATACCAGCCCGGATCGCACAGCACCATCGCGTTCCCCAACGACATCCCGCTCGAAACCGTCGTCGAGCGACGCCCCATCTCAACCACGGTCGCCAACCGGGTCAGCGCCCTGGATCTGCGGATCGCCACCGGCCGCCGCTGGCTGGCCATGATCGAATCGGTCGGCCCCTACCGGCAAGCCTTCATCAATGCCTACCCCGTCGCCGCGCCCAACCCATCGGGCACCGCCGACGCCGACATCTGCGCCCACCCCGAGGTGTGGCAAACCTTCGCCGCGGCCGCCGGCCGGGCCATGGACGGATACCTGCTCTACGAACACCTCAAAGCCAACCGGGCCAACCACGCCTACGACGGCGTCACCGGAATAACACCAGCCGACCAGGCCACCATCGACGCACTGGCTACCCGGTTCATCGCCTCCGTCGAGCGCATACTGTCCCCACCCACCAACGGCGACAATGCCTGGGCGCCAACACAACTGGAATACCAATTCGCCGCCTCAGCCCCCCTCCCGGCCCCCGGCACCGAGAAGGTATACGTCGCCGACCAGTACTACGAGGGCCGGCTGGACTGGTACAGCGTCGACCTCGACCCGACCATCCCCGCGCTCGGTGACGTGCCCGGCTCCCAAAACACCGGCCTGCCCCCCGATGCACCGCGCAGCATGATCCCGGTGCCGGTCTCATTTGCCGGCATGCCCAACACTCGCTGGTGGGCTTTCGAAGACCGCGCGACCAACTTCGGCGACATCGACGCGGCCACCACCGACCTCGCCAAACTCCTGTTCATCGAATTCGCCCTCGTCTACGCCAACGACTGGTTCGTCATCCCCTACACCCTGCCCGCCGGTGCCATCGCCACAATCAACGGCGCCGTGGTCACCAACGTCTTCGGCGAACGACTCTGGATCACCCCAGCAGACGCGGGACCCGACGCCGCGTGGCAGCGCTGGAGCATGTTCACCATCAACACCCGCGGCGCCGGAAGCGCCGACACCAGCCTGCTTTTGATGCCCAGCCCAGCGAAAATCCAAGACGGCCCACCCACCGAGGACATCTGGCTCATCCGCGACGAAGTCGCCAACATGGTGTGGGGCATCGAGCGCGCCATCCCGCTCGCCAGCGGCGACACCAAACCGGGCCTGGAAGCAGCCCGCCAAAGCCTCAGCTTCTACGAAACCGACCTTGCCAACCGGCTCGGCCACCCCCCGAGCCCACCCGCCACCACCAACACCGCCCCGCGCTATCAGGTGATGACCACCGTCCCCGAGAACTGGATTCCGTTCCTGCCCGTGCACGTCGACGGCGACAACCGCACGATCCAACTACAGCGGGCCGCCATGCCGCGCATCCTCGAAGGCGACCCAAACCCTGCGCGCAAAGTTCAACCGCGAACCGTCTTGCTACGAAACGGATTAGACGACACGCCGCCGCAACCCTACTTCGTCCACGAAGAGGAGATCCCCCGCGCCGGCACCCGCCTCACCCAGGCCTACCAGCGCACCCGATGGACCGACGGACAGGTCTACACCTGGCTGCGCGTGCGCCGCCAAACCGGCCGAGGCGAAGGATCCTCCGGACTCGCGTTCGACCAACTCATCCCATAGTGCCCGTCGCCTTCCAGCATGGGCGTGGCCGTCTCGCTTTCGTGGATAAGCGTGAGTATCCACGACTCCGTGGATAAGTTTGCTTATCCACCAATAAGTACGCCATTTTCGGCTCTTCTGACACTTCCGCGAGCGGATCGGCCACGCCAACGTCGGCTTCTTCCTGCAGACCTACGCCCATGTCCTTCGAAACGATGACCGCGACGCCGCAGAACAAGCGGCGGCCTTCCTCATCGGCAACACGTGGGGTCCAGCTGACGAGGACGAAAGTTAGATGATGAGCAAGGCTAATGTGACCAAACACGTGACCATCGGGCATGAAAACGGCCCCCGGAGGAGTCTCCGGGGGCCGTTTCCGCTGGTAGCGGGGACAGGATTCGAACCTGCGACCTCTGGGTTATGAGCTGATATGTAGTTCAGTCTGTCAAGAGGCAGGGTGAAGCGGCGGCCGCGACCGTCGTCGTGGCCGCCGCTTCGTTGCCAGATG
>NZ_DATJPU010000050.1:0-13042 GCF_035506235.1 Mycobacterium sp.
GTCTGACGGACTAGCTGTCGCTTAGGCAGCGAGAGCGTAGTCGCGCTGATGTGAATCGGCGCTTATATGGTTGCAACGACGCTTACGGTGGTCTCTTGCCTGCACCGGCACGCTTCCCTTGATTCGATGCGCGAAGTCGAAACCTTTCAGCCCCGTGTCTATTTTTCTTCGAGCATCCCCGCCGACTTTCGGCAGGACAATCAATGGTACGCGTTAACCAACAACGAACAACCGAATTAACTTCCCGAGCGACCGCCGAAGCCGAGTACCCCCCGGTCTGACAACTCCAGGGGGTACTCGGTGCCAAAGCGGCGAGCGGTTCGCGTAACCGGCCGTTACTTGATGCCCACCACGTCCTGGGCGATCGCGGCGACGCGAGTCTGCGCGGCGGAAACGATGCGTTGCCGGTTCTTGTGCGCCTCCTCGTAGGCGATGATCGCGCGAACGTCGTTGGGGGCCGTCAGCTCCTTGATCGCGGCCACCGCCTCATTCACGTTCAGGTCGTCGTACTTGCGGATGGGCAGTTCCTTGGCGTCCAGCACACCAACGGCCGTGCGACCCTCATGCAGCGCGTCGGCGGCCCCGTCCGCCCCCTCGGAACGGGTGACTCGCTCGGCCGCCCTCAAGGCGGCACTCTGCGACGCGGACAACGCCTTCGCCGCGATTTCGCCGGCGTTGCCCCCGCGCTTGACCAGGTCGTTCAGTGCCGGCCCGGTAGAGCGCAGCGTGTCGACGGCCCGGTCCACTCCACGGGCCGACCACGCCATGGGCAGGTTGACCAGCTTCACCGCGGTGCCGGCAGCCGCCTGCAGCGGCGTGCGACGGAGCGCGGCGGGGCCGCCGAGCGCGTCTTCCGCCAGCACGGTGGTCAGCCAGTCCACCGTGGCCGAGTGCGCGGTGATCAGGCGTTCGGCCAGGTTCTCGATGTCCTGGCGTTTGGCGGCGACGGCCAATGCCTTGGTGTAGCGGGCACGGTCCAGCAGCTGGTCCTCGAGCGCAAGGTCCCCCAGCAGCGCCTCGTCGAAGGGTTCCGCCTGCTCGGTCAGCGCCTTGACCAGCGCCGCCGCGCGACCCAGGAATGGGCCGATGACGTCGGGGTAGCCGCCCAGCTTGCGGATCGCGGCCTCGAGGGCTTCGGCCCGCTTGCGGCCATTGGCGGCGTTCTGCGAGAGCTCGCGGCGCACCGCCTCGGTGCGCGCCTGGACGACGCGGGTCTCCGCGATCTGGATTTCGGTGTTGGTCAGGTCGAGCAGCGTGCGCAGCTGCGCGAGCAGTCGGGTGTTGTCCGGTGAAGTCATGGGTTTGGCCTCCTGGCGTTAACATCTGGCGTTGACTTTCGGTGTCGGCGCGAGGTGCGCCCGTACGCCTCGGCTACCCAATTGCCCCGCCCGGACTAACATCCGCCTCCGGATGTGATTTATGTCGCCCGCCTACCGTGCGCGCGTCAAATACGCGCTCAGATCACGAAATTGAGGTTCTCGACGATCTGGGCGCCGACTCACCGGGCGATCGGCTATGGACGGGCCGAGCGTCAGCTGGCCGCGATCATGGCCACCGAGCCCATAGCCATCACCATGCCGACCCCCTGCAGGCGGCTGACCCGCTCGCGCAGCACCACCATCGCCAGCACGACCGTCGCGGCCGGATACAGCGAGATCAAGATGCTGGCCAACGAGAGCAGCCAGGTGTGCAGCGCCAGCAGCATCGTCACGTTGGCACAGATGTCGAGCAGGGCCACCGTCAGCGCCATCTTCATCGGCTTGCCGCGCGGCAGCCGCAAGTTATTGCTCATCGCGGACATGCCGAACACCACCGCCGTGGCGGCCAGCCGGGCGAAAACCAGCGGCCAGAGCTTGGTCGCGTGTGGCGCCTGATGGAGGAACACCATGTTCAGCCCCATCGCGGACCCGGCCAGCACGGTGAGCCAGGCCACCTTCGGGGTAAACCGATAGGGCGTCACGCCCTCGGCGGTGGCCTCGCGGCTGACCAGCGTCACCGCGATGAGCGCCAGGACGACGCCCACCGAGGCCGCCTGGCCCGGTCGCTCCCCCAGCGCCACACCGACCGCAACCGGCACCGCCGCATTCAGCACGGCGGCCAGCGGCGAGACCACCGAAATGGGCCCGGAACCCAGCGCCTCGAAAAAGGCCCACATGCCGAACGCCATACCGATGCCGTACAGACCGCCCCAGATGATCGCGCCCGACTGGATCGGGCCGCCGACAGCGATGGCCAGCACGCCCAGTATCAGTGCCTCGAGCGGGTAGGCCACGAGCATCACCCGCAGCGCGGCTACCCGTCGAGCGGCTACACCGCCCACGAAATCGCTGACGCCGTACGTAACGGCCGACAGCTGGGCGTAAGCCGCCCCGATCAGTTCATGCCCTTGGCTCGCCGGCCCAGCTCACGATGCAGTTCGCGATTGGCATCGCGTCGGGCCATGTCCTGGCGCTTGTCGTAGGCTCGCTTGCCGCGCGCGAGCGCGAGCTCGACCTTGACCTTTCCTTCGGAGAAATACAGAGACATCGGCACGAGCGCGAGGTTACCATCTCGTATCTTGCCGACCAGTCTGTCGATTTGTTGCCTATGTAACAACAACTTTCGATTGCGACGAGGGTCATGGTTGGTCCAGCTACCGTGCTGATACTCGGGAATGTACAGGTTGCGCAACCACACTTCACCGTCGTCAACCGTTGCGAACGCGTCGGCCAACGACGCGCTGCCCTCGCGCAGACTTTTTACTTCGGTGCCCTGTAAAGCCACCCCAGCCTCGTAAAGCTCCTCAATCGAATAGTTATGCCGCGCTTTGCGATTGGTGGCCACGATCTGTTTGCTGCCGCGCTTGCCGCCCGCCGCCTTGCCCCGGCTCGAGTCTTTGGCCACGGCTACCGCCGCACGTACAGGCGCAACGTCGCGTAAGCGGTCGCCCCGGCCATCGCCAGACCGAGCAGAAACAGCCACGGGGCGATGTAGAGGATGTCGGCATAGTCGACCTTGGCGATCAGGTGAGCTTGGTAGAACTGGCTCAGCGCGTTGTCGAGGAAGAACGCGCGCACCAGGACCAAACCGACGACGGCGATCACCACCCCGATAGTGGCGGCCACCATCGCCTCCACCAGGAAGGGCAGTTGCGTGTACCAGCGGCTGGCCCCGACCAATCGCATGATGCCGATCTCGGTGCGCCGCGTGTACGCCGCGACTTGAACCATATTGGCTATCAACAGAATCGCCCCGACGGCCTGCACGAGCGCGACGGCGAAGGCGGCATCCCGTAAGCCGTCCAAGACGGCGAACAGCCGGTCGATCAGCTCTTTTTCGTTTTGGATGCCGCGCACCCCCGGCTGGCCGCGCATGGCGTCGTCGAAGTCCCTATGTTGTTCGGGGTCGTTCAACTTGACAACGAAAGATGCTGGAAAGGCGTCCTTTCCGGCGACATCTTTGTACTCCGGGAACTTCCTGATCGCATCGTTGTAGGCGTCCTGCTGATTGATGAACCGCACCGCTTTGACGTCTTGTCGTGCATCGATCTTGTTCCGCAGCGCTTTACACGGATCGGACGAGCATGTCGGGTCGTTGGCGGAGATGTCCTCGGTGAGGAAAACCTGGGTCTCCACGCGGTCGAGATAGATCTCGCGGGAATTGTCCGCCAACCGGACCACGAGCAGACCGCCGCCGAACAGGCCGATCGAGATCGCGGTCGTCAGGATCATCGCGGCCGTCATGGTGACGTTGCGACGAAGGCCGGTCAGGACCTCGTTGAGCAGGAAGCCGAAGCGCACTTAGCGGTCCATCCCGTAGACGCCACGCTGCTCGTCGCGAACCAGCCTGCCCAGCGACAGCTCGACGACGCGCTGCCGCATCGAGTCAACGATGTGGTGGTCGTGCGTCGCCATCAGCACCGTCGTGCCGGTTCGGTTGATCCGCTCCAACAAATCCATGATGTCCTTACTGGTGTCCGGGTCGAGGTTGCCGGTCGGCTCGTCGGCCAGGAGCACCAGGGGCCGGTTGACGAAGGCGCGGGCTATCGCCACCCGCTGCTGCTCACCACCCGACAACTCGTGCGGCAGCCGGTTGGCCTTACCGGACAGGCCGACCGTCTCGAGCACGTCGGGGACCACCCGATTGATCGCGTCCCGGCGCTTGCCGATGACCTCCAGCGCGAAGGCGACGTTTTCATAAACGGTCTTTTGCTGCAGCAACCGGAAATCCTGAAACACACAGCCGATCACCTGACGCAACTTCGGGATGTGGCGCCCGGGCAGCTTGTTGACGTGAAACTTGGAGACCCGGATGTCCCCGCCGTTAGGGGATTCGTCGCCCAGCAGCAGCCGCATGAACGTCGACTTGCCCGAGCCCGAGGGGCCGATCAGGAAGACGAATTCACCCTTGTCGATCTTGACGTTGATGTCGTCCAGCGCGGGGCGAGCCGACGCTTTGTACTTCTTGCTGACATTGTCAAGGGTGATCATCACGGCACGCCAGTGTAGCGGTGAATTTCGCCGGCAAGCGAAGTCAGCTCGCCGGGGGCGGCGAACTCGGCACCGGACCCGGCCCCGGCTGGGGCAGCTGCGTGGGGGACGGGGTGGGGCTGGTGCTCGGCGGGCAGAAGGGCGGCGGCAGCAGGCACGGCGGCGTGGGCAGCTGGAACGGCGGGGGCGCGGTGGTGGTCGTCGCCGTCGTGGGCGGCGGCACCGTGGTGCTCGGCGGCACGGTCGTCGTCGGGGTCGGCGTGAACGTGGCGGTGGCCGGCGGCTGCTGCACCCGGCTGCGTGGCACCCAGGTGTAGTTGGGGTCGGGCACGAAACCGGGCGGCACCACCTGGGGGGCCGGTGGCTTGGGAGCGGGTTCCGGGCGGTAGGTGTCGTAGACCCACCACGCCGCGAAGAACGCCACGATCAAGACCAGCGTCGACGTGCGTATCCGGCCGCCGAAGAGGTGGCTCCAGCGCCCTCGCTTACCCTCGCTGCCCTTCTCGAGGATGTTCACGGTGAACTTCACCGCCGCTGCACCGCCGCACCCTTATCTGCGCCGTCGGCTCGTTCCTCGGCGGCCTGGGCGGCCGGGACCGAGGGGTCTTCGACCAATCCCACCGTCGCGTCGGCAGCGGTCATGATGCCGACTCGCGCCAACGCCCGAATGACCAGGACGCGCAACTGCCGGCCGACCTCGAACTGCTTGCCGGGCAGGGTACGGGCCACCACACGCAGGGTGACGGTGTCGACCTCGATACTTTCCACGCCCATCACAGTGGGTGGATCCAGCAGCAATTCCCCCAGCACCGGGTTGTTCATCGCGCGCTCGCATTCCTGGTGCAAGACGTCGTAGACCCGGTTCAGGTCGGCGCTGGTCGATACCGGGATGTCCACCACCGCACGCGCCCAATCCTTGGACAGGTTGACCACCTTGACGATCTGCCCATTGGGAATGGTCAGCACCTCGCCGTCCGGTGAACGCAGTCGGGTCACCCGTAACGTCACGTTCTCCACCGTGCCGCTGGCTTCCGTCGACGCAACGACGGTGAGGTTGACCAGATCCCCGAAGCCATACTGCTTCTCCGCCAGGATGAAGAACCCGGAGAGCAGGTCTCGCACCAGTTGCTGGGCACCGAAACCGAGCGCCGCGCCCACCACGGTGGCCGGCGCGACCAGGCCGCCCACCGAAAACCGCAGGATGTCGGCGACCTGCAGCATGACCCAGATACCGATGATCACCACCGAAACCCAGGAGATCACGGACGCCACGGCCTGGCGGTGCTTGGTCGCCTCCGAGCGCACCAGCGCGTCGCTTTCGGCGAAGCCCACGTCGAGCCGCCGGGTGACCTGTTGCGCCACCCAGTTGACGAAGCGGGCCGCGAGCACCGCCGCGATCAGCACCATGACGATACGCAGACCGCGGGTGATGATCCATTGCCCGGCGTCGCCGCGCCAGAAGTCGTGCCAGCCCAGCGCCTTTATCGTTGCAGTTGAGGCAAGAACAGTTGTATTAGTCAGCATCTTTTCGGTTGCGCCACCGGATCCCCGCTTCCAGGAATCCGTCGATGTCCCCGTCCAGAACGGCGGTCGGATTGCCCACTTCGTACTCGGTTCGCAGATCCTTGACCATCTGATACGGGTGCAGTACGTAAGAGCGCATCTGGTTTCCCCAGGAGCTGCCGCCCTCACCCTTCAACGCGTCCAGCTCAGCGCGCTCTTCTGATCGCTTGCGCTCCAACAGCTTTGCTTGAAGCACTCGCATTGCCGAGATCTTGTTCTGCAGTTGAGATTTTTCGTTCTGGCAAGTCACGACGATACCCGTCGGGATGTGGGTCAAACGGACCGCGGAGTCGGTGGTGTTCACCGACTGACCGCCGGGGCCGCTGGAACGGTAGACGTCCACCCGGACGTCGCCTTCCGGGATATCGATGTGATCGGTGGTGTCCACCACGGGAAGCACCTCGACTTCGGCGAACGAAGTCTGACGCCGGCTCTGGTTGTCGAACGGGCTGATCCGGACCAGCCGGTGGGTGCCCTGCTCGACGGACAACGTGCCATAGGCGAACGGAGCGTGCACCGCGAAGGTGGCGCTCTTGATGCCCGCCTCCTCCGCGTAGGAGGTGTCGAACACCTCGACCGGATACTTGTGCTGCTCGGCCCAGCGGACATACATGCGCATCAGCATCTCGGCCCAGTCGGCGGCGTCCACCCCGCCGGCACCGGAACGAATGGTGACCAGCGCCTCGCGCTCGTCGTACTCGCCCGAGAGCAGCGTGCGCACCTCGGTGGCTTCTATATCGGCACGCAGCGCCTTGAGTTCGGCGTCCGCCTCGGCGAGGGTGTCGGCGCCGCCCTCCCCCTCTTCGGCCGCCAGCTCATAGAGCACCGGCAGGTCGTTGAGGCGCTGCCGCAGCTCCTCGATCCGGCGCAGCTCGCCCTGGGTGTGAGACAACTCACTGGTCACACGCTGGGCCCGGGCCTGGTCGTCCCACAATCTGGGATCGGACGCCTCCTGCTCCAGCTTTTGGATGCGGGTTCGCAGACCGTCCACATCGAGCACCCGCTCCACCGTGGTCAGGGTGGAGTCCAGGGCGGCGATGTCGGCTTGACGGTCGGGTTCCACAGGCGCCCACGTTACCAATGCTGAGGTCATGGTCCGGACGCCAGCGTTTAGCATCAAGTGACCAGCCCGCACGAACAGAAGGCTCGAGGAATGCGCCCGCCCCACCGGTATCACATAGCGATCGTCGGCTCCGGGCCGTCGGGATTCTTCGCCGCGGCCTCATTGCTGAAGGCGGCCGACGCGTCGGGGGACATCGACGTGGCCGTCGACATGCTCGAGATGCTGCCGACGCCCTGGGGGCTGGTCCGCTCCGGCGTCGCCCCCGACCACCCGAAGATCAAGTCCATCAGCAAGCAATTCGAGAAGACCGCCGAAGACCCCCGCTTTCGCTTCTTCGGCAACGTGGTGGTGGGCGAGCATGTCGAGCCGGGCGAACTCGCCGAGCGCTATCACGCCGTGGTCTATGCCGTCGGGGCGCAGTCCGACCGCGCGCTGAACATTCCCGGGGAAGAGCTGCCGGGCAGTGTCGCCGCCGTCGACTTCGTCGGCTGGTACAACGCGCATCCGAGCTTCGAGCGCAGCACGCCCGACCTGTCGGGCGCCCGGGCCGTCGTTGTCGGCAACGGCAACGTGGCGCTCGACGTCGCGCGCATCCTGGTCACCGACCCCGCGGTGCTCGAGCAGACCGATATCGCCGACCATGCGTTGGAGTCGCTCCGCCCGTGCGGTGTCGACGAGGTGGTCATCATCGGCCGGCGCGGGCCCCTGCAGACGGCGTTCACAACGCTGGAGCTGCGCGAGCTCGCGGACCTCGAGGGGGTCGACGTGATCGTCGACCCGGCGCAACTGGAGGGCATCAGCGACGAGGACGCGGCCGCGGTGGGCAAGACGACGAAGCAGAACATCAAGGTGCTGCGCGACTACGCCCAGCGCGCTCCGCGGCCCGGGCATCGCCGAATAGTCTTCCGATTCCTGACCTCCCCGATCGAGATCAAAGGCGACGGCAAGGTGGAGAGCATCGTGCTGGGCCGCAACGAGCTGGTCACCGACGAGAGCGGCCGGGTGGCGGCCAAGGACACCGGTGAACGCGAGGAGCTGCCGGCTCAATTGGTCGTGCGGTCGGTCGGTTACCGAGGTGTTCCCACCCCGGGCCTGCCGTTCGACGACAAGAGCGCGACCATCCCCAACGCCGGCGGGCGGGTCGAGGGCAGCCGCAACGAATACGTCGTGGGGTGGATCAAGCGGGGGCCGACCGGTGTGATCGGCACCAACAAGAAGGACTCCCAGGACACCATCGACACCCTGCTGGATGACTTGGCCGGCGCCGACCGACTCGCCGACTTCCCCGGAGACCACGCCGACGAGCTGGGCGGCTGGCTGGCCTCGCGCCAGCCGAACCTGGTCACCTCCGCTCACTGGGAGGTCATCGACCGCCACGAGCGAGCGGCCGGCGAACCCCACGGGCGTCCCCGCGTCAAGCTGCCGAGCCTGGCCGAACTGCTGCGCATCGGACACGGCTGATCGGGCGTGTCAAAACCATTGGCCCTCACGCGAAGAGGGGTAGCGGCCCACACCCAGTTTGACCAGTAGGCGCGCCACGTTTGTCCGCACGACCTCCTCGTCCAACGTCGTCCGCTCGGCAATCTGCCTGTTGGTCAGGCCGTCTCCGAGCAAAGTCAACAACGCGCGGTCCTGGCCGTCGAGGGCCCACAACCCGTCGCCGTTCTCGGTGACCCGCCACAGTCTCTGCATCAGCGCGGCCGTGGCACGCGGGTCGAGCAGCGATCGCCCGGCGCCCACATCCTTGATCGCGCAAGCCAATTCCATTCCCCTGATGTCTTTGAGGACATATCCGCTGCCGCCGGCCAGGATCGCATACAACATCGCTTCCTCAGCGGTGCGCGACGTCAGGATCAAGCAGCGCAGATCCGGCATCAACGACAACAGGTCGCGGCACAGTTCGACGCCGTTCCCGTCGGGCAACCAGTCGTCGAGCACCGCAACGTCGGGACCGGCCGCGGGGATCCCGGTCATCGCCTCGGCCACGGATCCGGCCTCCCCGACGCAGTCGAGTTCCGGGTCCACGCAGAGCAAATCCTTCACGCCGCGCCGCACCGCCTCGTGATCGTCGACCAAGAAGAAACCTAGCAACGCATCCCTCCCGGGCCCACACGAGTCCCCACCCGCAAGCCTCTACAAATTGCTGGAACGCGTGGCGAGAACGGAGGTTCCGCCGTTATGCGCGCCACATAGGTCGTGGCAAGCACGCGCGTCGGTGACGAAAAGCTGATCCGGCTCCTGGTTGGCGACCAGATACTCATCGACACTCCCCCGCACGACGGCGGGCTCGACCTGCACGTCGGGGTACTGCCGCGTCCACCGGGCAATCCGCCGTCTCAGCTGGGCCTGGGCCGAACGTTTGGCGTCGGCGTCGTCCGGCGCCGCGGAACGGGACACCGCGATTGCGCGTAGCGGGGCTCGCCGCAGTCTCGCCTCCTCGAAGGCGTGGCGCAGCGCCCCGGCGTTGTCCGCTTGCACCGTGACGCGACCGACCTTGGCGATTGCCCGCGTGCCCGCCGGGCGGCGGATGACGGCGACGGGGCACAGCGCCGACGCGGCCAGGCTCGCGGAAAGGGAGCCAACACCATGGGTGGCATGGTTGCGTCCGATGGATCCGACACACATCATCGCCGCCGACCTGGACTCTTCGATCAGGTTGGCAAGCGGCTTCCCCCACCGGACTTCGGTTTCGACCTTCACCGGTTGCCCGGTCGCCTCGACCGCCCGATGGGCGTCCTGCAACGCCGCACGGGCGGCGGCCAACCGGCCCTCGCGATCGCCGGCCGGCGCAGATTCGGATGGCGCGATCACGTACACCAATCGCAGCGGTATGTCGCGGCTGACCGCCTCGTCGACCGCCCAGCGGGCAGCAGCAATGGCCGCTTTCGATCCGTCGACACCCACGACGACGGTCGGAGCTGAATCACGCATCCCGGGTCTCCTGCGCTCCTCGGAACTGCCAAACGACGGTTACGGCCCACCGGTAGGTTATGGGCCGGGAGCGGGGCTGACACAGGGGCGTTCGGTTCACAAATGGGGGCCATTGGTCCCTATCGACCGTGACGACGCGCCCGCCCGCGGGCGGGTGACCGGCCCCTGGCCTAGGCGGCGGGCGGTTCGGCGGGTGCGAACCGCCAGTTGTCCGGATTCTTCGGCGAATACACCACCGGCAGCAGCTGGCCCATGGTCGGCCAGTGGTCGACGTCGACCGCCATGCGCTGATAGACGGCGTACTCACCGACGGTCGGCCCGTTGATGACACCGGCGATGGTGACGAATTGCTCGCCGCGGGCGTCCGGCCGCGGGCTGACCCCGGTCACCAGCAGCGTCCCGCTCGCCAGCTCACCACGCGGGCCGCGCGGGATGAAACGCTGGGCCAGGAACACACCCAGAACCGCCACGAGCAGGATCAGCACACCGAATTCCCACACACGGCCATGGTAGGACTGCTCCCATGAATCGGGACGACCTGACTCTGGCGCTCGCGCTGGCCGACCGCGCCGACGCGCTGACCGCCGCCCGGTTCGGCGCTCTCGACCTGCGCGTTGACACGAAACCGGACCTGACACCGGTGACCGACGCCGATCGCGCGGTCGAGACCGACCTGCGCGAGGTGCTGGGGCGCGAACGGCCCGACGACAGCATCGTCGGCGAGGAATTCGGCGGAACCGCCACCTTCAGCGGGCGGCAATGGATCATCGACCCGATCGATGGCACCAAGAACTTCGTGCGCGGTGTGCCGGTGTGGGCCAGCCTGGTCGCTTTGCTCGAGAACGGCGTCCCCGCCGTCGGTGTCGTGAGCGCCCCGGCGCTGCGGCGGCGCTGGTGGGCGGCGCGGGGCCGTGGCGCGTTCGCCGGCGTCGACGGCGGCCCACCGCGACCGCTCACGGTTTCGTCTGTGGCACAGCTGGATTCGGCGAGCCTGTCGTTCTCAAGCCTGTCGGGATGGGCGCAACGCGGTTTGCGCGATCGCTTCATCGGGCTGACGGATGCGGTGTGGCGGGTCCGCGCCTACGGCGACTTTCTGTCCTATTGCCTGGTCGCCGAGGGGGCGGTGGACATCGCCGCCGAACCGGAGGTGTCGGTATGGGACCTGGCGCCCCTCGACATCTTGGTGCGCGAGGCGGGCGGAGCGTTCACCGGCCTGGACGGGACGCCGGGCCCGCACGGCGGCAGCGCCGTCGCGACCAACGGCCTGTTGCACGAGCAGGTGCTTTCCCGCCTGCGGGCCTAGTCTTTGTGAATTAGCTAACACACGGTCCTATCTATCTTACTCCGGAGTAAGATACGGGATATCCGCATCGCCCCAACGACAGAGGCCCGACGACAGAGGCTGCTGACATGACCGACACCCGTTCCGGTTCACAACAGACTCCACCCACCCGCTCACGATCGAAACGGCGCGGACGCAAGACCGGCGTCGGGCTGCAACCGCACAAGCGGACCGGGATCGACATCGCCCTGGCGCTGCTCACCCCGCTCGTCGGCCAGGAGTTCCTGGACAGATACCACCTGCGCGACCCGCTCAACCGCGGCCTGCGCTACGGCACCAAGACGATTTTCTCCACCGCCGGCGCCGCGTCCCGGCAGTTCAAGCGGGTCCAGAACCTCCGGGGCGGACCCACCCGGCTCAAGTCCAGCGGCAAGGACTACTTCGACCTGACGCCCGACGACGAGCAGAAGATGATCGTCGAGACCCTCGACGAGTTCGCCGCGGAGGTCTTGCGTCCCGCCGCGCACGACGCCGACGAGGCCGCGACCTACCCGCCCGATCTGATCGCCAGGGCCGCCGAGCTGGGCATCACCGCGATCAACATCCCCGAGGATTTCGAGGGCATCGCCGCCCACCGCTCCAGTGTGACCAACGTGCTGGTGGCCGAGGCGCTCGCCTACGGCGACATGGGGCTGGCGCTGCCGATTCTCGCGCCCGGGGGCGTGGCTTCGGCGCTGACCCATTGGGGCAGCGCCGATCAGCAGGCCACCTACCTGCACGAGTTCGCCGGCGAGAACGTCCCGCAGGCCTGCGTGGCCATCGCCGAACCGCAGCCGCTGTTCGACCCCACCCGGCTGCAGACCACCGCGGTGCGCACCCCGAGCGGCTACCGGCTCGACGGCGTCAAGTCGTTGGTCCCCGCCGCGGCCGACGCCGAGCTGTTCATCGTCGGCGCCCGGCTGGACGGCAAGCCGGCGCTCTTCATCGTCGAGTCGTCCACCAACGGCCTTGCCGTCAAGGCTGATCCGAGCATGGGAATCCGCGCGGCCGCCCTGGGCCGGGTCGAGCTGTCCGGGGTGTCGGTGCCGCTGAGCGCGCGGCTCGGCGAGGACGAAGCCTCCGACGAGGATTACTCGGAGGCGATCGCGCTGTCCCGCCTCGGCTGGGCGGCGCTGGCGGTCGGCACGTCGCACGCGGTGCTCGACTACGTCGTCCCGTACGTGAAGGAGCGCGAGGCCTTCGGCGAGCCGATCGCGCGCCGCCAGGCCGTGGCCTTCATGTGCGCGAACATCGCGATCGAACTGGACGGACTGCGGCTGATCACCTGGCGCGGCGCCGCCCGCGCCGAGCAGGGCCTGCCGTTCACCCGTGAGGCGGCGCTGGCCAAGCGGCTCGGCGCAGACAAGGGCATGCAGATCGGCCTGGACGGCGTGCAGCTGCTCGGCGGCCACGGCTTCACCAAGGAACACCCGGTCGAGCGTTGGTACCGCGACCTGCGGGCCATCGGCGTCGCCGAGGGCGTCGTGGTCATCTAAGTACTCATCTAGGTTTTCTCCCCGAGCCGAAAGATCAATCATGGCAATCAATCTGGAACTGCCCCGCAAGCTGCAGTCGGTGATCGTCAAGACCCACCAGGGCGCCGCCGAGATGATGCGGCCGATCGCGCGCAAGTACGACCTCAAGGAGCATGCCTACCCGGTAGAGCTGGACACCCTGATCAATCTGTTCGAGGGG
>NZ_DATJPU010000051.1:0-26206 GCF_035506235.1 Mycobacterium sp.
GAGATGCAGATCGCGGTCGGCGGCTGCCTGGCCCAGAAGGACCGCGACGCGCTGCTGCGCAAGGCGCCGTGGGTCGACGTCGTCTTCGGCACGCACAACATCGGATCGCTGCCGACGCTGCTCGACCGGGCCCGGCACAACAAGGTCGCTCAGGTGGAGATCGCCGAGGCGCTGCAGCAGTTCCCGTCGTCGTTGCCGAGCGCCCGCGAATCCGCTTACGCTGCCTGGGTTTCCATCTCCGTGGGGTGCAACAACAGCTGCACCTTCTGCATCGTCCCGGCGCTGCGCGGCAAGGAGGTCGACCGCGACCCGGCCGACGTCCTGGCCGAGGTGCGGTCGCTGGTGGACGACGGCGTTCTCGAAGTGACGCTGCTGGGCCAGAACGTCAACGCCTACGGGGTTTCCTTCGCCGACCCGGCGCTGCCCCGCAATCGCGGCGCCTTCGCCGACCTGCTGCGGGCCTGCGGGCGCATCGACGGGCTGGAGCGGGTGCGGTTCACCTCGCCGCACCCGGCCGAGTTCACCGACGACGTCATCGAGGCCATGGCGCAGACGCCGAACGTCTGCCCGGCCCTGCACATGCCGCTGCAGTCGGGATCCGACCGGGTGCTGCGCGGGATGCGGCGGTCGTACCGCGCCGAGCGCTATCTGGGCATCATCGAGCGGGTCCGGGCGGCCATGCCGCACGCGGCGATCACCACCGACCTGATCGTCGGATTCCCCGGCGAGACCGAAGAGGACTTCGCCGCCACGCTCGACGTCGTGCGGCAGGCCCGGTTCGCGGCGGCCTTCACCTTCCAGTACTCCAAGCGGCCCGGCACCCCCGCCGCCGAACTCGACGGGCAGGTGCCGAAAGCCGTTGTGCAGGAGCGCTACGAGCGGCTGGTCGAGGTGCAGGAGCAGATCTCGCTGGAGGGCAATCGCGCGCTGATCGGGCAGGCCGTCGAATTGCTCGTCGCCACCGGTGAAGGACGCAAGGACGCCCGCACGGCCCGGATGACCGGCCGGGCCCGCGACGGCCGGCTGGTGCACTTCGCCTTGGACAAACGCGCGAACGACGAGGTGCGGCCGGGCGACATCGTCACCACGGTGGTCACCGAGGCCGCCCCGCACCACCTCATCGCCGACGCCGGCATCCGGAGCCACCGCCGCACCCGGGCGGGTGATGCCCACGCCGCCGGGCAGCGCCCCCGCGCGATCGGCCTTGGCATGCCCGCCGTCGGGCCGTCCACCGAACCGCTGGAACCGCTAGAACCCCTGGGGTGTGCCCGATGAAGAAAGAACACGCCGACATCGACGCTCTACGCAACGAAATCGAGGCCGCCGAACGCCGCGTGGCGCGCGAGATCGACCCGGGCGCAAGGGCTTTGGTGGTCGCGATCCTGGTGTTCGTGCTGTTGGGTTCGTTCATCCTGCCGCACACCGGCTCTGTGCGGGGCTGGGACGTGCTGTTTTCCAGTCACGGCGCCGGCAGCGCCGCGGTCGCCCTGCCGTCGCGGGTGTTCACCTGGCTGGCGCTGGTGTTCGGCGTGGGCTTTTCGATCTTGGCCCTGATGACGCGGCGCTGGGCGCTGGCCTGGGTCGCGCTGGCGGGTTCGGCGATCGCATGCGGCGCCGGGCTGCTGGCCGTGTGGTCGCGCCAAACCGTGGCCGCCGGGCATCCCGGACCCGGTGTGGGGCTGATCGTCGCGTGGATCACCGTGATGCTGTTGACGTTTCACTGGGCCCGCGTGGTGTGGTCGCGCACCGTCGTGCAACTGGCGGCCGAGGAGCAGCGGCGCAAGGTCGCAGCGCAGCAGCAGTCGATGACGCTGCTGGACAGCCTGGGCGATCCGGAGGACGGGACGCCGCCGCAGCCCGAAGACTAGGGCCTGCGGGTCAGCGCCTCGGCGGCCGCGTCGGCCCATTGCCGCCACTGCTCGGCGTTGGCCCTGGCCTCGTCGGCCTCTTTGGTCCGTCCGGCCGCCGTCGCCTTCTGGGCCTGCTGTTCGTACTGTTGGGCGCGGGTGCGGAACTGCTCGGCCCGGGCCTGCGCCTGGGGATCCGACCAGTCCGCGTCGCCGGCATCACGCACCCGCTTTTCGACCGCGCGCAGGCGGCGCTCCAGCTCGGCGGACCGTTCCCGCGGCACCTTTCCGATCGCGTCCCACTTGTCGGCGATCGACCGCAGCGCCGCCCGCGCTGCGTCGAGGTTGCTGGTGTCGAGCTTTTCCGCCTCGGCCAGCAGCGCCTCTTTGGCGGTGGCGTTGGCTTGGAACTCGACGTCCTTCTCCGCCACGGCGGCGTTGCGGGCCGTGAAGAAGCAGTCCTGGGCGGCCTTGAAGCGGCGCCACAACGCGTCGTCGACATCCCGGCTCGCTCGTCCGGCCGCCTTCCACTCGATGAGCAGCTTGCGGAATTCCCCGCTTGTGGCGGTCCAATCCGTCGAATCGGACAATTCCTCGGCGCGCTCGCAGAGCCGTTCCTTCGACTGCTTGACCCCCGACCGCTCCCGGTCCAGCTCGGCGAAATGGGATCCCCGCCGCCGGTTGAAGGTGTCCCTGGCCGCCGAATAGCGCTTCCACAGCGCGTCATCGACCTTGCGGTCCAGGCCGCTGATCGTCTTCCACTCGTCGAGGATCGCCCGCAGCCGGTCACCGGCGGCCTTCCACTGCGTGGAGTTGGCCCCCAGGTCCTCGGCCTCGGCAGCCAGCGCCTCCTTGCGGGCGGTCTGGGCGGCCCGATGCTCGTCGCGTTTCGAGCGGCCTTCGGCGATGGCCGCCTCCGCGTGCTCGAGGAGGCCGGTCAACCGGGCCAAGAGCGCGTCGACATCGCCCAGCACCGTTGCGGTCGGCAATGTTTCGGCCAGCGCGGTGGCGTTGGCCCGGATCTTGCGCGCGTCCCCGGTGCCGGAGGCCAGCCGCTCCTCCATCAGGGTGATCTCGGTGCTCAGGTCGTCGAATCGGCGCCCGAAGTGGGCGAAGGCGGCCTCGCGATCGCCGGCCTGCCAGGAGCCGATGACGCGCTCGCCGGCCGAGCTGATCAGCCAGACCGTGCCGTCGTCGTCGACGCGTCCGAACCGGTGTGGGTCGCTGGCCGGATGAGAGGCCACCGGGGTGGGTCGCGGCCCCGCGCTCACCGGCCGGGGACCGGGCCGGGGGCGCGGCGCCGGCCTAGGTGAAGCGGTGCTGCCGGGCTCGTCGGCCGTCATCCTCTCGTCACCACCCTTCTTTCGCGCGGTCAATGTCCCGCGCGCCTGCCGCGCGTAGCGGCGCCTAGTTAACCGGTCCCAACAGTATTCAAGCAGCTTGGCGGACGGCGCGCGCCTACCTTTTGTCGGAGCTACCTCGCCGCCCGCGTACGGAGGGCCCGCCGGGTGCATAACATTTCGATTCCACCGCTGCTCCGGCCATATGGCGCCGTCGCGCCGCCCGGTAGCGTGACGGAAGCGAGTGGTGTTTCTGGTGAGGTTAACAAGGGGGCGGGTCAACATCGCCAAGGTGGATATCGTGGCGCTGCTCGCGCTCGCCCTGGTGGCTGGGCGGAGGCGCGGCGGTGGTCAGCGCCGCGCTGCAGGCCGTGGCGCTGGGTCTGGGATCGGTGGTGCTGGTGCAGGCGCTGCAGGTGACGGCGTTGCTGTTCGCGTTGCCGGTCTACGCGTGGCTGGCGAAGAAGGGACTGTCGCGCCGGGAATGGGGCTGGGCGCTGTTGCTGCCCATCGCGGTGGCCGTGTAGGTAGCGGTCTACGGCTGTACAAAGGTTTGCTGCAGGCGCAGTATTGATGGACCGTCGGGCCGCCGAGGGCCGTGCGCCCGGCGCGATCGCACTACAGTGGTCGCTGAACTCTGCTGAAACAGCACGTGTACGCGCAGCGTCAAAGGGAATGCTGGTCGGAACGCCGGTGAGAGGATTCGCATGACGAAAGTCGATGTCGCGGTGCTGATTGCCCTGTGCGCGGCGCTGGCTTCCGCCGTCGGCGACGTGATCCGCCAGCGCTCGGCGCAGGAGATCACCGACAAGGAAGTCGGCCACCTCGAGCTGTTCCGGATGTCGTTGCGCGACAAGCGGTGGTGGTTGGGCGGCCTCGCGGCGATCGTCAACTACAGCTTGCAGGCCGGCGCCCTGGCGTGGGGATCGGTGGTATTGGTGACGGCGCTGCAGGTGACCGCGCTGCTGTTTGCGCTGCCGATCTATGCGCGCCTGACCAACTACCGCGTGACCCGCTGGGAGTGGGTGTGGGCGGTGGTACTGGCCGCGGCGCTGGCGGTGGTCATCATCGTCGGCGACCCGCGCTCCGGTCAGGAGCGGGTTTCGCTGTCGACGTGGATGGTCGTGGCCGCGGTGATGGGCCCCACGTTGGTGCTGTGTGTGGTGGCGGCGCGGATCTGGAAAGGTCGTCCCATCGCGGCGGTGCTGCTGGCGGTGGTGGCGGGTTCGTCGCTGGCGCTGTTCGCGGTGCTGACGAAGGGAATCGTCGAGGTGGCCGAAAACGGGCCCGGCGCCGTCTTGCGCATGCCGGAGTTCGTTCCCTGGCTGCTGGTCGCGCTGTGCGGAATGGTTTTCCAGCAGTCCGCCTTTCGCGCCGGCGCGCTGACCGCGTCCCTGCCGACCATGACCGTGGCCAAGCCCGTGGTGGCCGGCGTGCTCGGGGTTACCGTGCTCGGCGAGACGCTCCAGGCCAGCGGACCCGCGGCGCTTGCCCTCGTCTCGTCCGTGGCTTTGGTCATCATCGCGACGGTGGCGCTGGCCCGGGGCGAGGCCGCCTCGATGGCGGCCGGGGCCGGGCGAGACCTGAAAGACACCGTCGCCCATGAGATACCGCACGAACGGCTGCCCGGCGATCCGCCGCCCCAGGAGTCCATCCCGGTCTCCCCGGCGGCGCCCGACGCAAGCAAGACGATTACCTAGTCCGGTCCGGGTCCCGTTAGTTTTGTGGCGTGCTGGGCGCCATCGCGATCGTTCCCTCCGCGCCGGTGCTCGTCCCCGAGCTCGCCGGGGCGGCCTCCGCCGAGGTGGCCGACCTGACCGCGGCGGTGCTGGCGGCGGCGGCCCTGCTGCCACCGCGCTGGGTCGCCGTCGGAACCGGCCGCGCCGACGGTGCACTGGGGCCCGAGGCCAGCGGCACCTTTGCCGGGTTCGGGGTCGACGTCCGGGTCGCGCTGTCGCCGCGGGCCGACGCCCCCGGCGACCTTCCGGTGTGCGCGCTGCTCGCCGGCTGGGTGCGGGGGCGGGCACGCCCCGACGCCACCGTGCAGGTTCGCGTGTACCGCAGCGACCACGACGCCGGCGCCGCGCTGGCCGGCGGCAGGCACCTGCGCGCCGAGCTGGACCGGGCCCCCGACCCGATCGGTGTGCTTGTGGTGGCCGACGGGGCGAACACCCTGACAGCCGCCGCGCCCGGCGGCCACCACCCGGGCGACGCCGGCGCGCAAGCGGCCCTGGACGACGCGCTGGCCAACGGCGACGCCGCCGCCCTGACCGAGCTGCCGCCGCAGATCCTGGGGCGGGTCGCGTTCCAGGTGCTCGCCGGCCTGGCCGGGCCGGGGCCGCGATCGGCCAAGGAGCTGTACCGGGGAGCGCCCTACGGCGTGGGCTATTTCGCCGGCTTTTGGCAGCTATGAAACAGGGTGGGCGGCCCATCGCGATCATCGGGCCCACCGGCACGGGCAAGTCGCAGCTGGCGCTCGACGTCGCCGAGCGCCTGGGCGGGGAAATCGTGAACGCCGACGCGATGCAGCTGTATCGCGACATGGACATCGGCACCGCAAAGCTGCCCGCCGAGCTGCGCCGCGGCATCGCCCATCATCAGCTCGACGTCCTGGCCGTCACCGAGACGGCCACCGTCGCCCGCTATCAGCGGGCCGCCGCCGCGGATGTCGAGGCGATCGCGGCCCGGGGCGCGGTGCCGGTGATCGTGGGCGGCTCGATGCTCTACATCCAGTCCCTGCTCGACGACTGGTCGTTTCCCGCGACCGACCCCGCGGTGCGGGCGCGCTGGGAGCAGCGGCTCGCCGAGGTCGGGGCGGGCGAGCTGCACGCCGAACTGGCCCGCCGCGACCCGGCCGCGGCGGCGGCGATCCTGCCGACCGACGGCCGGCGCACGGTGCGCGCCCTGGAGGTGGTCGAGCTCACCGGCGGGCCGTTCGCCGCCTCGGCGCCGCGCATCGGCGCCCCGCGCTGGGACACCGTCATCATCGGATTGGATTGCGACACAACGGTTCTCGACGAGAGATTGGCCCGGCGCACCGACGGCATGTTCGATCAGGGCCTGGTCGACGAGGTCCGCGGGCTGCTGGCCGACGGCCTGCGCGACGGCGTCACCGCCTCTCGCGCGCTGGGCTATGCGCAGGTGCTGGCCGCCCTCGACGCCGGCGGCACCGGCGAACACCTGCGCGACGCGCGGGAGCAGACTTACGCGGGCACCCGGCGCTACGTGCGGCGGCAGCGGTCGTGGTTTCGCCGCGACCACCGGGTGCGCTGGCTCGACTCCGTCAAAGGGGAGGCCGACGGCCCCCGCCTCGTCGACGACGCGCTGCGGGCGTGGCGGCAAGTACCCTGATCCTGTGATCTTTGCGAAGGGCCACGGCACGCAGAACGACTTCGTGCTGCTGCCCGACCTCGACGCCGAGCTGACGCTGAGCGCCGCCCGGGTGGCCGCGCTGTGCGACCGGCGCCGTGGCTTGGGCGCCGACGGGGTGCTGCGGATCACCACGGCGGGCGCCGCGGTGCGGGGGGGTGTGCTCGAGCGCCTGCCCGACGGCGTCGGCGCGGGCGACTGGTACATGGACTACCGCAACGCCGACGGGTCGACTGCGCAGATGTGCGGCAACGGCGTACGGGTCTTCGCCCATTACCTGCGGGCCTGCGGCCTGGAACCCCACGACCAGTTCGTCGTCGGGTCGCTGGCCGGCCCGCGGCCGGTCACCATCCACCACATCGGCGAGACCAACGCCGACGTCACCGTGGACATGGGCAAGGCCAACCGGGTGGGCAGTGGACAGGCCACAATCGGCGGCAGGCGATTCACCGGCCTGGCGGTCGACGTCGGCAATCCCCACCTCGCCTGCGTGGACCCGCAACTGAGCGCCGACGAACTCGCCGCGCTGGATGTGGGCGCGCCGGTGCAGTTCGACCGCGCCCAGTTCCCCGACGGCGTCAACGTCGAGGTGCTTACCGCGCCGGTAGAGGGACTGGTCCGGATGCGCGTCCACGAGCGCGGCGTGGGGGAGACCCGATCGTGCGGCACCGGAACGGTCGCGGCCGCCGTCGCCGCGATGGCCGACGCGGGTGCCGACACCGGGACCCTCACCGTGCGGGTGCCCGGCGGCGACGTCGTGGTGAGCATCACCGACGCGACCAGCTACTTGCGCGGACCGTCGGTGCTGGTGGCGCGCGGTGAGATCAGCGAGGAATGGTGGCGCGCCCAGGAGCGTTAAATTAGGTGCGCTGCACCAAATCAGCGTGCACTATTGCTAATTGCCTATGACACATCCCGAAACTCCCTTTTACGATCAGCCGGATCTCGAGCCCAGCGCGGGCGAACTCGCCCTCGAAGACCGATCGGCACTGCGCCGGGTCGCCGGGCTGTCCACCGAACTCGCCGACGTCTCCGAGGTCGAATACCGCCAGCTGCGGCTGGAACGTGTGGTGCTGGTGGGCGTGTGGACCGAGGGCAGCGCCGCCGACAATCAGGCCAGCATGGCCGAGCTGGCGGCCCTGGCCGAGACCGCCGGCTCGCAGGTTCTCGAGGGGCTCATCCAGCGCCGCGACCGGCCCGACCCGTCGACCTACATCGGCTCCGGCAAGGCGGCCGAGCTGCGCGAGGTGGTCCTGGCCACCGGCGCCGACACCGTCATCTGCGACGGCGAACTGTCCCCCGCGCAGCTGACCGCGCTGGAAAAGGCCGTCAAGGTCAAGGTCATCGACCGCACCGCGCTGATCCTGGACATCTTCGCCCAGCACGCCACCAGCCGGGAGGGCAAAGCCCAGGTGTCGCTGGCCCAGATGGAGTACATGCTGCCCCGGCTGCGCGGCTGGGGTGAGTCGATGTCCAGGCAGGCCGGCGGCCGCGCCGGCGGCAGCGGCGGGGGCGTGGGCCTGCGCGGGCCGGGTGAGACCAAGATCGAGACCGACCGTCGCCGCATCCGGGAACGGATGGTCAAGCTGCGCCGTGAGATCAAGGACATGAAGCAGGCCCGCGATACCCAGCGCAGCCGCCGGCTGCACAGCGAGATCCCGTCGATCGCCATCGTCGGCTACACCAACGCCGGCAAATCCAGCCTGCTCAACGCCTTGACCGGGGCCGGGGTGCTGGTGCAGGACGCCTTGTTCGCCACCCTGGAACCCACCACCCGGCGTGCCGAACTCACCGACGGCCGGCCGGCCGTGCTCACCGACACCGTCGGTTTCGTCCGGCACCTGCCCACCCAGTTGGTCGAGGCGTTTCGCTCCACGCTGGAGGAGGTCGTCGACGCCGACCTGCTGGTGCACGTGGTCGACGGCTCCGACGTCAGCCCGATGGCGCAGATCAACGCGGTCCGCCAGGTGATATCGGAGGTGATCGCCGACTACGAGGGCTCCCCGCCACCGGAGTTGCTGGTGGTCAACAAGGTCGACGCCGCGAGCGATCTGGCGCTGGCCAAGCTTCGCCATGCGCTGCCCGGGGCGGTGTTCGTGTCCGCCCGCACGGGCGAGGGCATCGACGACCTGCGGCGGCGGATAACGGAGTTGGCCGCACCGACCGACACCGCAGTGGACGTGGTCATCCCGTACGACCGCGGCGACCTGGTCGCCCGGCTGCACGCGGGTGGGCGCGTGCAGCAGGAGGAGCACAACGCCGAAGGCACCCGCATCCGGGCCCGCGTTCCGGGGGCGCTGGCGGCCAGCCTGCGCGAGTTCTCCGCCGACTGACCACGGCCGCGCGCCGGGCCACGCCGACTGCCGACCAACCGGCTGGTTGGTATATCTTGGGCGGCAGAGTCTCATTCGCCGTCGGCCAGCGGAGGTCATCCATGAGCAGTGCCATCAAGTACCAGCGCACGCTTTTCGAGCCCGAGCACGAATTGTTCCGTGAGTCCTACCGCGGCTTCCTCGATCGCCACGTGGCGCCCTATCACGACGAATGGGAGAAGGCCAAGATCGTCGACCGTGGGGTGTGGCTCGAGGCCGGGAAGCAGGGCTTTCTGGGCATGGCGGTGCCCGAAGAGTACGGCGGTGGCGGCAACCCCGACTTCCGGTACAACACGATCATCACCGAGGAGACCACCCTCGGCCGGTACAGCGGGATCGGCTTCGGCCTGCACAACGACATCGTGGCGCCGTACCTGCTGTCGCTGGCCAACGACGAGCAGAAACAGCGCTGGTTGCCCAAGTTCTGCACCGGGGAAATCATCACCGCGATCGCCATGACAGAGCCGGGCACCGGCAGCGACTTGCAGGGCATCAAGACCCGCGCTGTCAAGCAGGGCGACCACTACGTGCTCAACGGCGCAAAGACGTTCATCACCAACGGGATCAACTCCGACCTGGTGATTGTGGTCGCCCAGACGGATCCGGACAAAGGCGCGCAGGGCTTCTCGCTGCTCGTGGTCGAGCGGGGCATGGAGGGATTCGACCGCGGCCGACACCTGGACAAGATCGGGCTCGACGCCCAGGACACCGCCGAGTTGTCGTTCACCGACGTGCATGTTCCGGCCGAGAATCTGCTCGGCGAGGAGGGCATGGGATTCATCTACCTGATGCAGAACCTGCCCCAGGAACGGATCGGGATCGCGATCATGGCCGCCGCGGCGATGGAAGGCGTGCTGGAGCAGACCCTGCAATACGCGAAGGAGCGCAAGGCCTTCGGCGAGCCGATCGGCAGCTTCCAGAACAGCCGCTTCGTCCTCGCCGAACTGGCCACCGAGGCGACCGTGGTGCGCATGATGGTCGACGAGTTCGTCCGCCTGCACCTCGACCACAAACTGACGGCCGAACAGGCCGCAATGGCCAAGTGGTACGCCACCGAGAAGCAGGTGCACCTGATCGACCGGTGCCTGCAGCTGCACGGCGGCTACGGCTACATGCGCGAATACCCGGTCGCCCGAGCCTATCTCGACGCCCGGGTGCAGACGATCTACGGTGGCACCACCGAGATCATGAAGGAGATCATCGGCCGCAGCCTCGGCGTCTAGGAATTGTGTTGCGGCGCAAGACAATCGCGGCTACCGGCGCGAACAACGCGCCGCCGCCGGCTAGCTAGCCCGCCAAACAATGAATGGCCTAATTGGCCATTCCGCCGGGTAGTCCGCTGACCAGTCAACGGCCTCGCGTACCGTCGGCGCATGTGTTTCTCGTATATCGAGTGCGTAGTCACACATCGTCAAGCCGGCGATCGCGTCGCTGGTGAGCGTGGTCGATCGCGGTCCGGGCGCGCTCCGGCATCGTTTCGACATCGGCGCGGTCTCCGTTTCCGTAATATTTGCAATTTGACTTCGCATTTCTTGCCGGCCGGGGCAAAGTTATGCGAGCCCGGCAATAACGCGGTTTGTCAGAGGGTTGCTTCCACTCGGTTCGGGTATGACCCGCTCGCGTGGTCTGCAGGGTGCGGTCATGGCGAGGGATAGGGCCTTATCCATCGGAGGCTTGGTGAACGGGCAGAGAGGTCGAATGCGCAAGCTGGTCGGGCGCGCGCTGGTCGGCATGGCGACCACGGTGATGGCGGCCGCATTGCTGGCGCCTTCCGCCTCCGCGTCGCCCATAGGTGACGCCGAGGCCGCCATGATGGCCGCGTGGGAGAAGGCCGGTGGCGACACCTCCCCGCTGGGAGCGCGCAAGGGTGACGTGTACGCCGCCGGCGACGGATTCGCGCTGGACTTCGACGGCGGCAAGATGTTCTACACCACCGATACCGGTGCCAGATTCGTCTACGGCCCGGTCCTGGACAAATACGAGGCGCTGGGCGGTCCCGTCGGCAGCGACCTCGGGTTCCCCACGATCAATGAAGTTCCCGGCCTGGCGGGACCGGACAGCCGGGTGGCCACCTTCTCGGCCACCGACAAGCCGGTGATCTTCTGGACCCCCGACCACGGCGCCTTCGTGGTGCGTGGCGCGATGAACGCCGCCTGGGACAAGCTCGGCAGCTCGGGCGGAGTGCTGGGGGCGCCGACCGGCGACGAAACGTACAACGGCGAGGTCACGTCCCAGAAATTCAGCGGCGGCGAGATCTCCTGGAACAGGAAGACCAAGGAGTTCAGCACCAACCCGGCGTCGCTGGGCGACCAGCTGAAGGGCCTGCAGGTAGCGATCGATCCGGCCGCGGCCATCAACATGGCCTGGCGGGCGGCCGGCGGCGCCACCGGCCCGCTGGGCGCCAAGCAGGGCGGAACCTACCCGATCGGCGGCGATGGGATCGCCCAGAACTTCGCCGGCGGCAAGGTGTTCTTCAACCCGGCCACCGGCGCGAACGCCCTCGAGAGCGACATCCTCGCCAAGTACGAGTCGCTGGGCGGGCCGGCCGGCAGCGACCTTGGTTTCCCCGTCGCGAATGAGTCCGACGGGGGTATCGGCCCGTCCAGCCGAATCGCCACGTTCGCGGCGGCCGACAAGCCGGTGATCTTCTGGACCTCCGACCACGGCGCGTTCGTGGTGCGGGGCGCGATGAAGGCGGCGTGGGACAAGCTCCGCGGCCCCAGCGGCAAGCTGGGTGCGCCGGTCGGCGACCAGGCGGTGGACGGCGACGTGGTTTCGCAGCGGTTCACCGGCGGCAAGATCTCGTGGAACCGTGCGAAGAACTCGTTTACCACCGACCCGCCGAACCTGGCTCCTTTGCTCTCCGGCCTGCAAATCTCGGGGCAGAACCAGCCGAGCACCGCTGCGATGCCCTCCCAGGGCAAGAAGTCCGCATGGCACTGGTGGTGGCTGGCCGCCATCGGAGTGCTGGTGCTGATCGCGGTGTCGGCGCTGGCGGTGGGAATGCGCCGGCGCCGTGCCCGCCGCGGCGCCCCGGCCACCGCCGCCTACGAGCCCGACCGCGACGTGCACGCAGCGTACGAGCACCCGGGCGACGGGCGCTGGGAGCACGAAGGCGCCGATCTCGCGACCGACCATTTCCCGCTTGGCGACCTGCACGCGGCCGGGGACGAGCCGTTGGCCGACGCCGAGTCCGCGGGGCGGGTCAGTTGGAGCCGCGGAGCCCAGGCGTACAGCGAGGACGAATCGGGCCATGGCGCAGGGCATTTCGAGGGCGCAGTCGCCGAAGAAGAGAATCCCGACGCGGTGGACACGGATTCCATCCCCGTCGTCTCAGCGGCCGCACTGTCGGAGGCGGGATATCCCGAAGCTCCTGCGGAGGGCGCCCACGCGGAGGCCGGCTACGAGGACGCGACCTACGAGGAGGCCGGCTACGAGGAGGCGACCTACGAGGAGGCCGGCTACGAGGACGCGACCTACGAGGACGCGGCCTACCCGGAGGCCGGCTACGAGGAGGCGGGCCATGAGGAGGCGGGCCATGAGGAGGCCGGTTATCCGGAGGCCGCCGCTGAAGAGACCGAGGCATCCGGCACGGTCGTTCCCGAAGCGGCGGAGGCCTTGGCGCCGGGCGCGGGGTCCCGCGTCGGGCGGCACGCGGCCGTGGATGACGAGGAACCGTCGGAGGAACCCGGAGCGGCCATTGGGGCGCCGGGCGCGCTGGCTCACGGTGGGCGCCCAACGATGCGCCTGCCGCTGGACGACCCCTACCAGGTGCCCGACGGCTATCCGATCAAGGCGAATGCCAGCTTCGGCCTCTACTACACGCCCGGCAGTCCGCTCTACCACGACACGCTCGCCGAATTCTGGTTGGCCAGCGAGGAAGTCGCGCAAGCCAACGGTTTCACCAAGGCCGACTGAGCGAGACCCGGCCCAGCACAGCTAGATCTTGCGGATCACCGTGACGACTTTGCCGAGCACGGTCGCGTCATTGCCCGGGATCGGGTCGAACGCCGGGTTGTGCGGCATCAGCCACACCTGACCGCCCGCGCGCTTGAACGTTTTGACGGTGGCCTCCCCGTCGATCATGGCCGCGACGATGTCGCCGTTGTCGGCGACGTGCTGCTGTCGCACCACGACCCAGTCCCCGTCGCAGATCGCGGCCTCGACCATCGAGTCGCCCACCACCTTCAGCAAGAACAGCGTGCCCTCGCCGACCAGCTCGCGAGGCAGCGGGAAGACGTCCTCGACGGCCTCTTCGGCGAGGATCGGTCCACCGGCGGCGATGCGGCCCAGCACCGGGACGTAACTGGGTTCGGGCAGCGCGTCCGAGCCGGCGACCTCGGTGAGCGGCGAAGCGGCGGTGGTGTCCTCGGTGCCCCGGACGTCCACGGCCCGTGGGCGGTTCGGGTCGCGGCGCAGGTATCCCTTGCGCTCCAGCGTGCGCAGCTGATGGGCCACCGAGGACGTCGACGTCAGGCCGACGGCATCGCCGATCTCCCGGATGCTCGGCGGGTAACCGCGGCTGGTGACCGAGGCGCGGATGACGTTGAGAATGGTCCGCTGCCGTTCGGTCAGCGATGAGTCCCCGGGGTGCGACCGGCCTTCTGAGCCGACGGGCGAGCTGGTTGAGGGGGTGTCGTTGCTGTCGCTCATGCACCGAATGTAGCCGCACTGGGCCGAAGAATCAAACATGTGTTCGACTGGCGTGTCGCGGCGGCGGAATCCGGCCGCCGGCAAACCCCTGAGGCCCTATAACAGCCGCGAATAACAAGCGTGTAACTCTTCGCCGGATCGGGTACTTCAACGCCATGTCAGTGGTCGCGCCCACGAATCTGTCGGTGGGGTGGTCTAGCGTTTTGCTCGTCCGACACGCTTCGCTCAAATGTTCGGATATCGAACACACGAGCGATTATAGTCGAACACACGAGCGAGAATGAGTTGACCGGAGGAACGCAGATGACAATCATCCACACAGTCACGCCGCTTACCAGCGGCGTCCGGCGCCCGGTCAACGGGCCGGTGCAGGGGCTCCGCCACGGAGGGGACGGGCTGGCCCGCTCCCGCCGGCCGGGGCCGTCGAGGCCGGCGGTTGCGCCCCCGCGCTACCACGGCACCGGCGTCGCGATGTCCGTTGCCCCGCACCGCACGCGTCGTCCCGTCACGCTGGCGACGACGGTGGGGCTGGCGCTGGTCGCCGGGGTCATCACGCTGTGGCTGGGCCTGGTCGCCAACGTCGGGCAGGCGGTCAACGGCGATGCCGCGGGATCGGCCGCGCCGGTACCGGATCGGCTGGCCGTCGTGCGGGTCGAGCCCGGGGAGTCCCTGCAGGATGTCGCCCACCGGGTGGCGCCGGACGCGCCGGCCCGCCAGGTCGCCGAGCGGATCCGCGAACTCAACGACCTGAACTCGCCCTCGGTGGCCGCGGGCCAGACGCTGATCGCGCCGGTCGGCTGACCCGGCGAATCGCGAAAGGTGTCCATCCCGCGCCGGCGAGCGCACGGGTACGCTCGGGGTGTTCTGCGACCCCGGATGTGAGCACGGCAAAGGAGCGGTCATGCATTGTCCGTTCTGCCGTCACCCCGATTCCCGGGTGATCGATTCGCGGGAAACCGACGAAGGCCAGGCCATCAGGCGCCGCCGATCGTGTCCCGAGTGCGGGCGACGCTTCACCACCGTCGAAACGGCGGTGCTGGCCGTGGTCAAGCGCAGCGGTGTCACCGAGCCCTTCAGCCGGGAGAAGGTCGTCAGCGGGGTCCGCCGGGCATGCCAGGGCCGCCAGGTCGACGACGACGCGCTGAATCTGCTTGCCCAGCAAGTGGAAGACACGGTGCGGGCCGCCGGGTCGCCCGAGGTCCCCAGCCACGAGGTCGGCCTGGCCATCCTGGGTCCGCTGCGCGACCTCGACGAGGTGGCGTACCTGCGATTCGCCTCGGTGTACCGGTCATTTTCGTCCGCGGAGGATTTCGAGCGCGAGATCGAGGCCCTGCGCGCGCACCGCAAAGTGTCGACGGATCCCGAACCGGCCACTCGCTAGGCTGTCGTCATGCCGCCCGATCTGCATCCCGATCTGGAGGCGCTGGCGCCACTGCTGGGGACCTGGGCCGGTCGCGGCTCGGGTAAGTACCCGACGATCCAGCCCTTCGACTATTTCGAGGAAGTCGTGTTCTCCCATGTCGGCAAGCCGTTTCTGGCCTACGCGCAGAAGACCAAGGCGGTCACCGACGGCAAGCCGCTGCACGCCGAGACGGGATTTCTGCGGGTGCCGCGGCCGGGCGAGGTCGAGTTGGTCCTGGCCCACCCGAGCGGCATCACCGAAATCGAGGTGGGCACCTATTCGGTGACCGGCGACCGCATCGAACTCGAGATGTCGACGAGCCCCCGCGGGGCGATCGGGCTGACCCCGACCGCCAAAGAGGTTACCGCGCTTGGCCGTTCGTTGCGCATCGACGGCGACGAGCTGACGTACTCCGTGCGCATGGGGGCGGTGGGCCGGCCCCTGCAGGATCACCTCGACGCGGTGCTGCACCGGCGGGGTTGAATGTCGGACTTTTCACAAGGCATCAGTCTGCGGGTTTAAGGCTTCGCATGACGGATTCCCCAGCGCGAGAGTCCAATACGTGGGTCTCTTCCGATGCGGCGGCCCACGCAACCGCTAGGACGACGAGTCCGCAATTCTAATTTGCCCAACACTTCCACTCACTGTCCCCGGGCGTTATGTTGTGATCGCTAGGACCGGCAGAGCGCCGCCGGAGGCAGCAATGGGTCAGCACACCGCAGTCGTGGACACCCGCCGATGGCGCGGCGCCCGGTGCATTGGCCACACGCGGGCTCGGCGGCTCCGAATTCGACACCATCGATCAGCGCCACATTCGCATCATCTGTCATTAGGGGCAGCAGCCATGACCCAGCCCACGGTGAACTTCACCAACTTCATCAACTCTGTTCGGAACAACCTCAAAGGGTTCGTCGTCGGCTACGCCGGTGCGATCGGCAGCGCCACCGCCGCCGCGGCCACGTCCATAGGCGGCGAGGCGGTCACCCCGGCGAACGGCCAGGCCGGCTCCTTTACCACGGCCACGCAGTCTCAGACCGCCAGCGTCTCGAAATTCTTGACCGCGATCGCTGCCGTACAACTCCTTGACCCCCCGCACCCCGGTGCTGCCGACGCCGGACAGAACTACCTCGGCGCGGACCTGGATACCCCGATCTCGCACGGCGGGCTACCCAAGGACTGGAATCTCCGCGCCGACGCACAGCACATCACCTACCGGGATGTGCTAACGCATCGCAGCGGCATCGCGCCCGAGGGGTCTGCGAACGAACCCGGGCAGGACTACTTCAGCCTGAAGGCCTATATGACGCAGGAGACGGTCAAGTTGCAACCACCCCCGGCCGGCCAGACCGCCTACAGCAATGTCGGTTTCGCGCTGTTCAGGCTGATGCTGCCGAAACTGGCCGGGCTGGTCACCGACACCATGAGCGTTCCGGAGGAGGACCGGGCGCGCGGCTACGCCGCCGCCTACGAGCGCATCATTCGGGAGAAGGTGTTTGGAGCGGTCAACGTCCTGGGACCAAAGACCGAGACGCCGTCGACGGGCCACGCGTTCGCTTACTACTACCCGGGCACCGCGTCCGGATACGACTGGAGCCACTGGCAGTACTCCGGCCAGGTATGGCCCGGGCAAGGCATGCCGCTATGGGCGGGGGCGGGAGGCTGGTGGGTTTCGATCGACCAGTTCATCCCCGTGCTCGACAGCATCAACCGGGGCGACGGGAAGATCCTGTCCGACGCGCAGTGGTTGCATATGCAGGGCCTTGACGCGCCGGCCGGCTACCAGAACCTCGGGTTGGGCATCGACCTGGTCGTGGACCCCGCCAACGGCAACTACCGGTGGGTGGAGAAGAACGGCGGCGCCGGCGGGGGCGACTCCACGGGCAGCGGAACGGTGTCCGGGTCGGTGGCGTTCTTCGGCGCTCTGCAAGGCACCGCATCCCCACCCGCCCCGGCGTACTACGCGGCGCTGCTCATCAACTCCGACGTCTCGGCCGGCCCCGGCTCCCAAAGCAACTGGTGGTCGTGCAGTAAGTGCTACACGCTGGCCACCGGCAAAAATGCGGGGGTATGCCCCGCCACGGGATCGGCTAAGAAACCGCACACCGCGTGGGGACAGTACGTCCTCAGTTCGGCCGCCAAAGGCCTTCTCGAACAGGGCGACTGGCGGGCGTGCTCCAAGTGTGCGGCCCTCTGCTACGAACCGTCGTCATCCGACCCCAGCAAGTGCCCCGCCGACGGGGGCAAGCACGCGTGCACCGGCGAAGCCTTCACGCTGTACGCCCAAAGCCAGCCATATGTCGGCAAGTGGGCCAGCTACCTGCAGCACGACTGGCGGTGGTGCAAGAACTGCGGGGTGTTGGCGTACTCTGGCGGAAGCGCAAGCGTGGGCGTCTGCCCTCACGGAGGCCCGCACGAGTTCGTCCTCAGCGGCGACAACTATACGCTGCAAGAAGCCATCGGCGCGGACGCCGTTCTGCTGCAAGCATTTCACGACGCCATCGTGTAAAGAGGCGACGGCCGGCAGCGCTGAGCCCGCGCGTCAGCCGGCTTGTCGGACACCGTCGTTGACGACGCGCCCGGCCACCCCGACCCAGCCCTCGGGGTTCCAGGTGGTTTCGATGACCGACCCCTTGCCCTGGGTGATGTGCAGGTCGCGGCTGAGGTAGTCGGTGATCCGCATCGCCGCCGAGCCGGTCGCCTCGTCCTCCGGCACACCGAGGTTCGCGAAAAACCCCCGCGCACGCAGCGATCCGGCCGAGCGATCGACCCACGCCCACAGGTAATGCCCGACGTCGACGGGAAAGTCGGCCGGGTCGGCGGCCAAAACGTCGTCCGCGGAACCGAATTCGTGGATGGCCAATTCCGGAGCCCATTCCGAGCGGGCGCTGATGCGCGTCACGTCGCCCTGATGACTCACCTGGACAAGGCCGGCCGGCACCTGCAGCGTCCTGATCGGCCGGCCGTTCTCGCGCAGCCACCACGCCGCGCCGACGGTCGGGTGCCCCGCGAACGGAAGTTCGGTGCGGGGAGTGTAGATCCTCGCCTGCGCTGTGGTCGCGCCGGCGGCCGGAAGATCGATGAATACCGTTTCGCTGTAACCCAATTGGGTTGCCAGCCGCTGCCGGTCCGGCGGGGCGACCTGGCCCGCGTCGACCACGCCGAGCGGATTACCGAAATTCCCGTCCGGGTCGGTGAACACGCGCACCACCGTCACGTCGATACCCATGGCCCGACTGTACGACCAGCGCGCCGTCAGCGCGGAACGGGCTGGCTCAGGTGGCGCTGCGTTCGTCGGAGCCCATCGCGTTCAGCACCGCGACGCGGGTGTCGGCCGGGCCGGTGACGGTCTTCTCGCCGCCCCCGGTGCGCAGCAGGGCGCGGAGGGCGGCCTGGTCGTATTCGGCGGGGGCGGTGCCGTCGATGAAGCGCTGGGCGACGTCGATGAAGCGGGCGGGATCGTCGTGGAACGGGAAGTGGCCCGAGTTCTGGAAGATCTCCAGTCGGGAGCCGGGCATCGCGGCGTGCGCCATCCACGCGTGCCGGACGGGGACGACCACGTCCTTTGTCCCCCAAACGATCTGCACCGGGATGGCCTCGGTCAAATAACATCGGTCCAGCATGGTGACGATCTGGCCCCGCCAGTCCACCACCGCCCGCAGCGTCCGGCTGAACGCCGCCGACGCCGTCGGCTCCGGCAGGTCGTCGAGGATGCGCAGCACGTTGGGCAGGTCGCGGCCCAGACCGGTCGATCCGATCGCCAGGCCCGCCAGCCGGCCGGCCAGCTGCACCGCGGGCAGCACCAGCGGCAGCCGCAGCAACGCCAGGGCCTCGCTGCCCATCGGCAGCGAAGCCAACCGGAAGACGACGTTGACGTCCTTGGTGACGCCACCGGCGGCGACCAGGATCAGCCGCTCGACCATATGCGGGAACTGGTAGGCGAATTGCATGGCCACCCCGCCGCCCAGCGAATGACCGATGATCGTCACCCGCTCGATGTCGAGCACCGACAGCAGGTCACGCATGCCGTTGGCGTACGCGGCCACCGAGTAGTCGGCGCGGGGTTTGTCGGATTTGCCGTGACCGAGCAGATCCGGGGCGATGACCGTGAACCGCTGGGCGAGCTTGGCCTGCACGGCACTCCAGGTGGTGGAGTTGTCGCCGATGCCGTGGATCAGCAGGATCGCCGGCCCCGAGCCGGCGATCCGATAGGCCCGCTTATACCCATGGATGGTGCGGAACTCGAGCGTGGGGGCCGTCACCTCGCGCACCGGGCGAAGGTTGCTCTTGCGCTTCCGCTCGGTCATCTCGCCAACCTTGGTGTCGGCCCGGGCTATGGGCGTTGTGAAGAGGCTCAAGTTTGGTCGTCGTCGTTCTTCTTCTCTGCCTGTTGGGCAAGGAATCGCTCGAACTCGGCGCCAAGCTCGTCGCCGCTAGGCAGATCCTCGTCGCGAGTTAGTAACGACCTGTTCTCCTGAGCGTCGATGAAGGCATCGTACTGTCGCTCGAGCGCGGCCACCACTTGAGCCACCTCGGCGCTGGCCTCGACCTGTTCGTCGATTTTGGCGCGGATCTCTTCTGCGGCCTCGGTCAGCGCCGACAGCGGCAGCTCGAGCGACCCGCTCTTGGCCACCTGCTCGAGCAGCGCCTGCGCCGCGGCGGGGTAGTCGGTCTGCGTCAGGTAGTGCGGGACGTGCACGGTGAAGCCGACGACCTCGTGACCGTGCTGGGCCATGCGGTATTCCAGCAGGTTGGACGCGCTGCCCGGGACCTGGATCTCCGAGATCCAGGGCTGGAAGTCGGAGATCAGCTCCTTGTGGTTGGAATGCGCCGTCAGCGTGATCGGCCGTGTGTGCGGGACCGCCATCGGGACGGTGCCCAGGCCGATGGTCCGCCGCACGCCCAGCCGCTCGGCCAGCAGGCGCACCGCGTTGATGAAACGCTCCCACTTCAGGTCCGGCTCCATGCCGGCCAGCAACAGAAACGGGGCGCCGACGCTGTCGCGCAGCGCGTAAAGGCTCAGCTCAGGGTCGTCGTAATGGGTGAAATGATCGGTCTTGAAGGTCATCAACGGCCGTCGCGAGCGGTAATCCAGCAATTCGTCGATGGCGAACGACGCCACCAGCTCGGCGTCCAGCGTCGCCTTCAGGTGGGTGGCGGCCAGCCGTATCGCGTGACCCGCGTCGGAGAAGCCCTCCAGGGCGTGCACCAAGACCGGGCCCTGGCCGTCGGCCGTCGACAACTGGGGCGCCGGGAATTCCAGCTCGTACATGCCGGGCTGCCCTGGCTGATAGTCCTCGTCGTCGTCCGGGCTTTGATGGCGAGCCATCGGGCTTCCTCCTCTCGGGAATCTCTCCAGGGTGCCCTAACAAGTGTGCTCCGAATCAACGGGCACCCCCAACGAAACACCGAACTCCGCAGACAACGTTCCGGCGGGTTCAACTCTGCCCGCCATCCCACGGTCAGGCATGATGGACGTCAAATGCGCATATCGACGCTGTTGCTGTGCTCGGGGGTTGGCCTGGCGACGTTCCTGACGTCGTGCACCAGGCCCGCCGATCATGCTGCGCGCCCGATCGTTTCGGCTGACGTGGCCACCGCGCCGGTGCAGCGGCTCGCCCAGCCTCAGCAGAAGGCCGTCGCGCGTCCCGTCGACCCGGACAGGCGCGTCGGCGCGATCTTCATCAACGACGGCCCCCTGCACGTCTGCACGGGCGCCGTGGTGCATTCGGCGGCCGGAAACCTGGTGATGACCGCGGCGCACTGCCTGGCCGGAGCCGCCAAGATCACCTTCGTCCCCGGCTTCGCCGGTGACGCCGGGCCGGCGCCGGCCGACATGTGGAAGGCCGACGCGGTCTACCTCGACCCGCGCTGGACCGCCGGCAAGGACCCGCACGCCGATTACGCGATCGCTCGGGTCAGCAACGACGCCGGCGGTTCGGTCGAGTCACGCGTCGGGTTGGCGCTGACGCTGGGCACCGCGCCGCCTCCGGGCAGTCACGTCACCGTGCTGGGGTATGCGGCCGGGGTGGGTGGCTCGCCCATCGGCTGCCAGGCCATCACCTCGGTCAACGACGGCGGGTTTCCCTCGCTGGTGTGCGAGGGGCTGGTGGACGGCACCAGCGGCGCGCCGTGGGTCAGCGGCACCATGCTCACCGGGCTGATCGGCGGTTTCGAGCGCGGCGGGTGCGCCGCCAACGTGTCGTACTCGGCGCCCTTCGACGCCCAGACCGCGCAACTGCTGGGCCGCGCCGAGGCCGGCGGTCCCGGCGACCCGGTGCCCAACGACCTCGGCGACAGCTGCTGAGGATCAGCGGCGGAACTGGCTGAGCGCCCGCATCTTGTTCGTCACGTCCAGCGCGGCGACCTTGTAGGCCTCGGAGAACGTCGGGTAGTTGAACACCGCGTCCACCAGGTAGTCGACGGTGCCGCCGCAGCCCATCACGGCCTGCCCGATGTGCACCATCTCGGTGGCGCTGGTGCCGAAGATGTGCACCCCGAGCAGCTTTCGGTCCTCGGTGGACACCAGCAGCTTGAGCATCCCGTAGGAGTCGCCGGCGATCTGGCCGCGGGCCAGCTCCTTGTAGCGCGCCACCCCCACCTCGTAGGGGACCGAGTTTTTCGTCAGCTCCACCTCGGTGGCCCCGACGTAGGAGATCTCGGGGATCGAATAGATGCCGATCGGCTGCAGGTCGGTGATGCCCTCGCACGCTTCCCCGAACGCGTGGTAGGCGGCCAGCCGGCCCTGCTCCATCGAGGTCGCGGCCAGGGCCGGGAAGCCGATCACGTCGCCGACGGCGTAGATGTGTTCGACCTTGGTCTGGAACTTTTCGTCCACCCAGATCCGCCCGCGGCCCTCGACCTCGAGGCCGGCGTTGTGCAGGTCGAGGTGATCGGTCTGCCCCTGGCGTCCCGCGGAGTACATGACCGTCTCGGCGGGGATCTGCTTGCCGCTGGCCAGGGTGGTGACGGTGCCCGCGGAGCCGACGTCGACGGCGGTCACCTCCTCGCCGAACCGGAACGTCACCGCCAGGTCGCGCAGGTGGAACTTCAACGCCTCCACCACCTCGGGGTCGCAGAAGTCCAGCATGTCGTCCCGCTTTTCCACCACGGTGACCTTGGTGCCCAGCGCGGCGAACATCGAGGCGTACTCGATGCCGATCACGCCGGCCCCCACGACGACCATCGAGGCCGGCAGCGACTTGAGGTCCAGGATCCCGTCGGAGTCGAGCACGCGTTCCTCGTCGAACTCGACCCCGGACGGCCGCGCGGGCCTGGTGCCGGTGGCGATCACGATGTATTCGCCGCTGACGGTGGTCGTCTCCCTGCGGCCCGGGTCCTCGACGACGATGGTGTGCGGGTCGACGAATCGGCCGTGCCCGACCAGCAGGTCGATTCGGTTGCGCATCAACTGGTTGCGCACCACGTCGACTTCCTTGCCGATAACGTGCTGGGTCCGCGCCAGCAGATCGGCCGGCGTGATCCTGTCCTTCACGCGGTAGCTGGCCCCGTACAGCTCGCGCTGGGTCATCCCGGTGAGGTAGAGCACGGCCTCCCGCAACGTCTTCGACGGGATGGTCCCGGTATTGACGCAGACGCCGCCCAGCATCCGGCCGCGTTCAACGATGGCGACGGACTTGCCGAGCTTGGCCGAGGCTATGGCGGCCTTCTGGCCGCCCGGTCCCGAACCGATGACGACGATGTCGTACTCCTGCATCGAACCCATGGGATAGACGATAAGGCCCACAGTCGAGACTTTCTCCACAGACGAGCCGCCCGGTCGCGTCGCGGGAGCACCGCCTGACGGTGCGGGCCGTCAGCGTTGGTGCCCATGACGACGCATCGAGCTGATTTCGAACTCAACCGCCCCGGCGCGCTGATCGCGGCGCTACCGGCCGTTCTCGGCTTCGTTCCGGAGAATTCATTGGTCTTGGTGTCGCTGGACGGCGGCGAAATGGGGTCCGTGATGCGGGTCGACCTGTCCGAGGACGTCGCCGACCGGGTGGGGCACCTCGCCGAAATCGCCGCCGCGGCCGGGCCCGAGGCCGCGATCGCGGTGATCGTCGACGCCGACGGCGCCCACTGCCCGGGGTGCAACGACGAACACCGGCAGCTGTGCGCGGCGCTCGCAGAGGCGTTGGCGCAGCACGACATTCAGCTGTGGGCCGCGCATGTGGTGGACCGGGTGGACCGGGGCGGCCGCTGGCATTGCGTCGACGGCTGCGGCGCCGGCGGCGCGATCGACGATCCCTCGGCGTCGCCGCTGGCCGCGGCGGCGGTGCTCGACGGCAGGCGGCTCTACCGCCGGCGCGCCGACCTGCAGGCCGTCATCGCGGTCGACGCCGCGCGCAGCGCCGAATTGGCCGACCCGCTGCGGCAACACGCGGCGAAGCGGGAGGTGGCGCAGCGCGTCGATCCGGTGGGTTGCGCCCGCCGCGACGTGCGGCACGCGATGGCAGCCGCCGCGCGCGTCGCCGGCGGCGAGACGCCGTCCGGCACCGAGCTCGCGGCGGTGGGCTGCGCGCTGAGCGACGTGCAGGTGCGCGACACGTTGTATGCGCTGGCGGTCGGCGAGCGCGCCGGCGACGCCGAGTCGCTGTGGGCGCTGCTGGCGCGCTCGCTGCCCGAGCCGTGGCGGGTGGAGGCGCTGGTGTTGCTCGCGTTCAGTGCGTACGCCCGCGGCGACGGCCCGCTCGCGGGCGTCTCGCTGGACGCGGCGTTGCGTTGCGACCCCGAGCACCGGATGGGGCGGATGCTGGACCAGGCGTTGCAGTCCGGTTTGCGGCCCGAGCGCATCCGGGAACTGGCGGTCACCGGCTACCGGCTGGCCAGGCGGCTGGGGGTGCGGCTACCGCCGCGACGGGCGTTCGGACGCCGGGCGGGGTAGTGGCGATCGCGAGGGCGCGTTTGGGGGCACCTCCCGCTTGCGGGGGCCGGGCGAAGCGGGTCGTCACCATCGGTAGGGGTGGGGGACGCTCGGTCAGACCTTCTCGACCTTGACGGCGTGCGCCATCTCGTGCGGCAGGGTGACGTTCTCGTGGCCCGGAATGAGGATGGTGACCCCGCCCCCGCCCGGGCTGTTCTCGACGGTCACCCGCGCGTTGGGAACCACGCCGGCGTCCTTCAGGCGGGTGATCAGGTCGATGTCCCCCTGGACGTGCTCGGTGAGCTGCCGGACGACCACCGCGACCGGCGACCCCGCCGGCAGCTCGGTCAGCCGGACCAGGTTGGCCTCGTCGGAGCCGGAATCCGGCCCTACGCCGAGGTCCAATAGACCCGGAATCGGGTTGCCGAACGGGGAAGTGGTCGGGTTGTTGAGCACCTTCACCAGCCGCCGTTCGACTTCCTCGCTCATCACGTGCTCCCACCGGCATGCCTCGGCGTGCACCTCTTCCCACGGCACCCCGATGACGTCGACGAGCAATCGTTCGGCCAGGCGGTGCTTGCGCATGACGGCGATGGCCAGCGCCCGGCCCTTGTCGGTGAGCTCCAGGTGACGGTCCCCGGCGACGTGGACCAGGCCGTCCCGCTCCATGCGGGACACGGTCTGGCTGACGGTCGGACCGCTCTGCTCGAGACGTTCGGCGATCCGGGCGCGCAGCGGCGTCACGCCCTCTTCCTCGAGGTCGTAGATGGTTCGCAGGTACATCTCGGTGGTATCAACCAGCTCGTTCATCCAGCACCCTCCATTGACGCTGAGTCTACTTGGCAAGCTGCGCGAATGGGTGCAACGCGTCCCCGGCAAGCAGTATGCCCGCCGCGTTGACGCGGCGGGCATATCGTCTTGCTACCGGGCTCTAGTGGGCGGCCTCAGCTCGCATACGACCGCAGCCGATCGGCGCGCTCGCCGTTGCGCAGCTTGGACATCACGTCGCGCTCGATCTGGCGGACCCGCTCGCGGGACAGCCCGAACAGCTTGCCGATCTGGTCCAGGGTGCGCGGCTGGCCGTCGTCCAGGCCGAAGCGCAGCCGGATCACCTGGTGCTCGCGCTCATCGAGAGTGGCCAGGACACTGCGGATGTCGGTGTGCAGCAGCTCGGCGATCACCGCGTTCTCCGCGGACATGGCCTCGGCGTCCTCGATGAAGTCGCCGAGCGGGGCCTCTTCCTCGGAGCCGACAGGCATGTCCAGGCTCACCGGGTCGCGGCTGTGCTCGAGCAGGTCGTTGATCTTCTCGATCGGGATGCCGGATTCGGCGGCGAGTTCCTCGTCGGTGGCCTCACGTCCCAGGTTCTGGTGCATCTCCCGCTTGATCCGTGCCAGCTTGTTGACCTGCTCGACCAGGTGGACGGGCAGCCGGATGGTGCGGCTCTGGTCGGCCATGCCGCGGGTGATGGCCTGGCGGATCCACCACGTCGCGTAGGTGGAGAACTTGAAACCCTTTGTGTAGTCGAACTTCTCCATCGCGCGGATCAGGCCGAGGTTGCCCTCCTGGATGAGGTCCAGCAACGGCATGCCGCGACCCGTGTAGCGCTTGGCCAGCGAAACCACCAGGCGCAGGTTGGCTTCCAGCAGGTGGCGGCGCGCCGCCTCGCCATCGCGCACGACGGCCTCGAGATCGCGTTTGCGGTTCTCGCCGAGACGCTTACGAGTCTCCAGCAGATGCTCGGCGTACAGTCCGGCTTCGATGCGCTTGGCCAGTTCGACCTCGCCTGCCGCGTTGAGCAGCGCCGTCTTACCAATGCCGTTGAGGTATACGCGCACCAGGTCCGCTGCGGGGCTTTGAGCATCCAGATCGCCGTCAATCCTGCTGGTGTTGGCGTTCGCCATAGCGACCTCCCGATCGGCTTGTACTGTCATGAGGTTCAACGACAGATCCGGCCTGAGAGTTCCCGGCGATTCCCGATCTCACACGCTTTGACGTGCAGAAATGTGCCGGCGACCTGAGAAAGTCCTGAGAAGTGCGACCGGTGGCCGGTCAGCCGGAACCCGGCCGGTTGCGGTCGTCCCAGCCCGGCGGCCTCGCCTGCGGGTCCTGGTACGCCGGCCATTCGAGCGCCAGCCGCTCGGCCGTCGGGAACAGCGGAGTGCGCCGGGGGACGTCCTCGAACCGCCGGGGCTCGTCGTTGCGGCGCGGTGGCCGGTCGTTGGCGATCAGCACGGCTATCCACGGCAAGGGCACGGACGCCGCCAGGATCAGCAGCGAGATCAGGCCGTTGTGCCAGGCCCCGTACGCGAGGGCCGCCAGGATCAGCGCGGGGATCCGAAACGCCATCAGAATCAGGT
>NZ_DATJPU010000052.1:0-66569 GCF_035506235.1 Mycobacterium sp.
AGCATTCGTGGCCCGCTGGCACCGATCCAGATCGGCGGGAAGCGTCCCTCGTAGGACTCGGTGTCCAGCCGGGCATGATTCAACCGGAAGAACCGCCCGTCGAAGTCCACCGGAGCGTCGCTGTCCCAGAGCAGGCGGATGACCTTCAGCGCTTCCTCGAAACGGCTGACGGGCAGGGCGAAGTCGAAACCGTAGGGCAGGATATTTTCGCTTTCACCGCTGCCCAGGCCCAGGATGAACCGCCCGCGGGACAGATGGTCTATGGTCAGCGCGCTTTGGGCCAGCATCGCGGGGTGGCGGCGCACCGTGTCCACAACACTGGTGGCCAGCAGCACGGTATCTGTCAGCACGGCCGCGGCGGCGGCGACCGCCATGCCGTCGAGGTGGCGATGCGGCGACGGCGATGAAGTTGCGAGGTCGGTGAACTCCGGCGTCCATAGTGCGTCGGGCCAAAAGCTCACCATGTGATCGGACAGCCAGATCGAGTGGTATCGCCCGGTATCCAGCTCGGCCAGGCCGACAGGTGCAGCGGGAGCGTGGTGCGCACGAACGCGGCCGGCGAAACCTTCACCGCGCGATCCACTCCGAGGCCAGCGCGAACTCCGACAGGTACCTGGTCGAGCTCCAACCGCCGTCGACGACGATCGTCTGCCCGTTGATGAAACTGCCACCCGGCGAGCACAGGAACGCGACGGTGCTGGCGATGTCATCGATGGTGCCCAACCGCTGATGCGGCGTCAGCTCGGTGTTGATCTTGCGGAAACGCTCGTCCTCCAAGCGCTTTTCGACCATCGGCGTCACCGTCACGCCGGGCGCGACGGCGTTGCAGCGGATGCCCGAGGCGCCGTACTGGCAGGCGATGTGAGTGGTCAGCGCGGTCAGCCCGCCTTTGGCCGCGGAGTAGGCGCCACCGCGAAGCCCGCCGACGACCGCGAACGTCGACGTGATGTTGACGATCGCCGATCCGGGCCCCATGTGCGGCAGCACCTCGCGTGCGAGCCGAAACGGCGCCCGCAGCATCAAACCCAAAAAGTAGTCCAGCGTTTCGTCGTCCGTTTCGTGCAGCGGTTTGGGGTTGCCGACTCCGGCGTTGTTGACCAGAAAATCGACGTGACCCCACCGGTCGACGGCGAGGTCGACGATGCGTCGCGGCGCATCGTCATGTGTCAGGTCGACGGCCAAAGTCGCCACCCGCGCCGGGTCGTCGATGGACCTGTGCAGCTCGGCGAGCCGGTCCTCGTCGCGGCCCGTGCCGAGGATGGCCATACCCAGCTCGGCGAGCCGCTTTGCGCATCCCAGACCGATGCCGCTGCTTGCGCCCGTGACAATTGCGACCTTCATCTCACCCATCCCCGTGGCCCAGCCTGTGTTAGAACCGCTCTGATCTGATGTTTGAGGACCTTGCCCGCGTCGTTCTTGGGCAACGCATCCCAGATGACCACCTGCTCCGGGGCCTTGAATTTCGCGACGCCCTTGCTTTTCAGCAGCGCGAGCAGGTTGGCGACATCGGGCCGGGGCTCACCGGCGGGCACGATCACCGCGCACGCCCGTTCTCCGGTTCGGTCGTCGGGCAGCCCGACGACCGCGATTTCGGCGATGCCGGGGTGGTCGGCGAGCAGATCCTCGACCTCCTTGGCCGAGATGTTCTCGCCGTTGCGGATGATGACGTCTTTGGCCCGGCCGGTCACGACAAGGTATTGGTCGTCGACCCAGCGCCCGAGATCCCCGGTGCGGAAAAACCCCTCGGCGTCAAAGCGATCGGCATCGTCTTCGGGGTGTCGGTAGCCCAGCAGCATCTGCGGGCCACGCACACAGATCTCGCCGTCACCGGCCGGCGCGACCGCGTGCGCGACGAGCTTGATCTCGGCGATCCCGGCCCGGCCGTCGGTGTCGGCGGCCCGGTCGGCCTCGTCTGGCCGGGGTGCGCCGACGGTCGCGACCGGCACCTCCGTGCAGCCATACACACGGGTGACGACCGCTCGGTCGAAATGTTCGGCGGCGCGCCGGATCAGCGACGGCGACACCGAGGCCCCGCCGCAGACGAATACCTTCAAGTCGGGCAGGCGACTGCCGGCGCGTCCGGCCGCGGACAGCAGCTGCTGCAGAAACGGTGTCGCCCCGGCCATGTGGGTGCAGCGTTCACTGTTCATCAGTGCCACCGCGACCGACGGGTCCCACCGGTCCATGAGTATCGCGGTGGTGCCCAGCAGCAGTGGGCATTCGAACGCGTATATCGACCCACCGATGTGGGCGATGGGCGACGGGACCAAAAACGCGTCCCCCGGCTCGACGTTCCACTGGTCGCGGATCTGGCAGATCAGCGCATGTATCGAATTGCTGCTGTGCAGCACGCCTTTCGGGCGGCCGGTGGTGCCTGATGTGTAGAGGACCATGCGCACGGCGTCGGGATCCAGCGCTGGCAGCTTCGTGGGATCCGGCGGGTCCTCCAGCAGCGCCGGGTACGGCGTGTGTGCACCGGATTCGCCACGCAGCACCACCACTTCGGGGGCGCGGCTCAGCGCGGCGATCACGCGTTCGAGCATCGCCGCGTAGTCATGGCCGCCGAAGCGGTGCGGGATGAAGATCGCGGCGGCTTCGGCGTCTTCGAGGATGACGCGCAGGTCGTGGTCGCGCAGCGACGGCAGGATCGGGTTCACCACCATCCCGGCCAGCGTCGACGCCAGATAGATGACGGCGGCCTCGTGCCAGTTCGGCAGCATGAACGACACGACGCTACCGGTTGGCATGCGCGCCAGCAGAGCGTTGGCCAACCCGGCGGCCTGGGCATAGAGCGTGGCGCAGTCCAGCCGAGTGTCCTTGTCCACCAAAACCGTTCGCCGCGGTGAGGTCTCCGCGGCCGCGCGCAGTGCGTCGGCCAGCGTGGTGGGAACCCACAACCCGCGCCGGTACGCCTCCGCCGTGCGCGCCGCGTCGGGGTGGGCCCGGGTCGTCACTGCCAGCTCACCTCAATCGTCATTCACGCGTCGCATGGTCATCGCATACCGAAAGCTCGACGACAGGTGGGTGTTGATCGTCACCTGCGCGATCTCGCCATCGGAGGTCTTGTATGCGCGCCGCATCTGCAGCGCGGCCGTGCCCGCCGCGACTCCGAGGCCGTCGGCCAGCTCGGCGGGAAGCAGCACCGCGGCGATCTCCTGGCGCAACTCGGCGATGCTCACGCCGAACAGGTCCTCGATCAACGGGAAAATCGGACCGGTGTGGCGCTGCAGCAGCCTGCCGACGGCGGCGAAATCGCGGTTGATGAAGTACTCCGTTCGACACAGGGGCACCTGCGCGCCGTCGGCTTGCCGGTAGCCCCGCACGGACAGCCACTGCGTGCCGGCCGGCAGGCCGGTCCGGGCGGCGAGCTCGTCGTCGATCTCCACCATCTCGTTGGACTCGATGGTCAGCCGCGCGCCGGCCGCGAACGCGAGCAGGTCGTCGATCGACATCGTTTCCTGCGCATAGGAACTGGACGCGGGCCGGGGCACTACCCGGGTGCCCGCGCGGGGCCGCGACGCGACGAGGTTGTCCTCACGCAGCCGGCGCAGCGCTTCGCGGACCGTGTAGCGGCTGACCGCGAATCGCTCACACAATTGGTGTTCGGTCGGGAGCTGCGACCCCACCGGATAGACGCCGTCGACGATCTCCTTGCGCAGCGTGCGCGCGATCTGCAGATAGCGGTGTTCGCTCGAAATGGCCTGGGACATCAGCGGCCGCCCCGCGACCGGCGCAACGCCAGGACGCTGCCGTCACCGTCGGCCGAAACGTAGAGCGTGCCGTCAGCCGCGGCGGCGACGCCGGCGAAGGGCCCCTGCGGACCCGAAAACGGCGGCATGCCTTTCAGCGGCCTGGGCACCACACCCGGCGGGGCGCCGACCGGCAGCCCCGATGCGACCGTCTGCCGCACCTTGGTGTTCAGATCGAACGCGATCAACTCCTTGGCGCCGGCGTCGACGATGTAGAGCACCCCGTCGTGCACGCAAATACCCTGCGGGCGAACCAGGTCGGCGACGACGGTGCCGACGGCCGCGGACCCGCTCACCCGCACCACCCGTCCCGCGCCGGCCTCCGCCACCAGGGACGCCCCGCCCGCGTCGACCGCGACACCGACCGGCTCACGCAGGCTCGCGGCCAGCACCTCGGTATTGCCCGACCGCAACGACAGCACCCGGCCGGTGCCCAACTCGGCGACGACCACACCGTTGGGACCGACCGCGACCCCGTAGAGCTGGTCGAGACCGTCCGCCAGCAACTCGGTTTCGTTCGCCCCCGGCCGGTAGCGGCCGACCTGGCCGCCCGAGGTCGTGACGACGAACTCGCCGGGCCCGCTCGCCGCCACGCCGCGCAGGAACCCGGGATAGCCCGGGCTGAACAACATCCCCACCGTCTGCAGCGAGCCATCGGGCAGGGCCGCATGGAAGTACGTGCCGTCGGCGACGTAGAGCCGCCCGTCGTGCCCCACGCTCAGATCCAGCGGCCAGTTCAGGCCGCCGGGCAGCACCGTATGCGTCGCACCGTCCGGTGATATCTCGGTGATCTCGCCGGTGAAGTGGGATACCAGCACCTTCTCGCCGGCAAACGTGCAGTTGTCCAGCCCCGGGCTCAGCTGCGCCAGCACCCGCCGTTCGCCGCTGCGCGGGTCGATGCGCAGCACCTGCCCGCTCGCCACCTGCGTCGAGACGATGTTGCCCCGCGGGTCGAACTTGACCGAGTCGGGCACACCGAGATCGCTTGCGACGCACTGTGGTTCGCCGCCGTCGGGATCGACGCGCCAGATCGCGTTGGCGCCCATCACCGGGAAATACAGCAGCCCGTCCGGGCCCACCTCCATCGCGTTCGGTGAGGGCACGCCGTGCAGCAGCACCTGTGGCGGCCCGCCGGTCAGGTCGAGCTCGAGCAGGCGCCCACCCTCGCGGCATTCGCCGATGAACAACCGGTCCCGATGAAAGGTGATCCCGTTGGCGGACGGAACGTCGTCGCGCAGCACCCGGGTGCGGCCGGCGGTGTCGCGCATGCTAACCCGGCCGTCCATCACCTCGGTCGCGTACAGGTTCCCACTCGCGTCGAACGCGACGTCGTCGGGCGCCACGATGTCGCCGCCTTTGGCGCTCACCGTTTCCAGTTGTCCGGTGCGGTAATCCAGCGCGCTGATCTGACTGCCGGTGACCTGCGCGATGTAGACGCGCCCGTCGGGGCCAGTGCGCAGGCCGTTGGCGCCGAACAGCCGGCTGGGGGCCGTGACCCTCTCGAGTCCCCAGCCCTCGGCGACGTCGACGGCGCGCGCGACCGCATACCGCGACGGCTGCGTTGAAATGGCCATGCTCCCGCGGAGGTCCTTCCGTCAGCAGTTTGAGCTGGACGTTATCAAGTCCTCGTAGTCCAGACAATAGCTCGCCACCAACGCTGGACCGACCTTGACAGGGGTGTCTGCCGATGGGAATAGTGTTCTCCTAGCGGCAGAACCCAATATCTTGTCCGGACAGATTTGTACCGGCGGGGAAAGCAGGTCATGGCGGATCTTCTCGGGCACCTCCTAGGACTGGAAGGCCGCGTCGTCGTGGTTTCCGGTGCCGGCGGCGGCGGCATCGGCACGAGCGTGACGGCGATGACCGCCCGCGCCGGGGCCACGGTGATCGCGGTCAGCCGGTCGAAGGAAAACCTTGACGAGCACGTCGCTCCGCTGGCCCACCAAGGCCTTCCCGTGGTGCCCGTCGCGGCGGACGCGTCGACCGACGAGGGCATCGCCGCGGTGATCGACCAGGCACGGCGCGCCGACGGGACACTCTATGGTCTGGTGAACGTCGCGGGAGGCGCCGAGCCGGCAACCTGGATGCCGTCGACACGCGTCACGCGCACCGACTGGCGCAAGATCTTCGCCGACAATCTCGAAACGGCGTTTTTCACGAGCCAGGCCGTGGCGGCCGAACTTGCTGCACATAAGCGTCCCGGGTCGATCGTGTCGATCTCGTCGATCAGCGGCATGAACACCGCGCCGTTCCACATCGCCTACGGGACAGCCAAAGCCGCGATCACCGCGATGACCCGCACGATGGCACTCGAACTGGCGTTGTCCGGAATCCGGGTGAACGCCGTGGCGCCGGGCGTGACCGAGACGGCGGCGTCGCGCACGTACGTCGACGAGGACCCGGACCGGGACCGTCAGGCGATCGCGATGGGCCGGCGGGGCCGGCCCGAGGAGCAGGCCGGCGCCATCCTTTTCCTGCTCTCTGACTTGTCGAGCTACATCACCGGCCAGACGCTGCTCGTCGACGGTGGACTGGACCTCAGATGGAGCCATCTCGGCGCCGACAACACCTCGTTGTTTCTCAAAGACGAATCCTTCCGCGCGGCCATCAGGAGGATGTGTTGACCGACCTGGCCAAAGACTCGAATCGCACAGGGGCCGAAGAACTCTCGAAGCCGATGACGATCGGCGTGGAGGCGTACATAAGCGAGGACTACGCGCGCGCCGAGCGCGACAGGCTGTGGCGAAAAGTCTGGCAGCAGGTGGGCCGCGTCGAAGAGCTGCCGGAGGTGGGCAGCTATCTGACCTACGACATCCTCGACGACTCGGTCATCGTGGTGCGCACCGGCGAGAACGAATTTCGCGCGCACCACAACGTCTGCATGCACCGGGGCCGCCGGCTGATCGATACGCCGCAGGGCGCGAAGAACGCGTGCGGCCGCGCCCGCAAGTCGTTCGTGTGCGGGTTCCACGGCTGGACGTACGGGCTGGACGGGACGTGCACCCACATCCGCGAGCAACAAGACTGGGAGGGCGCGCTGACTCCCGAGAACACCCACCTTCGGCCGGTCAGGGTCGACACCTGGGGCGGTTGGTTGTGGATCAACATGGACCCCGATTGCGAGCCGCTGGCCGACTACCTGTTTCCCGCCGCCAAGATTCTCGACCCGTTCGGCCTGGAGAACATGCGCTGCAAATGGCGGAAATGGCTGTCCTTCGACTGCAACTGGAAGGTCGCGCTGGAGGCGTTCAACGAGACCTACCACGTCTACACAACCCATCCGGAGTTCAACAAATTCGGCGAATTCAAGGGGTGGGCCAAGGCGCAGGGCAAGCACAGCAACATCGGCTACGACGCCCCGGACGATCTGGCGGCGACCAAGTCCAAGATCCGCCTCGGAACGGGCGCCGATCCCCGCATATCAACCGCGGAGATGCAGATCTACACGATGGAGGAAACCAACACCTCCACCACCGAGACGCTGGTGAACGCCGCCAAGCGGCTGGTTGACGAATTGCCCGAGGGCACAACGGCCGACAAGGTCCTCGAGTACTGGCTGGCGTCCGCGCGCCGCGACGACGAGGCCCGCGGCGTGATCTGGCCAACGATTCCGCCCGACATCCTCGGGCAGGCCGGCACCGCGTGGCAGATCTTCCCGAACTTCCAGATCGGTCAGGGTTTGACGGTCGCGCTGTGCTACGGCGCCCGGCCGGACCCGGGCTACAATCCCGACAAGTGCATCTTCGAGGTATCGGTTTTCGAACTGTTTCCCAAAGGACAAGAGCCCCAGACGGAATGGGAGTACACGCCGGTCGGAGACCCGCGGTGGCGCTCGGTCTTGCCGCAGGACTTCTCCAACATGGCGGCGGTGCAGCAGGGCATGAAATCGCTGGGCTTCCCGGGCACCAAACCCAACCCGTACCGGGAACGCAGCACCGTCAACCTTCACTACCAACTGTCGAAATACATGAGCACCGGCGAGCCGAAAGAGATTCGTTAACGGTTCCCCACGGCTAACGCCGGGGGATTTCAGGCTTCGACCTAAGTCTCGAAAGGAAAGGAGACGAGATCATCGACGCAAGTGTGGCCCCGCTCTGCCACAGCCAGGATCACCCTGGCAGCGTTCCGGTCGCGGTCTGCGGTGTAACCGCAGCTCGCGCACTGAAAAGTCCTCACCTTAAGCGACAGCCGCTTGTTTCTCGCAAAGCATTTGCTACAGGTCATCGTCGTGTACATGGGCCTGACCAACACCACCTTCCGGCCGGCCCGACGGCCATACTCGATCAACGTCCGTTTGGTAGCCGCGATCGCGGCGTCGGCCGCCTTGCGCGCCATCGTGGACTTCGTCAGGAAGGTCGGCTTGAAGTCCTCGACCGCTATCAGTCCGTGGTCGTTCACGACACGGCGTGCCCACAACCGGGCGTCGTGTTTGGCTTGCCGGGCCGCCTTCTTCTGGATTTTGCCAGCAGCCAGCTTCGCCTTCTTGTACCGCTTGGACTGCGCCCTTGCGGGTCGGTGCCGACGCGCCATAGTCCGCTGCGCTCTACCCAGCTCGCAATCGACGAACCGGCGCCGCTGCCGGTGCGGTTGGTCGTAGGCGGAATCGGTTGTCACAGCGGTAGTTGTGACTCCAAAGTCGATTCCAATACCGGTGTCGACGTCCGGCAACCCTTCGGTCTGCCGGGTGACCACGAAGCTGGCATACCAGTGTCCGAGGTTGTCGCGGTAGACGTTTACCGTCTTGGGTTGCGAGGGCAGCGCACGGGACCACACCACAGGGATAGGATGACACTTGGCCAATTCCAGTCGTCCGTCACGCACCGCGAATCCGTTGATTGTGTACTCCAGCGACGGGCGGGAGTTCTTCCGGCTCTTGGTTGTCGGCTTGCCGCGGCCTTTAACTGTGAACGAGTCGTTCAACGCGCGGGCGTAGGTTCGCAGCATCTGCTGTTGGGCGGTCTGCGAACCTGCGCGCAGCCATTCGCAGCTAGCTCGGGCGGCGGTCAGCAGTTTGGAGAGTTTGCAAAAAGTTGGCTTGCTGCCCGATTTCTCTTGGTGGACAGCTTCGTTCCACAGCCAGCGGCAGCGGTGCCATTCAGCTTCAAGCGCCGCCTCGGCTTGCTTTCCAGGGCGCAGCCGGTAGGTGTAGCGCACCGTCTCGACGATGCGGTCCGCGAGGCGAACACTCACGCCGCCACCGTATCCAGCACCACCGACAACATGATGGAAAGGAGGCAGCGGCGTTTCCTCCCCACGGCTAAAGCCGGACGCATCCACGCCGCAGGCATCTGATGACGAACTTCGACATCTGTGGGCCAACCGACGTGCCACAAGACATCGACATCGACGCGCTTCGCGAGAAGTACCTGCACGAGCGCGACAAGCGGTTGCGCCCCGAAGGGTCCAAGCAGTATTTGGAACTCACAGGCGATTTCGCCGAGTTCGCCGAAGTCGATCCCCATACACCCGTGACGCCGCGCACGCCGATCACCGAGGACATCGAGGTAGCGGTTCTCGGCGGTGGCATCGCCGGCCTGCTGGCGGGCGCCTACCTGAAGAAGTCCGGCGTCGATGACGTGCACATCATCGAGATGGGCGGGGACGTCGGAGGCGTCTGGTATTGGAACCGCTTCCCCGGAATCCAGTGCGACAACGACGCGTACTGCTACATTCCGATGCTCGAAGAGCTCGACTTCATGCCGAGCAAGAAGTTCGCCGACGGGGCGGAGATCTACGAGCATTGCCGCCGCATCGCCAAACATTTCGGGCTTTACGACGGCGCGATCTTCTCTACTCAGGTGCGCACGGTGCGCTGGGACGACTCGATCAACCGCTGGCGGCTACGGACGAATCGCGGGGACGACATTCGCGCCCGCTTCGTGGTGATGACGCAGGGCTCGTACAACCGGCCGAAGTTGCCCGGGATCCGCGGTATCCAGGACTTCAAGGGCCACGTCTTCCACTCGGCGCGTTGGGACTACGACTACACCGGCGGCGACGCCAACGGCCGCCTGCACAAGCTTGCCGACAAGCGGGTCGCCCTCGTCGGCACTGGGGCGACGGGTGTTCAGCTGGTTCCCCACCTGGGTCGGGATGCCCAGCATCTGTATGTGTTTCAGCGGACACCGTCATCGGTGGACGAGCGCGGAAACGAGCCCACGAACCCGGACTGGGTGAAGTCGCTGCAGCCCGGGTGGCAGGCGGAGCGCAAGCGCAATTTCCATCGGTGGTCGCCGTTCGAGGGCGTGGTGTTCGATGCGGCGGACCAGGTTTGCGACTTCTGGACCGAGCTGGGACGCAACATGACCGCGCGGATCGCCGCCAGTGACGACCCCGCGTCGTTGGGGATAGAGCAGATCATGGCGATCCGCGAGGAGGAAGACTACAAGATCATGGAGCGGCTGCGGCGCCGGATCGCCGACATCGTCGAGGACCCCGATACCGCCGAGGCGCTCAAGCCGTACTACCGGTTCCTTTGCAAGCGGCCGTGCTCGAGTGACGAATACCTGCCGACCTTCAACAATCCCAATGTCACGTTGGTCGACGTGTCGGAGTCAAAGGGGGTGGAGAGGCTCACGGAGGACGGCATAGTCGCCAACGGCATTGAGTACGAGGTCGATTGCGTGATCTTCGCGAGCGGCTTCGAGATCTCCACCGAGATCAGCCGTCGTTACGCGATGGAGGCGATCGAAGGCCGCGACGGCCTTTCGCTCTTCGATCACTGGCGCGACAGCTACAAGACGCTGCACGGCATGACCACTCGCGGCTTCCCCAACCAGTTCCACACCGGTTTCCTCCAGGGCGGCGTTTCGGCCAACACCACCGCGATGTTTGAGCAGCAGGCCGAACACATCGCCCACATCATTTCCGAAGCCATCAAGCGCGGCGCCACCACCGTCGAACCCAGCCAGGAGGGTCAGGACGACTGGGTTGCCACGATCCGGGAACTCGCCATCGACAACTCGGCGTTCGAAGTTACCTGCACGCCTGGCTATTACAACAACGAGGGCGGCGGAGGCGGAGAGGGCATCCGCTCCTTCCTCGGGGAGCCCTACTCGCCCGGTTTCTACGCGTTCGACGACCTGCTGAGGGAATGGCGTGTCAAGGGTGATCTGAATGGCCTGGTGCTCGGAACTTAGATGGCGGATCTGAGATTCGACGGGCACGTCGCCGTCATCACCGGGGCCGGCCGAGGCCTCGGCCGCTGCTACGCCCTGTTGCTGGCGTCACGGGGCGCGAAGGTCGTCGTCAACGATCCGGGCGGCGGCCTCACGGGTGACGGCACCGACGCGGGTCCCGCCGGCGAGGTCGTGCGCGAGATCGTCACCGCCGGTGGTCAAGCCGTCGCCAGCACCGACTCGGTGGCCACCGCGGCCGGCGGCAAGGCGATCATCGACACGGCACTCGACGCCTACGGCCGCGTCGACATCCTCATCCACAACGCCGGGATCGTGCGCCGCGCATCGCTGAAAGAGATGAGCTACCAGGACTTCGACGCGGTGCTCGATGTTCACCTGCGCGGCGCATTCCATGTGCTGCGGCCCGCGTTCCCGGTGATGTGCGACGCGGGCTACGGGCGCATCGTGCTCACGTCGTCGATCGGCGGACTGTACGGCAACCACAATGTGGCCAACTACGCGGCCGCCAAGGCCGGCGTGATAGGGCTGTCGAATGTCGCCGCGCTCGAAGGCGCGGCCGAGGGCGTGGCGTGCAACGTGATCGTGCCGGCCGCGCTGACGAGAATGGCCGCCGGCATCGACACCTCGGCCTACCCACCGATGGACCCCGAACTCGTTGCGCCCGCGGTGGGCTGGCTCGCCCACGAAAGCTGTTCGGTCACCGGGGAGGTGTTCATCGCGCTGGCGGGCCGGGTGGCGCGGGCGGTCATCGCCGAAAGCCCCGGCGTGCATCGGCCGGCGTGGACGGTCGAGGACGTTGGCGAGCAAATCGATGCGATTCGAAACATCGAGGCGCCGCTGGTCTTTCCGGTGGTTCCCGACGGTCATGGCCAGCACATCCGCTACAGCTTCGACCTCGCACACCGTTCCGGCGATCGGGGCGTGCTCCGTGGCTAGCCGGGCGGGCCCGCTCGCCGGTGTGCGGGTCATCGACCTCACCGCAATGGTGATGGGACCGTACTGCACGCAGATCATGGCCGACATGGGCGCCGACGTGATCAAAGTCGAGCCGCCCCAAGGCGATAACACCCGCTACATCTCGGTCGGCCCCGCACCGGGCATGAGCGGGGTGTTCGTCAACGTCAACCGCGGCAAGCGCAGCGTCGTCCTGGACCTGCACACCGACGCCGGAACGCACGCACTGCGGGCGCTCGTCGAGACCGCGGACGTGTTCATCCACTCCATGCGCGCCAAGGCGATCGCCAGGCTCGGCTTCGCCTACGACGACGTCGCCGCGATCAACCCGGCGATCGTCTACACCAATTGCTACGGGTACGGGCGCCGCGGCCCCGAGCGGGACCGGCCCGCTTACGACGACACGATTCAGGCCGAGTGCGGCCTGCCCGCGGTGCAACAGCAGCTGACCGGCGAGGCCGACTACGTCGGAACCATCATGGCCGACAAGGTCGCCGGGTTGACGGCGCTCTACGCGACGACCATGGCGTTGTACCACCGCGAGCGCACCGGCGACGGTCAAGAAGTCGAGGTCGCCATGTTCGAAACCATGGCCTCGTTCATGCTCGTCGAACACGCCAACGGTGCTCTGTTCGACCCGCCCCTGGGGCCGGCGGTGTATCCGCGCACCGTGGCACCCAACCGTCGTCCGTATCGCACCAGTGACGGCCACATCGCCGCATTGATCTACAACGACAAGCACTGGAACGCGTTCGTCGACGCCGTGCGGCCGCCGTGGGCCGGTGAGCTGTATTCGACGCTGGAACAGCGCGCGCGCCAGATCGACGCCGTCTACGGGTTGGTGGCCGAGACCCTGAAACAGCGGTCGAGCGACGAATGGCTAACGCTGTTCCGCGAGCTCGAGATACCGGCGGCCCCATTGAATACGCCCGGCGCGCTGTTCGACGATCCGCATCTCAACGCCGTCGGCATGTTCGAGACCGTGGATACCCCGCACGGCCCGGTGCGCTTCCCGGGCGTACCCACCTGGTTCTCCCGGACACCGGGTCGGGTTGCGGGCCCGGCGCCGGAGCTCGGAGCCGACACCGCGGAAGTGCTCGCCGAACTTGGCGCGAGCAGACGCAAAATCCCCCGAAATGGGCCGTCAGAGGGGGCTTTTGTGTCTGCTCGCGAGGCAAAGGAGTTCTAACCATGGCTGTGCCCGTCTACAAACGCATCCTCGACCTGTTCGAGGCCGAAGGTGTGAAGATCTTGTTCGGAATCCCGGACCCGAACTTCGTGCACATGTTCCTCGAGGCGGAGTCGCGCGGCTGGTCCGTGGTCTCGCCCCACCACGAAGAGAGCGCCGGGTTCATGGCAGAAGCCGTGTCGCGGATGACGGGCAAGCCCGGCTTGTGCATCGGCACGCTGGGGCCGGGAGTCGCCAACATCGCCGGGGCGATGATGTGCGCCAAGGTGGAGAACTCGCCGGTCATCTTCCTCGGCGGCCAACGGGCCCGCATCACCGAACGGCGGGTCCGGCGCGGGCGCATCCAATTCGTTCGCCAGGAAGCGCTTTTCGCGCCAGCGGTGAAGTATAGCGCGTCAATAGAGTATGCCGACCAGACCGACGAGATCGTGCGGGAGGCGCTTCGGCGCGCGATGTCGACGACGCCCGGCCCGGCCTACATCGAGTTCCCATCCCATGTGATCCTGGAGGAGTTGAACGTCCCAGATCCCCAGCCTCCCAGCGCGTACCGCCTCGCCAACCACGGGGCCGGCGCGCGGGAGATCGCCGAGGCGGCCAGGCTGGTGCGCGAGGCGCAGACCCCGATCCTGTTGGTAGGACACGGAGTCCACACGTCGCGCACCGGTGCAGCGGTCCGGGAACTGGCCGAGCTGATGGCCTGTCCGGTGATCCAGACATCCGGTGGCACGTCGTTCATTCCGGGCCTGGAAGATCGCACCTTCCCCTACGGCTTTTCGTCCGCGGCGGTCGAGGCCGTGGTCGCGTCGGACCTGTGCATCGCGCTGGGCACGGAACTCGGCGAGCCGGTTCATTACGGCAAAACGCGCCACTGGGCGCAGAACAACGCCACCCGCAAGTGGATCTACGTCGAGCAGGACCCCATGGCGATCGGCGTCAACCGGCCGGTAGACGTGCCGCTGGTGGGAGACCTGCGTGGCGTGGTGCCCCAGCTCGTCGACGCGTTGAAGGACAGCCCGCGTTCGCCGTCGGCCGAGCTTGCGCGCTGGATCAAACAGGATGCCGACCAGCTTGCCGAACTGGCCGAGGCAGCGCCGAGCGGCCGGACCCCGATCCACCCCGCACGCTTCGTGGTCGAGGCCACCAAAGCCTTTCCGGCCGAGGGCATCATGGTCCGCGACGGCGGCGCGACGGTCATCTTCCAATGGACCTATTCGCTGGCCAAACCGCACGACGTCATCTGGAACCAGAACTTCGGCCACCTCGGCACCGGCCTGCCCTATGCCGTCGGCGCGTCGGTCGCCGACGGCGGCAAGCGGCCGGTGATGCTGCTGACCAGCGACTCCTCGTTCATGTTCCACATCGCCGAGCTGGAGACCGCCGCACGTCAAAAGCTGCCGCTGGTCTGCGTCGTCGGCGTCGACCACCAGTGGGGTCTCGAGGTCGGCGTCTACAAGCGCACCTTCGACCAGCCGTCACCGCAGCCCGGCGTGCACTGGAGCAAGGACGTGCGCTTCGACAAGATCGCCGAAGGCTTCGGCTGCCACGGCGAATACGTCGAGAAGGAAGAGGAGATCGGTCCGGCGATCAAACGCGCTTATGCCAGCGGACGCACAGCCGTCGTGCACGTCTGCATCGACCCGAAGGCCAACTCCGAGGAGATGCCGAACTACGGCGAATTCCGCACCTGGTACGCAGAAGGCACCCAGTAAGAAAAGGAGCAGTCATGCGCGACTACCTGAAGTTCTACATCGACGGACGCTGGGTCGACCCGCTGCGGCCCAACACCTTTGACGTCGAGAACCCAGCGACCGAGCAGGTCTCCGGGAGGATCTCGCTCGGCTCGGCCGCCGACGTCGACGTGGCGGTCAACGCCGCCCGACGCGCCTTCGCCGGCTGGTCGCAGAGCAATCGCGAACAGCGCCTCGATCTACTGGAGGCGATCCTGGCCGAATACGGCAAGCGCGCGGGCGATCTCGCGGATGCGGTCACCGAGGAAATGGGTGCGCCGCCCTCGCTGGCCGCGGGCCCGCAGGTTCAGCTCGGGCTCGGCCACCTGGTGACGGCGATCGACGTGCTGAAGAACTTCCCCTTCGAAGAACAACACGGGGCGACGCTGATCGCCAGGGAGCCCATCGGCGTCTGCGGGTTGATCACGCCGTGGAACTGGCCGCTCAACCAGATCGCGGTCAAGGTGTACCCGGCGTTGGCAACCGGGTGCACGATGATCCTGAAACCGTCCGAGGTGGCGCCCTTCTCGGCCTACGTCTTCACCGAGATCCTCGATGCCGCGGGCGTGCCGGCCGGGGTGTACAACCTCGTCAACGGTGACGGCCCCGGGGTCGGCGTCGCACTGGCGAGCCATCCCGACATCGACATGGTGTCGTTCACTGGGTCGACGCGCGCCGGTGTCGAGGTGGCCAGGAATGCCGCCCCGACGGTGAAGCGGGTGACGCAGGAGCTTGGCGGCAAGAGCCCCAACATCGTCCTCGACGACGCGGGCTTTGCCGACAGCGTCCGCGCCGGCGTGGTCAACATGATGCCGAACACCGGGCAGAGTTGTAACGCCCCGTCGCGCATGCTGGTCCCGAATTCCCGGATGGCCGAGGCCATCGGCATCGCCCGCGCGGTCGCCGAGCACGTGAAGGTGGGCGACCCGCAAGACAAGACGGCGATCGGACCGGTGGCCTCGAGGGCGCAATTCGAGAAGGTCCAGGGCCTGATCCAGAAGGGCATCGACGAGGGCGCGACCGTCGTCGCCGGCGGCCTGGGCCGGCCGGCGGGGCTGGACCAGGGTTACTACGTCAAGCCGACCGTGTTCGCCGACGTCAGCAACGACATGACGATCGCGCGCGAGGAGATCTTCGGTCCGGTGCTGTGCATCCTCGGCTACGACGACATCGATCAGGCCGTCCAGATCGCCAACGACACCGATTATGGCCTGGCCGGCTATGTCTCGGGAGCCGACCTCGACAGGGCCCGCGAGGTGGCCCGCAAGATCCGTGCGGGATGGGTGACGATCAACCACGCCTTCGACATGAACTCGGCGTTCGGCGGCTACAAGCACAGCGGCAACGGTCGGGAGTGGAGCGAGTTCGGCTTCCACGAATATTTAGAGGTCAAGAGCACCTTGGGCTACGCGCCCTGACGGGCCGGGGCGCCAGCAGGGAGGTCGCAATGAGGTGTCGTGCCGCCGTGATCCGCGGGGTTGGCAGGGACTGGGAGATCCACGAGATCGATCTCGATCCGCCCCGCAGCGGTGAAGTCCTGGTGCGGATGGCGGTTGCCGGAGTTTGTCACTCCGACGACCACTTGTTCACCGGCGATGTAGTGCCCACCCCGGAGGCGCTGGCCGCGAGCGGTCAACCCGCGCCGGACTGGTTCCCGCTGCTCGGCGGGCACGAGGGTGCGGGTGTCGTCGCCGAGATCGGACCGGGCGTGACGACGGTGCGGCCGGGGGACCGCGTGGCGCTTTCGTTCATTCCCGCATGCGGAAATTGCCGGTTCTGCGTGAACGGTCAAAGCTACATCTGCGATATCGGTGCGAGCCTGTTCGTGCGGGAGATGCCCACCGACGGGACGTGCCGCAGGCATCTCGGCAACGAAAACCTCCTGGCGTATGGCCAACTCGGCACGTTCGCCGAATACGCGGTGCTGTCGGAAAGGTCCGTCATCAAGATCGACGACGCGATCCCGTTCCATGCCGCCTCACTCGTGTCGTGCGGTGTGAGCACCGGCTGGGGCTCCGCGACGATATCGGCGGGCACCGAACCCGGCGACACAGTCGTCGTGATCGGCACCGGTGGGGTCGGGATGAACGCCTTGCAAGGTGCGCGCGCCGTCGGCGCGAAATATGTCATCGCGGTGGATCCGGTTGATTCCAAGCGGGATTCGGCCAAGTTCTTCGGTGCCACGCACACCGCCGCTTGCGCCGAGGCGGCGATCCCCCTGGTCAAGGAGATCACCGCCGGCGTCATGGCCGACCGGGTCGTCGTCTGTCCCGGCGTGGTGCATGTGGACTTGATCCCGTTGGCGATGGCGCTGCTTCGCAAGGGCGGGATATGCGTGCTCACCGGCATCACTCCGTTCACCGAGCCGCCGGTTCCGTTGGTCCTGCAGGAGATGACGTTGTCGGCCAAGCAACTCAGGGGAGCGCTCTACGGGGGGATGAATCCGCGCACGAGCGTGCCGATGCTGTTGTCGCTGTATCAGGCCGGCGCGTTGAAACTCGATGAGCTGGTCACTCGGCACTACCGGCTCGACGAGATCAACGAGGCATTCGCGGACCTGCGCGAGGGTCGCAACATTCGCGGGATCATCGAGTTCACCGGCCCGTAGTCACCGTTCAGCCGGATTCGAAGTGACGCCGGATGCCCGCGAGCATTTCGATGTGCGCCTTGACCGCCTCGCGCGTGGTGACCGGGGCCAGCGGCCGGGGTGCGGCGATCCGTATCCGCTCGGTGATCCGGGTGCCGCCGTCGCTCGCAGCGAAGCTCACCGCTCCGCGCAGCCGCACCCCCGGTGACTGGTCGGCCTCGGTCGTCACGTCGCCGTCGGCGCGGACGTGCAGCCGCGCCCGGTAGGTGATCCGCATCCTGAACGGCCCCAACGGGATCCGGTCCACCACCTGGTAGCTCTGCACGTAACCGTCCGGCGTTTCGGTGCGCGACGTGGCCTGCACGGACACGATCAGCGGGTGCACGAGCTTGATGTTGTCCAGATCCACGTAGAAATCGCGGACGTCGACCGGCGGCGCGGGCACCTGCTCTGACAGCGTTCGCTCGGCACGCGCGACCCACCAGCTCACCGGGACGACTCCGCGACGAGAACACCTGTGCGCCATATGAACATCAGTGCGTTGATGGCGATCAGGAGGGTGCGCGGCCGCCGCATCCTGCGGGCGCCCCGCACGCACTCCGCACACGGGTGGCCGACCGCGGCGGTGCGCATGCAGTCCACGCAGATGCAGCGGTCGCAGCAGCGGGGGTGGGTGCCACGACCGGGATGCCGGTAGCAACTCGGGGCCGCGGCCGGCGACTCCGGCGCGCTGGCTGCGCTCATCGCACCATTCTCGCCCGCGTCGCGCTATTGCTCGGCATTTTCCAGACCGCCGCGGTGCCCTAATGTGTTTCCCGTGGAGTCACCGAGGTGACGGGAGCCGGCGCCGGCGTTGTCGAGCGCTACCTGGACTGCCTGGCCGGACACGATTGGGACGGCCTGGCCGCGACGATTGCCGACGAAGGCCTGGTCCGCGAGGGGCCGTTCTGCGACGTCGTCGAGGGCAAGCAGCACTACGTCGCCTACCTGCGCAAGGTGTGCACCAATCTCCAGGGCCACCGGCTGGAGGTGCAGCGGGTTTCGCACGTCGACTCCCGGGTGTCATACGCCGAGTTGACCGAGGCGTTCGAGATCGACGGCGTCGTCGCGACGTGGCCCGAATGCATCGTTTTCGAGCAAGGCGACGACGGCCTGATCCTTCACGTCAGCGTGTTCTTCAAGCAACCCGGGCGCGACACCACGTAGCGGTCTATTCCCTCCTTCACTGAATTGACCTAACGTGTCATGGATGGAGGCAGACGGAACACCGGAGTCGGTGCCGGTCGAGAAATTGCACTCGGGCGACCCGATCACCGATTGCGGTCAGCGATACATAGTCCTCGAATCGAAAACTGTCAGCGACAGCTGCGTGGTTCTCGAGCTCGAGTCCAGGGTGGATCACCAGCTGCAGGTGATCGAGAAGTCCTTCCCGGCGGGCTACCAGGTCGGTAGGGCGAACCACCGGATTCTGTAGCCGAATTTCCGCAGCCACCAATGCGCGAGTAGCCGGTCGACGGCTACCGCGCATTTGTGTTTTGGCACCCAATAACTCGGAAGCGCTCGAAATGTCTTTTCCGCCAATGCGCTTCGGCGGCCCCGGCATCCCGACCCGGACCCCCCGTACCGCCATGATGCCGACGCGTGATCGTTCTCCCAGGTTTGGTCGGGCTCCGACCCGGTAACCTTTCTTCCAGGAAGCGATTGCACCCCTGGCAACCGAGCGAATCCCGACGCGCCGCACTCGTCGGTGTCATCGTGCGCCGTCCACGCAGCCCAGCTGTGGACAGGCCCCTGACACGCCAGGATCATTGGGCGCGGTAGACGTATGTGAAGGGTGACGGATGAAGATTCCGGGCGTGGCCAGCGTCGTCGCTGGCGTGACCGGCGGGGCCGCGCAGGCAGTGCGAGCCGGCGTCTCCACCGCGGCCGACGCCGCCGGGGCGGTGCAGATGCTCGCCGGCCCGGTGGTGGAACTGGCCGGCCCGGTGGTTCAGTCGATGGCCAACACGACGGGCCGGGCGATCGGCATCGGCTCCGCGTCCGACGGCTCACCGAACGGCGTCGCGCCTCCGGTGCGCTGGCAGAGCGGGCGGCGGGTGCATTTCGATCTCGACCCATTGCTGCCCTTCCCCCGCTGGCACGAGCATGCGGCGGTGGTGGAGGAACCGGTTCGCAGAATCCCCGGAGTGGCCAGCGCCCACGTCGAGGGCGCACTTGGCCGGCTGGTGGTCGAGCTCGACAGCGACGCCGACAGCGACACCGTCCTCGACGAGGTGCGGGAAGCGGTTTGTGATGTCGCCGCCGACCTGAACTTGACGGGACCCAGGTCGGCACCCCGGACGGCGCCGTTCGCCGACCCGGGTAACCCGTTGGCGATCCTGGTCCCGATGACGGCGGCGGCGATGGACGTCGCGGCGATCGGCGCGGCGGTCACCGGCTGGCTGGGCCGGTTGCCCGTCGCGCCGCGCAGCGCGCGCGCCGCGGCCGCCCTGCTCAATCATCAGCCGCGGGTGGTTGCCGTGCTGGAGTCGCGGCTGGGTCGCGTCGGTACCGACATCGCCCTCAGCGCCTCGACGGCGGTGGCCAACGGGCTCACCCATGCCATCGGAACACCCGTGATCGATTTGGCGCAACGCAGCCTGCAGATCTCCGAAGCGTCGGCTCACCGGCAGAGATGGCGGGAGCGCGAGCCCGAGCTGGCGTCCCCGAAGCGGCCGCAGGCCCCGGTGGTTCCCGTCATCTCCTCGGCGGGACCCAAATCGCAGGCGCCCCGGCATAATTGGGCCGCCGCCGCCGCGGGCGAGGTGTCCCACGTCGTGGTCGGCGGGGCCATCGACGCGGCCATCGACACCGCGAAGGGATCGATGGCCGGGCCGGTGGAGGAGTACGTCGACCAGGCGGCCAACGCGTCGCTGATCGCCGCGGCCGGCGCGCTGCTGGCCGGCGGTGGCACCGAAGACGCGGCCGGCGCGCTGCTGGCCGGCGTGCCGCGGGCCGCCCACGCGGGCCGGCAGGCGTTCGCCGCGGTACTGGGCCGCGGGCTGGCCAACGCCGGACAACTGGTCCTCGACCCCGGCGCGCTGCGCCGGATGGATCGGGTGAAGGTGGTCGTCATCGACGGGGCGGCGCTGCGTGGCGACAACCGCGCGGTGTTGCGGGCGCAGGGAGACATACCCGGCTGGGACGAGGATCGCGTCTACGAGGTCGCCGACGCCCTGCTCCACGGCGAGGAGGCGCCCGAGCCGGACCCCGACGAGTTGCCGGCCACCGGGGCACGCCTGCACTGGATCCGGGCGCAGGGCCCCTCGGCGATGCCCGCCCAGGGGCTCGAGCATGCCGACCTCGTGGTCGACGGCGAACGCGTCGGCAGCGTCGACGTGGGATGGGAGGTCGACCCTTTCGCGATCCCGCTGCTGCAGACCGCTGCCCGGACCGGGGCGCGGGTGGTGCTGCGCCACGTCGCCGGCACCGAAGACCTGACCGCCAGCGTCGCGGTGAGCCACCCGCCGGGCACCCCGTTGCTGCAGCTGGTTCGCGACCTGCGCACGGATCGCGGACCGGTGTTGCTGATCACGGCCCTGCACCGGGACTTCGCGTCCACGGACACGCTGGCGGCGCTGGCCATCGCGGACGTCGCGGTGGCCCTCGACGATCCCCAGGCGGCGACGCCCTGGACCGCGGACATCATCACCGGCACCGACCTGGCCGCTGCGGTGCGGATCTTGTCGGCGCTGCCGGTGGCCCGGGCGGCCACGGAATCCGCGGTTCGCCTTGCCAAGGGTGGCAGCACCCTGGCCGGCCTGCTGCTGGTCACCGGCGAGCCCGGCTCGGCCAACCCGGTTGCCTTGCAGCGCTGGCTCAACCCGGTCAACGCCGCGGCCGCGGCCGCGTTGATTCAGGGCACGTTCTCGGCCGGCAGGGTGTTGCGGCTGGCGGATCCCACACCGCAGCCGCTGACCGCCTGGCATGCCCTCGACCCCGAGATCGTCTACTCCCGCCTGACCAGCCGCACCCGTCCGCTGGCCGTCGAGCCCGGCACCGCGCCCTGGCGACAGATGCTGGACGACCTGTCCTACAACCCGGTCGTCGCGCCGCTGCGGGGTCCGGCAACCCGGGTGGGGCGGCTGCTGTCGGCGACGCGGGCCGAGCTCGCCGACCCGCTGACGCCGATCCTGGCCGTCGGCGCGGCGGCGTCGGCGATCGTCGGCAGCAACGTCGACGCGCTGCTGGTGGCCGGCGTGATGACGGCCAACGCCATAGCCGGCGGCGTGCAGCGCTTGCGTGCCGAGGCCGCGGTCGCCGAGCTGTTCGCCGAACAGGAGAAGCACGCGCGGCGCGTCGTGCTCCCCACCGTGGCGACCGCGCACCGGCGGCTCGAGGCCGCCCGCACGACGGAGCGAACGGTCACGGTCAGCGCGAAATCGCTGCGCCCGGGCGACATCATCGACCTCGCCGCCCCGGAGGTGGTGCCCGCGGACGCGCGCCTGCTGGTAGCCGAGGACCTGGAGGTCGACGAGTCCTTCCTCACCGGGGAATCGCTGCCGGTGGACAAGCAGGTGGAGCCCGTCGCCGCCGCCGACTCCGACCGGGCCAGCATGCTGTTCGAAGGCAGCACGATTGTCGCGGGACGGGCCCGGGCGATCGTCGTCGCCACCGGCGCCGGCACCGCCGCGCAACGCGCGCTGACGGCGATCGCCGATGTCGAGTCCGCCGCGGGCGTGCAGGCCCGGTTGCGGGAGCTGACCAGCAAGGTGCTTCCCCTGACGCTGGCCGGCGGTGCCACGGTGACCGGTTTGGCGCTGGCGCACCGCGGGTCGCTGCGGCAAGCGGTCGCCGACGGCGTCGCCATCGCCGTGGCCGCCGTCCCCGAGGGCCTGCCGCTGGTGGCCACCCTGGCCCAGCTCGCCGCCGCCCAGCGGTTGTCGCGGCGTGGGGCGCTGGTCCGCACGCCACGCGCCATCGAAGCGCTGGGGCGGGTCCAGACGGTGTGTTTCGACAAGACCGGCACGCTCACCGAAAACCACCTGCGCGTCGTGTGCAGCGTGCCGCACGGAACAAGTCCGGACGGCCCATTTCTCGATCCGGCCGACCCCGGGGGCGCCGAGGTGTTGCGGGCCGCCGCGCGCAGCAGCACCCAACCCCACAACGGGGGCGGACACGCGCACGCCACCGACGAAGCCATCCTCGAGGCGGCCAATGCCTTAGACGGCCAATGGGTTTCGGAGTGGACGGTGCTCGCGGAGGTGCCATTCGAGTCCAGTCGCGGCTACTCCGCCGCGATCGGCACCGACGGCGCGGCGGGCGCGATGCTGATGGTCAAGGGCGCCCCCGAGGAGGTTTTGCCGCGTTGCCGGTTCGAAGATCAGGACGCCGCCCTCGAGCACGCGGAGTCGTTGGTCATGCGCCTGGCCGAGCGAGGCCTGCGCGTGCTCGCCGTCGCAAAGCGGCGCTGGGACGGCGGGACCACCGAGGACGACACCGACGTCGACAAAGTCGACGCCGCCGCGCACGACTTGGAACTGGTCGGCTACGTCGGATTGGCGGACACCGCACGGCCCTCGGCGCGGCCGCTGATCGAAACGCTGGTGGAAGCCGGTCGCAGGGTGGTGCTGATCACCGGCGACCACCCGGTGACGGCCCGCGCGATCGCCCGCCAGCTGGGCCTGCCGTCGGACGCACGCGAGGTCACCGGGGCCGAGCTCACCGCCCTCGACGAGGACGACCGGGCCAAACTCGCCTCCGACGTGCAGGTTTTCGCACGCGTCAGCCCGGAGCAGAAGGTGCAGATCGTCGCCGCGCTGCAACACAGCGGGCAGGCGGTCGCGATGGTCGGCGACGGCGCCAACGATGCCGCCGCGATTCGCATGGCCGACGTGGGCATCGGGGTGAGCGGTCGCGGTTCGTCGGCCGCGCGCGGCGCCGCCGACATCGTCTTGACCGACAACGATCTCGGCGTGCTGGTCGACGCGCTGGTCGAGGGCCGCGGCATGTGGGGCGGCGTAAAAGACGCGGTCAGCATCCTGGTCGGCGGCAATGTGGGCGAGGTGCTCTTCACCATCATCGGGACGGCGTTGGGGACCGGTCGCGCGCCGGTGGGCACGCGTCAACTCCTGTTGGTGAACCTGCTCACCGACATGTTCCCCGCGCTCGCGGTCGCCGTCACCCCGCAGTACCCCCAGCCCGAAGAGGACGAGGACGGCGCGGACCGCGATGCCGACGAGACCCAGCGCGCCTTCCAGCTTGCGGCGCTGTCCGAACCCCCGCCGTCGCTCGACGCGCCGCTCATGCGCCAGATCGTCACCCGCGGCGCCGTCACCGCCGCCGGCGCGACGGCAGCCTGGGCCATCGGGCGCTGGACTCCGGGCACCGAACGCCGCACGTCGACAATGGGTCTCACCGCGCTGGTGACCACGCAGCTCGCGCAGACCCTGCTAACGCGGCGCCACAGCCCGCTGGTCATCGCCACGGCGCTGGGCAGCGCCGGCGTCTTGGTGGCCATCGTCCAGACCCCCGGCGTCAGCCAGTTCTTCGGCTGTACACCGCTGGGGCCCGTCGCCTGGTCCGGTGTGATCGGCGCGACGGCCGGCACCACCGCCGTGTCGGTGCTGGCGCCCAATTGGCTGGCCAAGAGGGTCGCCGCGCTCGAACCCAAGCAGCTCGAGCCCGGGGCAGGCTCAGGTCGATAGCTCCTTGCGCACGACCTTGCCCGCGGGATTGCGCGGAATGCTCCCGACGATGTTGATGTCGCGCGGCTGTTCGAAGCGGGAAACCCTGCCCTGCAAGTAATCCCGCAATGCCGACGGGTCGATGCCGCTTCCCGGCTGCGGGACCACGAAGGCGGCCAGTCGATGACCGAACCGCTCGTCGGGAACGCCGATGACCGCACTGTCGGCGACGTCGGGGTGCTCGGCGAGTGCGTTCTCCACCGCGCGCGGGTAGACGTTCTCTCCCCCGGAGATGATCATGTCGTCCTCACGGCCGACGATGAAGAGCCGTCCCGCATTGTCGAGGTAACCCATGTCCCCGGTGCTCGTCATGTTCTCGACGACGGCTTTGGCCTCCCCCGAGCCCTCCGTGTAGCCCTCGCTCGCCAGCTCGCCGCCGACGAAGATGCGTCCGGTGACGCGCGGACCGACGGGTCGGTCTTTCTTGTCGAAGATGCGCACCGGGCAGCCGGCGACCGGTTTTCCGACGGTTTCCGGAGCCTCCCTCAGGTCGGCCGGTGTTGCCAGCGCACCGATGCCGACTTCGGTTGAGCCGTAGCCGTTGTAGAGAATGTCGCCGTAGGCATCCATGAACCGCTGCCCCAGGGTGGGATCCAACCGGTCCCCGCTGGACAACACCACGCGCAGGTAGGGCAACGGGTTTCGCGCCCGCACCCGCTGCGGCAGGTCCAGGATGCGCGCGAGCACCACCGGCACCGCGGTGAACGCGTCGGCGCGGTGCAGCGACGCCTGCGCCAGCGCGGCCTCGGCATCGAAGTGGCGATGCGTCAGCACCGTGCCGCCCAGGGCCACCGTCAGCATCAGCATGCCGAGGCCCAGCCCGTGGAACATGGGCATTGCCACCGAGATCCGCGAACCCGTTCGCAGCCCGGTGCGATCGAGGATCGTCACCCAGACGCCCACCGCGGAACGCAGCTGCGGAGTGCGGGGCACGCCCTTGGGCTTGCCGGTCGTGCCCGACGTCAGCAGAATGATCCGGCCGGGTGCGGCCACTGCGGGTCGCGGGGATCGCGGGTCCCCGTCGCGCGCATCGACCGTCGCCGGATCGACGACGGTCACCGATGCCTGCGCGGCGCGCACCCGCTCCGCGAACTCGTCGTCGGCGACGATCGTGGTGATCCGGTGTGCGCCCAACGCGGCGGCCAGCGCATCGGTGCGGAAATCCGTGTTGACGAGCACGACATCGGCGCCGACCAGGGCGGCGGCGAAGAACGCCTTGACGAAACCCCGTCCGTTGCGGCACATGACCCCGACCGCGCGACCGGGCCCTTCTCCGGCGCCGGACAGCTGGCCCGCCAGCGCTCGGGCCTCCGACCGCAGCTCCCGGTAGGTGAGGGCGCCGTCGTCGTCGATGATCGCCGCCCGGTTCGGCCACCGGGCCGCCGTGACGCCCAGCAGCGTGTAGGGATTCGTGCCGCCGCGTCGCGCCTCGCGAATCACCCGGACCACCGCTGCCGGGGAAGGCGGGCCGAGCAACCCGGACCGCAGCAGCGCCCGCGCCGCCGTCGCGACCACACCGTTCTGGGACACCAGAAGGGTCATGGCCGGCCCTCGCGCACACCGGAATTGGCGAAGAAGCGGCGGTGCCACCACCGGGCCGCGCGCTCGGCGGGCCCGGCCAGCAGCACCGACGCCAGCTCGGCCGGCCACACCCAGGGCGGTTCGTTGGTGCGGGGGCGCTCGATGACCGCCTTGGCGATCGCGTCGGCGGCTTCGTCCGCGGACATGCCGGGAAGCCGGCCCAGCATCGGCGTGGGTGCGATCATCCGGGTGCGCACCAGCGCGAAGTAGACCGTCGTGACGTCCACACCGTCGGCGTGCAATTCCGGTGCCACGCTGCGCAGCCAGCGATCGAAGGCGCCCTTGGACGCCTGGTAAGCGCCCCACTGCGGCCCCGGTACGACGCGCACCCCGACGCTCGACACGTTCACGATGTGCCCGCCGCCGCGCTCTCGCATGGCCGGCAGCAGCCCCAGCAGCAGCCAGATCGGTCCCAGGTAGTTGATGTCGATGGTGCGCTGAAAGTCATGCGGGCGGTCGTACTGGTCGTGCAGCGACCGGCGCAACGACTTGCCCGCGTTGCTCACCACGACGTCGACCGCGCCGTGGTTCTCGGTGACCTGCTTCGTCAGCACGCCCACGGCGGCCTCGTCGGTGAGGTCGGTGGGGTAGGCGACCGCCCGCCCGCCGCCCGCGTTGATCGCCGCCGCGAGGTCCTCCAGCCGTTCCGCCGATCGGGCGACGACCAGCACCGTCGCTCCCGCGGCGGCCATCGTGCGGGCCGTGGCCTCGCCGATTCCGTAGGACGCGCCGGTCACCAATACCGTCTTGCCCGAAACGGTGTCGCGCAGCTTGTCGGGGTCCGAGACCCGCGCCGGGTTGGCCAGTCGGTCCGTGGCCGCCGCAAAGGCTCGCTGAAAGGGCTGTGCTATCAGGTTCACGTTCGGTGCCGCATTCACTCCGGATTGCGCGCCGAGGGGTGCGGCTCTGGCTTGACCGTGTGCCTCGACTCGGGTTACAGCTAGCAGACCACATCGGGGTTCGGCTCCGCCGCCCGGCCCGCGATTATCGGCAGTTCGCGCGGTTGGCGGAGCGAGCCGGCGCATCGCCGACGGGACGTTTTACGACTCTGAAACAATTGCCAGAGAAATCTCTGTTTAGCCGACGGTGCACCAGGGCACAATTGCGGCATGATCGCACGTCAACTCGCTCGTTTCCTTGGTCCCGCGGTAGTCGCGGCGTCGGGCCTCAGCGCCTCCGTCCTCGCGCCTGCCCTCCCCTTCGCCTCCGCCCAATGTCCGGACGTGCAGGTGGTATTCGCCCGCGGCACCGGTGAGCCCCCCGGTCTTGGCGCGACCGGACAGGCATTCGCCGACGACCTGCGCTCGCGCGTCGGCGGAAAGTCGTTCGACGTCTATCCGGTCAACTATCCGGCCAGCAACGACTGGGACACCGGCCTCGACGGCATCCGGGACGCCGGCGCGCACGTCGTTTCGATGGCGCACGACTGCCCCAACACCAAGATGGTGCTCAGCGGCTTCTCCCAGGGCGCGGCCGTGATGGGCTTCGTCACCTCCGCCGCCGTGCCCGACGGGGTCGACCCCAACACCGTGCCCAAGCCGATGGACCCCGCGGTGGCCGACCACGTGTCCTCGGTCGTGCTCTTCGGCATGCCCAACGTCCGCGCGATGAACTTCCTCAACGAGCCCCCGGTCGCCATCGGCCCGCTCTACCAGCCCAAGACCATCAAGGTCTGCGCGCCCGAGGACCCGGTCTGCTCCGACGGGATGAACTTCGCCGCGCACGACACCTACGCGTCCGACGGCCAGATGATCGATAAGGGCGCGGCATTCGCCGCCAGCCACCTCGGCGGTTCAGCCGCCACGACCGTCGGGGCTCCCGGCGGTGGCTTCGGCAGCTGAGCTGATTGAGGCGCCTGAGTCGCCACCGCGACCAACGACGCTCGCGGTGGCACCGTCGGCCACTACGTGGCGATCGCGAGCGCGGCGTCGCCGGGCGAAGCGGGTCGCCACCATCAGGGCTAGTCCCTGATGAAGCCCTTGGTGCGCATCAGGTGATCCGCCAGGAACCCGTCGTGCGGGATCTCGGGCGCAGCGTAAAGGGTCGGATGCCGGCCGCGGTAGACGTTGGCGACCGTCGGTTCGGCGAGCAGGTCGTCGACCAGCCGGTCGTCGCCGGTGATGGCAGTGACGACCAATGAGTGCCGCAGCGGCTCGACTCCGGCGGCGCGCGACCACGACGACACCCACACGCACGGAAACGGCAGCTCGACGTTGAGCTTGTCCGTGAGCTGGCCGGAGCCGGGTTCGGCCAGCAGGTGCACCGCCGGACGCAGCGCGGCGTACCCGTCCCCGACCGCGGCGACCACCTGGTCGGCGCCGAGCAGCGGCGTCGTCCCGGCGGCCCTGGCCGCCAGGTAGTTCGCCAGCGTCCGCGCCTGTTCGAGGGGCTGGGTGGGCAGGATCGCGCGCTCGTCGTCGGTGGGCAGCGGCCGGATCGCCGCCAGCCGCCCGGCGATCGCCCGCGCCAGCGGGGCGGGGTCGCCCTCGTAGAGCACCGCGGTGGCATTGACGCACGCCATCCCGCCCAGGTTGGCGATCGAGTCGACCACGAGGTCGATGTGGTCACGCCAATCCTGGTCGGCGGTGATCAGGATCTTGGTGCGCCCGGGGCCGTTCACCACCACCCCGGGGTCGCCGGCGTACTTGTCCACCACGTCCTGGCCGCCGTAGACCATGGCAAGGTCGGCCCGCCGGATGAGCTCGTCCGCGCCGCCATGGTCGGTGGGCAGATACACCGCGTCTTCGCGACGAAATCCCGCCTGGCGCAGGGCGTTCACCAGCCGGTGTGCGGTCAGCGGCTCGCGGCGCGACGGCCGCACCGCCACGCGGTAGCCCAGCGCCAGCGCCTGGGGCCACAGGGCGTGGACGCCCGGGCCGTTTCCGGCCGCGTGCACGGCAAACACCTCTCCGCGCCGGACCCACACCGCGCCGCCGCCGCGGGCACCCTCCTCGCGCCAGTCGAGCGCGGCGCCCGTGGGCCGGGCCGGTCGCACGGTATCGAACGCGGTGGCGACGGCGCGGGCAACGCCGCGCGCCCCGGCCCGCGTCACCGCGATCGGGAGCCCGGATACGCCGCTGGCCAGGCGAACGTAGTCGTCGAAGCCGAGGCCGCCGATGGTCGCGGTGGCAAAGACCTCGGCCGCGTTGCCCAGCGCCGCCTCGCGTTGGGCGACCGGTAGCGGCCGGCATTTGCGCTGCGCGCCGATGGTACGCGAAACATACAGCGGCGGAACAATGCTCAGCTCGGCAACCGCAACACCGGCGGTGCTCATGATGAGCTCGCGGTTGCGGGTACGGTAATCGCCACCGGCTCCGAGCGCGTCGATACACACCAAATCGGTCGCGGCAACGGCTCGTTCGCGCGCCATGTTCAGTAGACGCCCTCGATGACGGCCTCGCCGTCGAAGGTGGTCACCGGCCGCACCTCGCTGACCGAATCGCTGAGTTGGCCCGCCGGGCCGGGCATCCGGATCGCCAGGTCGCGCTCCAGGTTGTTCGGTATGAACATTCCCTTGCTGACGTGGTTCATCACCACCTGGCCCCGCTGCCCGTATGGCACTCGTTCCCCGGCGTCGGGATCGACCACCCAGAACACGACGTACGGTGTCCGCGGGTCGAACACGAACGAGTCGCCGTCGCTTCGGGTGACCGCTTGCGAGAGCACCATGGTGCTGCCGAAGGCCATCGTGATCGTCGTGTCGGGGAAGATCTCGCGCAGCACGTCGAGCGTGTCGGCGTCCACGTGCGCGCCGCTGAGCAGCAGGTAGCGGATCTTGTCGTTTACCAGATCCACCACGCGGTCGTTGCGCGCGATGGCCTCCAGCAGCGGCGGGGTCGTGTGCAGATTGGCGACGTTCTGCGTCTGCAGCACGAACACCGCCTGCTCGACGACGTGGTCGACGTAGGCGGCGACTTCGGCGGCCGCGTTGCGCGCGGCGACCTTTTTCACCCAGCGGGGGTCGAGGTCGACCGCGTGGAAGACCGCGCCGAGTCGCTCGGAGACCAGCCGCGAGAAGTAGCCGACGCCGTGCGGGCCGGCGGGCATCAGGCACAGGAACCCCCGTCCGCGGACAAAGCCGCCGCCGTCGAAGTCCTCGGTTTGCCACTGCACGACCTGCGCGATCCAGTCCGGCATCTGCACCGTCCGTTTCGGGGCCCCGGTGGTGCCGCCGGATTCGAATATCTGGGGCAGCGGCGGAGACGATCCATAACCGCGCGGAATGAGATCCTCCACCGGCACGGCGCGCAATTCGTTGACCAGGTTGGGGAACAGGCGCAGATCCCCAAAGCCTTTGACATCGGTCAGCGGGTCGAAGTCCAGGGTCCGGGCGGTCCGCAGCCAGAACGCGGAACCGGTGTCCTCGCCGAAGTGCCAGGCCATCGCGGCGGCCAGGTAGGCCTCGGGGTCTTCGATCGGGACCGATCGGGGAACGTCCAGCAGCGAAAAATCGCCCATGGCACCGATCCTGTCACAGGACCGGCCCGGCAACCCCGCGCGCCGGGGCGCCGGACACACGGGCGGTGAACGTTGCCCCACGGTGCGGGGAACGCCTGGTGGCCAACCGGTTTCAGCCGTCGCGCGCCTGGCGGACGGCTTCGGTGATCGCCTCGTTGAAGGCGGGGTACATCTCGTCGTAGCGGCCGTCGCGTTCGGCGAACCGGAACGGCTTGACCCGCTCCACCAGGATCTCCTCCGCGTCCGGCTGCGCCTGCAGGAGGGCCATCGTCTCGGTGATGTACTCGTCCAGCGGCATCGCCCGCGGGTCGCTGGTGTCGAATCCCCGCCCACGCTGCAGCCCCGTCTGCAGGTGCGGTGGAACGATCTCGATCACCTGGACCGCAGTCCCGCGGAGCTGAAAACGCAGCGACTCGGTGTAGGAATGCAGCGCCGCCTTGGTCGCGCAATACGTCGGCGTGACGGCGCTGGGCATGAAGGCCAGGCCCGACGTGACGTTGAGGATCGCCGCCCGCGGCTTCTTCAGCAGCGACGGCAGCAACGCCGCCGTGAGCCGGATCGGGCCCAGCAGATTGATCGCGACCGTCAGCTCCGCCACGCTGGGACCGGTCGTGGTGAGGTCCTCGAAGCGCTGGACGCCGGCGTTGTTGATGAGGACGTTGAGGTCCCGATAGTGGTCGGTCACCTCGGTGGCGAAGCGGCGGATGTCGGCGGGGTCGCCCTGATCCAGCGACAGCACCCGGATGCCCGGGTTGGCTTTCGCGACCTCCGCCAGCGGCTCTCGCCGCCGGCCCGCGATGACCACCGTGTTGCCGAGCCGATGGAACGCCTCCGCCAGGCCGCGACCGATCCCGCTGCCGCCTCCGGTCACCAGCACCGTATTGCCCGTCATCTGCATGGCCGCTCCCCTCGTCGGATCCAGTCCTGTGTAACCGCCGATCAGTCGTACCAACCCCACCCACTTTCGTCCCTTCGGGGACCGCTGGGTAGAGCCGGAACCATACCGCGTGGAACCGCGTGTCACCCGGATCGTCGATGCCTACGGGCGATACGGACTGTTCATTTCCCAAATCCGCGGGTGCCGCGCACAGTCGAAGGCGACAGCGACAGCGATGACAGTGACGACAGCGAGGAAGACCGATGCGTTACATCGCCTTGGAGGAAGCCTTTGTCATTCCGGAGTTGGTCGAGCGCCTGCCCATGTCGGACAGCCGGCGGCTGCTGCAGTCGCTCGGGTTCAAGCCCGGAATGGGCGAGCACTATGAACGCCGGCTGACGGATTTCACCGAATACCGGCTGCCGGAGATGGACGACGCCGGCATCGACATCCAGGTGTTGTCCCTGACCGTCCCGGGACTGCAGGTCGACGTCGACGCCGAAGAGGCTTGCGACAGCGCACGGTTCGCCAACGACTACCTGGCGAAAATCGTTGGCGGACACCCGGATCGGTTCCGTGGGTTCGCCGCTCTGCCATTGCAGGACCCGGCCGCGGCCGCGGCTGAGCTGGAGCGCGCCGTCAACCGGGACGGATTGTGCGGGGCGCTGGTCAACGATTGCATCAGCGGGCCGGGCGGGCGCTACCTGGATGCACCCGAATACGACGAGGTGTGGTCGGCGCTGGAATCCCTTGGCGTTCCCCTGTACCTGCACCCAGGGGCACCGCCGGCCGATCGCTGGCGCGTCCTCGACGGCCGCCCGGAACTTTACGGGGCAACCTGGAGTTGGGCCGCCGAGGTCAGCGGGCACGCGCTGCGGATCCTGTTCAGCGGCGTGTTCGACCGGCATCCCGGCGCCACCTTGATCTTGGGGCACATGGGTGAGTTCCTGCCGTTTCAGCGCAGCCGACTGGACTCCCGCTCCCGGGGCATGCACACGACCACTCCGCTGCAGCGCTCGCCCTCGGCGTACCTGGGCACCAACATCGTCTTCACCAACAGCGGGGTGTTCTCGCCGGCGGTCATGCTGGGAGCGGTGCTGGAGGTCGGCGCCGACGCCGTGATGTTTTCCGTCGACTATCCCTACGAGTCCTCCCGCGAGGCGGTCCAAGGATTCGAGCGGACGACGCTGCCGGCCGCCGACCGGGAGAGGATCGCCCACGGCAACGCCGAACGGCTGCTGGGCATCGGTTAAGCCGCGTGGTTATGGAGCCGGCGCGGGTCGACGCCCGCCCGGCGCCACGCCTCGGCCGCCCAGGGCAGGTAGACGAGCGCGAGCGGCAGCCGGTTGATGAGCGGATTGAGCGCGCGCACCACGGCGGTGAACCGCTGGAATCGCTTCTCCTTCTTCGCATCCCACTCCAGCTGGCATACGTCGCGCATCTGCTGCGGCAGGGTCCCGACGAGAACGAGGCGGGTGTAGGCGTTCAACGGCGCGGACAGCGCCCTCCAGACCGCCTTGGGAATCCACCGCGGGCCCGGTATCCCTTTTCGGATGTAGCCGGTGCCGTACAGGATGGTTTTGTGCGGGACGAACCGCTCGAGCATCTCGTCCCAGTAGGCGAGGAACTCGTCATACGTCCGCGGCTGTCCGCGGTCGTTGACGCCGTAGAGCCCGAACCAGACCTTGCCCTCATTGAAGATCTGCTCCTTCTCCGCACGCGACAACCGGCGAATGAACGTATCGGTCGTGTAGATGACCTGGTCGACGAACGTGGCGTGCGCCCAATAGAACAACTCCGGATTGAGCGCGTGATACCTGGAGCCGTCGCTGACGGTGCCCTTGATCGGCTTGTGGAAGTCCCGGACCCTGCGGCCCCACTCGTGCGGGTGGTCGGAGTAGACGGTCTTCATCAGGGGCGGTGCGGTCCGCCGTAGCAGCGGTGCGCCGAGATTGCCGAGGGGGTCGTGTTCATGCAGAACCACAGCCTTGAGGGCACTCTGGACGAGAAGATCCTGGACACAGCGCGAGCGGTCTTCGAGACCTACGGCGTGCGGCGCGCCAACATCGAGGATGTCGCCGCCCGCGCCGGGGTCAGCCGCAGCACCATCTACCGGCGGTTTCCCACCAAGGACGACCTGTTCGAACACGTGGTGCGCCGCGAGGCCGAACTGTTCTTCCGGACGCTCGATCGGGCCACCGCGGGCTGTGACCCGCGGCAGGCCGTGATCGAGGCGTTCGCGCTCGGGGTGCGCCTGGTCCAGGACTCGCCCCTGTATTCGCGGATCGCCGAAAGCGAGCCCGAGCTGCTGGGCATGTTTTCCCGGTCGCAGGTCTTCCCGATTCGCCAATTCGCCGACGGAATCGCCCATACCCTGCGGCGCTGCGGGGCCGACATCGCAGAACCCGACCTGGCCAAATCGCCGACATCCTGCTGCGCGTCGCGCTGGGCATCATCGTCTTCCCCACCGACCGGCTCGACACCTCGAACGAGGCGGCCGTGCGCGACTACGCCGCCCGGTACCTGGTCCCGATCATCGGCCGCTAGCGGGCTTCGACTTGTCTTCGACTTGTCACAGCCCTGAATTAGCCTGATAGCCGTGGCTGGGTTTTCTGGCGCACCACGAACCCGATACGCCAGTTGCGGCGATGCGGACGTCGCCTATCAGGTGTTCGGCGACGGACCGATCGACCTGCTGCTGCTGCCCGGGCCGTCGATCCCGATCGACTCGGTCGACGCCGAGCCCTCGATGTACCGCTTTCATCGGCGGCTGGCGTCGTTCGCCCGGGTGATCCGGCTCGACCAGCGCGGGATCGGGCTGTCGTCCCGCGTCCCCTCGACCGACGTGATCGGGCCGGAATTCTGGGCGAAGGACGTCATCTCGGTCATGAACGCGGTGGGATGCGAGCGGGCGACGATCGTGGCGCCGGGCTTCACCTCGATGACGGGCCTCGTGCTGGCGGCCGAGTATCCCGAACGGGTCAGCAGCCTGGTGATCATCAACGGCGCGGCCCGCACGTTGTACGCCCCGGACTACCCGATGGGCGCCGCGATCGAGATTCTCGACCCGTTCACGACTCTGGCGATCGACCCGGACGCCGTCGACCAGGGCTTCGACATGCTCGGCATCATCGCTCCCAGCGTCGCCCGCGACGACGCGTTCCGCGCCTGGTGGGACGCCGCCGGCAACCGTGCGGCCTCGCCCAGCATGGCGCGCGCGATGATCATGGCCGTCCGGCATGCCGACGTGCGCGACTCGCTGCCGCGCGTCACCGCGCCGGCGCTGATCCTGCACCGCACCGACTCCGACTTCACCCCGGTCGCGCACGGTCGCTACCTCGCCGAGCACATCGCCGGATCGCGGTTCGTGGAGCTACCGGGCGACGACACCCTGTACTGGGTCGGCAACACCGGGCCGATGCTCGACGAGATCGAAGAGTTCATCACCGGCATGCGGGGCGGTTCCGACGCCGAGCGCCTGCTGACCACGATCGTGTTCACCGACATCGTCGGCTCGACGGAGCGGGCCGCCGTGCTGGGCGACGGCCGGTGGCGCGACCTGCTGGACAACCACGACACCATCATTCGCCACGAGCTGCAGCGGTTCGGGGGGCGTGAAGTCAACACCGCCGGCGACGGGTTCGTCGCCACGTTCTCCAGCCCCAGCGCCGCGCTCGCCTGCGCCGACGACATCGTCGACGCGGTGCGGGTGCTGGGCATCGAGGTGCGGGTGGGCATTCACGCCGGAGAAGTCGAGGTGCGCGGCGCCTTGAAAAACGACATCGCCGGGATGGCCGTGCACATCGGTGCGCGGGTGGCCGCGCTCGCCGAGGCCAGCGAGGTGCTGGTCTCCTCGACGGTGCGCGACATCGTCACCGGCTCGCGTCACAGGTTCGCCGACCGCGGCGAGAGCGCGCTCAAGGGCGTTCCGGGTCACTGGCGCCTGCACGCGCTGGTCCGCGAGCGCGCCATCGTCAGGCGGTAACAAACCCGACACCTGGAGACGGTCGACGCACCCGACCGCTCGGCTAGGCTTGTTCCGGGCTCGTTCGAAGCTCGTCCCGGGCCCGACTGTCGTTCTACAGCATGGTTTTTGATCGAAGGAGTACGCGTGACCGACGTGCACGTCTCGATGTCGCCCGCGTTGCGCCGAGCGCTGGATCTGCTGACCGATCCGCCGGCGGATCCCGACGTGAGCAAGGGCTACCTGGATCTGCTCGGCGCCGAATCGGGCGCGGACGACGCCGTCCCGAAGAACTCCGGCCCGATCCAGGCGGTGTGGGCGTCGCCGATCGGTTCGATGCTCTACGACAACGTCCAGGCCCTGTCGCGCCGGCTGTTCAGTTTATGGCGATTGCCCATCGAGTGGCTGGACATCCCGCCGGGAGGCGTGGCGCTGGACGTCGGCTCAGGCCCGGGCAACGTCACCGCGTCGCTGGCACGCGCGGCCGGTCCCGGGGGGCTGGCCCTGGGTGTCGACATCTCCGAGCCGATGCTGGCCCGCGCGGTGCGCAACGAGGCCGGGCCGCAGGTCGGCTTCATCAAGGCCGACGCGCAACGACTTCCGCTGCGGGACAACACCGTTGACGCGGTGGTCTCGATCGGCGTGCTGCAGCTGGTTCCGAATCCGGCGGCGGCCGTCGCCGAGATGGCGCGGGTGCTGCGGCCGGGCGGCCGGCTGGCTATTTTGGTCCCGACCGTCGGGCGGGCGGCTCGGTTGTGGCAAAGGCTGCCGGACGTCGGTGCGCACGTGTTCGATGACGACGAAATCGGCGACATCCTGGAAAGCAACGGATTCGTCAGCGTGCGGATCAAGAACTACGGCACGTTTCAGTGGGTGCGGGGCAAGAACGGCTGAGTCAGTACCGTTTCAGTCCCGTTTCAGAGCCGGGTGGCCGCGGGCCAGCACCGGCAACAGCAGTTCGGGCGGCGCGACCCGGAACAACGCCGCCGCCACCCGGTTGACGCGACCGGGGACGACGACGGCCGTGCCGGCCGCGAGCCCGTCGATCCCGGCCCGCGCGACCTTGGCGGCGGGAACCCACATCACTCGCGGCAGGGCCGATTCGGCTTCCTCCTTGGAGAAACCGGCCGCCTCGCCGAACCCCGTATCCACCGGCCCCGGGCACAGCGCGGTCGCGCTGACCCCGGTGCCGCGCAGCTCACCGCGAAGGCTGTGGGTGTAGGACAACACGAACGCCTTGGCGGCGCCGTACGCCGCCTGTCCCGGCAGCGGACCGAATCCGGCCACCGACGCCACGTTCAGCACGGCGCCCCGATGGCGTTCGACCATGCCCGGCAGGAACCGGCTGCACAGGTCCACCACGGCGGCCACGTCGACCTCGACCAGGTTGACCTCCTGCTCCGGAACGGATTTCGCGACGAGTCCGAGCGTCGAGAACCCGGCGTTGTTGATCAGGATGTCGGGAACCAGTCCGAGGGCGGCGACGCGGTCCGGCAGGGCCGCCCGCGCGGCTCGGTCGGCCAGGTCGGCCGGTAGCGGGTGCGCCTGCGCGCCCAGCCGTCCGGCGAGCGCTTCGAGGCGCTCGGCGCTGCGGGCCACCAACACCACCTGATAGCCGCGCCGGGCAAGGATCTCGGCGAACTGTTCGCCGATGCCCGACGATGCGCCGGCGACGATGGCGGCGCGGTCGTTGGCGGGGGGCGGCAGGGCCATGTCACCCCTGGTTCGCCTGGGCGAGCGTGGCGAGCCGGTCGATCGACTCGCGCAGCATCTCGGGCGTCGTCGAACTGGCTTTGGCCAGCCTGGTGCTGTCCGTCAGCGCCGTCCAATCATAGGTGTGGGTCACGCTGGTGAGGCTCGCGTTGATCGGGTGGAGCTCCCAGCGCCAGAGGTGGCCGGGCGGCTGCCTTTTCGGTTCCGCCGGGCACCACGCGATCGTGCTGCCCTCGATGAATTCCACCACGTGGTTCTCCCGCACGGCCCCATTGGTCAGCGTCGTCTTGAACACGTCACCGACCTGCCGAATGCGCTGCCCCGGAGCGGACGAAGCAAGGTTGTCGTTGCCGTCCCAGCTCGGCTGGTGAGCGGGATCGGCGATCAGTTCGAAGATCCGCTCGGCGCTGGCCGAGATCACGCGGGTGGCGCTCACGATGCGTTCCGGTTCCATGCCGCTATCCAAACACGCCGCCCGGGCGGGCGCGCCTCGTCGCGCGGATGTGACTTTGGCCCCGGCACGTTGGGGACCTTCGACCGTCGAAGCGTCCCCGGGTCGGCTGCGATGGTGGTCGTGCCGGGACCACCCGGTTGGCCTGTCCGAAGTGCAGCAAGCCCATTTTTGGGTGAGGCCCCCACGGCCTGCTTGACCCACCGTCACCAGACGGGGACCTGCCTTCGGACAGGCTTTCCACGTCGCCCTGCCCCTCAGGCCACCCGAAGCGCCTCGACCGGTCCGGACAGCGCCGCCTTTACGTGGCGGGTGTCGTCGTCGGCGAGCACCTCGATGTCGCCGCGCTCGATGCCGTCGACGATCTGCCGCGCCACCTGCTGCGGGGTGTTCTTCGGCACGTCGAAACCCGAGGCCATATCCGTGTCCGTGAAGCTCAGGTGCACGCCGGTGACCAGGGTGCCCTGCTTTTCCAGCTCGACGCGCAACGAGTTCGTCGCCGACCACAGGGCCGCCTTCGAGTCGCCGTAGCCGCCGAAGCCGGCCACCCAGGACAAGATCGAAGCGATGTCGACGAGCGCTCCGCCGCCGTTGTCGGCCAGGATCGGGGCGAACGCCTGGGCCACCCGAAGCGCGCCGAAGTAGTTCGTCTCGAACACCGCCCGCACTTCCTCGATGTCGCTGCTGAGCAGATTGCGCCCACCGATGATGCCGGCATTGTTGATGACGATGTCGGCGTCGGCCGCGGTGATAGCCAGCGCGGCAACCGAATCCGTCTTGGTGACGTCCAGCTCGACGCTGACCACCCGGGGGTCCTCGCTGGGCTTGGGCGACCGCGCCGTGGCATACACCTTGGCCGCGCCCCGCTGCAAGAACTCGTCCACGACGGCCTTGCCCAGCCCGCGCTGCCCGCCGGTGACGACGACCGTCGAACCCTTGATGTTGACCATGATGATCCTTTCTGACGTAATCAAAAGCTATTTGCCTCTGTCAGGATAGTTGACGATGTCCGACATAGGCAAGTATATTTTGGTTATGTCTGGTGAATGGTGTGCGTCACAGCGCTTCGGGCTGGCTCCGGCGCCGGGCGGCCTGGGCCTGGTTCAGGACTTTCTCAACACGGCGGCCATCGAGGGATACGGACCGGACCTGCTGGCCGACTCCGCGCTCGCGCGCGACTGGATCGCCGGCGCGGTGCGGGCGTGGTCGGCCGCGCGGGAGCTGGACGCGCAACCGCCGCCGCTCGGCGACGCGGACGTAGCGAGGCTTCGCGCGCTGCGCGACACGATCGCCGGGCTGGTCGACGGGAAACCGCCGGCGCGGGGAGGACCGGGCCCCGTCGTGGCGTCCTTGGCGCTGCCGGAAACCGGTCAGGTGCGGCTCGAACCCGCCGGCACCGGCTGGCGCTGGCTGGCGTCGGCGCTGTGGGGTGAGATTCTGCTGAGCCAGCATGACGGCAGCTGGCGGCGGATCAAGCGATGCCACAACCCCCGGTGCGCGTCGACGTTTTACGACCGCTCGAAGAACAACAGCGGGGTGTGGCACGACGTGAAGACGTGCGGCAACGCCGCCAATTTGCGGGCTTCCCGCGCCCGTCGACGCGAACGCGACCGCGCGGCGCGGGAGCCTGCGGGCGGATAGGGGCCCGGGCCGGTCAGCAGCGCTCGACACCCCTGGGCATGATGCGCGGGTCGGCGGCCGTTTGCCGTCGCGTGCTTTTCAGCACGGCCAGCAGGGCGTCGCAGGCACCTGCCTTGATCGGGGCGACGACGCCGCGGTTGGTTGGGCGCCGACCCATCCCGTCCTGCAGTGTTGGCACGGTTCTGATCCCTTGTCCGTTCGGCCAGTTCGCTGACTCATTGAATTGCACCGTGGCCGTTTTACGGACGCGCCGCGCCGCGGTAAACATCACGAAAAGGCATGGTGTGGCGTAACCCACATTAGCCACGACATGCCGCTCCCGTCACACGTTGCCCCTGAACCGGCGGAGATAGCCGAACAGCCGGTGCGCCGGCACCGGCTTCGGCCAGTCGTCGGCGCGGAAGTACGCGTCGGTCCCGCCATCGACGAAAATCACGCTGCCGCACAGGAAGTCGGCGGAGTCGGACAGCATGAAGCACATCCAGTCGGCCATGTGCCGAACGTCGCCGAAGCCGCCGACCGGGACCGGGAACGACCGGACCGCCTTGGCCTGCCTGGGGTCCGACAGCTGTTCCTCCAGCAACGGCGTCATGATGGCGCCCGGCGCGATGGCGTTCAGCCGCACACCCGAACCGGCCCACTCGGGCAGCACCGCGTGCCGCCGCACCCAGCGGGCGACGGCGATCTTCGAGGCCGCGTACATCATCGTCGGCGCGGCCGGGCCGAAGGGCCGCACGGACCGCAGCGCCTTGTCGGCGTCGTGCGCGAGCAACGCTCGCACCGTGCGCCGGGGCACCGCGGGCACTGTCGTCGACGAATTGCTCGAAACAACAACCACTTTGGCGCGTTCGGCCGCGGCCAAGGCGGGTCGCAGGGCGGCGAGTAGATCCACCACCCCGAGGTAGTTGACCTGAGCGATTTGGCGGGGCCGATCGCGGCCCCGGCTCGGTCCCAGACCGGCGGCCAGCACGGCGCCCTGCAGCCTGCCGCCGCAGGCCGCCAGGATGCCGTCGGCGGCCGCTGTGCGGCCGTGCGGCGTCGACAAGTCGGCGAAGATGTCGGCGTCTTTGACGTCGACGCCGATCACGGTGTGTCCCCCGGACCGCAGCCGCTGCGCGGTCTCGCGGCCCATCCCCGACGCGGATCCGCTGATCGCATAGGTGCCCATCGAAGACCTCCGTTCCTGGCGCAGTATGCCCGTCAGCCGCCGGCCGCGGCCCGCTCGACGTCGAGAAGCTGCTCGCCTCGCCGCTCCTCGTCGTAGGCCTTGCGGCCACCCCGCAGGCCGAACAGCCGTTTCGAGACCAGCAGATAGATGACGGCGGCCACGTTGATCGCGAAGGTGACCAGCCGGGTCATCGTGACGCCCTTGGCCAGGTCGTGAATTTCCAGCGGCAAGAAGACCGACGTGGCAATCACCGCGAAGTACTCGCCCCAGCGCTTCAGCAACCACAGGCCGACGCCTTCGACGACCTCGATCAGCGCGTAGCCGACCAGCATCGCGGTCAGTAGGGCCAGCGTGGACGGCTTGGTGGCGAGCGCCTTCTCCAGCTCATGCACGATGGTCATCTGATCGACCTTGAACCCCGCCGCCCGAAAGATCGGCAGATCACGGTCCAGGGTGGCCTGGATGGCTCCCCGGGCGCCGCGGAATTTCCACACGGCATACGCCGCCAGCGCGATCACCACCGCGCGAAACAGCCGTTCGACCGCGAGGGCGCGGATGATGATGGCCTGGCGTAAGGCCTTGCCGCGCATGATCATCGGCGCGTCTTCGGCGCGGCCCCGCCCATGCGGCTCACCGACTATGAATTCAGCGCAGCGCAGGCAACGCCAGACCTCGCCCTGCCCGGTGGTGCCGCTGAGCCGGTAGGCGAGCCCTTCCTCGTCCGGCGCGTACGTGACATGCCCCGCCACGGCGCAGGTCACCAATTCAAACCGGTTCTTGTCGCGATCTTTGGCCATGGCCGATCATTGAATGCCCATGGCGACCGATGCAAGCGGGCGCGCACAGTGCGGGTCAGCGGGGGGTCAGAAGCGCGTCTTGCTGCGCGGGCGCCGGCCGGTGGGGCTTACCGCGCCCAGCAAGGCGGCGAACTCGGCGGCGGGCATCTCGTCCAGGTGATCGACGGCGGCGATGATGTCATTGCGCAGCGGTTCTGCGCAGAAGGGTTCGGCAAGCCAGCCGAACTTGTCGACGACGCGATCCCAGGACATCGGACGAGTGGGTGATCCCTCGTAATCGGCTTGCTCGCGGCTGAATTCGCGCCCGTCGCGGGTCACCACGTGCACGCGGGCCGCCGTGCGCTGCGGGTAGTCGGCGGTCAGGTCGGCGGCGGCCCGGACATCGACGCGGGCCAGCAGGTCCTGAACGTCGCCGCGTAACACGCGTTCGGTCTCGAGTTGCTCGGGGCCGACGCCGCCGTCGAGCAGGGCGACCGCACTCAGGTATTTCAGGTTGTAGTCGGCCTGCTCCTTGGTGAGCGGGTGATCCTTGCCGCCGTAGGCTCCGCCGCCGGCGAAGTCATATGCACCCTGGAAGACCTCGAGGGTCACCCGCGCGACGTCTTCGCCATGCAGGTCATTGTCGGTGCGAAGCGCCAACACCGCGTCAATGATGGCCTGCCCGTGGATAAGTGAGCAGTATTGCTTCAGGTAGGTCTGTTCCACGCAGGCGAGCGACCGGTCGGCGGTGTGGAAATCGATGGGCTGATCGAAAAGTTGCACCAGGCCGTGCGGGCCTTCGAACAATGACTTGGGCCCGGTGATGCCGCGGCCGGCCAACATCGTCGTGTAGACCGCTCGCATCCCGGTGACCGCCGGCGAAATGCCCTTCCAGTTCGACACCGGTTCGGCGTGCACCGCCGCCAGGGAGACGTTGTCGGCCGCTGCGGCGGCGATGGCGTTGGCGGTCTGTTCGGCGTCCAGCCGCAGCAGCTTCGCCGATCCGGCCGCGACCGACATCGCCAGTTGCAGCGCATGATTGAGCCCGCGTGCCATGACCGGAACCTCGGCGCTGAACCGGCATTGCACCTCGTAGGCCACCGCGAGGGCCAGCAGGAACTCCGCCCCGCCGGCGTCGACATGCTCGGCCACGGCCAGGACGGCGCCGAAGTTGTCGGCGGGGTGGCACAGTCCCCCCACCGTCAGGTAGGTGTCGAGCAGGTCGGGGTAGCGCACCAGCACCGCGTTGAAGAACGCGGCCTGATCGACCGAGGCCCGCCCCCCTCCGACCAGCGTGGCGGTGGGGACGCCGCTGAATTGGCAGGCGTGCTCACGGATCGTGGAAATGAGCTCACCGTCCAGCGAACCGACGGCGCAGGCGACGCTGTCCAGCACGTTGCGTTTCAGCAGCGCCCGGGGCCGCTCGCCCAGGTCCGCCTGTTCGGCGCCGACGACAAAGCCGGCGAGATCATCCACAACGTAGTTATGTGACATGACCTTTGGTCCCTTCCGCTGCGTTTGCCACCAGCTAAGCGCCACAACGAACCCGGCGTCCAGGACAGGTTGCCTACATGTGCTCGCTCAGACTTCCCACCGCTGCTCAGTGCCGTCGAGCACGCTTCTGCTGGGGTCGTCGGAAGGGATCCACCACGTGTCGGCGGGAGGCGTCCGCCAATTGCGGCTGTGCGCCAGCTCCAGCAGTGATCCCACGACGCGGCGCACGCCGACCCGGTCGTCCTTTCGGCGGTGTACCAGTGACCACGTCCATAGCGGCACCGGATCGGCGACGGGCCGCTGGCCCAATCTCGGTGGGGTTACTGCGGTGTGCCGCTTGGGCGAAGCCAGAACCGGCACACCGATCCGGCGGACGTGCGCGTAGAACGCGTCGCCGGTGATGCCGCCGTCGTCAATCCGGACGACACGTGCGCCGGTACCGGCCGCGAACTCCCCTGCGAAGCGGTTCCACGATGACCAGGCCGACTCGTCGGCGTCGAGCAATACCGTGATCCCCTCTGCCGCAACGGGTTCCGCCGAGCTCGCACCGGGAAGCACCGCGTGTAACGGCTCGGCGCGCAACAAGTGTGTCGTGAGGCCCCGCTCCCTGGCTTGCTGCGCAGTGACCCACGTCAGCGCCACATCCAGAGTGCCCTCCGCGACGCGATCGACCTGGACGTGCGACGGCAGCACCCATTCATCGAGTCGCAACGACACGGCCGGACTCACCGCGCCTGTGATCTCGTTGGGCAACCAGCTGACATAGCCCAGCCGTACCGGGGAACTCTCGGCGGCCGCCCGCTGCAGCCGATGTTTGGCGTCGTCGGCCAGGGCTAATATCCTGCGCGCATCGGGCAGCAAGGTGCGTCCCGCTTCGCTCAATCGGACGCTACGCCTGTCTCGCGCGAAAAGCTCGGCCCCGAGCTCGCGTTCGAGAGCGATGATCTGTTGCGACAGGGCCGGCCCCGAGATGTGCACCCGCTCGGCGGCCCGGCCGAAGTGCAGCTCCTCGGCAACCGCCACGAAGTAGCGCAGCTGCCGCAGTTCCATAGGGTGAGCCTAGGTGGCTCAAGCTGCGGTAGGAAGAACCCCCTACCAGTGGTCGGAAGTGGGTCGTGGACACGCCGCCTTTGTCACGATTCGCTTGGCTAAACCAACGCGATCACGTGAGGAGCAGCTCGATGCGACTCCCGCTGTTGCCGCCGAACAGTTTGACCGCGGCACAACAAGACCTGTACGGCGACATGCGGGACGTAATCGACAGCGGCTTCGGCGAGCTCGTCGCCTACCGCGGCGACGGCGCGCTGATCGGGCCGTTCAACGGCTGGCTGCATTTCCCCCAATTCGGCTCGCCGGCTTGGGCGTTCAACAGGTCGCTGTGGGAGCATGCCCTACTGCCCGGCAGCATCCATCAGTTGGTCATCCTGGTCACCGCCGCGAAGTTCGGGGCGCGCTACGAGATCTACGGCCATGAGTACTTCGCCCATCGCGCGGGTCTTTCCGAAGACAAAATCGCGACCATCACCGCCGGCGAGCGCCCCGCCGACCTGACCGATGAGGAACGCGTCGCCTACGACGTGGCGGCCGCGCTCAACCGCGGCGGGGTCCTTCCGGAGACCACCTATCAAGCCGCCGTAGCACGATTCGGTGCACAGGGGCCTGCGGAGATCGTGTTTCTCGTGGGCTGCTTCTCGATGGTCGCCGTGACACTGAACGCGTTCGACGCCGGCGTACCCGGCCGCGAGGAAGCATAACCGCCGACCGCAGATGCACGACGGTGTAGCCCGCCCCGTCGCTGTCAGCTCACCAGATCAATTGCATCAATTGCACTGCGGGCGGCGGCGCGCTCAGCCAGGCGCGCGCCGGCCGACACGATCCGCCGCAGCCTGGTGTTGCTGAGATGCGCTGATGGCCGTCGTTTCGTCGGTGAGCTTCCTCCCGATGGCCCGGATCTGCCTTGCGCTGAGCGGGCACAGCGGATGCACGGCCAGCATCAGGGCGGCTTGTCCCCGATGGTCGAAAACCGGTGCGGCGATGGTGACCACGGGTTGTTTGCGGCGCCCGGGATTGTCGTCGGACAGGAAGCCGATGGTGCTGAACTCGGCCAGAAGCTGGTCCAGGATGTGCCGCACTGGGGTCGGCATCTCATGGCTGTCCAGCGTGCCGACGACGTGGACGGCCTGTGCCAACGCGGGCGTCGTCCAGTCGACGTCGTATCCACGCTCCCGGGTGTGCTCCAAGACGCGTTCGAGGCGTCGAATCCGATCGGTGTTGTCGCCCGCGCCGCGACGGATCCACGCCCGTTGTTCCTCCTCGCTGTCCCAGGCGGCGAGCGCGACGCCGAACGGCGGAGCGTAGGGGATCCGATCGCCCGGGATGCCCGCCGGCTGCGTGGCGGGGTCGCCTTGAAAGGCGGTGACCACCAGCGAATCACCGAATCGCTCGACCACGGAGCCCGCATAGCCGACGTCGCGGGCGAGTCGCAGCGCGGCCGACCGCGCGGCATGCGCGAGCGGGCGTGCGGTGTCCGTTCGCGCGGCCACCACGGCGAGCGCGGGGCCCAGGGTAAACGTTTTCGCGACGGGATCGCGGCTGGCCCAGCCGCGGTCACAAAGTGTCTTCAGGATCGCGTGTGCGGTCGCCTGAGTGAGATCGAGCTCGCGCACGATGTCGGAGAACCGCAGCCGGGCGTGCGCGGACCGCGCCAGGAGCTCGACGACGTCGAGCACGCGGGCGGTCGGCGCCGACGACGATCCGCGGATGGCTTGACTCCTTCGCGGCGAGCTTCATACAGTGACTGCGAAGATTCGAGATTATATATCGATTATTCGAGAATATAAACGAGGTCGATTTCGTTGTGTGCCGTGGTGCTGAGGGACGGCCGGTCACGGGTCCGCGAGGCACGGCCCGCGGCGCATCGTGGTACATCCGAACGGAGACGTCGCATGAGCGAACGAGACGACCGCCAAGACATCTCGGATCTGCTGGTCCGCTACGCCACCGGCATCGACCGACGCGACTGGGCGCTGTTCCGGACTGTGTTCACCGCCGACTGCGAACTCGACTACGGCGTGATCGGCGCGTGGAAGGGCGTCGACGCCGTCACCGACTTCATGGAACGGGTGCATGCGCTGGCGGGTCACACCATGCACCGCCTGAGCAACCACGCCATCACGGTCAACGGCGACAAGGCCGCGGCCCGCACGTACATCGACGGGCTGATCATGGCGCCCGACAACACATCCGGCGTGAACGCGATCGGCTTCTACGACGACGAGATCGTCCGCACCGAAGACGGCTGGCGCATCTCACGCCGCCGGTACACCCAGGTTCGACTGACCACCGTTGGGAGTGCTTAGGTGACGTTTGCAACCAGATACGGACCGTGGGCGATCGTCGCCGGCGCGTCCGACGGGCTGGGCGCCGCGTTCGCCGCGGGAATCGCCGAGCGCGGTGTCAACGTGGTGCTGTTGTCGCGCCGCCAGTCGGCGCTGGATCACGTTGCGGCGGAGCTCAGCTCACAACACTCCGTCGAAACCCGCACCCTGGCCATGGATCTCACGCAGCCGGGCGCGGCATCGGCGATCGCGGCGGCGACCGGCGACCTCCAGATCGGGCTCCTCGTGTATTGCGCCGGCGCCGACCCGAACTTCAAGCCGTTCCTTGACAGCCCGATCGAAGCCGCCGAAGCGATGGTGCAACGCAACTGCATGGTGCCGGTGCAGTTGTGCCACCACTTCGCTTCCGCCATGGTCGAGCGCGGCCGCGGCGGGATCGTCATCTTCGGGTCCGGCGCCGGATTGGCCGGCGGCCCCAACATGGTGGCCTACGGCGCCTCCAAAGCGTTCGATATGGTCTTCGCCGAGGCGCTGTGGGCCGAGCTGCACGACAAGGGCATCGACGTCCTGGGTCTCATCCTGGGCAAGACCAACACGCCCGCGTTGCGACGACTCGAGCACAGCCGCGGACAGATCAGCTCGCCCGACGACGTGCGGCCGGGCGCCGCCGCCGTGGACGACGTCATCGCGGAGGCCTTCGAAAACCTGACCAACGGTCCGACGTGGATGGTGGGCGAGGACATGCGCGCCGCCGTGCAGATGATGGTGTCCCTCACCCGCAATCAGATCGTCGAACTGATGAAACAGGCGAGCGCCGCCGCGATGGGTCGGTCGGGTTAACCCGGCGCGCGCCAGGAGATCAGCGCCAGGCCGTAGAGCAGCCGCCGGACCTGGGCGCCGGGAAGCGCGCGGACGTGGCCGCGCAGCTGTAGCAGGGTGTCCGCCGGCGGCCACTTGATCGGAGCGGTGTGTCCCCACTTGCCCCTGATCCGGTTGGCGACGCCACCCGCCGTCCAGCTTGTCAAGTGCCACAAGGCGTTTCGGGGCGACCGTTTGACGAAAGTGACGACGGCCAGCGTCCCTCCCGGGTTGACCGGACCGGCGAGGCGTTGCAGTGTCGCGCGAGTGTCTTCAATGTGATGCAGGGCGGCATTGGACACGACAGCGTCGAAACCCGCTCGGGGAAGGTGATGACGTCACCCCGCACCCACCTGACGGGCGCTGCGGCAAATCGAGCCTGGGCGCGCTGAATCCGTCACTGCACCCGACGTCGAGAACCGTCGGGCGGTGAGCGGAACCTTCGAGTCCAGCAGCCCGTCGTAATGGATGTTGACGTTCCAAGGTTGTCCGTCGCAGGGCACTCGCCCGAACCTGATCGAGCCGTGTGCATCGCTCAAGCTTTGCCAAAGTTTTCGATTAGCCGGCCCTAACTTTTGAAATAGATCGTGTTAGCCAGCAAAGACGGGATCCGAGATGCCGCGGGTTCACGTGCCGAGCACGTTGCTGGGCCCCGGTATGGCGGGTAGGTTTGAGCGGGCTGGTCAAGCCTTGGCCGCGAACCCGCGCAAGCATCATCGATCGGCACCCCTCTTTGAGTTGAAGGATGACGATTCTGGCCACAGACCGGCCCACAGTCTCGCCGTCACGCGCCCGGCGGCTGACCCTGCTCCGCTCGGCCGTGATCACCGCGGCGTTCATCGCGCCGGCGGTGGTGGTCCGGATCGTCGGTCTTCGCCTGGACCCGGTCGCCGCGCTGCTGACCTATGGGGCCGCGGTGGTGGCGGCCAGCTTCCTGCTGGCGTGGGCCGCCGAAGCCGCGCAGATCGACGTCTCCGGCGGGCTGGCCATCGCCGCCCTCGCCCTGGTCGCGGTGTTGCCCGAGTACGCCGTTGACCTCTACTACGCGTACGTGTCCGGCCACAACCCGGATTACACCCAATACGCCGCCGCCAACATGACCGGCTCCAACCGGCTGTTGATGGGGTTGGGCTGGCCCGTCGTGGTGTTGGTCAGCATCGTCGTGGCGCGCAAGGCGGGCTCCCGCAAATCCGGAGCCAAGACCGACGCGGTGGCACTCGAGCCCGCCAATCGCGTCGAGCTCGGATTTTTGCTGTTCGCAGGCGTGGTGGCGTTCGTGATGCCCGCGACCGGACAGATCCACCTGGCGCTCGGGCTGACGCTGCTGGCCTGGTTCGGCTTCTACCTGTACAAGATCGGCCACGGCGACGTCGAGGAACCCGACCTCATCGGTACCGCCGCGGCGCTCGGGGAGCTACCCGATCGCGCCCGGCGCGTCGCCGTCGTCGCGCTGTTTTTGGTGTCGGGCGCGGTGATTGTGCTCTGCGCCAAGCCGTTCGCGGATAACCTGGTCGCGGCCGGTACGGAGCTGGGCATCGACCGGTTCCTGCTCGTTCAGTGGCTCGCCCCGCTGGCCTCCGAAGCCCCCGAGTTCATCATCGCGGTCATTTTCGCCAGTCGCGGCAAGGGCACGGCGGCGATCGCGACGCTGATCTCTTCGAAGGTCAACCAGTGGACGCTGCTGATCGGTTCGTTGCCCGTGGCCCACATCCTCGGCGGGGGCGGACCTGCTCTGGTGCTCGATTCGCGTCAGGTCGAGGAGGTATTGCTGACGGCGACCCAGACCATGATGGGGGTCGCGCTGATCCTTGGGCTGCGTTTCAGTCGGGCCTCGGCCTGCGCGCTGCTGACGTTGTTCATCGTCCAGTTCCCGATCGTTTCGACGACGGGGCGTCTGGTGCTCTGTGGCGTCTACACCGCGGTGGCCGTCGGCGGGCTGATCGTCAACCGCCGCTACGTGGTCAGCACCGTAAAGGCCCCGTTCGTCGGGAGGGCTGTCCGGCACAGCGGTCACCCCCATCACGCCGAAGACGGTGGCAGCCTCTAGCATCGCGGGATTGGGCGGAACTACGTATGGGAGCGCCGTGGCTCGCGAGGTGTTGACCGTTATCGGTGTGGGCGGCATGGGCCAGGCGATTGCCAGGCGGCTGGGCTCCGGCAAAACGGTGCTGTTGGCCGACTACAACCAAGCGACGCTGGCATCGGTCAGCGAATCGTTGTCCGCCGACGGCCATCACGTCGAAAGCCGCAGCGTCGACGTCGCGTCGCCCGACTCGGTCCGCGCGCTTGCCGAGCACGCCGCTTCGCTGGGTGCGGTCACACAGGTGGCACACACCGCGGGCCTGTCCCCGTCGCAGGCGCCGGCCGGGGCGATCCTGGCCGTAGACCTGCTGGGTACCGCGCTGGTACTGCAGGAATTCGGCGACGTCGTCGCGTCCGGCGGGGCGGGGGTCGTCATCGCCAGCATGGCGGGCCACATGTTTCCGCCGCTTTCCGCCGAGCAGGAGCGGGCGCTGGCCCACAACCCGCCCAGCGAACTGTTGCAACTGGACTTCATCAGCAGCATCACGGACCCGAACTTCGCCTATCCAATCGCCAAGCAGGCCAACCACATCCGCGTGCGCGCCGCCAGCGCGCACTGGGGACGACGGGGGGCGCGCATCAACTCGATCAGCCCGGGCATCATCTCCACGCCCATGGGGCAGCAGGAACTCGCGTCCCCGGTCGGTGAGGGCATGCGCGCGATGGTCGCCATGTCCGCGACCGGCCGCCTGGGAACTCCAGACGACATCGCCGCGGCCGTTGCCTTCCTGCTCGGCCCCGATGCGTCCTTCGTCACCGGCACCGACGTCCTCGTCGACGGCGGCGTCATCGCAGCCATCAAGGCGGGCAACCCGGCAGGCTAGATACACGCCTCACGGATTTTCCACCGGGAATATGCTGATCGAATGCCGCAACGGGTGTTGCGCGATCGCCTGATCGAACTCGAAGTCCCCAGCGACGATGTGGCGCGCGGCCGGGCGCTGCGGGAAACTGTCCCGCGGCGCGCCCTTGCCCAGCTGACTCCCGCCGGCCGAACGGCAACAGAAATTCTCGTGACCCAAAACGCGGGCCGGCTAAGCGAACTCGTCCCGCTGCGGTTCGCCCGGCTGCTCGCCGACCCGTTCTCGTTCTACCGAGGTTCGGCGGCGGTCATGGCCGCCGACCTCGCCGCCGGCCCCTCGACCGGGATCGAAATACTTTGCTGCGGTGACGCCCACCTGTCGAATTTCGGCATGTATGCCGCGCCGGACCGATCAATCGTCTTCGACCTGAACGACTTCGACGAAGCCGGCGTGGCCCCCGCGGAGTGGGACGTCAAACGCCTGATCACCAGCGCCATCGTCGGTGGGCGCCGTGCCGGCTATCCCGGCGACGCCATCCGCCGTTGCGTCGAGGATGCTGTGGGTGGCTACCAGAAGAGTCTGCAGGCGATGCTCGAGGAGATGGACGTTCTCCAGCGCTACTACCTGCGGGTGGAGCCCGAGCACTACACCGGGAAGGTATCCAAGGGCCTGCAGGCGGTGATCCAGAAAACTATATCCCGCGCGCGCACCCGGACGTCAGCGCGAACCTTCAAGCAAATCACCGAGATTGGGCCCGACGGGACCCCTCGCTTACGAGAGGCGCCCCCCGTGCTGCAGCACGTCGACGAGCAGACCGAGGCGCCATTGGTGGAGGCGGTTCGGGAGTATCTGGCCGCCGTCCCCGCCGACGTGGCGCTGCTGCTGTCGCACTTTCGGATCACCGATGTCGCGCTGCGGGTGGTCGGCGTCGGCAGCGTCGGCACCCGTTGCTACTTGGTCATCCTGGTGGGTCCTAACGGCACGCCACTCATCCTGCAGATCAAGGAGGCCGCGCGATCAGTGCTCGAGGAATACGGCGGGTGGGCTCAACCGGAAAGCGTCAACGCCGCGGTCGAGGCCAAAGGACAGGGCGTGCGCGTCATCAATGGCCAGCAGGTCCTGCAGGCGATGTCGGACGTGTTCCTCGGGACGACGCGCCGGGACGGCCGCGACTACTACATCCGCCAGTTCCACGACATGAAGGGCAGCGTCGAAATCGAGGGGATGTCGGCCGCCACATTCGGCGAATACGTCGTCGCCTGTGCGGTGCTGCTGGCGCGGGCGCACTCCCAGAGCGCTAATGCGTCGATTCTGCGCGGATACGTCGGCACCAACGACTCGGTGCGTCAAGCGGTCGCCGAATGGTCATACGCATACGCCGACAAGTCGCTCGATGACTTTCACCAACTGCGCGCGGCGGCCGCGGCCGGCGACATCGAGGTGGCCGACGATCCGGCCTGGTAGCGGTCCGTGCGGTGCAGCCACTCCCGCGGCCGCAGCCGCCAGGTGCGGCGCGCGTATTCCAGTTCGGTATAAGGCCATTGCGTCACGATGCGCCCGGTGGGGGAACGGAAGTAGCTGTCGCACTGCGTCCAGACCGTCCGCTCCAGGTCCGCGGAAAGCTGTTCATTGTAACGCTTTTCGGCCTCCGGACGCACGTCGACGTAGCCACCCCGACGCGCCACCCGACTCACCGCGCTAACCACCAGTCGCGCGCCGGCCTCGAGGATGTAGACGATCGAGTTGCCGCCCTGGTTGGTGTTGGGGCCGTACAACACGAAGAAGTTCGGGAAGCCCCCGACGGCCACGCCCAGAAAGGCGCTCGGCTCGGCACCCCAGCGCTCATGCAGCCGCTGCCCCCCGATCCCGGTGACGTCGATGCCCGACAGGTAGCGGGAGGTCTCGAATCCCGTCGCCAGGACGATCGCGTCGGCGTCGACGACCCGGCCGGTCGCGGTGATCACCGACGACTTTGTGACCCGCACGATGGGATCGGTGACCAGGTCGACATTGTCTTCCTGCAGCGCCCGGTAGTACTCGTCGCCCAGCAGCACCCGCTTGCAGCGGAACGGGTAGTCCGGCGTCAGCGCGCGGCGCAGTCGCCCGTCGGCCACGGTGCGCTCCAGGAACGACGTGGCGACCTGGGTGCGCGCGGTCACCACCGGGTCGTCGGCGAAGGTCGCCGTGTTGTCGTGCTGAAATTTCCAGATCTGCCAACGCGTGCGGCGCACCGCGAGGGGATTGCGCCGGAAGCGGGCCAATTCGGCTGCGGTATAGGGGCGGTCGTCCTTTGGCACCATCCACGGCGGGGTGCGCTGGAACACCGTCACCCGTTCGGCGGTCTTCGCGAGTTCCGGGACGACCTGCACGCCGCTGGCACCGGTCCCGATGACCGCCACCTTCTTACCGGCCAGCCCGACGCCGTGATCCCACCGCGCGGTGTGCATGAGCGTGCCGGCGAAGTCGGTCAGGCCCTCGATCGCGGGGAGCTTCGGCGCGCCGAACAATCCGACGGCGCAGACGACGACGTCGGCGCTCAGCGTCGCGGGCTGCCCGGCCCGGTCCAACCGGAAATCCCAGCTCCACGTGTCGGGGTTCCACTGGACCGAAAGCACTTTCGTGCCGAGCATGAGGTAGCGGCGCAGATCGAAGTCGTCGGCCACCGACTCGAGGTAGGCCAAGATCTCGGGCTGCCGGGCGTAGGTGCGGGTCCAGGACTTGTTGGGCGCAAACGAGAACGAGTACAGGTGACTCTGGATGTCGCAGGCGGCGCCGGGATAGGTGTTACGCCGCCAGGTGCCGCCGACCCCGTCGTCGCCCTCGATGATCACCAGGTCGTCAATGCCGGCGCGGCGCAGCGCCACCGCCGCGCCGAGTCCGCCGAAGCCGGCGCCGATGATCGCCACCTTCGGCGGGCGGCGATGCCGCGTCGCGGCCCGCAGCCGCCCGACCGCATAGCGGCGGCGGGCCCCTCGGCTCGTCACGGTCCGGCCGTTCCGCGGCGGATCTGGTACCCCTCCAGGTCCCCTTTCGCCCGCCATGCCTCCAGGATGTCGGCGTACTCGGTCGGTGCGCCGATGAAGAAGCTGCCCTGCCGAGTCTTGGCGTCGGCCTTGCCTTCCCGGTTGTAGTAGCCCGGGGTGCAGGTCCTCGCCCGCTCGGCGGTCGCCGACGAGCGGGCCACAACCATGTCGACCCAGGCGGCTTCGGCGCCGGGTGTCGCCTCGATCTCGGTGGCGCCGCCGGCCAGCGCCCAGGCGATGATCCACGCGGCATGGCTTGCCTGCACGTCAAGCAGGTACGGGAAGTTCACCGTCAGCCCCGCCTGGGCGATGCTTTCGATGAAGCAATTCGGGAAACCGTTGGCGCACAGGCCCTGAAACGTGCGCACGCCGTCGCGCCACCGCTCCGTCAGCGTCGTGCCGTCGCGGCCGATCAGCTCGAACCCGGTGCGCCGGCAATAGTCGGTGCCCACCTCGAAACCCGTGGCGAAGATGAGGCAGTCGACTTCGTAGGTCACCCCGTCGACGACGACACCGCCCTCGGTGATGCGTTCCACCCCGCGACCGTGGGTGTCGACCAGGGTGACGTTGTCGCGGTTGAAGGTCTGCAGGTACTCATCGTGAAAACAGGGCCGCTTGCAGAAGTAGCCGTACCAGGGTTTGAGCGCCTCGGCGGTGGCAGGATCGGCCACGATCTCGTCGACTCGCGCCCGGATCTCCTCCATCTTGGCGAAGTCGGCCAGTTCGATGTCGGGGGCCGCCGAGCCGGCCCCGTCGTGCCGCATGACCGGAAGTTTCCGGGTGATGCTCGTCCACGCGTCGGCGACCAGGTCTTCCTCGGCCCGCCCGCCGGCCGTCAGGACCTGGAAGTTGCGGATGCGTTCGCGCTGCCAGCCGGGGCGTAATGCGTTGGCCCACTGGGCATCCGTGGGCCGATTGGCCCGCACGTCAACGGAGGACGGCGTGCGCTGGAAGACATAAAGGCGCTCCGCCGCCGCGGCCAGGTGCGGGACGCACTGGACCGCCGTGGCGCCGGTGCCGATGATGCCGACGCGCTTTTCGGCCAGGTTCTCCAGGCTTTGGCCGGTGTAGCCGTAGTCCCAGCGGCTGGTGTGGAAGGCCTTCCCGCGAAAGCGACCCAGGCCGTCGATCCCCGGCAGCTTGGGCTTGGCCTGATATCCGTTGGCCATGGAGACGAACCTGGCCCGCATCTCGTCCCCGTGGTTCGTCCGGATGACCCAGCGGGAAGTCGCCGGATCCCAACGCATCTCGTGCACATCGGTCTGCAGACACGCGTCGCGGTAGAGGTCGTAACTCTCGGCGATGCGGCGGCAGTGCGCAAAGATCTCCGAGCCCTTGGCGTACTTGTCCGACGGGACGGAGCCGAGCTCCTCCAAGAGCGGCATGTAGACGTAGGACTCGACATCGCAGGCGATCCCCGGATACCGATTCCAGTACCAGGTGCCGCCAACGTCGGCCGCCCGGTCGATCAGCCGCACGCTGCCGACACCGAGCTCTCGCAGCCGCGCGCCCGTCAACAGCCCGCCGAAACCGGCGCCGATGACCGCGACGTCCACTTCGTCGGTGAGCGGATCGCGGGTGAACTTTCCGTCCACCCATGGGTCTTCGGCGAAGCGGGCGAACGCACCCGACGTCTCCACGTACTGCGCGATGCCGTCCGGGCGCAGACGCCGCGCCCGCTCTTCGGCGTAGCGCCGCCGCAGAGCGTCGACATCGAACGTCACGCCAATGGTCGTCTCGGTCACGGCATGGACTTCCTCATCGTGAGCCGACTATATAATCAATCAATTGATCATATCAATGGTCAGCGATTTCTTCGGCGACGGCTCGACCCTGCGCTCAGCGCGGCGGTGTTCGCCTGGATCTCAGCAACGTGCCCCGGATCAGTTGTTTGGCCGAGCCCAAAGCCGCCTGATAGTCCTCCGGCGGCAGGGACGCGCCCAGCTCGGTAAGGCCGTAGATCAGCGAATAGACCGCCTCCACGGCGCCCTCCGGAGCGCCCTCGACGATGCCCTCGATGATGTCGCGAAAAGCCGTGAACCCCGCGCTGCCCGCCGACCGGGAGTCGAGCGCCACCGCGCCTTCGGCGCGGATCGCCCACTCGAAAGCCGCGAGGTCGGGGAACTCGCTCATCAACCGGCCCGATTCGTCGAGCACCGCCTCGATCCGGTCGATGGCGTCGCCGGGGCGGGCGGCGGCCCGGCGCAGCCGCGGCAACGCGATATCGGTTCTGGCCGCGACGGCCGCCTTGATCAACTCCGCCTTGTTGGGAAAGTAGTTGTACAGGCTGGCACTGGTCACCTCCGCGGTGCGGGCGATCTCGCGGATGGTCGCCTTGGAGTAGCCCACGTCGGCGACGCAGCGCATGGTGGCGACGATGATCCGCCGGCGGGTCTCTTCGCCGCTGGCACCGACCGGGCGGCCCAATTGCGCCCGCGTCATCGCACTGTCCTCACTCCTGCGTCCGGTCGGCCGGCTCCCGGGACGGCCCGATGGCGGCCCCCTCGAATATAATCGGCCGATCAATTATTGCTCGGCTTCGGCGCGGAGGTGCGCGGTGAGTGACCGCATGACCGCCACGCCGTCGCCGCTCGGCCGCCCCGTCGGCGCCAGCGGCGAGCACACCCGGGCACGAATAATCGCCGCGGCCATGCGCTGCGTCGCCGAAGTGGGCTACTCCAAGGCGACGATTCGTGAGATCGCCAAGGCAGCGGACATGACCAGCGGCAGTCTGTATCACTATTTCCCGAACAAGTCCGCGTTGCTCGCGGCGACCGCAAGGGAAATCGACGAGATCACGTCGGCACGGCTACGGGCCGCCGCGGCGCAGTCCGGCGACGCCGTCGATCGCCTCGAGGCGGTGCTGGACGAGATCGAGCGGTTGATGCGCGAGTATCCGTACCTCGCCGCGTTCGATCGGGTGATGCGGGCCGAACGCACCGCCCGCCCGCGCGGCGGCCGGGCGCGAAACCCCGGTTCAAAAGCGTTGCGCGACATCATCGATGAGATCCTCGAGGATGCCCTGGCGCGCAAAGCGTTGCCACCGGCCACCGACCCCGGCGCGGCGGTCAACGCGATCTATGCCCTGGCTCGCGGCCTGACGGAGCGTGCGGCCAACCTGACACCGGATGCCTACGCGGCCACGGTGGCATCGGCCAAGAAACTGATCAGGGGAACGCTTTTCGCGCCGCAAGCGAGTCGCCGAGGGTCCACAGCGCAACGCCGATCAAGACGAGATCTTTGAGCAGGAATTGGCCCGGCAGCGCGGACAACACGGGAAGGCCGTCGGCGTGCGTCGAGACCACGCCCGGGGTGGTGAACAAGAAGCTCAGCGTACCCATGAAGAGCACCACCGCCAGGGCGCTGCCAACCGCCGACGCGCGGGGCCATACCGGGCGCAGCGCAATGAGAAGCGCGGCAACGATTTCCATGGTTCCCAGCCCGCGCGCGACCACGGTGACGCCGGCCACGTGGTAGATCCAGCTCATCAGCGGGCTGTGTTCGATGAGCACCCGGGATTCCATCTTCACGTACTTGCCGAACCCGATCCAGGCCAACACGACCACCAGTCCGCATCGGCTGATCAGCTGCCCCGATCGGGTAAGCGACTGCGCGAGGCGATGGGGTGTCGCGGCGGTGGCCAGGGCGTGGTCGATCATCGGCGGAGGGTCCTTCCTGCGGGGCGGGGCGGCGACGGGATGTCACTCCACCCGGACCACGATCCACACCTCGATTGGGTTCAGCCACCCAATCGCTTCCCGGCGGCGGCGACGAATTACTGCGCCGCGTACCGGTCGCGCAGCTTGGCCAGCGTCGCCTCGATGCCCGCGGCGTTGGCCTTCCGGAAACCCATCCGTTCGTAGTACTTCAGCCCGTTCTTGACCGCACCGGCCTGGCTGTAGTCGAACGTCTCGGTGACCCGTGTCCGGGTCGGCGAGAGCGACTCGAACTCCCATCGCCAGCGGTGCCCCACGGGATGGCGCCATTCGACCAATTCGTCCGGTTTGAGCGCGGTCACGGTGCTGGTGATGCGATAGGGCACGCCGTACATCTTCATGTGTGTCGAAAACTTCGAGCCGACAACGAGATCCGCGGGAACTTTGATGTTGCCGCCGACGGTGCCCGATCCATCCAGTTCGTGGTGGCGCCGGGGATCTGCAACCATCGCGTACAACTGCGCGGCCGGCGCGTCCACTTCGACCGACCGACTCACCTGTCGGGGCCCCTCGTCCACAACCTCGACGGTCATGTTGGTCTCCTTCCGGGCGTCCGGTGGCGCCAGGTCGACGCTACGCTTCGCCGAGTTGAACTGTTACGACTGTTCAGAAACGACGTTCAGCATGGAGGGGTTCGGTGAGCCAATCGATTTCGGGAAGGGTGGCGTTGATAACCGGCGCCGCGCGCGGACAGGGACGGGCGCACGCGGTGCGGCTCAGCGCCGAAGGCGCGGACGTCATCGCGGTCGACATCGCGGGGCCGTTGCCGCCCAGCGTTCCCTACGATTCACCGACACCCGACGACCTCGCCGAGACGGCGCGACTGGTCAGCGCCAACGGCAGGAGGGTCATCACTTCGGCGGTCGACATCCGTGACCTCGACGCGCTCCGAGCGGCCGTCGACGCGGCCGTCGGCGAGCTGGGCCGCCTGGACATCATCGTCGCCAACGCGGGCATCTGCAGCCCCGCGCCCTGGGATCAAATCACGCCGCAGGCGTTCCGCGACACCATCGACACCAACGTGATCGGCACCTGGAACACCGTGATGGCCGGCGCTCACCACATCATCGACGGGGGTCGGGGCGGCTCGATCATCCTCATCGGATCCGCGGCCGGCATCAACATGCAGTCGTTCATGATCCACTACACGGCCAGCAAACATGCCGTCGTCGGGATGGCGCGCGCGTTCGCCGCCGAACTGGGCCGGTACAGCATCCGCGTCAACAGCTTGAACCCGGGAGCGGTCTCGACCCCGATGGGCACGGGTCGGATGCGCGAGGCGCTTCGGTCGGCCGCCGACACCTACCCCCACCTGAGGGGCCTGCACAAACCGCTGTTGCCCGACGGCATCGCCCAGCCCGAAGACATCTCCGACGCGGTCGCCTGGCTGGCGTCCGACCAATCCAGGCTGGTAACCGCAAGTCAGGTGTCGGTCGATATCGGCGTCGGCTACGTCTGATCGCGGTGCGGGCCCGGTCCGAGCGCGCGTGCGTCCAGCCGACCAGGCAGAATGGTGCTGCCCGCGTTCACCCGGTTCCGCAGAATCGGCGGCCGCCCGCGGTAACGGCCCGCCGACGCGGGAATACCCGAAGGACTGCAATGTTGGGTGTCGACGTACCCCCCGGGGTATCAGCCGGAAGGAGCGCGATGGCGACCAGGGAGTACCGGGTGACCGGGATGAGCTGCGGGCACTGCGAGGCCGCCGTCCGGTCCGAGGTCAGCCAGATTCCCGGTGTGGACGGCGTCGACGTGAACGCGCGCACGGGCAGGCTCGTGGTGGCAAGTTCTGTCGCCATCGACGCGAACGCCGTGCTGGGTGCGGTCGACGAGGCCGGTTATGAGGCGGTCCCGGTCGCGTGAAGCCCGCCGCACCGACCGCAGTGAACAACATCGAGCTGGACATCGCGGGGATGACCTGCGCGTCGTGCGCGATGCGACTCCAGAAGAGGTTGAACAAACTCGACGGGGTCGACGCGCAGGTCAACTACGCAACCGAACGGGCCGTCGTGACGGTCCCGGCCGGCTACGACCCACGGGCACTGATCGCGGAAGTAGAGAAGGTCGGCTACACCGCGGCGCTGCCGCGGCGGGAACCTGATTGCCAAACGACCGAAACCGCAGCGACCGGCGAGCTTGCGGCGCTGCGCATCCGCCTGATCGCCGCGGCCGTTCTCGCCGTCCCGGTGATCGCCATGGCGATGATCCCGGCGTGGGAGTTCCGCTACTGGCAATGGGCGTCGGTGGCGCTGGCCACGCCGGTCGTCGTGTGGGCGGGCCGCCCGTTCCACGCCGCGGCGTGGGCGAACCTCAAGCACGGCGCCGCCACCATGGACACGCTGATCTCGGTCGGGACGCTGTCGGCGTTCCTGTGGTCGCTGTACGCGCTTTTCCTGGGGCCGGCCGGCCGGCCGGCCATCCGCCACGGCTTCGAGCTGACCGCCGCGCGCGCGCACGTCGCCACTGGCGCGGGCAGCATCTACCTCGAGGTGGCCGCGGGCGTGACCCTGTTCGTCCTGGCCGGCCGCTACTTCGAGAAGCGCTCCAAGCGGCGCGCGGGCGCCGCGTTGCGTGCCCTGCTTGAGCTCGGCGCCAAGGACGTCGCGGTCGTGCGGGACGGCACCGAGACGCGCGTCCCCGTCGATCGGCTGGACATCGGCGACGAGTTCGTGGTGCGTCCGGGCGAGAAGATCGCCACCGACGGGACCGTCGTCGCGGGTTCCTCCGCAGTGGACGCCTCGATGCTCACCGGTGAGCCCGTCCCCGTCGAGGTCGGCGAGGGCGACCGCGTCACCGGCGGCACCGTGAACGCCGGCGGCCGCCTGATCGTGCGCGCCTCCCGCGTCGGCGACGACACCCAGGTGGCGCAGATGGCCAGGCTCGTCGAGACCGCGCAATCGGGCAGGGCCGAGGTGCAACGGCTGGCCGACCGCATCGCCGGGGTGTTCGTCCCCGTGGTCATCGTGGTCGCTGCGGCCACCCTCGCGGCCTGGCTGGCCGCCGGCTCCCCCATCACCGCGGCGCTCACGGCCGCGGTGGCGGTGCTGATCGTCGCGTGCCCGTGCGCGCTCGGGCTGGCCACGCCGACCGCCTTGCTGGTGGGCAGCGGCCGCGCGGCCCGGCTCGGCGTGCTCATCAAGGGGCCCGAGGTGCTGGAGTCGACGCGCAGGGTCGACACCATCGTCCTCGACAAGACGGGCACCGTCACCACCGGCACAATGACGCTCGCCGACGTGATCACCGGCGCGCACGCCGACCGCGAAACGCTGCTGCGCTATGCCGGAGCCGTGGAGGACGCCTCCGAGCACCCCGTCGCGCGGGCGATCGCCGGCGCCGCCGCGGCGGAACTCGGCGCCCTGCCCGCCGCGCGGGACTTCGCAAACGTCGGAGGCCGGGGCGTATGCGGCGTTGTCGACGGCCACGCCGTCGTCCTCGGCCGGGACAGCCTGCTGGCCGAGCGCGGCCAGCGCATCGACGCGGAGTTGTCGTCGGCGGCAGCCCGAGCCGAACGCGAGGGCAAGACCGCCGTCGCCGTCGGATGGGACGGTCGCGCGCGCGGGATCCTCGTGGTCGCCGACACCGTCAAACCCACCAGCGCCGCAGCGATCCGGCAGTTCAAAAGGCTGGGGCTGACACCGGTGCTGCTGACCGGGGACAACGAGACCGTCGCCGGTCGCATCGCCGACGAGGTCGGCATCGCGCACGTCCTCTCCGGGGTGCTGCCGGCCGGCAAGGTCGCCGCCGTCAAGCGGCTGCAATCCGAGGGCAAGGTCGTCGCCATGGTCGGCGACGGCGTCAACGACGCCGCGGCCCTGGCGTCGGCCGATCTGGGGCTCGCGATGGGGACGGGCACCGACGCGGCGATCGAAGCCGCCGACCTGACCTTGGTGCGTGGTGACCTGCGCGCCGCGGTGGACGCGATCCGCCTCTCCCGGCGGACGCTGCGCACGATCAAGACCAACCTGTTCTGGGCGTTCGGCTACAACCTCGCCGCCATTCCGTTGGCCGCGCTCGGCCTGCTCAACCCGATGCTCGCAGGCGCCGCGATGGCGCTTTCCAGCGTGTTCGTCGTCGGCAACAGCCTGCGGCTGAGCTCGTTTGTAAGCACGATCCGTGACGATCCTGTGGGATAGTTGAGCGGGCCCACCGCGTTCCTCGAGCCGCGGCCGGTGGGTTATTCGCAGAACGATCGGATTTAGCGAAGGTCACGACCGTTGCCCCATTTCGTCGAACAGTGGTCCCTGCTGCACGGCTGGCTGCCGGCGGCGGCGCAGGCCCTGGCGCTGCTGGCGGTCATCGGCGCGATCGGGTGGCGCAGACGGCGTTGGCGCGGCTGGGCGCTGCTGGTGGCGCTGGCGATCGCGGTGGCGGTCACGGCGCTGTCGTATTGGTACATCACGTCGATCGGCGTGGCCGGGGACCCGGCCCCCGTGTCGCTGTGGCTATGGATAGCGCTGAGCGGGCTCGCGTCCGCGGTGCTGCTGCTGGGATGGCCGGGTGCCCGCTGGTGGCGCCGCGCCCTGGCGGTGGTGTCGGTACCGCTGTGCGCGCTGTGCGCGGCGCTCGCCCTCAACGGCTGGGTCGGCTATTTCCCCACCGTGCTCGCCGCGTGGGATCAGCTGACGTCGCAGCCACTGCCCGATCAGATCGACCGGCTGAGGGTCACCGCAATGCAGCTCGAGGGAACCAAGCCGGCCAAGGGCGTCGTCGTCCCCGTGACGATCAGCGCCGGCGCGTCGCACTTCCCGCACCGCCAGGAGCTGGTGTATCTGCCTCCGGCGTGGTTCAACAGCAACCCGCCGCCCCGGCTGCCGACGGTCATGATGATCAGCTCCGCGTTCAACACGCCCGCCGACTGGCTGCGCCCCGGGGGCGCGTTCACCGCGATCGACGACTTCGCCGCCGGCCATCACGGGTTCGCCCCGGTGCTGGTGTTCGTCGACCCCACCGGTTCGTTCGACAACGACACCGAGTGCGTCAACGGCAGCCGCGGTCACGCCGCCGATCACCTGACCAAGGACGTCGTGCCATTCGTGGTGTCGAACTTCGGCGTCAGCGCCGACCGGGCCAACTGGGGCGTCGCCGGATGGTCGATGGGCGGCACCTGCGCCGTGGACCTGGCCGTCATGCACCCCGAGCTGTTCAGCGCATTCGTCGACATCGCCGGCGACCGCAGCCCCAGCATCGGTACGAAGGACCAGACCATCGCCCGGCTGTTCGGCGGCAACACCGACGCGTGGGCGGCCTTCGACCCCGCCACCGTCATCGCCCGGCACGGTCACTACACCGGGCTGTCGGGATGGTTCGACGTGCCCGCGCCGTCCGGGTCCCGCACCGTCGCCCAGGAAGCCGATCCCGACCTCGCCGCGCCCAGCGCCGACCCGGCCGCCAATCCGGAGGGGCAGGACGCCGCCGCCAATTCGCTGTGCGCCGCCGCGACGGCGAAGGGGATCAGCTGCGCGGTGGTCACCCAACCCGGCAGGCACGACTGGCCGTTCGCCGCCCAGGCGTTCGCCGCGTCGCTGCCGTGGCTGGCGGGGACGCTGGGGACCCCGGGCGTCGAGCCCGTCCCGTTGCCGCAGCGCGGCGGCGGGGCCGCGCACTGATCCCAGCTGCGCAAGACCGTTACCCTTTCGAGTCTGAATTCACAGCTGACCCTCCTGTAACGAACCCGGCATGCTCGAACCGGCACTGGTACCGTTCGCTGCTGTGGCGGCGGAGTTTGGCAAGCCTGGTTTCCGGGAGGGCATCCCGGGTACCGGGTCGCGTGTGCCGACATCGCATCGCAAAAGACCTGCAAGGAACCGCGGCGCCTCCGCCAACACCGCGTTCGGCGGCGGCTCGGGTCGGGGCCGCGGCGCACCGGAGCTGAACCGCCGCCGCTTCCTCGGGGCGCTGGCCGCGGCCACCGTCGCCGGCGTGGGCGCGGCCCGTCTGGTGGTCGACCCGCAACCCCGCACCTTCGCCCAGGCCCCCCCGGCGAACGTGGCAGCAACCTCGGGCCCGACCGCGCCGTCGGCGCTGCTACCGCCCCCTCCGCTCAGCGCGCGCATCCCGCTGCCCGGTGGCGGTGCGCTGACCAAGATCCCCGGCGAGGGTGACCTGCTGGCGCTGACGGTCGACGACGGCGTCAACAGCGAAGTGGTGCGCGCCTACACGCAATTCGCCGAAGACACCGGCGTGCGGCTGACTTTCTTCGTCAACGGCATCTACGAGTCCTGGACCGAGAATTTGCAGATGCTGCGGCCGCTGGTCGACTCCGGGCAGATCCAGCTGGGCAACCACACCTGGTCGCACCCGGATCTGACCACCCTGTCGAAAGACCAGGTCGCCCAGCAGCTCACCCGCAACGACGAATTCCTCAAGAAGACGTACGGCATCGGCGCCAAACCGTACTGGCGTCCCCCGTACGCGAAGCGCAACGCCGCCGTCGACGCGGTGGCCGCCGACCTCGGCTACACCGTCCCGACACTATGGTCGGGTTCGCTGTCGGATTCCACGCTGATCACCGAGGACTACATCGTGAAGATGGCCGATCAGTACTTCACCCCGCAGTCCATCGTCATCGGCCACCTCAATCACCTGCCGGTGACCCACGTCTACCCGCAACTCGTCGAGATCATCCGCGATCGAAACCTGCGCACCGTCACCCTCAACGACGTCTTCCTCAAGACGCCGTAGCGGCCGCCATCCGGGCCAGGCACTCGCCCAGCGTGGCGTGGAAATGCCCGATCGCGCTCTCGTGACGGCCGAACTCGACGAATTCGTTTGCGCCAGAATGTAGTCCGCGCTGCACACCCATCGACATCTCGTTGTCCTCCACCGCGCCCCGCGCGACGAGGGTACCCGCGGCGTTGGCCGGAGAGTCCGCCGATCCCGGCGGCGCGATTTCAGCTTTGGCCATCGAATAGATGCTGACCGTGCAGTGGTCGACGTCGACCGGGTCGATCACGATCACGAGCACCAGGTCGGGGAACGTCGCCAACATCACGTTCGGGAACAGGTGATACACGTATGTCACCCGCGCATCCGTCGACCAGGTGGCCTCCGGACGGTCACGGAGCCGTTCAATGTTGCGGTAGGGGAACGTGATACGGCTATTCGGTCCAAAGGCCTCGACCACGTTGAGGTCGTCGTATTGCAGCGGGAGGAAAGTGTCCTTGTGGGTCGACCGGATGTGATAGCCCTCAAGGAACTGTTCGACGAGGACCTTCCAGTTCATCGCCCGCGGCCTGGACTCGGTATACACCAGCTTTGCGGCCGGCAGCAGTTTGTCCCGCCACGGGGTGCCGTCGGCCAGCCAGGTCATCGCCTCGCCGGCCCAGCTGTGGGCGGCCGCGTCCGCCGAGTCGAGCGCGCCGATGACGATGAGCCCGTCCACCTCATGGCTTTCGACCTCGACCAAACCGCGGGTCGACGTGTCCAGGCCGGGGAACCCCTCGGCGTGGGGCACGTGTGCGAGCGAACCGTCCAGACGATATGTCCAGCCGTGGTAGCGGCACACCAACGCGTGCGAGCAGCCGGCCCCCTCGACCAGCGCGAAACCGCGATGCCGGCAGGCGTTGCGGAACACCCGGGCCCGTCGATCGTGCCCGCGCACCGCGAACAGGGGCACGCCGAACGCGATTCGCTCGACGTGGTCGCCCGCCGAGGGGATCGCGGCCGAGGGAGCGAAGACGCTCGGCATCGCACGAAGCAACCGGAATTCCTCGGCGAACCGGCTTGCGCTCAAATAGTTTTCGACCGGCTCACGCCAGGCCGCACCCTCGTCGGTGGTACCGGCGTCGATATGGGCGAGCACGCGCCGGACGATCTCCACATCGTCGGCGAGCACCGACTTCGTCGGCAAGCTCATGCGGCTCAGTATCACACTGCGATTGTCGTTGCGCAGCACCTACCGGTCGATCGCTTCACAGCGAATCGACAACCTCTTTCGCCTCGCGCAAGCCGGCTCCGGTCAGCTCGCGGAACAGCTTGATCGCGGCGATAGCGTTCCCGGCGCGCGCAAGGGCGACAACTTCGGAGGGCACGCCGCCCTCGAACTGCCCGGCCGGGATGGTTCCTGCGTCGCTGCCGAATGTCGGGCACGGGACCCCGAGTCGTTCCGATAACAGGCGCACCTGCTGTTCGAGCAGCGCGAGACGGCGGTACACGCGGGGATCTTCCATCACTTGACGATTATGCAGTTGCGACGCGCTATTCGGATGTCTCGGCGAGATTTGGATGCCTATGCCTGGTGGGTGATCGTCGACCGGCGCAGCTCGTCGACCACGGCGGTGACCCAGCGCCGCACGTGCGCCGGACTGCGCCAGTCACCCGCCCTTTTCTTGGCCATCGCGCCGGCGGGAAAGCCCTTCGCATCCGGTTCGAGCCGGCCTCCGAAGGTCACGTGGCCACGGGCGCCCACGCGGTGCAGCAATTTCGCAACCTGCGGTGTGGGCGGGATGTCACGCTTTTCGGCCGAATCGTCGAGCGGGCCGCTGCTGACCAGCCAGACGGGCAACTCGCGCAGCGCCGGGGCATTCCGGCGCACGAACCGTCGCGCGTCGCGGTGCCACCTGTTGGCGTACAACGCGCCCGCCACGATTACCGCGTCTATACCCCCCAGCTCACCGGCTTGCCTGGCCGGCCGCACCACCACGTCGCAGCCCGCCTCGCTCAGCGCGTCGCCGATCATCGTGGCCAACCCCTCCGTGCCGCCCCGCTTGGATCCGAAACTCACCAGAACACGCATCACCGGCTCCTTGCCGTCGCCGCCGCCGCCTCAGCGTCGGCCTTTATCGCGTCGAGCGTCGCGCGCATGATGTGCGCGACGAATGGCCGGATGAGCCACCAGTAACGCATGAAGCGTCGGTGTGAACCGGGATCGGTTGTGGCGGTTCGGCATTGGTAGCTGAGCAGCGTGTGGCTTGCACCGTAGGGCGCCAGCGAGAAGTTCGCCGCGACCTTTCCCCAACCGGGTTGGGAGAAGCCGACGAAATCCGCCGGCGCTACGTCGCGCCATTCGATGACCGGCCGCCAGAATTTTCCCACCGCGCCGAACGCAATCTCTCGATTTGGTCGTTCGCCAAGCGGTAGCCACCCGGGTAGCTCCGTTTCTTCGCTCATCACCAGTCGCGGTGGCGGAGGGACAGCTCTGCCGAGTAGCCGCTCCGGTAATGCCCGGATCCGCATCGACGCCGACAACAACGGCGTGCGGACGGTGAGCAGGTCCAGGGACCTGGCTGCCTGAAAAGTGGTCGCCGCGTCGGCGGCCACGACCACGTGCTCGGCGATCATGGCGTCGAACGCCGGGAGCGCCGATTCGATCAGCATGCGTTCTGCGCCAACGGCCGCCATGCTGTGATTGTCGAATCGAACGTCGCCCGGTCCTAGGGTCCCTGGTCCTTTGTCGCAAGGACGGTGGGCACCGGCTACCGATCCCGGTGCGCCGTCTCGGCGCGTTGCTTGATCCCCAGCATCATCTTGCGAACCATCGCGAAGTGCAGCGGTTCGCCGACTGCGTAGTCGACGATCGCGCCGAGTGCGCGCAGCATTCCCGAGCGCCGCGGGGCCAGCAACCGCAGCCACCCGGCATCCCGCTCGCGAACCAGCAGGCGGGTGCGATCTTTGGGCAGCGGCGATAAGACGAACGCCCAGGTGCCGATAACCAGCGCATGGTTGGGCTCGAGAACCGTCACCGGGCTTCCGATCCGCAGGGAACCGACCGACCCGGTGTCGATCCGGTCACCGATCTGAATCTGCTGCAGTTCGGAGTGAATTCGGGTGGCCGAGTGACGCCCTTCGATGTAGTGCACCGTACCGGGGAACAGGTAGCGCTCCACCCAGTCGTAGCTGTAGAACCCCGCCCTGCGATCACCAATCTGCACCAGCCATGGCCACACCGCGGCCGGCGGTGCATCGATGGTCACCGCCCGCGTGTGATGACTCATGACGTCCCGGACGATGTCGTCGCCCGGCAACCGCATCTGCCGCTCGGCGGCGGTGGCGCCCCAATCCAACAGGGCGGGGCGACCCAGGCCGTCATACACGATCAGCCCGGCGACCGGAACCGCCCATTGCCAGCGCGTCACGGTACTCGGCATTCGGTCGCCGTCTGGGGCGTGATCACGATGTACGCGGCCCGCGACTGCAGGTAATACCGCATCCGCAGCACCCATAACCTCAGGTGGCTCAGCTCCACCGCCGCGAACTCCGGTCGAAGGTAGTAGCGCCAAGCGATCCGGGCGAGCGCCGCGGGCGGCGGCGCGCCGCGCACCGCTCGTGCGTATCCGCGCACGACGAGCCGGTCGGAGTCCCGGTCCTCCCCGCCGAGCAAAAGGGCCACCCCTGGCGAGGTGACGACATTGCGCACCGTCCAGGACGCCGCCGAGGTCGTCGTATAGATCTGGCCCCGATGGGTGACGAACCACAGCGGCACCGCGAACGGCGTCCCCTTCTCAGAACGGCTGGCAAGGATCATGACCCGCGAGCTGCCAAGCGCCGCTTCCAGATTCGGCGAATGCAGGGCCTGAGCGTGCTTTTCGTCGCCGGCCGAGAACGATGTCGTCGGCGGAGGT
>NZ_DATJPU010000053.1:0-54152 GCF_035506235.1 Mycobacterium sp.
CCGCTGCCGCTCACCCTTGTGCGCGCTCTCCTGGATGGCGACGCTGCCCAAGATGGTCGCGACCATCGCGCCGGTCGCAGTGCCGGGGTCGATGGTCCCGCCGTTGACGGTGTCGATCGCAATGTTGCCGCCGAGCTTGGCGGCGTCCAAAACCCGGGTCATGTCCCGCAACGACCGATACAGCCGGTCAGGGTGCCAGCACAGCAGCACATCGAACGCGCCGATCTTCATGTCACCAAGCAGGCGCTCGAAATGCGGCCGGACCTTCCCGTTGAACGCCGACACGTCGTTGTCCGGGTAGACCTGCACGACCTCGTAGCCGCGGGCGGCGGCCAGCTTGCGGCACGCCTCCTCCTGACGGGTCACGCCCAACGCCTCGCCGGACTGGTCGGCGCTGATGCGGGTGTAGATGGCGGCGGTCTTGGCGGTCATGTCGTAGGTGTCCTCTCGTGGCGGGGGGGCGGGATGCCTCCCCACCTGGTAGCACACCCTACCCCCTTAAAGTATTCTCCAGCTAGCCGACTGTGAGTACGGCAATAACACTTGAGGTTGGCTGCGTGGGTGCGCCCACCCTGGCTGTAGGGGATCGTGTGGTCGATGTCGCAGCCCACCGCGGGCTGGTCGCAGCCGGGCCAGCGACACGTCAAATCCCGACACCGCACGAAATCGGCCAACGCCTTCGAGGGCACGTAACCGTTCTCGGGTGCGGCGTCACCGGGATGGATCAGCGGCACCAGCTTGGCCGATTTGGCTAGCTCGGTGAGCAGTTCCGGCGTGATGATCCCGTCGGCGGCGACCTCCGACGCCGGTGCCGCGCTGCGGCCGTCGAGGGTGGCCTGTTCGGCGATCACATGGATCACCACCGGCGAAGCCGCCGGCCGCTTGCCGGCCGCGCAATCACCGCGCCCGCAGCGGCAGCCCAGTCGATCCGCCCCAGCGGCCAGCGCCCCCAGCGCATCAGCGCGGCGCTGCTCGCGGGTACGCGGATCATGCGGACACACCGTGGCGGCCAGCGCAGTCAACCGCTGCTCCAACGCATGCGCGTCCGGGGACAGCAGGCTGCCGCTGATCTCGGCCACCCCGTCGTGGTCCGGCCCGATCCACACGTCACGATCCCCCTGGGACTTGGTGCGCCGGCGCACCGCATCCACATCGGCCTTAGCGACGATCTTGTCCACCTGCGCGGCCAGCCGCCCCCGGCTCAGCGACGGCCAGACCACCACATTGACCGCCAACGTCGCATCCACCGATGCCAGCACGTCGGGATCGACGATCAGATCGGTGCGAAACACCAGCGTCTGAAACATCCGGTAGTCGATGTCCCCAGCCTTGAACACCTCGCCCACCTTGGGCAGGCGTTCGCGCAGCGCGCGGGCGTAGCGCACCCGGCTGGCCGCCAGCCCTTGGCTGATCCGCAACTGCGCGGCCACCTCAGCCGCGACCGCCTCCATCGTGTCGATCGCCCAGTCCTCGGTCTCTGAACACCGCGACAGCCGATACCCGAACAACCGCCCGATCGCCGAAAGCTGCGCCGCCGCCGACCGATTCTCCGCGCGCGCCGCCGCTCCGATCTCGTCCAGCAGCGCCGCCGACTCGCCGGTCTTCGACGGGTAGTGCCGCTCGATCATCTCGTCGAACCGGGCACGGACTTCTTCGAACATGTGTTCGAGTATAACCGTTGGGGTGACAAACCGCCACCGCCGCCCTGTGGATAACCGGCGGCGTCTCAGCTACAGCGTCTCGTCCAGCTCGCCGAGCCGGTCGGTCAGCCGCAGGTTCTCCGAATAGTCGACCGGGCAGCAGATCAGCGACACCCCGTCGTCGTCGAGTGCCGCCCGCAGCGTCGGCAACAGCTCCTCGGCGCTGTTGATCCGATATCCCTTGGCTCCGAAGCTTTCCGCGTACATCACGATGTCGGGATTGCCGAACTTCACGTAATAGTGCTCGCCCAGTTCGAGGTCCATCTTCCATTCGATGAGGCCGTAACCACCGTCCTCCCAAATCAGCACCACCAGGGGGATCCGCTCCCGGACGGCGGTCTCGATTTCCTGGGAGTTCATCAGGAACGCGCCGTCGCCGACGACGGCCAGCACCTTGGCCTCAGGCCGGGCCAGCTTGACGCCGAGGGCCCCCGGTAGCGCGAAAGCCATGGTGGACAAGCCGTTCGAGATCAGGCAGGTGTTCCGCTCGTAGGTCGGGTAGAGGCGGGCCATCCACATCTTGGTGGCGCCGGTGTCGACGAGCACGACGTCGCTGCGGCCCAACGCCTCGCGGGTGTCGGCGACCACCCGGGCCGGCGCCAGGGGGTAGCGCGAATCCTGTTGTCCCCGAGCGAATTCCTCGGCCAGCAGGCCGTGGCCGGGAACCTCTGGATCGGCTTCGTAGGCGTGGCCGTCCAGCGCGTCCGTCAGCGCGTTGAGCGAGGAGCTGATGTCGCCGATGATCCCGACGTCGACCGAGTAGTGCGCGTCGACCTCGGCGGGGAAACGATGGATGTGGATGATCTTCTTGTCGGCCTGCGGATTGATCCGGACGGGGTCGAACTCCTGCAGCTCGTAGCCTACGGCGATGACCACGTCGGCGTTGTCGAAGCCGAAGTTGACGTAGTCGTGCCGCATGAACCCGAGGGTCCCGATGCTATTGGGATGGTCGTCGGGCATCACGCCCTTGCCGTGGAAGGTGTTGGCCACCGGTATGCCGAGCTCCTCGGAGAAGCGGACCAGGGCCTTGGTGGCGTCGGCGCGGGCGGCGCCGTGCCCGGCCAGCACCACCGGCCGCTTCGCCTTGCGCAGGATGTCGACCGCGCGTTCCACCTGACCGGGTGCGGGCGCATCGGGGCGGACGACGTTGCGCGGCAACGGCGTCAGTTCGTAGTCGGTCTCGTCGGCGTCGATGTGCTCCGGCACCGCGAGATAGACCGCGGCCGGGCGTTCGGTCTCGGCGACCTTGAACGCCTTGCGGAACATCTCGGGGATGGCGCGCGCGGTGGGGACCCCAGCGGCCCACCGCGTGATGGGCGCGAACATCGATACCAGATCGACGTACTGGTGCGACTCCTTGTACTCCCGGTCGTGGCCCACCTGCGCGGAGATGGCGACCAAGGGCGTGCTGTTGGTGGTGGCGTCGGCGACGCCGAGTTGCATGTTGATCGCGCCCGGCCCCAGGGTGCTCGACACCACCGCCGCCCGCCCGGTGACCCGCCCGTACATCTCTGCCATGAACGCGGCGGCCTGCTCATGGCGGGTCAGGACGTAGCGGATGTCCGACGACGCCAGCGCCTGCACGAAGCGGATGTTCTCCTCCCCCGGCAGCCCGAAAACGACGTAAACCCCCTCGTTTTCCAGGCACTTGACCATCAACTCGGCGGCTTTGCTCATCCGGCACCTCCTTTGAGGGAACGATAGTGGCAGGCTAGGTGTTGGACCTTTCATCAACCCCCAAAGCGAAGGATGTCAGCGTGCCCATCGCCACGATCAACCCGGCTACCGGCGAGACAGTAAAGACCTTCACCCCGGCAACCGACGAAGAAGTCGACGCGGCGATCGCCCGGGCGTACGCCCGCTTCCAGGACTACCGCCATAACACCACCTTTGCCCAGCGCGCCCAATGGGCAAACGCAACCGCCGATCTGCTGGAGAAGGAGGCTGACGACGTCGCCTCGATGATGACCCTGGAGATGGGTAAGACGCTGGCTTCGGCCAAGGCCGAAGCGCTGAAGTGCGCCAAGGGTTTTCGCTATTACGCCGAGAACGCCGAGCAGCTGCTGGCCGACGAGCTGGCCGACGCGGGAAAGGTGGGCGCCACGCAGGCCTACACCCGTTACCAACCACTGGGCGTGGTGCTGGCCGTGATGCCCTGGAACTTCCCGCTGTGGCAGGCCGTCCGGTTCGCCGCGCCGGCGCTGATGGCGGGCAACGTCGGCATTCTCAAGCACGCGTCGAACGTGCCGCAGTGCGCGCTGTATCTGGCCGACGTCATCGCCCGCGGCGGCTTCCCGGAGGGCTGCTTCCAGACGCTGCTCGTCCCGTCCAGTGCGGTGGAGAAGATCCTGCGCGATGCCCGCGTCGCGGCGGTCACCCTCACCGGCAGCGAGCCGGCCGGCCAATCGGTCGGCGCCATCGCCGGCGACGAGATCAAGCCCTCGGTGCTGGAGCTCGGCGGCAGCGACCCGTTCATCGTGATGCCGTCGGCCGACCTGGACGAGGCGGTCAAGACGGCCGTCACCGCCCGGGTGCAGAACAACGGCCAGTCCTGCATCGCCGCCAAGCGGTTCATCGCCCACGCCGACGTCTATGACGAGTTCGTCGAGAAGTTCGTCGATCGGGTGCAGGCGTTGCGGGTCGGGGATCCGACCGACCCGGATACCGACGTCGGCCCGCTGGCCACCGAGTCGGGCCGCGACGACGTGGCCAAGCAGGTCGACGACGCGGCCGCCGCCGGCGCGGTGATCCGTTGCGGCGGCAAGGCTTTGGACCGGCCCGGCTGGTTCTACTCGCCGACGGTCGTCACCGACATCACCAAGGACATGGCGCTGTACACCGAGGAGGTGTTCGGCCCGGTGGCCTCGATCTATCGCGCCGCCGACATCGACGAGGCCATCGAGATCGCCAACGCCACGACTTTCGGCCTGGGCTCCAACGCCTGGACCCGCAACGAGGCCGAGCAGCAGCGCTTTATCGACGACATCGAGGCGGGCCAGGTCTTCATCAACGGGATGACGGTGTCCTACCCTGAGCTGCCGTTCGGCGGCGTCAAGCGATCCGGGTACGGCCGCGAACTCGCGGGCCTCGGGATCCGCGAGTTCTGCAACGCCAAGACCGTGTGGGTGGGCTCGGCGGAAACCGGGGACTCCGGCGGCGGCACGAAGGTCGAGTAGCCGCCCGGCTTCTCTGCGCGGCCTTAGTGGCTGCCCGCCAATACCTTCTCGTCCTCGTCGGCGAAGGTGTCCTCGAGCACCAGCGGCGAGTAGTCGAGGTCGATTTCGCCGACGGGCCGCCCGCGGGCGCTGGAGATCGTGCCGAACCGCCGCATCCCCTTGTCGGCGCTGTACTGCATCAACTCGTCCTCGGTGATCCCGAACGGCATCGGGTCGTACAAGGCGAAGCTCTGCTGCACGGCCTCCAACGCCAACGGGAGGAGCTCGTTCATGCGGGTCTCGAACACCGTCCAGTTGGCGTCATCGGCGGCGACGTGGCGCCGGCAGGTGAAGGTGCCCCACGCCATGTGTCGCCGCTCGTCGTCGCTGATGCGCCGGATCAGCTCCTGCATGCCGGGGAGGATGTCGCGGTCCACGCAGATCTTGTGCCAGATGTAATAGCCAGTCAGCGCGAGCATGCCCTCGACGATGTGGTTGTAGGTCACGGCCGCCCGGACCTGCGCGGCCGGCGACGGATCGGTCGACAACGCGTTGAGGCAGTCCGGCAGCTCCTGGTAGAAGATCTGCCGGTAGGCCGTCAGTGGCTCGAGGAAGCCGTGCAGGTCGCCGGTGATCCCGACCGCGTCCAGCCACATCCGGAACACCTGCGTGTGCTTGGCCTCCTCGAACGCGAACTGCGTCAGATACATCTCGTCGCCGAGGCGGCCCTCGGCCCGCATGGCCGCCATGAACGGCTGGATGTCCTCGGTCACCGCCTCCTCGCCGGCGATGAACTCGGCGCACAGCCGGGTGGCGAAGTGGCGCTCGACGTCCGAGAGCTGTTCCCAGTCCGCGCGGTCGCGGGAGAAGTCGATGTCGGCGGGATCCCAGAACTTTGCGTTGCCACCGGCGAAGAGCTTGAGCGGCAGGCTTTCCCAGTTGAGGCCGCCCGCAACGAGCGAACCCGAATGTGAACGTGTCATGTGACCTCCTTGATTGTGACGGCGTGCGGGGAGAACGCGGCCGCGAGCACCGCGACGAGCCTGCGCACGGCCAGCGCGGGCTGCTCGGGGCTCGGCTCGTCGAGACCGAGAATGGGATCCAGGCCGCGCATGTACGGGGCCAGCGCCAGGTGGGGGAAGATCAGCAGCAGCAGCGACAACAGTGCGTCGGTGTCGCCGTCGGCGCGCAGGTCGCCCCGGGCCCGGGCGTCGCGGACGAGCGGGCGCAGCACCTCCAGGTAGTGGCGGTGGATGACGCTGCGCACGCTGATGCGGGCATCGGTGTCGACCTCCAGCGTCGCCGCGGCGTGCAGGGCGCGTTCGCGCGGATGCTCGGCGAAGTAGGCCACCCAGGCATCGAGCAGGTCGGTGAGGAAGTCGAAGAACGGGCGGGTCGGGTCGAGCCGGCGGATCAGGTCCTCCATGTAGGCGCGCACCCGCTGGCTGCCGATGTCGGCGATGAACGCGTACAGGTCACGCTTGTCGGCGAAGTACTGGAACAGGCTGCCCTTGGCGACGCCGGCGCGCCGTGCGATGACGTTCAAGCTGCCGCCGGAGAATCCGTGCGCGCCGAACTCCGACTCCGCAGCCTCTATCACCGCGGCGCGCCGGGCGGGGTCGACGCGCGCCCATGTCACCGTCGGCATGGCTGCCCCCTAACGTCGATGACCACTGGTCATTCTACGGTGAGCCACGTCACAGTCAAGGGTTTGCTACCACGTTTGAAGGTCAGCACATGGTCCCGGGCGGTCGGCCGGGGTTGCCGGGGCCACTCGCCGAGGCAATCAGGGCCGCATCGCGTAGGCGCCGTTGATCGGCAGCACGTGTTCCTTCCAGATCTGGTCGTAGCGCGCGGGGTCGTGTACTGGGCGCCGGAGCATGCGCATCGCGAAACGGGCCTGGTAATCCGTCGTCGCGGGCTTGTCGCTCAGTTCGACGGCGTAGCCGTTGAAGTCCCGCACCAGCACCGCGAAGATCTCGTCGATCAACCCGTCGTCCACCCCGGAGAACGCAGTCTCCTCCAGGATGAGCTGCGCGTAGGGCACCGTCGCGAACAGCTGGCCCACGGCGAAGGCGAAGTCAATGTCCTTCTGCTGCAAGGCATCCGGGGTGGCGCCGGCCAGCATCTCGGTGAGCACGTCGACCTGCTCGCGCAGCAGCGCGACGTTGGGCAGGTGGGCGAAGCTCTCGAACGGCGCGCGCCAGTCCGCGAACCGCACCTTGCCCAGGCCCCCGGTGGGCCCCTGGGCGAACAGGAATGTGTCGTCGGCGGCGTCGTCGCGGCGTGCGATCACGGGCAGTTCGGCGCTCGGGGCGAACAGGAAGTTGGGCATGAACTTGCCGAGCAGCCCGATGTTGATGTGCACGGTGCCTTCCAGGCGGGGCAGCAGGCCGATCTCGCGGGTGACGGCCTCGAAGAAGGTGTCCTTCTCAACTCCCTTGGCGGCGATGACATCCCACAACGCGGTGACGACGCGCTCGCCCTCGCTGGTGATCTTGGCCTTGGTGAGCGGGCTGTAGAGCAGGTAGCGGCGGTCGTCCGCCGAGGCGCTGCGCATGTAGTCGCAGGCGCGGGTGGCGACCAGCTTCATTGCGATCAGGCGCACGTAGGCGTCGGTGAGCAGCCGCCGCACGTGGGAGAAGTCGGTCACGACGGTCCCGTAGAGGTGACGGTTGGCGGCGTGCGTGACGGCCTCGTACATGGCGTGGGTGCACATCCCGATGGCGCCCCAGCCCAGGTTGTACTTGCAGACGTTGACGGTGTTGAGCGCGGCGTGGAAGGCGCCGGGGCCGCGGTGCAACATGTCGGCCTCGGTGACGGGGTAGCCGCGCAGCGCGTAGTTGGCGACGAAGTTCTGCGAGTTGACCACGTTCTTGATCAGCTCGTATCGATCGTGCCGGGAGTCGGCGGCGAAGAAGACGTACTCGTCCGTGCCGGCGATCTTGCCGAAGGTCGACACCATCCGGGCCACGTTGGCGTTGCCGATGTAGTACTTCTCCCCATTAGCCGTCCATCCGCCTTCGCTGGGCGTCAGGATCATGTCGGTCTGGTAGACGTCGGCGCCGTGCGTCTGCTCCGACAGCCCGAAGGCGAACACCTCGCCCTGTTCCAGCTGGGCGGCGGCCTTGCGCTTGGCGTCCTCGTTGTCGCTCATCCAGATCGGGCCCAGGCCCAGCGCCGTCACCTGGAAGGGGTACCAGTAGCTGAGCCCGTAGAAGCCCACGATCTCGGCGAACTCGCTGATCCGGTAGGTGTCCCAGCGGCAATCGTCCGCACCGTACTCCGCCGGCGTCAGCAGCGAGGCGAAGATGCGCTCCCGCCCGATGTGGTCGAGAAAGTCGGCGTACCAGACGCGGTTGTGGTCGTCGGACTTCAGCCGCGCCTTGCCCCGCGACTCGAAGAAGTCGACCGTCGCGGCCATGATCTCGCTCGAGCGGCGGTCCGGGTAGCGGCGTTGCAGGTGGTTGGGATTGAGCAACATGGCGTGGACGGTACTGCAACGGCGCCGCCGCCGGAACGCACCGGACAAAACTGTCGGGCCCTGTTGTTCGGGCGCCGAGTCGACCTAGAGTCAGTCCCGTGTCAGAACTCAATACCGCCCGCGGCCCCATCGACACCGCCGATCTCGGCGTGACTCTCATGCACGAGCACGTGTTCATCATGACGACCGAAATCGCGCTGAACTATCCGGAAGCGTGGGGCGACGAGGAACGGCGAGTGGCCGACGCCGTCAACCGGCTCAACGAGCTGAAGTCCCGCGGGGTGGACACCATCGTCGACCTCACCGTGATCGGGCTGGGCCGCTACATTCCGCGCATCGCGCGCGTGGCGGCGGCCACCGAACTGAATATCGTTGTGGCGACCGGGCTTTACACCTACAACGACGTGCCGTTCCGGTTCCATTACGAGGGCCCGGGAGGGTTGCTGGACGGCCCCGAGATCATGACCGAGATGTTCGTCCGCGACATCGAGCAGGGCATCGCCGACACCGGCATCAAGGCGGGCATCCTCAAATGCGCCACCGACGAACCCGGCATCACGCCGGGCGTCGAACGGGTGCTGCGCGCCGTCGCCCAGGCGCACAAGCGCACCGGGGTGCCGATCTCCACGCACACCCACGCCGGGCTGCGCCGCGGACTCGAGCAGCAACGCATCTTCGAGGAGGAGGGCGTCGACCTGAGCCGGGTGGTCATCGGGCATTCCGGCGACAGCACCGACGTCGGCTACCTCGAGGAGCTCATCGCCGCCGGCTCCTACCTCGGCATGGACCGGTTCGGCATCGACGTGATCCTGCCGTTCGAGGACCGGGTCAACATCGTGGCCACGATGTGCGAGCGTGGGCACGCCGGCAAGATGGTGCTCTCGCACGACGCAAACTGCTATTTCGACGCGCTGCCCGAAGCCCTGGTACCCCAGATGGCGCCGAATTGGCATTACCTGCACATCCACAACGACGTGATCCCGGCCCTCAAACAACGCGGCGTCACCGACGAGCAGCTGCACACCATGCTGGTCGACAACCCGCGGCGCATCTTCGAGCGGACGGGCGCCTACTAAATGACCCAGAGCGAGCCGGTCCCGCCGATCGGGACCCAGATTTCGCGCCTTGCCCGGCTGGCCCCCGACGAGCCGGCGGTCACCTGCGACGGATTGACCCTCACCCGCGCCGAACTCGACCGGTCGACGAACCGGTTGGCCCGGGCGTACGCCGAGCGCGGCGTGGGCGTCGGCGACTACGTGACCATGGTGCTGCCCAACTCGATCGAGTGGATTCAGGCCGCGGTGGCGTGCTGGAAGCTGGGCGCGGTGCCCCAGCCGTTGTCGGCGCGGCTGCCCGACGCGGAGTTGCAGGGGCTGCTGGCGTTGCGGCCGCCCGCGCTGCTGGTGGGCCGCGAACATGCCGAAATACGCAGCTTCCCAGCGGGATTCGCTCCGGATCCGGCATTGTCCGACGCCGAGTTACCCGAAGCGGTCTCGCCGGTGTGGAAGGCGATGGGGTCGGGCGGCAGCACCGGGCGGCCCAAGCTCATCGAGTCCGGCGGCCCCCACTTTGGAAGCCGGATACCGGCCGCCATCGGGTATCCGCTGGGCGCGCAGGAGGGCGACACCACCCTGGTGCCGATTCCGCTGTCCCACAACACCGGCTTCACCACCGCGACGCTCGCCTTGCTGATGCGCCACCACCTGGTGCTGATGAGCCGGTTCGACCCCCAGCGTTTCCTGCAGTTGATCACCGACCATCGCGTCACGTTCCTGACGACGGTCCCGACGATCATGCAGCGGTCGCTGCCGGTCTACCACGCGGATCCCGGATCCTACGACCTGTCGTCGCTCCGACGCTTCTGGCACATGGGGGCGCCCTGCCCGCCGGCCATCAAGGAGGCGTGGATCGAGCTGCTGGGCCCCGAGGTCGTCTGGGAACTGTACGGCGGCACCGAATTACAGGCGCTTACGTTCATCCGCGGCGACCAGTGGCTGACCCACCGCGGCTCGGTCGGGGTGGTGGTCGCCGGGGAGATGAGGGTGATCGACGACGACGGCAATCCCTGCCCGCCCGGGGTCGTCGGCGAGATCTACATGCGCCCCGCCCCGGGCAGCGCGCCGACCTACCGCTACATCGGGGTCACCGCCAAGACGCGCGACGGCTGGGACTCGCTGGGCGACCTCGGCTATTTCGATGAAGACGGCTTCCTCTACCTGTCGGACCGCCGGGTCGACATGTTCACCGTCGGAGGCCGCAACGTCTATCCTGCCGAGATCGAGAACGCGCTGTCGGCGCACCCGGAGGTGCTGTCCTGCCTCGTCGTCGGCGTACCCGACCCGAACGCCGGGGACCTGGGTCAGGTGCCGTACGCCCTGGTGCATGCCGCCGACGGATCCACGCTGGACAACGAAGGCGTGAAAAGCTTTCTGCGCGAACGGATCTCGTCGCACAAAGTGCCGCACACCATCGAGTTCGTCGACACTCCGCTGCGCGACGACGCCGGCAAGGCGCGGCGATCCGCGGTGCGCGAGGAGGTCATGGCGCGATTGCGTCCGCCTCAGCGTCTGTGACCTGAGCTGTCTCGACGGGTCGGTGCCGCTTCTCCCAGCGGCGCAGCGCCTCGCGGCAGGGCGACTCGACCAGGCCGTAGCTGACCGCGGCGATCGCCCAGCCGAAGATCAGCGTCAACGCCAGCACCGAGGGCATCCCGCCGCTGAACGCGAACGTCCCCAGGACCGGGAACACCATGTCCAGCGCGGCCAGGTGCCAGATGAACAGGCCGTAGGACCAGCGCCCCAAGGTCACCATGGTCGTGCTGCCCAGCACCCGGTGTGGGGTGCCCGGCCGGTCCAGCACCAGCGGGGCGACCAGCGCGAAGGCCACCAGGGAGCCCATCGCCGTCTTGACCGCGAATTGCGCGGCGCTGCCGACGGCCAGGCCCGCGGGCCCCGCCAGCGGTGAGGCCGCGACCAGGTAGGCCGCCACCGCGATCACGGCCATCAGCACGCGCTTGCGCGCCAGGCGGTGCGGCAACCCGATTCCGCTGTGGACCCATTCCGCCAGCAACATGCCCGCGGCGAACCAGGAGAAAAACGCCGGGGGCCAGTCCAGCGGGTTGTTCCAGGTGCTGGCGTCCGTCAAAAAAGTGGGCACCCAGGCCCAGGCGAGGCTGAGCATCGCCAGGGCCGCGATCGCCGGCAGCCGGGCCGCCACCGGGAGACGACGGGCCAGCAGCGCCAGAACGGGCAACGCCAGGTAGAAGCTGACCTCGACGGAAAGGCTCCACATCTGCGTCAGGCCACCGGTCAGGGTGAGCGGCACATAGATCTGGGTGAGCGTCAGGTTGGCCAACCACACCGTCAGGCTGGCGTGATTGGAGTCGGGCAGCAAGGTCAGGATCACCGCGACCGCCACCACATAGGCCGGCATGATGCGGACCGCCCTCGACCGCAGGTAGTGGCCGGTGCGGGGACGCGGTGCCAAACCCCTTGCCGCCGCGGCGTGCCCGCGCCACAACAGGAACCCCGACAACGCGAAGAACACCGCCACGGCGAGGTCGAAGCGGCCGAACAGCCGGCCGGTGGCGCCGGTGGAGTGTCCCGTCTGGAAGGCGACGTGCGTGACGACGACGCCCATCGCCGCGCACGCGCGCATGCCCTCCACGGCGGGCAGGAAACTGCGGATCCCTCCCACCTGCTGGCCCTCGGTCACGGTCACAAGTGTGCCCGACCGGACGAATCGGGTACCCGGCGCGGGCTGCAAGGGTCGGTAAGCCGGGGCCTTAAATTCTGCTGTTAGGGTCGAACGGGTTTGCCACGCGGGGATCATCAGCGACCACGAGGGATCGATGAGGAGGGCACGGCAACGTGAACCGAGCAGTCATGTTGCGATACGCCGCATGCGCGATCATCGGACTCGGGGCTGCCCTCCTGATCGCGGCGCTGCTGCTGTCGACGTACACCAGCAGCAGGATCACCAAGATCCCGCTGGACATCGACGCCACGTTGATCAGCAACGGTAACGGAACCGCGCTCGACTCCGCCTCGCTGTCCGGTGACCACCTCGTCGTCAACCAAAACGTGCCGCTGGTGTCCCAGCAGCAGGTCAGCGTCGAAAACCCGGCGAACGCCGACGTCGTCACGCTGCAGGTCGGCACCTCGGTCCGGCGCACCGACAAGCAGAAGGACAGCGGGCTGTTGCTGGCGATCGTCGACACCGTCACGCTCAACCGCAAGACCGCGATGGCCGTCTCCGACGACACCCACCCCGGCGGCTCCGTGCAGAAGCCGCGCACTGTCAATGACGAGAGCCCGCCCACCGCGATGCCGCTCCGCCACGAGGGGTTGTCTTACCGCTTCCCGTTCCACACCGAGAAGAAGACGTACCCCTACTTCGATCCGATCGCGCAGAAGCAGTTCGACGTCAATTACGACAGCCAGGAAGACGTCAACGGGCTGACCACCTACAAGTTCACGCAGAACGTCGGCTACAACGCCGACGGCAAGCTGGTGGCTCCGGTGGCGTACCCGACGCTGTACGCCGACCAGACGACGGACTCCAAGTTCACCGCCTCGGCGGCGATGTGGGGCGTTCAGGGCGGCGATCCCAACGAACAGATCACCATGACCCGCTTCTACGCGGCGCAGCGGACCTTCTGGGTGGACCCGGTGTCCGGCACCATCGTCAAGGAGACCGAGCACGCCAATCACTACTTCGCCCGGGATCCGCTCAAGCCGGAGCTGACGCTGGCCGATTACAAGGTCACCTCGAACGAAGACACCGTCGAAGCCCAGGTCAACGCCGCGCGGGATGAGCGCGACCGGCTGGCGCTGTGGTCGCGGGTGCTGCCGATCACGTTCACCGCGGTCGGCCTGATCGCGCTGATCGGCGGCGGCGTGCTCGCCGCCTTCAGCCTGCGCACCGAAAGCGCGCTGACCGACCCCGGCCTGGACCGGTCCGATCAGGAGTTCTTCGGCCGCACCGGCCTCGCGGAACCGGTGCCCGGCGCCGAGGCCGAGACCGAGAAGCTGCCCACCCAGCGACCGGCCGGGGATCCGGTGTCGCCGCCCGGTTCGGACCCGCCGGCCCCGGAGTCGGATGAGCCACCCGAGCCGCGGCCGCCCGACGCCGGACCGCCCGAAGCCCCCGGCCCGCCCGAACGGGCCTAGATTCCTCGGATGCGCTGGACCCGGCCGGGGTACGCGCTGTTGCTGGCGCTCCTGGTGGTCGGGCCGCTCCTGGCGCCCGGGTACCTGCTCCTGCGCGATGCGGTGTCGACGCCGCGGTCGTATCTGTCCGACACCGCCCTGGGGCTGACGGCGGCGCCGCGCGCGACGCCCCAGGACTTCGCGGTGGCGGTGGCCTCGCACCTGGTCGACGGCGGCGTCGTGGTGAAAGCGCTGCTCGTGGCGGGGTTGTGGCTCTCGGGCTGGGGCGCGGCCCGGCTGGTCGCCGCGGCGCTGCCCTGCGCGGGCGCACCCGGCGAGTTCGTCGCCGGCACGCTGGCGATCTGGAATCCCTATGTGGCCGAACGGCTTCTGCAGGGCCACTGGAGCCTGCTGGTCGGCTGCGGCTGCCTGCCCTGGGTCGCGGCGGCGATGCTGCGGTTGCGGACGGCTGACGACGCCGGCTGGTCCGTCGTGTTCGGCCTGGCGTTCTGGGTGGCGCTGGCCGGGCTGACCCCCACCGGCCTGTTGCTGGCCGCGACGGTGGCGCTGGTCTGCGTTGCCGTGCCGGGTGCGGGGCGCCCCCGCCGGCTCTGCGCCGCGGTGGCGTCGGGCGCCGCGCTGGTGGCCGCGGCGCCCTGGCTGACCGCGGCGGCGGCGGGCTCGTCGCTGACGCCCAACGCCGCGCTCGGGGTGGACGCGTTCGCGCCGCGGGCCGAGCCCGGCCTGGGCACCCTGGCCAGCCTGGCCAGCCTCGGCGGCATCTGGAACGGCGAGGCGGTACCGGCCTCGCGGACAACGCTTTTCGCGGTGTCGTCGGCCGTGGTGCTGCTGGGGATCGTGGCGGTCGGGCTGCCGGTGGTGGCGCGCCGGCGCGCGGTGGTGCCGCTGTTGATCCTGGCCGCGGTGTCGGTGGTGGTTCCTGCCGTTTTGGCGACGGGCCCGGGCCTGCACGCGCTGCGGGCGCTGGTGGAGGCCGCGCCCGGCTTCGGTGTGCTGCGCGATGGGCAGAAGTGGGTGGCGCTGGCGGTGCCGGGGTACTCGCTGGCGGGTGCCGGCGCCGTGGTGACGCTGCGGCGGTGGTTACGGCCTTGGGTGGCGGCTCTGGTCTGCTGCCTCGCGCTGATCCTGACCCTGCCGGACCTGGCGTGGGGCGTGTGGGGCAAGGTCTCGCCGGTGCGCTACCCGCCCGGGTGGGCCGCCGTGGCGGCGGCGATCAACTCCGATCCGCGGACGGTCGCGGTGCTGCCCGCCGGCACCATGCGGCGGTTCTCGTGGTCGGGCCCGGCGCCGGTGCTGGATCCGCTGCCCCGCTGGCTGCGCGCCGACGTGCTGACCACCGGGGACCTGGCCATCTCGGGTGTCGTCGTGCCCGGGGAGGGCGATCGCGCCCGCGCCGTGCAGGACTTGCTCCTGACGGGGCCCGATCCCGCCGCGCTGGCCCCGGCCGGCATCGGGTGGCTGGTCGTCGAATCGGACAGCGCGGGTGACCTGGGCGCGGCCGCGCGCACCCTCGACGCGCTGAGGCCGGTCTACCGTGACAACGAGATCGCTCTCTATCGGATCGGCGGCGACACCGCCGGTGTCCCGGCGGCCCGGCGGACCGCGGCACTGATCGCGCACCTGGCCTGGCTGGCGATGCTGATCGGGGGCGCCGCCGGGGCGGTGCTCTGCCGGGTCAGACGACGCCGCTGACGAACTCGCCGGCCCGGACGGCCTCGAGCACACCGCGCATCGCGTCTGCGCTTTGCGTCCAGGAGAACTCGCCGCTGCGCGCCTGCGCCTTGGCGCCGAGTTGATCGCGCAACACCGGATCGGACAGCAGCTGCTCGAGGCGATCCACCAGTTCGGCGCGGCTGTCCACCAGCATCCCGGTCACCCCGTCAACGATCGAGTCGGACAGGCCGCCCGAGGAGCGGTAGCCGATGGTGGGCACCGCGTGCTGGGCCGCCTCGACGACCGCCAAACCCCAGCCCTCCTTGCGGGACGGCAGCACGTGCACCCAGGAGCTCTGCAGGACATGGTGTTTGGTGAGGTCGTCGACGTGGCCGTGGAACGTCACCGCGCCGGACATGCCCAGCCGTCGCGCATGGTCGACGAGCCGCTGCCGCCACCAGCCGCCGCCGACGATGTCGAGGTGCACACCCGGCACGCGCGGTCGCAACGCCGCGACGGCTTCCAGCGCGTCTTCGATCTGCTTGTGCGGCACCAACCGCGACAGCACCACCACCCTCGGCGCCGCCGAGCGCGGACCGGACAACGTTTGCGGCGGCGCCTCATCGAGGCCGTTGCGCACGACGGCGATCTGCTCGTTGGCGACGCCGAGCGCGACCAGGTCGCGGGCCGACGGGAGCGACACCGTCACGTACTGATTTCCCCGGTTCAGCCGCGGCGACAACCACGACTCGACAAACCAGCCGATCCGCCCCAACACCGGCCCCGCCACCGGCCACTGCTCGCGATGACAGTGGTGCACCAGCACCATGACCCGGCGGCCGTGCACCAGCCGGGCCAGGAACGGTAAGCCGTTCTGGGTGTCGACGACGACGTCGGGCCGCGCCCGACGCAGCGGCCCGAGACCGAGGCGCGCCCCCAATTCGTTCAGGGTCATCGCCAGCAGCGCCCACACGTACACCGAGTACCGCCCACCGGCACGGTCGATGCGCACCCCGTCGACCACTTCGCGCCGGGGCGCACCCGGATAGCGGGCGGTGCGCAGCGTGACGGCGATCCCCGAGGCGGCCAGCTGCGCGCCGACGCGCTGCAGATAGGCTTCGCTGCCGCCGCCCTGCGGGTGCCCCGTGTCGCGCCAGCACAGCAGCAGAACCGAGCGGAGAGCAGACATTACCGGCCAGCGTAGCTGGCGCGGGGGCGCCGGGCCTTCGCCCCATCCGTCACACTGGCCGCTGGCTGAAAGGATGTCCTTTGTGTCCACCTTTGCGCGACAACTGATGGTTCGGGCTGTCTGTCGCTACGAGGCGGGCAACTGGCATGCCTCCCGGGGCAGTGACCCGTGTGGCATATACGACCAACGCTCTTGGCGGACCGTGGGGACCGGCACGTGAGCGTGACCGACGTTTTCGCGCGGCGGGCGACGCTTCGCCGGTCGCTGCGGCTGCTGTCCGAGTTCCGCCACGAACGCTCCGACCCGGCGCGCTTCTACCGCGCCCTGGCGGCCGACACCGCCGCGATGGTGACCGACCTGTGGAGCGGAAGCCATGGTGAACCGCCGGTGGGCCGCACGCTGCTCGACGTCGGCGGCGGCCCGGGGTATTTCGCGGCGGCCTTCGCCGATGCCGGTGTCCGCTACCTCGGCGTGGAGCCCGACCCGAGCGAGATGCACGCGGCCGGACCGGTTTTGGCGCGCGAGCCGGGCGCGTTCGTCCGCGCCTCGGGCATGGCGCTGCCGTTCGCCGACGATTCGGTGGACATCTGCCTGTCGTCCAACGTGGCCGAACACGTGCCGCGGCCCTGGCAGCTCGGCGGCGAGATGCTGCGGGTCACCAGGCCGGGCGGGCTGGCCGTGCTGTCCTACACCGTGTGGCTCGGCCCGTTCGGCGGCCACGAGATGGGCCTGACCCACTACCTCGGCGGCGCCCGCGCCGCCGAGCGCTACGCCCGCAGGCACGGTCATCCGGCCAAAAACAACTACGGGTCGTCGTTGTTCGCGGTGTCGGCCGCCGAGGGGCTGGACTGGGCTGCGAACACGGGCGCGCTCGTCGCGGCATTTCCCCGCTACCACCCGCGATGGGCGTGGTGGCTGACGTCGGTGCCGACGGTGCGCGAGTTCCTGGTGAGCAATCTCGCGCTGGTGCTCGCACCCCGATAATGAAACATGTTCTCGTTTTGTCTCCCCTTGGGTAGGGTGGCGCCATGACCGACCTTAAGACGGAATACGACAAACTTTTCATCGGCGGCAAATGGGCGGAGCCGTCGACCCCCGAAGTCATCGAGGTGCACTGCCCGGCCACCGGCGAGTACGTCGGGAAGGTGCCGCTGGCGGCGGCGGCGGACGTGGACGCGGCGGTCGCGGCGGCCCGCGCCGCCTTCGACAGCGGCCCCTGGCCCACGACGCCGCCGAAGGAACGCGCGGCCGTCATCGCCAAGGCGCTGCAGCTGCTCGAGGAGCGCAAGGAGCAGTTCGCCAAGCTGCTGGCCGACGAGACCGGCCAGCCGCCGATGACCATCGAGACGATGCACTGGATGGGCTCGATGGGGGCGATGAACTTCTTCGCCGGCCCCGCCGTCGACCAGGTCAAGTGGCGGGAGATCCGCAACGGCTCCTACGGGCAGACCATCGTCCACCGCGAGCCGGTCGGCGTCGTCGGCGCGATCGTGGCGTGGAACGTGCCGCTGTTCCTGGCGGTCAACAAGCTGGGGCCGGCGCTGCTGGCCGGCTGCACGGTGGTGCTGAAGCCGGCCGCCGAAACCCCTTTGACCGCAAACGCTTTGGCGCAGGTGTTCGCCGACGCCGGCCTGCCCGAGGGTGTGCTGTCGGTGGTGCCCGGCGGGATCGAGACCGGGCAGGCGCTGACGTCGAACCGGGACGTCGACCTGTTCACGTTCACCGGCAGCTCGGGCGTCGGCAAGGAGATCGGCCGCCGCGCCGCGGAAATGCTCAAGCCGTGCACCCTGGAGCTCGGCGGGAAATCGGCCGCCATCGTCCTCGAGGACGTCGACCTGGCCTCAGCTATCCCGATGATGGTGTTCGCCGGGATCATGAACACCGGACAGGCCTGTGTGGGCCAGACCCGCATCCTGGCGCCGCGCTCGCGCTACGACGAAATCGTGGACGCGGTAAGCGCTTTCGTGCAGGCGCTGCCGGTCGGCCCCCCGTCGGACCCGGCCGCCCAGATCGGCTCCCTGATCTCGGAGAAGCAACGCGCCCGGGTCGAGGGCTACATCGCCAAGGGCATCGAGGAGGGCGCGCGGCTGGTGTGCGGCGGCGGCCGCCCCGAGGGGCTGGACAACGGATTCTTCGTGCAGCCAACGGTTTTCGCCGACGTCGACAACAAGATGACGATCGCCCAGGAGGAGATCTTCGGGCCGGTGCTGAGCATCATCCCCTATGACACCGAAGAGGACGCGATCAAGATCGCCAACGACTCGGAGTACGGCCTGGCCGGCAGCGTGTGGACCACCAACGTGCCGCGCGGCATCGAGATCTCCGAGAAGATCCGCACCGGGACATACGCAATCAACTGGTACGCCTTCGATCCCTGCTGTCCATTCGGCGGCTACAAGAACTCCGGCATCGGCCGCGAGAACGGGCCGGAGGGCGTCGAGCACTTCACCCAGCAGAAGAGCGTGCTGATGCCGATGGGCTACGCCGTCGACAGTTAGCGGCCCTGGAATCGGGCCTGCCGTCGCTCGATGAACGATTGCACGCCCTCGGCGGCGTCCTCGCTGGCGAACAGCGCGGTCACCTCGGGCTGCAGCCGCTCGATGGCAGCAGCCTCGCCTTCTCCGCGGGCCAGGTGGGCCGACGCCAGCGTGGCCCGCACGCCCAACGGAGCCGCGCGCTCGGCGATGGTGTGCGCGATCTCGCGTGCCCGGGCCAGCGCCGCCGCCGCGTCGTCGGCCAACTCCTGCACCAGGCCGATGCGGTGCGCCTCGGCGGCGTCGAACTCGTCGCCGGTCAGCAGCCAGCGCATGGCGTTGCCCCACCCGGCGTCGCGCGGAAGACGGATTGTCGCTCCGCCGAACGGGTAGATGCCCCGCTGCACCTCGAGCTGAGTGAATCGGGTACCGGCCGCCGCGACGCGGATGTCGGCGGCCAGCAGCAACTCGATGCCCAACGTCATGCACCAGCCATGCGCGACCGCGACCAGCGGTGTGGTCCACGGACCGTCCAGACGCCAGGGGTCCCGGCCGTCGTCGGGCATGAGATCCTGCCCGCCCGCGACGGCGGGGCCGACGTCGACGAGGTCCAGACCGGCGGTGAAGTGGTCGCCGTGCGCGAACAGCACGCCGGCCCGTAGCGAGTCATCGGATTCCAGCAGCGCATACGCACGCGACAGGTCGGCGAGCATCGCCCGGTCGAACGCGTTGCGCTTGTGCGGCCGGTTCAGGCCGATGAGCAGGAGATGTCCATCGCGCTCGAGGGACACGGTGTCCAGGTTCGGAAGCGCCATCGACACAGTGAATCGCAGCCTTCGTAAATATGCAAAGGAGCATAGAAACCGAATCGTTACGTTCTCGCTGACCAGGACCCTTGACGGCCCACATACGCCATTTGTGGTGTTGATCGACTTAGTTAGGGAATAAAACTTGCTTACTCGACCGATGTCCCATATGGTCCACAGCATAATCATGGGCCGCACACAGGCCGGGAGAAAAAATGTGGATCATCGAGCTCAACGTCGCTGGCTATCAGTTCACCCGGGAGATGCCCGACTTGAAGCGCCGTCCCTTCCGCTTCAGCCCGCGTAATATGCACTGGCCGGTACTGCGGCACTCACACGCTGCATGACGCCAGCCCCGGGAGGTACGACAGTGCCGAGTGGCACCGACGCTAAGGCGGAATCCACGCCGACGAAGCGCTGCGATACTCGCAAAAAGATGCTGGTCAGCGCCGCCGAGGTGATGCGCGAGCGCGGGGCCGCCGGGGTGACCATCGATGAGGTGCTCGCTCGCAGCGGCGCGCCGCGCGGCTCGGTGTACTACCACTTTCCCGACGGGCGCAATCAGATTCTGACCGAGGCGCTGAGGTACTCCGGTGACTCCATCACCGCCATGATCGACGACGCGGCCGGCTGGGGCGCCAGGGCGCTGCTGCGCGAGTTCGTCGAGTTCTGGGAACGCCTGCTGACAGGGGGCGACTTTACCGCCGGCTGCCCCGTGGTCGCGGCGGCGATCGGCTCGGACGAGGCCGAGCCCAAGCTCTCCGCCGAGGCCGGTGGCATCCTGGGCCGCTGGTGTATCGCATTGACACGGGCGTTCACCAACGACGGCTTCGACGACGCCGATGCCGCATCGCTGGCGGTCATGTCGATCGCCGCCCTCGAAGGCGCCGTCGTGCTTTCCCGCTCGACGCGCAGCACCGGCCCGCTGCACCAGGTAGGCGAGCAACTCGAGTTCCTCATCAAGGCAAGGGAATTCGTGGTTCGCAACAAGATCGCGCAATAGCCCACCGAGCTGCGGCCGGCGACCTGGCGATAACCGGATATGCGCGCCCGGAAGCGCGTACGATCTGACTCCTACTGACCGGCTCGACGATCGCACCTGCGCTGGACGACCGCCGGTCGTATGCGCCGTCGGGAGGTGCGAAATGTCGTTTGTTTTGACCGTGCCGGACCTGGTTTCAACCGCCGCCACGGATTTGGCGGGCATTGGTTCGACCCTCAGCCAGGCCAACTCGGCCGCCGCGGCCCAAACCACGCAAATTTTGACGGCGGGCGCCGATGAGGTGTCGGCGGCCGTGGCGGCTCTGTTTGGCTCACACGCCCAGGCATATCAGGCCGTGAGCGCCCGAGCGGCGGCATTCCATCAGCAGTTCGTCCAGGCCCTGAACGCGGGTGCGGGCGCGTACGCGAGCGCCGAAGCGGCCAACGCCGCGGCTACGGCCAGCCCGTGGCAGATGCTGCAGCAAGAGATCCTCAACGCGATCAACACGCCAACCGAACTGCTGTTGCAACGGCCGCTGATCGGCAACGGGACCAACGGGGCCCCGGGGACCGGCCAGAACGGCGGGGCTGGCGGCATCCTCTGGGGCAACGGCGGCAACGGTGCATCCGGCGGCGATAACCAGTCCGGCGGCAACGGCGGGGCCGCCGGACTAATCGGCAACGGCGGAAACGGCGGTGCCGCCGGTGTGTTCTTTTCCGGCTCCGGCCCAGCCAACGGCGGGGCGGGCGGCGCCGGAGGACTGTTAGTCGGCAACGGCGGCGCCGGCGGGGCCGGCGGGCCATGGCGCGGCGTCGCCGGCGGTGTCGCGGGCACCGGCGGCGCCGGCGGTGATGCGATCGGATTGTTCGGTAACGGCGGCGCCGCTGGCGTCGGCGGCGCGGCGCCGAGCGGAAGCACCGGCGGCGCCGGGGGACAGGGCGGCCACGGCGGCCTGATCAACGGCGCCGGCGGTGCCGGCGGCGCCGCCGGGTCCGGCCCGGCGGGCAATGTCGGGGGGAACGGCGGGGCCGGGGGGCTGCTGAGCGGCGACGGCGGTCGCGGCGGCGACGGCAGTGGCAGCCAGAGCGGCGGTAGCGGCGGGAACGGCGGGGCGCTGTTCGGCGACGGCGGTCGCGGCGGCGACGGCGGACAAACGAGCAGTGGTGACGGCGGCGCCGGCGGCGCCGGCGGCAACGCGATAGGGCTGTTCGGCAACGGCGGGAGCGGCGGCGATGGGGGGCAAGCCGCCGCCGGCCATGGCGGTACCGGCGGCGCCGGCGGCAACGCCATGGGGCTTTTCGGCCATGGCGGCGACGCCGGCGCTGGCGGCAGCGGAGAGCTCAACAGCGTCGGCGGCCACGGCGGCAGTGCCGCCCTGATCGGACGCGGCGGCAACGGCGGCAGCGCCGGGACCGCTGACCATGACGCCGGTGGCCCGTCGCAAGGCGGAGACGGCGGGAATGCCGGGCTGATCGGCAATGGCGGCGCCGGCGGCAGCCCGTACTTCGCCGACGGCACCATAGGGCAAGGCGGCAACGGCGGGTTGCTGCTCGGGGTGCCCGGACCGAACGGGCAACTGCCCTAGCCGGCCGCGGCGGCGACAACAGCTCTGGATCGTCGACCGGCTCGAAATCCTCATCAAGGCAAAGGAATTCGTCCACCGTAACGGACCCGCCGGACCAGCATCAGCGATAGCCCGCAATCCGTTCTGCCGGCCCGAAAAACCTGAGGCGGCGCCAGGCGCCACACCGGAAGTATGCGGTACATGTGCGGTTGCGGTGGAAAATGCTGGCGTTGCTGGATCTTCAGTATGCACTCGCGACAATTACGGTACTATTTGGTGCTTAACCTGGCGCTCGACAATCCTCTCGGTCTGGGCGACCGCAGGGCCGAAAGGCGCGGTGGAAGGTGCGAATATGTCATTCCTGATCGCGCAGCCCGACCTGGTGGCGGTTGCCGCCACGGATTTGGCAACTATCGGTTCGACAGTCAGCGAGGCCAATGCGGCCGCAGCGTCCTCCACAACGGAGGTGGTGGCCGCGGGCGCCGACGAGGTATCGGCGGCTTTGGCGGCCCTCTTTGCTGCGCATGGCCAGGGGTTTCAGGCCCTGAGCGCCCAAGCGTCGACGTTTCATCAGCAGTTCGTGCAGGCCCTGAGCGCAGGCGCGGGCGCCTATGCCAGCACCGAGGCGGCCAACGCCGCGACCACAGCTAATCCGTGGCAGGTCCTGCAGCAGGACGCGCTCAACGCAATCAACACGCCGACCGAAATGCTCCTGCAGCGCCCGCTGATCGGCAACGGCACCAACGGGTTGCCGGGCAGCGGCCAAAACGGCGGGGCCGGCGGACTTCTGTGGGGCAACGGCGGCAACGGCGGATCCGGCGCGGCGAACTCACCCGGCGGCAACGGGGGGGCCGCTGGGCTGTTCGGCAATGGCGGCGTTGGGGGCACCGGCGGGTTGAGCACCACCGCCGGGGTTGCCGCCGGAAACGGCGGCGCGGGCGGCACCGGCGGGCTGTTGTTCGGCAGCGGCGGCGCGGGCGGCACCGGCGGGTCGTACAACAACAGCACAATGTTCGGTGCCGCCGGAGCCGGTGGCGCCGGCGGTGACGCCATCGGGTTGTTCGGCAGCGGCGGCGCCGGTGGGAAGGGCGGCCTCGGCAATGTCCCCCTCGTCTTCGCAGGCGGCATCGCGGGCGCGGGCGGTCAGGGCGGCCACGGCGGCCTGCTGCACGGCAACGGCGGCGTCGGCGGAAACGCCGGGGACGGGTCCTTCGGCGCGGTCGGCGGCAACGGCGGTGCCGGTGGGCTGCTCAGCGGTGACGGCGGCGCCGGCGGTGTGGGCGACGGTAACCAGAGCGGCGGCACGGGCGGGAACGCGGGCCTGATCGGCAACGGCGGCGCCGGCGGCAACGGCACCGGCTTCAGCGGTGGTGGCACCGGCGGTCCCGGCGGCGCCGGCGGAAACGGCGGGATGTTGTTGGGCGACGGCGGCAACGGCGGCAACGGGGGGCAATCCACCTCCGGGAGGGGCGGCGCGGGCGGTGCTGGCGGCAACGCGGTGGGGCTATTCGGCAACGGCGGCGACGGCGGCGAGGCTGGCCAAACCAATGCGGCCATCACCGGCGCCACCGGTGGTCACGGCGGCAATGGCGCCATCCTGATCGGCAACGGCGGCAGCGGCGGCAGCGCCGGAACCGGCCCCCAACTGGGTAATGGCGGCGACGGCGGCAACGCGCAGCTGATCGGCAACGGGGGCGCCGGCGGAAACAGCTTCGGTGCGGGGAGCACCGTCGGTGTGGGAGGGGCCGGTGGGCTGTTGCTCGGAATCCCCGGTACCGACGGGCAAACCGGCACTTAGCCGAGCCCGGGCCGTAACACGTCAGTCGCTGGCCGGCAGCGGCTTGACCTCTTTGAGCTGCAGCGCGGTCGCACCGATGCTCAGGCTTCCCGCACCCGGCTTGGTCACCAGCACCTCGGCGCCGGTCTCGTCGACGTAGCGCTTGCCCATCACGGTGCCGTCGGCGAAGTCCGGGTCGGGCTCGCCGGACCGCTCGCCCCCGATCGGCACCATCGGCGCGCCACCGCAGCGCAGGTCGTCGAGGCTGTCGGCGCTGCGGACCACGATGACCTGGGTGTCACACACCTGGCTGGCGAGGCGGGTTCCGTTCTTGATCATGTACCTAATTCCTTTGGCGTCCTTGTAGCTGTTCGACTATCTCGCGGCGAAGCACCTTGCCGGTAGGCGTGGTCGGCAGCTCGTCGCGGAACACTACCCGGTCGGGGGTTCGCGACCCCCGCAAACTCTTGCGGACGTGCTCGCGGAGTTCCTCGGGGTCGGGATCGATGCCGGCGGCGGGCACCACCACGGCGACGATCGCCTGGCCCCACTGCGGATCGTCGACGCCGACCACGGCGACGTCGTGCACGTGGGAGTGCTCGATGAGCACCTCCTCCAGCTCGGCGGGCGCGATGTTCTCGCCGCCGCGGATGATCGTGTCGTCGCTGCGGCCACCGATGAACAGGTAGCCGTCCTCGTCGAGCAGGGCGATGTCGCGGGTCGGAAACCAGCCGTCCTCGTCGAGCACCGAGCCGATCCCGGTGTAGCGGCCGGACACCTGCTCGCCGCGCACGAACAACTCCCCGCTCTCCCCCGGGCCGAGGACCCTGCCGTCGCCGTCGCGGATCTGCAGTTCGATGCCGGGCACCGGCTGTCCGACCGATCCCAGCCGCCTGACGGCGTGGGGGGCCGATGCGGAATGCGCCTCGCGATGGTCGTCCGGGGTCAGCACCGCGATCGTCGAGCTGGTCTCGGTCAGTCCGTAGGCGTTGACGAAGCCGACGTGCGGCAGCAGCTCGAGCGCGCGGCGCACCAGCGGCAGGCCCACCCTCGAACCGCCGTAGGCCAGGTTGCGCAACGACGGCAGCTCGTGACCGCCGGACTCCAGCGCGGTGACGATGCGGTCGAGCATGGTCGGCACCACCGTCGCGGTGGTCACCCGCTCGTCGTTGACCAGCCGCACCCACTCGTCGGCGTCAAAGTTGGCCAGGTACACCATCTTTCGGCCCGCGTACAGGTTCGACAGCGCCGCGCCGACCCCGGCGATGTGGTAGGGCGGCACGCAGATCAGCGCGGCGTCGGCGGGTGCGGCCGACTCGAACTCGACCGTCCCGGTGACATAACTGGTCAGGTTGTTGTGCGACAGTTCGACGGCCTTGGGCTGCGAGGTCGTGCCCGACGTGAACAGCACCACCGCCACCGACTCCGGGTCCGGGAATTCGCTTGTCGGCTCGCTGCCGCGCGCGGCCGCCAGGAACTCGTCGGACACCATCACCCGGCCGGACGCGTCCCCGAACATGTCCCGGTAGCGGCCGTCGACGACCACGAGGGGTTCGGGCAACCGCTCGATGAGCGCCCGGATGCCGTCGGCGGAGAGCCGGTAATTGAGCGGGGTGAAGGCCAGCCCGGCGCGCGCGCTCGCGAAGATCAGCAGCGGAAGCATGGCGCCGCCGACGCCCACGTAGGCCACGTGCTTGGCGCCGGACGCCGCGATGACGCCGGCCGCGCCGTCGGCGAGGTCGCTGAGCTGCTGCGTCGTCAGCCGCAGGTCCCCGTCGACGAGCGCGGTGCGCCCGGGGTTGCCCGACGCGGCCATCTCCAGAAGCAAAGAAATGCTCATCCTCGATCTTCCTGGATCCCCACGCTTTTACAGCCTTACGCCTTTACAAATGTTAGTCACAGTGTAACCCGTGGGTTGGCTCGTCACGTGCCCGTCCAGCGCGGCGGGCGCTTTTCGGCGAAGGCGATCGCGCCCTCTTTCGCGTCGTTGGACACGAAGACCGGAGCCAGGATCTTGTTCTGCTCCGCCCACATCGACTCCGGGGTCCAGCCGCGGGACTCGACGACGATCCGCTTGGTGGCGGCGACCGCGAGCGGGCCGTTCGCGGCGATCTTCCCGGCCAGCGCGATCGCGGCCTCCAGCGCCTTGCCCGGCTCGGCCAGGACGTTGACCATCCCCAGTTCGTGGGCGCGCTCGGCGGAAAGGTTTTCACCCGTGAGCGCCAACTCCATCGCGATGGCCGACGGGATGCGCTCGGGCAGCCGCAGCAATCCGCCACCGCCGGCCACCAGACCGCGCTTGACCTCGGGGATTCCGAAGGCCGCGTCCGTGGAGGCCACGATCAGGTCGGTGGCGAGGGCCAGCTCGGTGCCGCCGGCCAGCGCGAAGCCCTCCACCGCCGCGATGAGGGGCTTGACGGGCGGACGTTCGGTGAAGCCCATGCCGCGGCCCTCGACGATGGGCACCTCGCCCCGCGCGAACGCCTTCAGGTCCATCCCCGCGCAGAACGAGCCGCCGGCGCCGGTCAGGACTCCCACGGACAGGCCGGTGTCGCCGTCGAGCCGATCCATGGCATCGGCCAGGCCCCTGCTGACCGCGGCGTTGACCGCGTTCTTGGCCTTCGGCCGGTTGATGGTGATGATCAGGATCCGGTCCCGTTGTTCGACCAGGACTTCGGGTTCGGAATCGGTGGCCTCTTCGTTCCCAGTGCTCACGGTGCCGCACAGCTCCTTCGGGTAGGGGTGGCTGCTTATCCGACCGATGGTAGCGGTCGACGGAAATGGCATTGGCACCAGCCGAGAGTCCCGTTTCCGGGGCAGCCCTCAGGCCGGCGCCATCGCCGCCTCGACGACCGTCAGCTCGTCGGAAAGCCCTGCGGCCCTGCGTATCTCGATGAAGTCGGCGACCATGGCCTCCGTCACCTCGTGCGGGTCCTTCAGCGTGGCGCCGTCGGACAGCACCGAGATGTTGATCTGGTCGACGTAACTCCACACGGTGATGTTGAGGCCGCTGCCGGCGGTCAGCGGCCCGACCGAGTAGATCTCGGTGACCAGCGCCCCGCCGACCCGGCCGCGCTCGCGGGGGCCGGGAACGTTCGAGATGTTCAGGTTCAGGATCTTGTTGTGCCCGTCGCGGCCGGCTGCCCACCGGAAGAAGGCCTGGGTGGGCGCGGGCGGCATGTAGGCCGCCCACCGGCTGACCAGCTCCGGCCCCATCAGCTGGTGACTTTCCTTGGCGGAGATGGCGTTGTCGTGGCTGCACTGCACCCGCTCCAGCGGGTCGTCCGAATCGGTCGGGAGCGCCACCAGCATGCCCGTGAAGCGGTTTCCGGAGATCCGCTCGGGCGAGAAGTCGAAACTCACCGGCACCGAAGCGAGCAGGGGTTCGGCCTTGCCGTCGTAGCGCAGCAACAAGGTGCGCAGCGCGCCGCTCGACATGGCGAGCACCATGTCGTTGATCGTCGCCCCGAGCCGCTTGCCGGTTTCCTTGACGTCGGCCAGCGCCAGCGTCGCGGTGGCGAACCTGCGTTCGGCGGTGATCATGTGGTTCATGAAGGTCGGCGGCGGCTCGAACGGCCGGGTCAGTTCCGGGGACAGCGGGCGCGAGCTGCGGCGCACCCGGCCCAGCCCCTGCGCGGTGTAGCGGATCGTCGCCGGGATTCGGGCGGCGTGGCGCAGGTGATCGGCGAATGCCGAACTCATCAGCTGCCGGGTGGTGGGCGGCGGGTCGCACATGTACGCGCCGCCCTCCGGGCCGGGCTGCAGGTCCATACCGCGGGCCATCAGGTTCGCCGAGGCGACGCCGTCGGCGAGCGCATGGTGGATCTTGCCGACCACCGCGATCCGTTGGTCGGCCAGCCCCTCGACGAAGTACATCTCCCACAGCGGGCGTTCGCGGTCCAGTGGGGTGCTGGCGATCCGCCCGATCGCCTCGTCCAACTCCCGGCGGCCGCCGGGGGCGGGCAGCCGCCACGGGCGGATGTGGTAGTCGAGGTCGAGCTCGCAGTGCTCCCGCCACATCGGATGGTGCAACTTGAACGGGATCTCGACGAGCTGGTAGCAGAACGGCTCGAGCTTGTTCAGCCGGCCGCCGATCACCTGCCGGAAGGCGTCGATGTCGAAGTCCCGCCGGTCCGGCGCGAGTTCGATCACGGCGGCTTTGATGGTGTGCATGTGCACGTTCGGCGTCTCGCTGTACAGCAGTACCGCGTCCCAGCCGCTGAGCCTCTTCACCGCTGCCCCTTCCCCATAGGAGGACATTACCCAGCGGCGGGAGCTCAGATAACCTCTTTCGCGCCGATCTGTGTTTTGGTGCGGTAGACCTGGTTGAGGAAAAGCGACGCGGCGTGCGCCGCCGCGCCGGCCCGCTCCCCGTCGATGAGGTCGTACCCGTGGCCCGCGCCGGGCAACTCCAGGTAGCCGACCATCGAATGCGAGACGGCGCGGAGCCGCTCGACGAAGCTCCGGGCCTGCTCGACCGGGATGACGCTGTCCTTGCTGCCGTGAATCACCAAGAACGGCGGCGCATTTCGATGCACTCGCGCGATCGGCGACGCGTCGCGGAACACCTCGGGGTGCCGGGCGATCGACTTCTTGACCACCACCCGCTCCAGGAAGTCGACGAACCGGGCGCGCTCCGGAGTGGAGCGGTCCTCCCAGTCGTAGCGGCCGTAGATCCCGACCACGGCATCCACCGAACTGTCGGCGCCCTCGGGCAACTCGGCCAGGTGCGCGGGGTCGTCGGGGGCCAGCCCGGCCAGCGCGGACAGGTGCCCGCCGGCCGAACAGCCGGCCACCGCAACGAAATTGCGATCGCCGCCGAACTTGTCGACGTTGGCGCGCGCCCACGCGATGGCGATCTTGACGTCGGTGATGTGGCGCGGCCAGCGATGGTGCGGCGCGACGCGGTAGTCGATCGCCAGGCACACCCATCCCTGCTCGGCCAGCCGGGACATCAGCGCGGAGCCCTGCCCCATGCACCTGCCGTGCACCCAGGCGCCGCCCGGGACGAAGATCAGGACGGGCGCGGGTTGCGCGGGGAGGTCCTTGCGGCGCCACACGTCGAGCACCTGCGCCGGGCTGTTCCCGTAGTGGACGCCGCGGCGGTACAGGTAGCGGCGCTGACGCATCGCGTCCCAGATCGGTGGCGTCCGCTCCGCGGCGGGCCATTCGAGTTCGAGGTCGGCGGCCGCCACGACACCGCGCAGCGCCGCCAGCGAGACCTCCCGGGTGCTGTCCCGGTCCCGGCGCCGCGCGTCGGTGCTGCCGGGGGTCAGCAGATCCTTCGTCATCGAGGACAGCGCCTCTGGTGCATGACGGGCGCCCCACACGCTCATCGCGGTCAGCGCGCCCAGCGGCTCCAGCCGCTTGCCCACGACCGGCAGCGAAGCGCCGGCCACGCTCAACGCCAGCATGTAGTCGGCGGGACCGGCCCGCAGCAACCACTTCACGCAGGGCGTCATGCGGGGTCCCCTCGCAGTCATGTACGGACTGTACCCCCGGGCGGACGGCTGAAACTGACGTTTGCGTTAGAGAGCGTGGCCCCACGGGCGCGCGGTTTGCTGCCTTCCGCGCTCACCCAGCACCGACCGCTTGACCCTATTTGCCGGTAGCGCGCCGACGCGCCACGGCAAGTCGCGCGGCATAGCAGATGGCGCTGACTGCGAACATTCCCGCGGTGAGCAGCAGCCACCTGCCCAGGAACGGCTGCTGGGTCTGCCCGGTGGCCGCCTGGTAAGTGGCCGCGCCCTGTTGGATGATGCCCGGAAGAAAGACCAGCAGCGTCAGCCCGGCGCCCAGCGCCGGTACCCGAATGTAGTTGCGCGCGCTCACTTTTGGCCGACCCGACCGGCCAATGCGCAGGGACAGCAACCGGTCGGCCAGCGCGTAGAGCGGAAAGAGCAGCAGGTCGTGGGCGATCACCGCGGCGGCCAGCCAGACCGCGATCGACTGCCAGCAGGCGCCGGAGTCCCACAGCGTGGCAGGCTTGAAGGTGGCCAGAACGTAGCCCAGCAGCGCGAAGCCGGTCAGCATCGTCAGCAGATGTAGCGGGCGGGAGCCGTAAAACGCCGCGAAACGCGTTGGCAATCCAGGCATCTCAGCTCGGCTCGAACTCGATGGCGGTCACCCATTTGGTGTTGTGCACGCCGGGCAGCGCGGGAACGATGATCCGGGCCGGGTAGCCGTGATCCGCCGACAGGTCGGCGCCGTTGACCCGCAGCGCCAGCAGGGCGTCCGGATCGCCGATCTGGTTGGCCTGCAACGTCGCCGCGCCAAACGCCCCGCCCCGCTGCAGCGACGTGACACGGGCCGCGCGGGGCGCGGGCACCCCGGCCCGCCGGGCCAGCTCGGCCAGCCGGACCCCGCTCCAGGTCTGCACCGTGGACCAGCCCTCGACGCACGCGATCGGCAGTCGCGCCCCGTGTTGCGGCATGCCGGCCAGCGCGGCCCGGTCCAGCACCACCTCCGAGGGCCCGCCCCGCAGGGTCAACCGCCAACTCGCGCCGACGCTTTCGGGCGCGATCCCGGCGGCGGCGGCGGTCTTGTTGACCGGGAAATCGCCGCGCCCGCGCGGCAGGAGCAGCGCGGCGCGACGGGACACGCCGCCGAGCGTCTGGCCCGCGCTCAGCACGCCGATGAGCAGCGCGCCGGCGCCGACCAGCGCCAGGGCGCCGCGCCGGCTCATCGTCGGTTCGGCCGGATCGGCCGCCACCAGCCCGTCGGGGTCGGGCGGTTCCGGACGGGTATCACTTCGATTGGTGCGCAACACTTCTCGCAGCGACATCGACCGCAGCCCGGTGATCATGCGCGGAATCTTGAGCGCGATGTGCATCAGAAAACCGGCGATCATGACCCAGGCCCCGAAATAATGGCCGGTGTAGAAGCTGAACCCGAAGATGTAGTCGTACTGGATGTTGAGCACCCCGGTGACGATTTCGAACAGCACGCCACCGACCAGCATCAGCAACGACAGTCGCTCCAGCAGCTGGGCGATGGAGCGGGCCGGCGGCCACACGAACAGCTTCGGTATCACCGACCACAGCTTGGCCAGCACCACCGGGATGATCACCAGGCCGAGCCCCACGTGCAGGCCCTGGGTCAGCCGGTACAGCCACGACGGGCGGGTCGGCCAGGCGAAGGCGGGCAGCCGCAGCCAGCCGACTCCCGCCGGGATGGCCTGTCCCAGTTGCGGCGCATAGGCGATGTAGGACAGCAGCCCGGTGACGATGACGATCGGCAGCGCGACGAGCAGCACCAGCCCGAACACCGACGTCAGCCATGGGCCGCGCAGCGGGCTGCGAAAGCGACTCAGCCGCCGCACGCCCGGCGGTGGGTGGCGGTCGAGCGCACGCCATAGGCCGGCCGGAAACCCGTAGCCGCTCACAGGGCGGTCAGGCTCGCGACGACCCGGCCGCCGATCAGCCGGACGCCGGTCAGCGTCAGACCCACCTGCGCGGCCAGGGTGGCGGCGCTGTCCACGCCGACCGATGCCCACCGGAACCAGGGCCCGACGTCGCGGGCCGTCTCCAGCCGCACCCAGCGCGGACGGATGCCGATGGCCTCGGTCTCGAACTCGGCGACGCAACGCCCGCCGCGCCCCAACAGCTCGGCGGCGCGGGCCAGGATCCGGCGGGGGTCGCCGCCGAGGCCGACGTTGCCGTCGACCAGCAGGACCGTCTGCCAGCTACCTATTCCGGGCAGCGGCTCGAACACGTCACCCAGCAGCGCCGGCGCCCCGCCGCGACCGGCCAGCCGGATCGCCGTCGCGGACCGATCGATGCCCAGCGCGGGTATCCCCCGGCGGATCAGCTTGGCGACCAACCGGCCGGGCCCGCAGCCCAGCTCGATCGTCGGGCCGGTGCACATCTGCGTCACGGCTTCGTCGAACACGTCGTCGACGGCGTCGCGGGGCCTGCTGTCCGGACGTCGATCGCCCAGCCAGCGGTGCGCCGGCAGGGGGCGAACCTCGCCGTCCTCGTGCCGGACCCAACACCTCTCGCCACCGAGCGCCCGATCGTAGAGATGCCCCAGCATGTCACGCCTCTCGCATCGTGCACGGCCGGGCGGCCCGGACGCGCCTCTGCCCCGGTGGGGGTGTTTACGCGAATGCATCGCCGGCACGCTGATGTACACGGAGTACGCCGGCATTTCGATCAACCGGATTCCTACCCCGATCTCCGATCGGCGAACCCAGCGGTCCACGGGATTTATTCGGCGCCGAAACCGGCCCGGATGGATACTGAATCGGTGCCGAACAGCGACATTCGAAACAGTGACGTTCACCCCGACCTGCGCCGGATCGCCCGCATCGCCCCGCGGCACCTCATCGGCCCCCGCACCCTGCCGCTGATGCGGTCCCTGAGCGCCGTGACCGGCCGCCGGCGCAAACCCGGCCCATCCGATGTCGAGGTGATCACGTTGGCATCGGGGGCCGGCGTCCGGCTCTTTCGCCCCGTCGGCGCGACCGAACCGACCCCGGGGCTGGTGTGGATCCATGGCGGCGGATACCTGATCGGCACCGCGCGGCAGGACGACTGGGGTTGTCGCCGGTTCAGCTCCAGGCTGGGCATGACCGTCGCGTCGGTGGAATATCGCCTGGCGCCCGAACATCCGTATCCCGCGCCGCTGGAAGACTGCTATTCGGCGCTCACCTGGCTGGCCGGCCTGCCCGCGGTGGACCGGGATCGCATAGCGATCGGCGGCGCCAGCGCCGGCGGCGGCCTCGCGGCGGCGCTGGCCCTGTTGGCGCGGGACCGCGGCGAGGTAAGTCCCGTGATCCAGATGTTGGCGTACCCGATGCTGGACGACCGCAGTTCGGCCACCGCGGCGAGCCCGAACCACCGGCTGTGGAGCACGCGCAGCAATCACTTCGGCTGGAAGGCCTATCTGGGCGGCGCCGACCCACAGGTCGCGGTGCCGGCCCGCCGCGGCGACCTCAGCGGACTGCCGCCGGCGTGGATCGGAGTCGGGACGCACGACCTGTTCCACGACGAGGACCTGGCCTACGCCCGGCGCCTGATCGACGCGGGGGTGCCGTGCCACCTGGAGGTGGTTCCCGGCGCCTTCCACGGCTTCGACGCGGTGGCGCGGAAAGCACCGGTGTCGCGGCGGTTTTTCGAGAGCCAGTGCGACAGTTTGCGCGCCGCGCTCGACCCGGTCGCCTGAGCGCGGGTCACATCGCGAAGTACGCCAGCTCGCCACCGACGACGGTGGCCGCCACCATGCCGGCTTCCAGCTCGGCCAGCACCGTCGCCGGTGGCTCGGTCAGCACGCACAGGTCCCCCGGCTGCCCGGGCTCGACGGTCCGCGCCCGGCCCGGCTGATCCGGCCGGCCCAGAAACATCGTCAGAGCCGTGAGCGCCGAAACACATTCGTTCGGGTTGAGGACGGCGCCGCTGGGCGTGGTGCGGTAGACCGCGGCGCGCATCGCCGTCCACGGGTCGCCGTGGCCGAACGGCATGTCGGTCGACAGCGCCACCGGCACCGCCGCGTCCAGCAGGGAGGCGACGCGCCAGAGCTGGCCGTGCTCGGCGGCGGGGACGTCGGCGAGGTAGTGGTCGCCGCGCTCGGCGACGAAGTTAGGCTGCGTCACGACCGTGATTTGCAGGTCGGCCAGGTCGGCCAGGTTCTCCGGGGGCACCACGGCGGCGTGTTCGATGCGATCCCGCGGATGGCTGCCGGCCGCGCGCAGGGCCGCGATGGTGACCACCAGCTGGGCGGCGGTCACGCAGTGCACGGCGACCGGTCGGCCGTCGCCGTGCTGGCCGGCGATCCAGGCCGTCAGGGAGTCCAGGTCGAGGCGGTCGTCCTGCAGGATCTTCTTGCCCGGCGACAGGAAGCTCGGCCGCGGCCGGAACTCGCCGCGCCGGTGTGACACCAGCAGCGCGACCATGTCGGCGGCGGCGAGGTCGGGGGTCGCGTCGGTGACGCCGGTGACGCCGGTCGCGGTGATGCGGCGGCTGAGTTCCGCGAGGTCGGTTTCGCGCTGCTGCAGGGCGTCCGACCAGCCGCGGTCGGCGCTGCGCAGCCGCCCGTCGGGGTGTTCGGGCAGGCCGACCCGGCCCAGCGCCTCGGAGTTGAGGATCCACAGCGCGCCGCTGCGGTGCTGAATGCGCACGGGAACGTCGCGCACCAGGGCATCCAGAGCCGTCCGGTCCAGCTCCCCGGCGACCGACTCGTGATAGCCGACGGCGCGAATCCACCCGTCGGGACCGGGCGTGGCATTCGAGAGCAATTGCGCCAGTTGCTCTTTGGTGGTGACCCCGGGCGGCCCGACGAGAAACGAGTCCAAGGCCGAAGCCGCCGAGCGCACGTGCACGTGATGGTCGTGGAGGCCGGGCAGGACGGATCCGCCGCCGGCGTAGAGCACGCCCTCCCCGCGCCCGGCGACCAGGCCGTCACCCACCTCGTCGATCTGCGCACCGACCCGGATGTCGACCGTCCTGCCGTCCAGCAAGGTTGCCCGGTGAATCAGCATGACAGGCAACGTCTTTCGGAGACCAACCGGCGCACGGCGTCGTTGTCGGCGCCGAGTTCGGCCGCGCGGGCGCGGTGTGGCGGCGCCTGCGGTGGCGGGGCCGGGTGCTGCGCGACCGACGCGACCGTGGGCAGCGCCGCATACCTCGCGGCGACGGCGGCCATCGTCACGTGGATCAAGTCGCCGCCGCCGCGGCCCAGCGATTCGGCCGCCGCCTGGGCCGCCTCCAGGCCCGCGAGCGGGTCGGCGATGGCGTCGCCGCAGAACACCGGCCCGTCCAGACCGGCCGCGCCGGAGGCGCCCACCAGGCCGCCGCCCACTGCCGCGTCATCCCCGAACGCCGGTCTCGAGTCGTCGTATCCGTTGACCCGCAGCCAGATTCGGCCCGCCCTCGGCGCCACGTGCTCGGGTCCCAGCCCCCGCCGCGTCAGCGCCGCGGGCCGCGAGCCCTCGATCACCACGTCGGCGACGGCGAGCAGCTCGCGCAGCTCGCCGACTTGGGCGTCGAAATCAACGCAGTAGGAGAGCTTTTCGGAGTTGATCCAGTCGAAGAAGGCGGGGTTGCCGCCGCGCGTGCCGTCCGGGCGGCGCGGGCTTTCCACCTTGACGACGGTGGCCCCGGCGCGCGCCAGCAGTTGCCCGCACAGCGGCCCGGCCCACATCGACGACAGGTCGGCCACCAGGAGGCCGGCCGGGTCGTGCGGGGCCGCCCGGGGGCCGATCCGCTGGACGCGCGGCTTCTGGGGCGCGGCCTCGCCGAGGCCCGCCGCGGGGATGTCGAGCAGGCCCGCCCGCCCGATGATCGCCGCCACCGGATGCGTTGCGGCCCAACGCTGCAGCGCCGGCCACGGATCGCTGCGCGCCTCGTCGGCCTCCAGGAGTGCCGGGACGGCGGCGACGTCGTCGGGGCGCGACAGCGTGATCGCACACCAGCCGTCGGCCGCGGCCAGCAACCGGGTGGCGCCACCGGCGGACACCCTGCCCCCGCGCGTCAGCCCCAGCAGCGCGGCGCGCCCGGCCAGCAGGGCGGCCGCGTCGACGGCGATGCCCAGCCGGTCGCCCACCGCCGCGGCCACCCGCTCGGCGCGGGCCAGCACGTTCGCGCGGGAGAAGTCGGGCGGGCCATCCGGCATGCCCGTCAGGTAGGCCAGCCCGCTGCTGCCCCACCTGGTTGACGCCGTCACCACCCTATTGTGCGCGTGCGACGACTCAGAAATGCAGCGCGCTGAACCGCCAGTCCAGCACCGGCCGGTCGGGCTCGCCCGCCGCGCCGTCGGCCGCTCCGCCAGTCTTAAAGACCAGCGACCGCAGCCCCAGCACCCCGCCCTGGGCGGTCGGCCGGGCGGACTCGACGTGCAGTTCGCTGTACAGGGTGTCGCCCTCGTGGACCGGGCCGGTGTGGTCGCAGGACTCCCAACCCAGGACCGTCACCAGATTGGGCAGCAGCCTGCCGGCCTGCGCGAGCGCCAGCCCGATGGTGTGCCCGCCGTACACCAGCCGGCGCCCGCCGACGCGCGAATCATGGTGTGTCGCAGCGATGTTCAGCGTGAGTCGGGCGAGTTCCGGTGCACCGCTGACCACGTCACCGGTGCTGCGCAGCACCGCGCCCGCGAGGCCGGCGTGGAAATGCGGACCCGGCACCTTCGTCCGGAACACCTCGGCGTCCCAGTGCGCGGTCGGATCGTGCGCCGGGCCCGGCACGCCGGCGCCGACGGCCGACAGATCGTCGCCGGGCGCCCGGTCGGGATTGAAGTCCGGCCCGGCCGGCAGCATGGCGCACCGGTAGAAGTCGAGGACCAGCCGGTCGGCCTGGTCGATGGTGATCATCCGCAGCGCCGCCATCCCCGTCGGCGCCCGGCCCGGCTTCGGCGAATTCGCCCGCAGCCCAACCACTTCGGTGCGCGTATAGATGGTGTCGCCGACGACGGGAAAGCGGTGAAACACCAGCCCCCGGTAGAACAGGTTGGCTTTCACGCGCTGGGTGACCAGCGTCGACTGGCCGATCGCCACGTCACAGACCAGCCCCGGGTGGGCCAGCGGCCCCGGCTCGCCCGTCACCGCGGTGCACAGCACGCCGTCCAGCGCCAGCCGCAGCCGGTCCCCCAGGATCGCCTGGTGGGCGGCGGCCAGCCCCGACGACAGCGTCATCGCCGGCGCCCAGTCGAAGACCCGGCCCACAAAGAGATCGTCGAAGTAGGGGCCGCCCTCGCGGACCCCCGCGTACCCGTCACTCGTCACAACGCCACATGCTGGCAGGCTGTCGAATCGGGGGTCAACGGCGGGAGGTGGTCTGGGGTGAACGACGAAGAGGACATGCTGGTCGCCACGGTGCGGGCGTTCATCGACCGCGACGTCAAGCCCGGCGTCCGCGAGCTCGAGCACGCCAATGCCTACCCCGAGGCGTGGATCGAGCAGATGAAGCGGATCGGCATCTACGGCCTGGCCATTCCCGAGGAATACGGCGGGTCGCCGGTGTCGATGCCGTGTTATGCGCGCGTCACCGAGGAGCTGGCCCGCGGCTGGATGAGCCTGGCCGGTGCCATGGGCGGGCACACCGTGGTGGCCAAGCTGCTGACGCTGTTCGGCACTGACGAGCAGAAGCGCGCGTACCTGCCACCGATGGCCGGCGGCCGGCTGCGCGCCACCATGGCGCTGACCGAGCCGGGCGGCGGGTCGGATCTGCAGAACATGACGACCACCGCGCTTGCCGACGGCTCGGGCGAGTTGCGGATCAACGGTTCCAAGACCTGGATCAGCAACGCGCGCCGGGCCGGCCTGATCGCGCTGCTGTGCAAGACCGACCCCGGCGCGACGCCGCGTCACCAGGGCATCTCGATCGTGCTCGTCGAGCACGGGCCGGGGCTGACGGTGTCGCGGGACCTGCCCAAGCTGGGCTACAAGGGCGTCGAGTCCTGCGAGCTGTCGTTCGACGACTTCCGCGCGCCGGAGTCCGCGGTTCTGGGCGGCCGGATGGGCCAGGGCTTCGCCCAGATGATGAAGGGGCTGGAGACTGGCCGCATCCAGGTGGCCGCCCGGGCGCTGGGCGTGGCGACCGCGGCGCTCGAGGACGCGCTGGCCTATGCGCAGCAGCGGGAGAGCTTCGGGCGCCCGATCTGGAAGCATCAGGCGATAGGCAATTACCTGGCCGACATGGCGACCAGGCTCACGGCCGCCCGTCAGCTCACCCGCTATGCCGCCGAGCGCTACGACAGCGGCGAACGCTGCGACATGGAGGCCGGGATGGCCAAGCTGTTCGCCTCCGAGGCCGCAATGGAGATCGCCCTGAACGCCGTCCGCATCCACGGCGGCTACGGCTATTCCACCGAATACGACGTCGAGCGCTACTTCCGCGACGCGCCGCTGATGATCGTCGGGGAAGGCACCAACGAGATCCAGCGCAACGTGATCGCCGCGCAACTGGTTGCCCGGGGCGGGATTTCCTACTAAAGGCCCTGGGCGCCCGCGTAAGTCGCGTCCGCCAGCCCCCATGCCCGCGCGGTACCGGCATCGATCGTGTGCCCGGACAGCACCAGATACGCCGTGCGCCAGCGCCCGATTCGCCGGGTGACGCTGACGGTTCCGCCGGCGCCGGGGATCAGGCCGAGGCCCAGCTCGGGTAGCCCGAACAGCGAATCCTCTTGCGCCTCAACCCATCCGCAGAAGGCTGCCATCTCCAATCCGCTGCCCACCACCCGGCCGTGCACTTCGGCGCGGCACGCCCGGCCGAGCCGGGCGGTCAGCGCGTCGAGCGCCAGTGCGGGGCTGTGCCGGGTGCGGGCCAGGTGCGCGCTCGCGGGGTCGGCGAAGGTGCCGAATTCCGCGAGGTCTCCGCCGCTGCAGAACGACGGGCCGTTGCCGCTCAACACGATCCCGGTCACCGACGGGTCAAGCTGCGCGACGGTCAGCGCCTCGAGCAGCGCGGCCCGCGCGTCGGTGGAGAACGCGTTATGACGTTGCGGCCGGTTGAATGTGATGCGCAGCGTGTCGCCGTCGCGGCGCGCCAGCACCGGGTCGGCGAGGTCGGGCGTGCCGGCCGGGCCGCGTTCGGCTAGCCAGCGCGCGAACTCCGGGCCGGCCTGCAGAGTCGAGTAGGCCAACGACTCGGTCACCACCCCGGCCAGCGCCGGGCCCGCGGGGTCGACGGCGCGCAGCACGTCGTCGCACACGCCGCTGGCGTGCGGCCACCGTTGACAGCGCCGCGTCAGCTCGGCCAGGGCGTCGGCGACCGAGCCGACCGTGACCGCCCTGCGATCGGCACAAGGGTCCTCGGTCAGCGTGAAAGTCGCTGCATCCAGCCAGTATCCGGCTGCGGCAATGTCCTCGGCGGTACCGACGGCGACAATCACGCCGGGTGGTGACGCGACGCCCGCGTCACCCTCGCTACCGACGTCGACCACCCGCAGCATGGGTCACACCGAATACTTCTCGATCAGCCCGTTCTTGTAGAGCTTTCCGGTGTCGGTGCGCGGAAGTTGCGCTTCGAAGGCGATCGCCCGCGGGCATTTGTAGTGCGCCAAGCGGTCTCGCAACCATCCGGTCAGCTCCTCGGCGAACCGATCGGTGGCGTCGGACGGGTCGACGGTCTGCACGGCCGCCACCACCCGCTGACCCATCTCGTCGTCGGGAACGCCGAACACCGCCGCGTCCAACACCTTCGGGTGGGTCACCAGAAGGTTCTCGGTTTCCTGCGGGTAGATGTTCACGCCGCCGGAGATGATCATGTGGTGGCGCCGGTCCGTCAGGTACAGGTAGCCCTCCTCGTCGAGGTAACCGATGTCGCCGACCGTGACCCAGCCGTGCTCGTCGCGGGAGGCCGCGGTTTTGGTCGGGTCGTTGAGATATTCGAAGGAGTACCCGCCCTCGAAATAGATCTCACCGGCCTGCCCGGGCGGCAGCTCGGTTCCGTCCTCGGCGAGGATATGGATCTGGCACGCCATCGGCTTGCCCACCGAACCCGGGTGCGCCAGCCACTCCTCGGCGCTGATCAGCGTCGACCCGATCGCCTCGGAGGATGCGTAATACTCGTCGATGATCGGCCCCCACCAGTCGATCATCTGCTTCTTGATCTCGACCGGGCACGGCGCGGCGGCGTGCATCACCCGCTGAAGGCTCGACAGATCGTATGAATCACGAACGGCGGCGGGGAGTTTCAGCATCCGGGTGAACATGGCCGGCACGAACTGCCCGTGGGTGACGCGGTGCCGCTGGATGGCGTCCAGCGTGCCCTCGGGATCGAACTTCTCCAGCACGACCGTCGTGATGCCGCCGGCCTGCGCGCTCATCGACCACACCGACGGTGCGGTGTGGTACAGCGGGGCGGGGCTCAGGTAGACGGACTCGGGAGTCATCCAGAACTCGACCAGCGCCGACATCATGCCGGGCGCCTCGGCCGGCGGGACATGCGGCAGTTCGCGTTTGATCCCCTTGGGCCGGCCGGTGGTGCCCGACGAGTACTGCAGCAGGTCTCCCTCGAGTTCGTCATCGATGGGAGTATCCGGTTGCCGGGCAACGCATTCCGGGTAGCGCTCCCAGCCGGGCAGATCGGCGCTGGCGATCATCAGCAACTCCGGCAGCCCGTTGGGCAGATGGTCGCGCAGCTGCGCAAGCGTGTCGCGCAGCGCCGCCGACCCGATGATGGCCTTGGCGCCGCTGTTGTCGACGATGTAGGCGGCCTCGGCCGCGGTCAGGTGGGTGTTGATCGGCACGTAATACAGACCGCTGCGGCGGGCCGCCCACATCACGGCGTGGATGTGCTCGTTGTTCTCCATCAGGATCGCGACGGTGTCCCCCTCACGCAGCCCGGCCTGGCGGAACCGGTGCGCCAGTCGATTGGCGCGGGCCTCCAGGTCGTCGAAGGTGACGACCGTGCCGGAGGGGTACAGGATGACGGCGGGTTTGCCGGCGCCGACATGGGGGCGAATCTGCATGGGAGGACTGTACCGCCGCCGATTTTGACACGTGTTAAGTGGCCGGATCCGGCCCACTCCGGGCGCCGAGCAGACGCGAAAACCCCCGACACGCCGTGCGTGCGGGGGCTTTCGCTACTGCTCGCGCTACCTAACGGGATTCGGCCAGCCGCTGCTTGAGCGCCTCGAACTCGTCCTTGACGCCGGTGGGCAGCTTCTCGCCGACGAACTCGAACCACTCCTCGATCAGCGGCAGTTCCTTGCGCCACTCGTCGGCGTTGACCACCAGAGCCCGCTCGACGTCGTCGCCGTCCACGTCGAGGCCGTCGAGGTCCAGGTCCTCGGCGGTCGGCACGATGCCGATCGGCGTCTCCTTGCCGCCGGCCCGGTGCTCGATGCGGTCGACGATCCACTTCAGCACCCGGCTGTTCTCGCCGAAGCCCGGCCACAGGAACTGGCCCTCGTCGCCCCGCCGGAACCAGTTGACGAAGAACACCTTCGGCAGCTTGGACTCGTCGGAGTTCTTGCCCAGGTCGAGCCAGTGCTGGAAGTAGTCGCCGACGTGGTAGCCCAGGAACGGCAGCATGGCCATCGGGTCGCGGCGCACGGTGCCGACCTTGCCCTCGGCCGCGGCGGTCTGCTCGCTGCCCATGGTGGCCCCCATGAACACGCCGTGCTGCCAGTCGCGGGCCTGCGTCACCAGCGGCACAGTGGTCTTGCGGCGGGCGCCGAACAGGATGCCCGAGATCGGCACGCCCTGCGGGTCGTCCCACTCCGGCGCCAGGATCGGGCACTGCGACATCGGCGTACAGTACCGCGAGTTCGGGTGTGCGGCTTTGGTTTCCGTCTCGCGGATGTACCAGTCGTGGCCCTTCCAGTCGATCAGGTGATCCGGCTCGCCCTCTAGGCCTTCCCACCACACCTCGTCGTCGTCGGTGAGCGCGACGTTGGTGAACACGGTGTTGCCGGCGGCGATGGTGCGCATGGCGTTGGGGTTGGACTTCCAGTTGGTGCCCGGCGCCACCCCGAAGAAACCGAACTCGGGGTTGACCGCGTACAGGCGGCCGTCCTTGCCGAACCGCATCCAGGCGATGTCGTCACCCAGCGTCTCGGCGCGCCAGCCCGGGATGGTCGGCTGCAGCATGGCCAGGTTGGTCTTGCCGCACGCCGACGGGAAGGCCGCGGCGAAGTAGTAGGCCTTGTTCTCCGGGGAGATGAGCTTGAGGATCAGCATGTGCTCGGCGAGCCAGCCCTCGTCGTGGGCCATCGCCGAGGCGATGCGCAGCGAGTAGCACTTCTTGCCCAGCAGGGCGTTGCCGCCGTAGCCGGAGCCGTAGCTCATGATCTCGCGGGTTTCCGGGAAGTGGGTGATGTATTTGGTGTCGTTGCAGGGCCACGTCACGTCGTCTTGGCCCGGCTCCAGCGGGGCGCCCACCGAATGCAGCGCCTTGACGAAGAACCCGTCGTCGCCGATCTTCTCCAGGGCGGCCTTGCCCATCCGGGTCATCACCTTCATGGAGACGACGACGTACTCCGAGTCGGTGATCTCCACGCCGAGCTTGGGGTCGTCGGCACCGAGTGGGCCCATGCAGAACGGCACCACATACATGGTGCGGCCGCGCATGCAGCCGCGGTACAGGTCGGTCAGGGTGGACCGCATCTCGGCGGGGTCCATCCAGTTGTTGGTCGGTCCGGCGTCGATCTCCCGCTCGGAGCAGATGAATGTCCGCGACTCCACCCGCGCCACGTCGGACGGGTCGGACAGCGCCAGGAACGAGTTCGGGTACTCCTTGGGGTTCAGCCGCGTGAACGTGCCCGCCTCGACGAGCTGGTCGGTCAGCCGCTTCCACTCCTCGTCGGAGCCGTCAGCGAACACAACCCGGTCGGGCTGGGTGAGCTCGGCAACCTCCTGTACCCAGGCCAGCAGGCCGGGATGATTGGTGGGTGCGCTGTCCAGACCGGGAATGGTCGCTGAAGTCATCGAACTCTCCTGAATTCTTCTGCCTGCTAACCGGCATCTCTCGCTTGCGTATGCGTTCGCCCACACAACTGTTTACATGGTGGCGTTAACTACAGGTTATCGTGATCTACTTGTCGGGGAGGTCTCGGGCGGGTATAAGCCTTCTCACAACAACGATTCAGAAACAGGGCCGAACGTCACCCAAGCTCGCCATTTCCGCTGCCCGGAGCGGGTTTTTCGCTATCGCCCCCGGCCGGCCTCCCGGCGGGGTCCTCGGAGGAGGGTGTACCCGGATCTCCGAGTTCTGCACGCACGGCCTCCAGCGCGGCCTGCACGGTTGGCATCTCCCGATCACGCGCCGCCGCGGCCCGCGCCGCCGCGATGGCGTGCTCGCGCAGCTCGCTGTCGATGGCGCTGACCTGCTCGGCCACGTGGGCGTTCTCGGCCTCGTCCCGGGCGATCAGCGCGGTGCTCAGTAGCGACTCGGCGACCAGCACACGGGTGGCGACCAGTTCCTCCACCGCCGATTGCAGCGACGACGTCACCTCGCCCGCCCAGCGGTCCAGCAACGCCCGGTCGCGCAGCAGGCCGCGGATGTGGATCACCACGAAGGTGACCGCCAGCCCGATCGCCACGCACGCCGCGGCCCCCGCCAGCGCCAGCCCGGGGCTCAGCCGGGACGTCAGCCCGCCCACCAGCCGGGTGAGCGTGAGCGCCACACCGAGCCCGAACGCGGCGCCCAACAGCATCAGCAGCCACGTTTCCTGCCGCCGGGATTTCAGCGGCGGGGACGGGATCTCGATCGTCGGCGGCCGCTCCTCCCCGTTTTGGTAGGCGGGCGACACCACCGGCACACCCAGCACCTGCGCGACGTCGGCGAGCTGGGTGGTGGTTCCCTCGCTCACCTCGGCCACCACCTCGTCGACCCGTCCGCGCGTGTGCGCCTCGAAGCCGGCCATCTTCCGCCGGGACAGACCCGCGGCGTCCTCCTGCAGCTCGCCGCGCACCGACGAACAACGGTTGCGCGCGAAGTAGGACAGCTGGACCCGGGCTTGCTGAATCTTGCCGCGCAGGGTGACGGTGCGCTCGGTCTTCGACTGCCGCCGCTGCCGAAGTGCCGTGCTGCGCTCCTCGCGCAGCGCATCGACACGGGCCCGCCGACCGGCGCCCTCGGCATCGCGGTCGAACCGTTGCTTGACCTTCTGCAGCCGGGATTCCCAGGCGCGCAGCCTGTTTCGCCTGGGAATGTCGGCGTCGTCGAGTTGCGCCGCGACGGTCCGCACCAGGTCGTCGACGTCCGGTTCGCCGAGGTCGGGCAACGCAGCCGCACCGATCCAGGGCACCTGGCCGTAGCGCGGCGCGTGCGCGGCCAGGCTGTCGCGGTCGGCGGCCGCCACGTCGCGCCAGTTGCGGTGGACGTCGATCTTGGACACCACGCCGACGACCACATCGGTGTGCTCGGCGGCGGCATCCAGCAGCGCGCAGTCGGATTCCGTCAACGGCGCGGCCGCGGAAACCACGAAGACCACCGCCGTCGGCGCATCGCCGGGTCCCAGCTCCGTCGACTCGACGAACTTGTGTTGCGGCAGCCGTTCGCGCAGCGCCGCCACCACCGCGGTGACGCCGGCCAGCCACGGGCCCGTCACCAGCACCACGTCGCGACGGTTGAGGGCGGGCGCATCCAGCCGCGGACCGATCGCCGCCACCAGCGCGTCCACCCGCGTGGCCGCATCCTCGCCGCTCAACACGACCCCCCGGGCAGCGACCCGCCGGCTCGTGACCAGAGCCGTAGCGATCCCCGGGCGATGTCCGCGCCGCAGGCGCGGTGCAGCTCGCTCGCCGGGCCCAGGCTGTAGCGCTGCCAGCGCACCGCGCGCGGTAGGTGCGGGGCCGGGTCGTCGCGGTCGCGGCGGTCTTGGTTCAGGGGAGCCAGCCCGGCGGCCCCGGCCAGCTCGACGGCGGCCGCCATGCGCGCGAGCACCGTGTCGTCGCGGCGGAGGAAGTCGGCGATCGCCCCTCCGGTGCGGTCCCGGGAGACGGCCAGGGCCTCCAGCTCGGCAACGGCCCGGAGCACCCGCTGGTAGCGCAGCTCGGCCCCGAGCACCGAGATCTGCGCCAGGACGGCGTCAACGCCGCTGATGCGGCGCAGCAGCGCCCGGAACTGCGCCGGTGTCCTGCCCTGCCGGGCCGCGGCAATGCCGAGCGCGGTGCCGAAAAGGTCCAGGGTGTCCAGCAGGCGCAGCCGCAGACCGGTCGGCACCGGGTTGTCCGCGGCGAGGAACCCCGCGAACGAGTCGTCGAGGCAGGTGGCGCCGCCCGGATCGGCGGCGAGCACCCGCAGTGCAACCCACAGCGACTCGTCCAGGCCGTGCACCGCGCACACCGCGAGCAACCCGCTCATCGGCTCCATCGGCGCCCCCGCGAGCGCGGACAGCTCGGCGCAGCGCGTCCCCGCCACCGCCATCGGCCCGCCAGCGGCCCGGCCGGAAAGCGAGCCGGCCAGGTCGGCCTTGTTCAGCACCGCCAACACCGGGCGCGTGGCTGCCGCGATCGCCGCGGTGTCCTCGGGTTTGACCACCTCTGCGGTGACGTAGACGAAGATGTCGGCGACGTCGGCGTCGTTGGCCACCCCCGTCGCCGACGAGACCCCGTGCGCGTCCCCGGCGAGATCCAGGGCGCGCGCCACCGTGCCACGACCCACCCCGCGGCGCCCGCGGACGACCACGCGCAGCGGCGCGGCGCATCGCTCGGCGATCGCCGTCAGGCGCGGGTCGGCGCGGCGACCAGCAAAGCGCGCCAGCTCGTCGACGAAAATGTGGTGCCCCTCTCCCGTCATGTCCTGCCCGTTCGATGTGATGGGCCCCGAACCGGCCCGGCCGGCTCAGGAGGCTTAGCCCCCGACCGGATGTTGGCCGTCTTGAAGGCTTGCTCCGTTTGCCGGGAGTCAATCGAGTCCCCCCGGAATGGTGGCATCTACGTCACCGAGATGCGAGCCACCGGGCTGTTACCAGTCGAAGGCAACTGTTGGGTATCAATCTGGATCAGGGGCGGCTACATCGGGCGTTGATGGGCCACCATGGACAAATGCATGCGCAACCCGGGGTCGGGACGTGTCCCGACGCGCCGGTGGAAGTGGAGGCTGGCCTGGATCCCGAGCAGCGCCACCTCCCGGTCACGAGCTTCCGCTCGCGGCGTTCCGCGCTTTCGGCGGCGCAGCGCGACACCTGGGAGCGGCTGTGGCCGAAACTGGGCATCTCGGTCGGCGCCCCCGCGGCGGGGGCGCCACGTACCGCAGAACCGCTGGACACCGGTGCGTGGTTCGGCCGTCATGCCCCGGTGGTGCTCGAAATCGGTTCTGGCAGCGGCGCATCCACCCTGGCGATGGCCAAGGACGAACCCCACGTCGACGTGATCGCCGTGGAGATCTACCGGCGCGGGCTGGCGCAGCTGCTGTGCGCGATCGACCGCGAGCAGGTGGGCAACATCCGCTTGATCCGCGGCAACGCGATCGACGTGCTGGACCGCCTGATCACGCCGGGGTCGCTGACCGGGGTGCGCGTCTTCTTTCCCGATCCCTGGCCCAAGGCACGGCACCACAAACGCCGGTTTCTGCAACCGGGCACGATTGGCCTGATCGCCGACCGGCTACTCCCCGGTGGTGTCCTGCACGCCGCGACGGACCACGCGGGTTACGCCGAGCAGATCGCCGAGGCCGGCGACGCCGAACCGCGGCTGCGTCGCGTCGAACCGGGCGGCCGGTTGCCGATCTCGGTCGTCCGGCCCACCACCAAGTACGAGACGAAGGCCCGAGAAGCGGGCAGCGCCGTGAACGAATTCATCTGGACAAAGGCTGCACAAGGCCGGAAAAGGCAGTGACATGAGCCTGACCGAAGAGACCACAGCGGCATCGGAAGAAGCACCCCTGGACTCACCGGCGGCTCTATCCGCCGAGGGGCTGAGCAGTTTCCAACCCCCGGCGGGGCGCGTTCTGCTGGTCTGGGACGCTCCCAACCTGGACATGGGCCTGGGCTCCATCCTGGGCCGGCGCCCGACTGCCCTGGAACGCCCGCGCTTCGACGCGCTCGGGCGCTGGCTGCTGGCGCGCACCGCGGAGGTCAGCTCGGGCCGCCCCGGCGTCGTGATCGAACCCGAGGCCACCGTTTTCACCAACATCGCGCCGGGCAGCGCCGACGTTGTCCGGCCGTGGGTGGACGCGTTGCGCAACGTGGGTTTCGCGGTCTTCGCCAAGCCGAAGATCGACGAGGACAGCGACGTCGACCGGGACATGCTCGCCCACATCGCACAGCGGCACCGGGAGGGCCTCGCGGCGCTGGTGGTGGCCTCCGCCGACGGTCAGGCGTTCCGCCAACCGCTGGAAGACATCGCGCGGACCGGCGTATCCGTCCAAGTGATCGGATTTCGCGAACACGCGAGTTGGGCGCTAGCGTCGGATACCTTGGATTTCGTCGACCTGGAAGACATCACCGGTGTTTTCCGGGAGCCGTTGCCACGGATCGGCCTGGATTCGCTGCCTGATCAGGGGGCGTGGCTGCAGCCGTTCCGGCCGCTGTCCGCCCTGTTGACCACGCGTGTGTGAGACTGGCTTCAAAAAACCGAAGAGGCACAGCGCGGGTCGCTAGCGATCCAGTAAGGAGTTTTACGTGTTCGCCTGGTGGGGTCGAACCGTGTACCGCTACCGGTACATCGTGATCGGGGTCATGGTGGCCCTGTGCCTCGGCGGCGGCATCTTCGGCATGAGCCTGGGCAAGCACGTCACGCAGAGCGGCTTCTACGACGACGGCAGCCAATCCGTCAAGGCCTCGGTCCTGGGTGACCAGACATACGGTCGCGACCGCACCAGCCACATCGTCGCCACCTTCAGCGCCCCCGACGGGAAGACGGTCGACGACCCGGCATGGCGACAGAAGATCGTCGACGAGCTGAATAAGTTCAAGAACGACCATCCCAACCAGGTCGTCGGCTGGGCAGGCTGGCTGGCGGTGGCCAATCCGGCCGACGCGCCCCCGTTGATCAAGGGGATGGCCACCGAGGACAAGAAGCACACCTTCGTGTCCATCCCGCTGAAGGGCGACGACGACGACACCATCCTCAACAACTACAAGGCGATCGCGCCCGACCTGCAGAAGCTCGACGGCGGCACGGTCCAACTCGCCGGCCTGGAGCCGATCGCCAACGCCCTGACCGGCACCATCGCCACCGACCAGCGCCGCATGGAGGTTCTCGCGCTGCCGCTGGTGACGGTGGTGTTGTTCCTGGTGTTCGGCGGTGCGGTCGCCGCCGGACTGCCGGTCATCGTGGGCGGGCTGAGCATCGCGGGCGCGCTGGGCATCCTGCGGTTCGTTGCCATGTTCGGGCCGGTGCACTATTTCGCCCAGCCGGTGGTCTCGCTGATCGGCCTCGGTATCGCCATCGACTACGGACTGTTCGTGGTGAGCCGGTTCCGGGAAGAGATCGCCGAAGGCTACGACACCGAGGCCGCCGTGCGCCGTACCGTCATGACGGCCGGTCGCACCGTCACCTTTTCGGCGGTGCTGATCATCGCCTCGAGCGCCAGCCTGCTCGCGTTGCCGCAGGGTTTTGTGCATTCGCTGACCTACGCGATCTTCGCCGCGGTGGGACTCGCGGCGCTGCTGTCGATCACGTTGCTGCCGGCCAGCCTGGGCATCCTCGGCCGCCACGTCGACGCGCTGGGCGTGCGAACCGCGTTCCGCGTGCCCTTCCTGCGGAACTGGAAGGTGTCGCGCGCCTACCTCAACTGGCTGGCGGACCGGCTGCAGAAGACCAAGACCCGTGAAGAGGTGGAGGCCGGCTTCTGGGGCAAGCTGGTCAACTTCGTGATGAAGCGGCCGCTGGCATTCGCCATCCCGATCGCCGTCGCCATGATCCTGCTGGTCATCCCGCTCGGCAATCTCTCGTTCGGCGGCATGAGCGAGAAGTACCTGCCGCCGAACAACTCGGTGCGCCTGGCGCAGGAGCACTTCGACAAGCTCTTCCCCGGGTACCGGACCGAGCAGCTGACGGTGGTGATCCAGAGCGACAACCACACCAAGGTCACCGACCAGCAGGTCGCGGACATCCGCAACAGGCTCGCGCCGATCACCGGGTTCACCGACAAAACCTGGCAGGAACGACCGTGCCCGACCATCGCCGGCAATCCCTGCGTCAGCGGGCCGAACGGGACGTCGCAGCCCAAGGACGACACCGTGCGGGTGATCCAGAACGGCCTGTCCAATCGCGATGACGCGGCCAAGAAGATCAGCGAGCTGCGGGCCATCACCCCGCCGAAGGGGCTCAGCCTCCTGGTCGGCGGTACGCCGGCCCTGGAGCAGGACAGCATCCACAGCCTGTTCGACAAGGCTCCGCTGATGCTGGTCCTGTTGCTCGGCGCCACGACGGTATTGATGTTCCTGGCGTTCGGATCGTTCGTGCTGCCGATCAAGGCGGTGGTGATGAGCGCGCTGACGCTGGGATCCACCTTGGGGATCCTGACGTGGATCTTCGTCGACGGGCACTTCGCCTCGCTGCTCAATTTCACGCCGACACCGTTGATGGTGGTGCTCATCGCGCTGGTCGTCGCGGTCGGTTTCGGCCTGGCCACCGACTACGAGGTGTTCCTGGTGTCCCGGATGGTCGAGGCGCGCGAGCGCGGCATGTCCACCGCCGAGGCCATCCGGATCGGCACCGCGACCACCGGGCGCCTGATCACGGCCGCCGCGCTGGTCCTTGCCGTGGTCGCCGCGTCGTTCGTGTTCTCCGACCTCGTGCTGATGAAGTACCTGGCCTTCGGGCTGATGGCGGCGCTGCTGCTGGACGCGACCGTGGTCCGCATGTTCCTGGTGCCGTCGGTGATGAAGCTGCTCGGCGACGACTGCTGGTGGGCGCCGCGCTGGGCCCGGCGCCTGCAGAACCGGCTCGGGCTGGGCGAGATCGACCTTCCCGACGAGCGCAAGCGCCCCACCCTCAACGGGCGCCCCGCCAGGCCCCCGGTCGCGGCGGCCAGCCTGGTTGCCGCGACGCCGCGCGCGCCGCACGACCCGACGCACCCGGGCGCGCTGGAACCGTCGCGGGTGGCCCCCCCGGGCCCGGCCGCGCCGCCGGAACCCAGGCCCGCCCAGGGGCCTCCCGGCTCGAGTGCCGCGAGCGAGCCGTCCCGCGCCGACACCACGCGGATGCAAGCCCGGCCGAACCAACCGGCCGACCCCAAGACGGCGCGCCTCTCGGCGCCCACCAACCCGGCCCCCGGCCCCGCCGCGCCACGGCCGCCTGCGACCCCGTCCAGCGGTCAGACCCGGGCCATCCCGGTCCCGACCAACCACGCCGGCGACTACAACGCCGACCCGGCCGACCCCACCGCCGCACTCCCGGTCACGCGGTCGGACGCCAACGATTCCGACGCGGCCACCGAGCAGCTCAACGCCCGCGGCCAAGACGACCGCGGCGGCCAGAGCGACAACGGCGACAATCCCCGCCGCCGCCGCGCCGCCGCCGGCGGCGGGGGGGTCAGCGCCCAGGATCTCCTGCGCCGTGAGGGACGACTGTAGGAGCCGGCAGGCGCCGAACGCCTCAGCCGGCTCCGTCCCCCGGACGGTCCGGTTCCGCCTGCACGACGACCCCTCCCTCCTCCTCCTCGGCCTGCTTCTCGGCCTCGGCGGACGGATTCGGGGCGAGCAACACCTGTATCGCGTTGTTGAGGAACGCGACCGTCGGAACGGCCAGCAGGGCGCCGACGATGCCGGCGAGCACCCCGCCGGCGGAAATGGCCAGCACCACCGCCAGCGGATGGATCGACACCGCCCGACCCATCACCAGCGGCTGCAGCAAATGCGCCTCGAGTTGGTTGACCGCAACCAGCAAACCGAGGGTGATCAGCGCGTAGACGGCGCCCTTCGCCAGCAGCGCCACCACCACGGCCAGGAAGCCGGCGATCACGGCACCCACCAGGGGGATGAAGGCGCCCAGAAACACCAGCGAGGCCAGCGGCAGCGCCAGCGGGATGCCCATGATCGCCAACCCCGTGCCGACGCCCGCCGCATCGGTCAGGGCGACCAGGAAGGTGGCCCGCACGTAGCCGATCAGCGATCCGTATCCGGCGTTGCCCGCCTCGCGCACCCTGTCCCGGACGCCGACGGGGAAGATCTTGGTCACGTATTGCCAGATGTTGCGCCCGCCGTAGAGGAAGAAGATCAGCGTGAACAGGGCCAACACGGCGGCCGTGACCAGTTCGGTGATGGTGGCCGCGGTGGCCAGGGCGCCGCTGGTCAATTTGGACTGATTGTTGTGCAGCGCCTGGATCGCGGCGTTGCCCGCGTTGGAGATCTGTTCGCCGCGCAGATGCAGCGGCCCCTCGATCAGCCACCTGCGGGTGGAATCGATGCTGTGGGTCACCTGATCGGTCAGGTCGGGCACGCCGTAGACGAACTGGACGATGACGAACGTCAGGATGCCGCCGAAGATGGCGAATCCGCCCAGCAGGACCAGCGCCACCGCGGCACCGCGCGCCAGGCCCCTTTTGTCGATCCAGTCAACCGCCGGAACGAGCAAAGCGCTGATCATCAGGGCCAGCAACACCGGAACGACGATCACTTCGAGCTTTTTCACCACCCAGAGCAGGGCGACGACCGCGGCCAGGATGATGAGCAAACGCCAGGCCCAAGCCGCGGCCTTGCGGACAAGGGGTTCGACTGACCCGGCCTCCGAGGCATGGTCGAGGTTTGCCGGCATCCGGCCAGCCTATCTGGCGCCGACGCGCCCGGACGGCCGCTCGCCGCCGGTGAAGGCCCCGTGCCCGGCACGATCCGGTTACGACCCCGGAACGACCCTGACACAGTCGGAGCTGCACCCGGCCGGCCGCGCCACCTGCGCGGTTACCCTAAAGCACGTGACGCACGACGCACCTGCCCGCAAGCTGGACCTGACGCGTGTAGCAACCCCGCGCGGCAGGTACTGGTGGGTGCGCTGGGTCGTTCTGGCCATCGTCGCGATCGTGCTTGCCGTCGAGCTTTCGCTCGGCTGGGACCAGCTGGCCAAGGCGTGGGTGAGCCTGTACGAGGCCAACTGGTGGTGGCTGATCGCGTCGGCGCTGGCGGCGGCCGCATCGATGCACAGCTTCGCCCAAATCCAGCGCACCCTGCTGGGATCCGCCGGCGTGCACGTCAAGCAATTGCGTTCGGAGGCCGCGTTTTACGCGGCCAATTCGCTGAGCACCACGCTGCCCGGCGGACCGGTGCTCTCCGCGACGTTCCTGCTTCGCCAGCAACGGATCTGGGGTGCCTCGACCGTGGTGGCCTCGTGGCAGCTGGTGATGTCCGGGGTGCTGCAGGCGGTGGGGCTGGCGCTGCTCGGCTTGGGCGGGGCGTTCTTCCTGGGCGCCAAGAACAACCCGTTCTCGCTGCTGTTCACGCTCGGCGGCTTCGTCGCGCTGTTGCTGTTGGCCCAGGCGGTGGCGTCGCGGCCGGAGCTGATCGAGGGCATCGGCAGCCGGGTGTTGTCGTGGGTCAACTCCGTTCGGGGCAAGCCGGCCGACACCGGCCTGGACCGGTGGCGCGAGACCCTCACGCAGCTCGAATCGGTGAGCCTGGGCCGCCGCGACCTCGGCGTGGCGTTCAGCTGGTCGATGTTCAACTGGATCGCGGACGTGGCCTGCCTCGGCTTCGCCGCGTACGCCGCCGGCGACCACGCGTCGGTGGCCGGGCTGACCGTGGCGTATGCGGCCGCCCGCGCCGTCGGCACCATTCCGCTGATGCCGGGCGGCCTGCTGGTCGTCGAAGCCGTGCTGGTGCCCGGCCTGGTCTCCAGCGGGATGTCGTTGCCGAACGCCATCTCGGCCATGCTCATCTACCGGCTGATCAGCTGGCTGCTCATCTCCGCCGTCGGCTGGGTGGTGTTCTTCTTCGTGTTCCGCACCGAGAACACCGCCGACTCCGACGGCGACGACCCCATCACCGGCCCACTGCCCGTGGTGCGGCACGACCCGGCCGCCGATCCGACGGAGGCCGCCCTGCAGGGCCCGCTACCGCCGCCCGAGGCGCAGCCGGAACGCGGCGGTTAGCCGACGTTGTTCGGTCGCGGCGCGCCGCCGATCGTGACGCCGGGCAGCGTGGCGCCCGGGGCCCCGGCCGCGGGCGGCGCGGGCGCGGTGTTGCCGGGCAGCGCAGGCAGTCCGCCGGCCGCGCCCTGCGCCTGCTGCATGAGGCCCATCGCCTGCGGGATCGTGATCGGCAGCTTGCACTGCATCGACAGGTTGGTCAACGGCTGCGCGATCGACGTCATGTCGCCGGCAACCTTGGGATTGGCCTCGAAGTAGGACTTCAGCCCGGTGAACGACTGCGGCCCGGCCTGCTGCTGCAGCATCGTCGTCATCGTCTGGTTGGTCTCGGGATGTGAGTCCAGGTAGTCGCCCATGGACTTCGAAACCGAACCGATCGTGCGGGCGACCTCGCTGGCCGCACACGGGTCGTTGGCGCCCGTCGCCGGCGGCCCGGCGAGGACGGCGAGGGCGGCGCCGGGCACGGCGGTGGCGATCAGCCCGGCGAGAAGCCGGCGGCGCCCGGTCGCGGTGACGGTCGTCATGGGTCACTCCTTAGTTTGCGGAGGCGCGCGGCGTGTCGAACAGCTCGCAAACGGTTGGCATGAACGGCTTTTCCCGCCGGGGTTCCCCGCTCCCCCCGCGCGGCCATCGGACATCCTGCCATGGCCGATACGGCCCCACAAAGCGACGGCCACCTCGTGTGATGCAAATCCCGCTTGGTCACCGGTCCACAACGACTGGGCAGCGTCCCGGCAACATCCGTGTCTGTGCAGCTCAGGAACCAGATAAGCCGACATAATCCACAGGCTGCTGCGGTATCCTCGCCTGCACGCATTGCGCGAGAGCCCGGGGAGTGAAGAAATCCAGCAGTTCATGATGCGCATCAGCCGCAGCCTGCGTAAGTACCGCTGGTTGGTCTTCACAGGCTGGTTGCTGGCATTGGTGCCGGCGGTGTGTCTGGCGATGTCGGAGTCGGGAAACCTCACCGGCGGCGGCTTCGAAGTGGCCGGCTCCCAGTCGCTGGCCGTCCACGATCAGCTCGAGGATCTCTACCACGACCAGGGCGCATCCTCGTTGGCGCTGGTGGCGGCCCCGCGCCCGGACGCCAGTTACTCCGACATCAACGACGCGGTCGCGCTGCTCAGGCAGATCGCCGGTGAGTTCCCCGGCGTCACCGAGGTGCCCAACCCCACCCAGCGCCCGCCGCAGCCCGACCGCCCGTATGTGGTGTCGCTTCGGCTGGACGCGCGCAACGCCGGCACCAGCGACCTCGCCAAGCAGCTCCGCCAGAAGGTCGGCATCAAGGGTGACCAGTCGGGGCAGACCGCCAACGGCCGGGTGCGGCTCTACGTCATCGGACAGGGCGCGCTCAGCGCCGCCGCGGCGGCGAACACCAAGCACGACATCGCCGCCGCCGAAAAATGGAACCTGCCGATCATCCTGATCGTCCTGCTGGCGGTGTTCGGTTCGCTGGCCGCCGCGACCATCCCGCTTGCCCTCGGCGCCTGCACTGTCGTCGTCACCATGGGCCTGGTCTACCTGTTGTCGGCCTACACCACCATGTCGGTGTTCGTGACCTCGACGGTGTCGATGTTCGGCATCGCGCTCGCCGTCGACTATTCGCTGTTCATCCTGATGCGCTTCCGCGAGGAGCTGCGCGCCGGGCGCCAGCCGACCGAGGCCGTGGACGCCGCGATGGCCACCTCCGGGCTGGCGGTGGTGCTGTCGGGAATGACGGTCGTCGCGTCCCTGACCGGCATCTACATCATCAACACCCCGGCGCTGAAGTCGATGGCCACCGGCGCG
>NZ_DATJPU010000054.1:0-5095 GCF_035506235.1 Mycobacterium sp.
CACAAGCTCGCGGAGATCGCGCGCAAGATCGGCGCGCTCTACGGCACGATGATCTTCGAGCAGGGCTTCTTCCACGGCGATCCGCACCCCGGGAACCTGCTGATCCTGCCCGACGGCCGGATCGGCCTCCTCGACTTCGGCTTGGCCAAGGACCTGCCGCCTGGCTTCGCGCGGCTCGTCGCGACGATGATGGTCTCGTCGATGATCGGCGACTCGCGATCCGCGTTCTCCGCGGCCGAGCAGCTCGGCTTCGACGTCGCCTCGATGAAACCCGAGAACCTGCGCTCGCTGATGCTGATGACGGTCGGCGACAGCGACACCGAGGCTGGTTTCTTCGAGATCGTTGGCGAGACGAGCCTGCGCAAGATCCCGGAGGACTTCGCGCTCGTCGGGCGCACGCTGATCTTGCTGAACGGGCTCTCGCACCGGCTCGCGCCCGGGCGCCGGCTGATCCAGGCCGAGCTGCTGAAGCACCTCGCCGCGGGCGCGGCCCGGGCAGACGGCGACGAGCCGGTCCCATCGGCAAGCGCGGATAATTCGGCCCGCAAGCCCGCGTAGTCCTGAGGTTTGGCGGGGGTATCCGTGGCCACGACGTTCAGGGTTGCTGGTCGGGTGATGAAATGCCCGGGTGGGCAACTAAAGTTCGAGACCGTATCCATGGTGAGCACGGCGGTTGCGCTCGCGGTCACGACGCTGGTGGCTGGTAGCGGTGATGCGTTGGTAGGCGGTTTCGCGGGCGTGGGTTTGGGCCTCGTGCTGGCGCCAAGCCTGCGCACGGGCAGCGCAGCGTTGGTCGTTGCGGTCGAGTGAGGCCGCCACGGCGGCGGGCAGGAGCTTGCGGTCGGTGCGTGCGGCGACGGTGTGCATGGTGCGGACGCGGTCATCGTTGGCCACGATCATCCGAAAGTGCTGCGCGGCGGCGTATTTGGTGCCGCGGTGCATCTGGTGGATGCCTGTGTCGGCTTCGTGGTGTTGGTGGGCTTGGTTGGTGACAGCTGGGTAGATGGCGAGGTGGTTTTCGTCGCGGGCGCGGGTCATGCCGACGTAGGCCATCGCGCGGCTGGCCCGATCACTGAGCACGGTCCAGCAGACTCCTGGGGTGGTGGACTTGCCTATAGTCATGCCTTGGGCGGAGTGCAAGGTGGTTGCGTAGCCGAGGGTGACGTGCTCGCGCAAGTAGTCACTTTCGAAGATAACGCGGGCCTGATCGGTGAGCCGCTCGGCGGCGATCCGGACCGGCCGGGTGTTAACGCCGATCACGCGCCAGCGGTTGCCATTGCGGACCTGGTCGATGCGATCACCCTCGCGGCGGGGTGCGCCGGGTGCGACGGTCAAGCTGGCATCGTTGTGGCGACTGACGATGATGTCGCCAGCGCGGACTTTCTGATCGCGAGCCACCGCCACGCTCGGCGCGTCGGGGTCGGTGAAGCGATCGTGGAGGCGTTGGTTGATGGCGTCGGCGACTTCCCAGGTGTCACAAAGGATCGCAGCATCTTTACCTTCATCACGGGCTTTGATGTAGGCGGTGGTGGCGTCGGCGGCCATGGCGATCTGGTCTCCGGTGTGAAGGCGGTCGTTGTTGCGGTACCAGCCGATGGCTTTGCGCAGCCGGTTGCCGCGCGCAGACCGCAGCGCCAGCGAGGCATTGCGCTCGGCGGGGTCGCGCATCCGCCACACCTCGGTGAGGCGCTGCGACCAGGGCAGGTCATCGCAGAGGTTTTCCAACATGCCGCCGCGCGCTTTAACTGGCGACAACTGATAGGCGTCGCCGACGAGGACCATCTTGGCGCCCGCGGCTGTGCTGGCCTCCAGCAGGCGTCGCAGCTCGGGAGTGGCGACCATGGAAGCTTCATCGACAACGATCACGGTGCGCCGGCCGAGGCGGAGCTGATCATCCTCGATGAGATGGAGCGCTTTGGCCACGGTCACCCCGCGGTCACCGGCCCCGCCGCAAATCGCCTCATCGACGGCCTTGCCGGTGGGCGCGAGCACCAGCACGTCCTTGTTGGTGCGCTGCGCGGCGGCGCGCAACGCCTGAAGTGAGTGCGTTTTGCCCGCACCCGCCGGGGCTTGCAGTGGCTGCACCAAATACGGCGAGGCCGCGATGGTGGCGATGGCGCGCGCCTGATCGGCAGACAGGCCCTGCAGGTCCGCGGCGCGCACATCCAGCCGCGCGCGGGCATCGGCCGCGTCGACCAACTCAAAGATGCGCTGTTCTTCGGCGATCACCGCCTCGATGGTGAACAGCTCGTGTCCTTCGCGGTGATGCGCGGCGCGCGCCGCGCTGATGCGCACCCCCAGCGCGTCCACGAGCTGCTCGATCAGATCGCGCGGATCCCTGGGTGCGTCCACCGGCTGCAGCGCCCCGACCAGCTCCACGAGATCGGCGCGCGTAACGCAGGCTTGTCAATCTGGGCGACTATGCCCGCCAACCGGGTCCGCAGCCGCACCCGCGCGGCGGCGCGGCGCGCGGTACGCGCCGCAAGATGTGCGGCGCGGTCCAGGTGCAGACCGCGCGCATCGGCGCGCCACTCGTGTTTCAGCTGGGCCCACGATGTCGATTTCGGTTTGGCCGGCCGGGTGGCTTTCTGCGCGGCGGCCAGCTGCTGAGCGGCCGGCTGTCCGTCGACGACCACCAGATTGTTGTGCGCCCAGTCGCGCAGCCGGGTGGAGCGCTGCGACCACGCCTTGACGCAGGCCTGGGTGACGCCAGCGACTTCGGCCATCCCCGTGAACGGGTCCACCGGACCCCATTCCACGCGCAGCTCGGCGCTGAGCTCGTGGCGCAGCGTGGCTTGGTAGATGATGCCGGCGGCTTTGGCTTCGTGATACAGCGACTTGGAGTCGATCGATACCAGCGTGCCGTCGGCGCGAGCCTGGTGGTTAGGCCGCCACCAGACGACTCATCGGTCAACTCAACCACCTGGGTTACCAGGTCACACTCAACCCGCTGGGGGCCGCTTGAATCACCAAACAGCCTATGTCACGTGGATTTTTCGTATTAGCGGTCGAGTCGTCGCGGGACAGCGGGCGGCCAATCTATTTTGGCCATTACAGCCGGCAACGACATAAAAGCCATACCCGCTGCCCCTGGGTGGCTCGAAGCCTAAGGCCAGCGGCAACGAACCCCCCTGCAAGAAAGGTAAGGACGATATACGAGAGTCTCGAAAGTCAGTCTCAATAGAGCAGCGACAATCCTCGACGAGGGCGGTTGGTCGCTGTTTTAGCTTTTCGGGGTGAGGACGACGACGGGGATGGGACGCGATGTCCGCTTCTGGTATTCGGTGTAGCGGTTTTGGTTGTTTTTGTTGACGCCTTTAGAGGCGACGACCAGATAGCTGTGACCGTCGCGGGCATAGGTCAGCGATGTCGTGCGTTGCTTACCGGTCTTGGCGCCGACTGTATGCAGTAGCAGGCTGGGTATCCACAGCGTGCGGTGACCGATCCAGCCGTTCGTCTTCCGATACACCGTGTCGTGCACCCGCAGCACCTGCGGGAGCACCTTTTCCTCCACGAAACTCATAGCTGCCAGTCTCACCAGTAGCGTCGATCTTCTCCAGTGCCTCACGCAAAAGTGCCTCGGCTCTTCTCAGGTCTGGGTCACGCCGCAACAGCATGTCCTTCGAACTGCCCGCCTAGAGCACTGCATCAATCCTCTTGTGCCAGTCGTCGAGCGCCCTATGCTGGTGAATCGAGAAACTCGGGGGGCCGGGAGTGGCGGAGGTCGGGTGACGGCCATAGCAGCGTGCCGGACGTGTGGCACTGAGCCGCGTGAGGGCGCGCGATTCTGTGACGGGTGCGGTTCACCAGTCCAGGACAGCGATACCCGAGCGGAGTACAAGCAGGTCACGGTTCTGTTCGCCGATGTGGTCCACTCGATGAAGATCGCGGCAGCCGTCGGATCGGAGCGGCTGCGGGAGATCATGGCCGAGCTGGCTGACCGATGTGGGTCAGTTGTAGAACGCTACGGCGGCAGGGTGGACAAGTTCACCGGTGACGGGATCATGGCGGTGTTCGGCGCGCCGGCTGCGTTGGAGGACCACGCTGTCCGTGCCTGTCTCGCGGTCTTGGGCGTCCAAGAGGAAACCGCCCGGTTGGCCGCTGAGGTCAAAGATCGGGACGGTATCGACCTTCAGTTGCGGCTGGGACTGAACTCTGGCGAGGTGATCGCCGGTGAAATCGGTTCCGGGCCGGCTCAGCGGATGGAATCGGTGGCCCCGCCGGGCGCGGTGATGCTCAGCGACTCGACTGGGCGACTGGTTGAGGGCGCCGCGACTCTCGGCGAATCTGAGCAGGTTCAGATTAAGGGTGCCGATGAGCCGGTGCCCGCCCGTCGGCTGCTGGGTATGAGCGACGGGCATCGGGCTGCCTGGCGTGCTGAGTGCAATCTGGTGGGTCGGCGGTGGGAGATGGCCGCCGTTGAGGGTTTGTTGGACCGTGCCATTGACGGGCACGGTGCGGTGGTCGGTGTGGTGGGACCACCAGGTATCGGCAAGAGCCGTCTGGTGCGGGAAGTCTCTGCGATGGCCGCTGCCCGGAGTGTGGAAGTGTTCAGCGCCTTCTGCGAATCGGACACCAGCCAGGTCCCCTTCCATGCCGTGGCGCGGCTGCTGCGTGCGATCACCGGCATCAAGGGCCTTGACCCGCAGGCTGAGCGAGCGCGGATACGGGCGCAGTTTCCCGACGCGGAGCCAGAGGACCTGGTGCTCTTTGAGGATCTGCTGGGCACCGCTGATCCGGATGTGGAGCTGCCGAAGATCGATCCGGATGCACGGCGGCGGCGGTTGACCGCACTGGTTAATGCCGCCTCGTTAGCCCGCGAAAGACCGAGGTTTCACGCGAGTTGTGACAAGCCGTGACAATTCTGGGTCTTGGTGACGGCGTTCGAACAGCCGTACGCAGCCTTGACCTGCTTAAACACCGTGCCCCCAGTCGGACTCGAACCGACACTGGGCGGATTTTAAGTCCGCTGCCTCTGCCAATTGGGCTATGGGGGCCCGGCGGCGAATCTAGCGCGCGGGGGCCTGATCGATGACATCGCACCCCGCCCGTAATGCGCCAAATGGCGAACATGCGCCGCCGACGGGCGTCGAGT
>NZ_DATJPU010000055.1:0-25402 GCF_035506235.1 Mycobacterium sp.
CCACAGCAACAGCTTCCGGTTCATGATTTGTCGATGTAGTCGATCCGGTCGGTGTCGGTGAATCGCCTTGCCAGCACGGCCAATCCGGGGTTCGACGGGTCACGCTCGTACTCCCGGACGCAGAACTCGCGGGCGGCTTCGATGAACACCCCGTGGTCGGCCAGCGACAACAGCCGCAGGGTGACGGCCCGGCCGGATTGATTGCGGCCCAGCACATCTCCCTCGCGGCGCTCCTTGAGGTCCAAGTCGGCGAGGGCAAACCCGTCCATTGTCTCGGCGACGGCACGCAGCCGCCGGCCGGCTTGCGACCCCGGCGGAACCCAGCTGGCCAGCAGGCACAGGCTCGGATGCTCGCCGCGGCCGATCCGGCCGCGCAGCTGATGCAATTGGCTGATCCCGAACCGGTCGGCGTCCGTCACCAGCATGACGGTCGCGTTGGGGACGTCGACGCCCACCTCGATGACCGTGGTGCACACCAGCACATCGATCTCGCCCGCGCGGAAGGCTGCCATCGCAGCGTCCTTCTCGTCGGCGGGTAGCCGCCCGTGCATGAGGCCCAACCGGAGGTCGGCCAGTTCCGCAGAACGCAGCCGGGCAAACAGGCCCTCGGCGGTGGCCGACGGGCGAGCGCCTTTTTCTTTGTCGGTGTCATCGGATTCGTCGATCCGGGGCGCCACCACGTAGGCCTGCCGGCCGCCGGACACTTCCTCGATGATGCGGTGCCAGGCGCGGCCGAGCCAGGCGGGCTTTTCGCTGACGAAGATGACGTTAGTGGTGATCGGTTGGCGGCCGCGCGGAAGTTCGCGCAGCGTCAGGGTTTCCAGGTCGCCGTACACGGTCAGCGCGACGGTGCGCGGTATCGGCGTCGCCGTCATCACCAGCAGGTGTGGCGTGATGCCGGCACGGGCCTTGGCGCGCAATTGATCTCGTTGCTCGACACCGAAGCGGTGTTGTTCGTCGACGACCACCATGCCCAGGTTGTGAAACTCCACCGCGTCCTGCAGCAGCGCGTGGGTCCCGATGACGATGCCAGCCTGCCCGGTGGCGACGTCGGCGCGGACTTGCTTCTTCTGCGCGGCGGTCATGGAGCCGGTCAGCAGCGCAACCCGGGTGGCGCCGTCGAGGCCTTCCAGCTGGCCGCCCATCGCCAAGGGCCCCAGCACGTTGCGGATCGACAGGAGATGTTGGGCGGCAAGGACTTCCGTGGGAGCGAGCAGCGCGCACTGGTAGCCCGCGTCGACCATCTGCAGCATCGCCAGCACGGCGACGATGGTCTTGCCCGAGCCGACCTCGCCTTGCAGCAGGCGGTTCATCGGGCGGTTCGAAGCCAGCGCCCCGGCCAGCACGCCGAGCACTTCGCGTTGCCCGGCGGTGAGCTCGAAAGGCAAGCGGCGCAACAGCTCCGCCGCCAGGCCATCGGGCCTCGACGGTGCCGGGGGCCCGGATTCCGACAGTTCACCGTGGCGGCGGGCGACCAGCGCCCACTGCAGGCCGACGGCCTCGTCGAACGTCAATCGTTCTCGCGCCCTTTGGCGTTCGCGCTCATCCTCCGAGAGATGGATCGCGCGCAGCGCCTCGTCCTCGGGGATCAGGGCGAGTTCCGCACGTAGGTCGGCGGGCAGCGGATCGGGCACCGGGTCGAGGACGTCCAGCACCTGGCGCACGCAGGAGAAGATGTCCCAGCTCTGCAGCTTGGCGCTGGCCGGATAGATCGGGAAGAAGTGGCGTTGATACGCCTCCGCGACCTCTTCGCCGCTGGCGTGCGAGGCGACGGCGATCTTTTTCAGCGACCGGGTGCCGTACTTCTTTCCGCCCGCCGACTCGAGGATGAGAAACGCCGGATGCGTCAGCTGCATGGCCCCCCGGAAATATCCGATTTCCCCCGACAGCATGACCTTCGTGTCTTTGACGAGGTCCTGCTTGAGGTAATTGGCGTTGAAGAACGTGGCCGTCACCTTGCCGCGGCCGGATCCGACGGTGATGCGGTGACACATCCGCCTCCGGTCCTTCCTCATCGGAAACGTCTCCGCGGCGGTGATCGTGTCGACGATCGTGATGTGCCGGCCCTCTTCCGGCCGCTCGTCCCCGGCGCCCCAGCGGGCCGCGCCCTCGGTGTAGCTGCGCGGGTAGTGGCGCAACAGGTCGTCGACGGTCCGGATGCCGAACACCTCGTCCAACAGATCCGCGGCCTTGGCACCCACGGTGTAATCCAGCCGATCGGACAGCGACACCACGGCTACTCGACCCCGATCAGCAACACGTCACCCCGGTGGCCGGTGCGGTACGTCATCAGCTCGGTGCCCGGGTGATGGTCGTGCACGTGTTCTTGGAGGATGTCGCCCAAGGCGGTGGCGGCCGCCTCGTCGTCGATGCCGGCGCCTATCAGCACGGTCACCAGGTCGCCGCCGGCGGCCAGCAGCAGATCGAGCAGCCCGATCGCCGCCCCGGCCGCATCGTCGGCCACGATGAGCACCTCGTCGCCCGCGATGCCGAGGCCGTCGCCGGGCCGGCAGCGACCGGCCCAGGTCAGCGCGCTCCCGGTCGCGATGCGCACCGATCCGTGCCGGGACGCGCCGGCGGCGCGCGCCATGGTGAAGCCGTCGTCGACCGCCTGCCTTTCCGCCCCGTGCACGGCCAGCGCGGCCAGCCCCTGCACCATCGACCCGGTCGGTATCGGCACCACGTCGATTCCCCACCCGATGGCCGCGGTGCACCCGGCCACCAGCTCCTCGGCGGCCACATAGCCGTTGGGCAGCACCATCACCTGGGCGGCGCCGGTGTCGACCAGGGCCCGCACGAGCTGGTGGGCGCTGATGTTTGCGGCCGGATCACCCGCGTCCGTGCCGGGCCGCAGCACGCAGGCGCCCTCGGCGGCGAACAACTCGGCGGCGCCGTCGCCGTCGACGACGGCCAGCACGGCCCGTTCGCGCGTCCAGCTGCCCGCCGGGAGTCCGGTGGCGCCGGAGCCCAGGGCCGAGATGACGATCCGGCTCGGCCGCCCCGCCGCCAGGCCCGCTTCGACGGCGGCCCCGGCGTCGTCGGTGTGCACGTGTACGGAGTAGCTGTCGAGCCTGGCCGATTCCTGCCCGGCCGCCTGCGCCAGGGCGACCGACTCGCCGAGCTCCTCGAGCCGATTGCGCAGCACATTTGCGGTCGCGGCGTCGCAGCCGTCCAGCCGGTACATCACCTCGAACTGGGGCCCCGGGCGTTCGGCGGGGGCTTCGGGCTCCGGGGCGCGCGGGGACGGCTCGTAGACGGTGCGCGCGGGCGCCTGCCCGCCGATGGTGGAACGCAGCGCGTCCAGCAGGACCAGCAGGCCGCGCCCGCCGGCGTCCACCGCGCCGGCGTCGGCGAGGACTTCGAGCTGCTCGGGCGTTTTTTCCAGCGCGACCACCGCCGCGTCGCCGGCGGCCATGACCGCGGCGGGCAGCCCCAGGTCGGCGCACTCCTCGACGGCGCCGGCGGCGGCCCGCAGCACCGAGACGATGGTCCCGGGGACCTCGTCGCCGCCCATCGACGCGATGACCAGTTCGACGCCGCGGTGCAGCGCGGCCCCGAGGATGGCCGCGTCCATGTGGCCCAGCTCACCGCCGGCGTCGGCCGCCGCGACGGCGGTGACGTCGGCGATTCCCCGCAGAATCTGCGACAAGATGACCCCGGAATTGCCGCGGGCGCCGTTCAGCGCACCGGAGGACAGGGCCGCCGCCACCCGGGCCACGCACCCGGCACCGCCTTCCGTGCCGGGGCCCGCATTGGCCTCCGCCAGGGCGGAACGCATGGTGAACAGCATGTTGGCGCCCGTATCGGAATCGGCGACGGGGAACACGTTGAGCCGGTTGATCTCGTCGATGTGGGTGATCAAGTCGCTGACGGCGGTGTGGGCCCAGTGCCGCAGGGTCGCGGCGTCCAGCAGAGCTTCCGACGTGCCCAAGCGACCCACCTCCCTCGGAGCCTCCCAGTGCCGGCCCCCGGTGGGCGCCAGCGTAGCCCGGCGATGACACGCGCGGCGGCAAGCCACGGCGGCGCACCCGCGGCCTGAGTGCACCGGCGCATCGAGCCTAGCCACAGCGGGCGACATTCCCGGGGCTGTGTCGCCGGACGGGTGTTGATCGTTTTGGTGGTTGCCCATGGCAGTCGGTATCCTGGGCTGGCCCGAGTCATTCCGGGCTGTCCTGGCCACCTGCCGGACCGCCGAACATCTGAGGAGCTTGAACCATGGCCGCTGTGTGCGATATCTGCGGGAAAGGCCCCGGCTTCGGCAAGTCGGTGTCGCACTCCCACCGCCGCACCAGCCGCCGGTGGGACCCCAACGTCCAGACCGTGCACGTCGTGACCCGTCCCGGCGGCAACAAGCAGCGGCTGAACGTCTGCACGTCGTGCATCAAGGCCGGCAAGGTCGTCCGCGGCTAATCCCGCACGATGATGACGGTCTTGCCCGGGCGCCGACCCGGTCGCTGACCGCTTTCGAACGCCTCCCTGCCCTCGCCGAGCGGAAACGTCCCCGCGATTTCCACGCGCAGGCGCCCGCGGTCGACGAGCGCGGCCAGTTCGGCGAGCTGGTCCCGATTTGGCCTGACGATGAAAAATGTTGCCGCAACCCCGTATTCGTCGGCCATTCCCGCCGGAGGTGGCGCCGACAGCGTGATCAGCCGTCCCCCTTGGCGCAGCACACCATACGATCGGTCCAACGTCTCGCCGCCGACGGTGTCGATCACGACGTCGTAGGGGCCGCTGTCCCCGAACCCCTCGGTGCGCACGTCGATCACCCGCTGCGCGCCGAAGCCGCCAACGAGCTCGCGCGCATCGCTGCGCACGGTGGCGGTGACACGGGCGCCGAGGAGGGCGGCCAGCTGGACCGTCAGGGCGCCGACCCCGCCCACCCCGCCGTGTATCAGGACCGCCTCGCCGGGTTGGACCGCAGCCTGCCCGACCAGTGCCTGCAGGGCGGTGAGCCCGGCCAGCGGGAGGGCGGCGGCCGCAACATGGGACACGGTCGACGGCTTGGCGGCCAGGTCGGCCGCCGGCACCGTGACGAATTCGGCTGCGGCGCCGTCGCGGTCGAATTCGATCAATCCGTAGACCTGATCTCCGGGTGCCAAACCCGTTGCGCCCGGTCCGATTTCGGCGACCACACCGGACACCTCGTGGGACGGAATCACCGGCGTCCGGCTGGCGCCGTCGCGGGTCCAGGTCTCCTCCCACGTCAACTCGTCGAACGTGATGGCCGCGGCGTGCACCGCGACCAGGACTTCGCCGGCCCCGGGGACCGGGACCGGCGCGCGCTCGACCACCAGCACCTCGGGTCCGCCCCGGTGGTGTGCGCGCAGGGCCGTCATCTCGGTCAGGGCAGCCGCCAATCGATGGGATCGGCGCCCAGCCCGGCGAGCAGCTCGTTGGCGCGGCTGAACGGGCGCGAGCCGAAGAACCCGCGAGACGCCGACAGCGGCGAGGGATGCGGCGATTCGATCGCGACGCAGTCGCCGGCCGCCAGCATCGGCGTGAGCGTCGACGCGTCGCGCCCCCACAATATGGCCACCATCGGCTGTTCACGAGCCACCAGGGCACGGATGGCGCACTCGGTAACCGCCTCCCAGCCCTTACCGCGATGCGACGCCGGAGTGCCCGGCTGGACTGTCAGCACCCTGTTGAGCAGCATCACCCCACGCTGCGCCCACGGGGTGAGATCGCCGGACGCGGGTAACGGATAGCCGAGGTCGCGCGCGTATTCGGCGAAAATGTTCTCCAGGCTGCGCGGGAGCGGCCTCACCTGGGGCGCCACCGAGAAGCTCAGGCCCACGGCATGCCCGGGCGTCGGGTAGGGGTCTTGGCCGACGATCAGTACCCGGACGGTTTCGAAGGGGAAAGTGAAGGCGCGCAACACGTTCGGCCCCGCCGGCAGGTATCCGCGACCGGCCGCGATCTCGGCGCGCAGGAACTGACCCATCTGGGCGACCTGGTCGGTCACCGGCGCGAGCGCCGTAGCCCAGCCCGGTTCGACGAGTTCGCTCAACCGCCGCGCGGTCACTGCAGGCCCTTCACCAGCAGGACCAGCGTGTCGGCGCCGGCCCGCCGGTCCTTCGAGATCTCCTGATACTCCGGCGATTGCGCCCAGGCGCGGAACGCGGCCTCGTCCGGAAACGACATCAACACCAGCTTCTCGCGGTCCCACTCCCCCTCGACGATCTCGGGCGATTCGTCCGCGGCCAGCAGCGTTCCCGGGTGACGGCGGAAGACCTCCATGAACCTCGCCTGGTACCGGTCGTAGGCTGCCCGATCGGTGAATCTCAGCTGGGCGATGGCGTAGACGGTCACGTTAATCAAAGCCACCTTAGTACGACTGCCAGCCCGCGTAACCGCGCCACTCCACGCCGTCGACGAGCACGCCGGCCGGCGCGTCGAGCGCCCTGCCGATGACGCGCCACCCGGGCGGTGGCGGGCCGGCGAAACAGGCCGCCAGGGCGTGATCCTCGCCGCCGCCCAGCACCCACGCCAGGGGGTCGGCGCCGGCGGCGGCCGCGGCCGCCGCCACCGCCTCGCGGTCCGCGGCCAGCGCCGCGCTGGACACGTCGATAGCCACCCCCGACGCCTCGGCGACATGCCGCAGGTCGGCGACCAGGCCGTCGGAGACGTCGATCATCGCCTGCGCGCCCGCGGCCGCGGCGACCGCGCCCTGGCCATACGGCGGCTGCGGCACCAGGTGACGGCGCCGAAGTTCGTCGAACCCGCCAATATCCTTGTCCCACAACGCATATCCGGCGGCAGAGCGGCCCAGGTCACCGGTCACGGCGAGCACTGAACCGGCCTTTGCCCCCGACCGCAACACCGGCGCGCGGCCGTCGAGGTCACCCAGCACCGTCACCGACAACACCCACTGGGGGCAGCTGACCAGATCGCCGCCGGCGATACCGGCGCCGACCCGCGCCGCCTCGTCCCACATCCCGTCGACCAGCGCGTCCACCTGAGCCGCCGGCGTATCACCGGGCGCCGCGAAACCGGCGACGAAGGCCGTGGGCCGCCCGCCCATCGCCTCGACGTCGGCGGCGTTCTGGGCGATCGCCTTGCGGCCGACGTCATGGGGTGTCGACCAGTCCAGCCGAAAGTGCCGGTCCTGCACCAGCACATCGGTCGAGATCAGGGTGCGCCCGTCGCTCGCGGACACCAGCGCCGCGTCGTCGCCGGGCCCCAGCAGCACCGCGCAGGGTTGCCGGCGGCCCCGCACCAACCGGTCGATGACCGCGAACTCGCCGAGCCGTTGCAGCGTGGGGGGCTCGCCCGAAGCCCCGGGATTGTCGTCGCGCACGCCACCTCCTCCGGCTCCTCGCGGCCGGTAAGTTGGATTCCTGCCCGCGCGAGCGAACCGCGCCAGTCTACGAGATCAGGAGGTGTGCGGGCGGTGAGGACCGAGCCCGATGCCTTCGCGGCCGCCGACGCGGGACCGTCCCGCGCCGTGTTGATCGCCGCGGTCACGCTGGCCGTCGTGGCGATCGGCGTGATCCTGGCCGTCGCGGCAAACCGCCAGGCGCCGCCGCCACCGGTCGCCGTCCCCGCCGCCCCCGCTCCGCACGCGACCGACGGCGCGTGCCGGTCGCTGGCCGGCGCGCTGCCCCAGCGGCTCGGGGACTATCAACGCGCCCAGCTCGCTCAGCCCGTCCCCGAGGGCGCGGCGGCCTGGCGGGCCCAGTCCGGCGGCGAGCCGGTGGTGTTGCGCTGCGGACTCGACCGCCCGGCCGAGTTCGTGGTGGGATCCCCGATCCAGATCGTCGATCAGGTGCAGTGGTTCGAGGTCGGGGCCGGTCAGCAATCCGCCGGTGACGGCGGCCGGTCCACCTGGTACGCGGTCGACCGGCCGGTGTATGTGGCGCTCACGCTGCCCTCGGGATCGGGGCCGACGCCCATTCAGCAGCTCTCCGAGGTGATCGACCACACGATGGCGGCGGTGCCCATAAGCCCGGCGCCCGCCCACTAGTCCCCACTAGCGCAGGCCCACACCGCGTGCCAACGCCGTCTGCACCATGGTCGCCAGCAGGGTGGGATAGTCGACGCCGCTGGCCGCCCACATCCTGGGATACATCGAGATCGTGGTGAACCCCGGCATCGTGTTGATCTCGTTGATGACCGGGCCGTCCTCGGTCAAGAAGAAGTCGACCCGGGCCAGGCCCTGGCAGTCGATGGCCTTGAACGCCCGAATCGCCAACTGGCGCACCGCATCGGCGACGTCGTCGTCGACCTTCGCGGGCACGTCCAATTCGGCGGCGTCGTCGAGGTATTTCGTCGCGAAGTCGTAGAAGGCGTCCTCCCGCCCCCGCACCCCGGCCACCCGGATCTCGCCCACAGTGCTGGCTTCCACTGTGCCATCCGGCATTTCGAGCACGCCGCACTCCAGCTCGCGACCGCTGATCGCCGCCTCGACGATCACCTTGGGATCGTGCCGGCGAGCATCGGCCACCGCGGCGGCCAGCTCGTCCCAGCTCGACACCCGGCTGACGCCGATCGAAGAGCCGCCCCGCGCGGGTTTGACGAACACCGGCAGACCGAGCCGCTCGCGCTCCTCGAGATCCAGCGCCGACCGCGACGGGCGCAGCACCGCGTGCGGGCCGACCGGAAGTCCTTCGGCGACAAGGAGCTTCTTGGTGAACTCCTTGTCCATCCCCGCGGCGCTGGCCAGCACTCCGGCACCGACGTAGGGCACACCGGCGAGTTCGAGCAGACCCTGGATGGTGCCGTCCTCCCCGTAGGGGCCGTGCAACACCGGGAACACCACGTCGACCGACGCCAGGACGTCGCTCGCACCGGGCCGAAGCGACACCAACTGGCCGCCGCGCCGCGGATCGGCCGGCAGGGCCAGCTCGGTGCCCGATTCGGCGCTCACCTCGGGCAGCTGCCGGCCGGTGATCGCCAGGGCGTCCGGGTCCCCGTCGGTCAGCACCCACGAACCCTCCGGCGTGATGCCGACCGCCACCACCTCGAAACGCTGCGGGTCGAGATTGCGCAGAATGCTGCCCGCCGACACGCAGGAGATGGCGTGCTCGTTGCTGCGCCCGCCGAAGACGACGGCCACGCGCACGCGGTCGCTGGCACTCACAACCTTCAGAGGCTACCGGGTGCGCGGCCTCCGGGTCGGGCACCGGACCGCTAGCTGGGGTTTCGGTTACTCCGGGCTCATTCGGGCTTGGTGCTGCGGCCGAGCAGCAGCGCCATCGCCTCGTCCACCGACAACCCCTTGTGGCACACCCGGTGCACGGCGTCGGTGAGGGGCATTTCGACGTCGTAACTGGACGCCAGCGCCAGCACCGCCTCGCATGACGTCACCCCCTCGACGACGTGTCCCTGCCCCGCCCGCGTGGCCGACTCCATGGTCCCGCCGCGGCCGAGGCGTTCGCCGAAGGACCGGTTGCGCGACCGCGGCGACGTGCACGTGGCCACCAGGTCGCCGACGCCTGCCAGTCCGGCCAGCGTCGCGCCCTTGGCGCCGAGGGCGATCCCCAACCGGATGATCTCCGCCAGGCCGCGGGTGATGATCGCGGCCGCGGTGTTTTCGCCGAGCCCGACGCCGGCCGCCATCCCGCACGCCAGCGCGATGACGTTCTTGCACGCCCCGCCGATCTCGGTGCCCACCACGTCGCTGTTGGTATACGGGCGGAAGTACCCGCTGTTCAGCATCCGCTGCACCGCGACCGCGCGGCCGGAGTCGCTGCACGCGACGACCGTGGCGGTGGGCTGGCATTCGGCGATCTCGCTGGCCAGGTTCGGCCCGGAGACGACCGCGACCTGCGCCGGGTCCACGCCGGTCACCGAAACGATCACCTGGCTCATGCGCATCAGGGTGCCCAGCTCGATGCCCTTGGCCAGGCTGACCAGGGTCGCGCCGTCGGCAACCAGAGGTGCCCACCGCTCGAGGTTGCTCCGCATCGTCTGCGCCGGAACCGCCAGCAGCACCGTCGTCGCACCGGCCAGGGCCTCGCCCGCGTCCGCGGTGGCACGAATGCCGGGCGGCAACACGGCGCCCGGCAGATAGGCGGGGTTGTACCGGGTGGTATTGATCTCCTCGGCGACGCTGGACCGCCGGGCCCACAGTGTGACTGCGGCTTCCGGTCCCCCGGCCTCGGCCATCACCTTGGCCAGCGCCGTGCCCCAGGCACCGGCGCCCATCACCGCAACGGCGCCCCGTGAACCGGCCATCTTCCGTCCCCGTCTGTCTGTGTCGTCAGTGTGCCGTCACGCTACCGTGGCACGCGGCAGCCGCGGCCGCGCTGGCAGGATGGCTCCCATGAGCGGCACGCGGGCCGACGGTGCAGGCGACGGCGCCGGTGACGTGGCGTTGATCATCGCCGTCAAGCGGTTGGCCGCCGCCAAGACCAGGCTGGCGCCGGTGTTCTCGGCGCGGACCCGGGAGAAGGTGGTGCTGGCCATGTTGATCGACACGCTGAGCGCCGCCTCCGGCGTTGCCGCGCTGGGCTCGATCACCGTCGTCACGCCCGACGACGCCGCGGCGGCCGCCGCCGCCGGGCTCGGCGCCGGTGTCCTGGCCGACCCGACGCCCGAAGGCAATAGCGACCCGCTGAACAACGCGATCGCCACCGCGGAACGGGCGGTGGCTGCGGCCTTCTCCAATATCGTTGTGCTGCAAGGCGATTTGCCGGCGTTGCAGACCCAGGAGCTGGCCGAGGCGGTCGCCGCCGCGCGCCACCATCGGCGCAGCTTCGTCGCCGACCGGTCGGCGACGGGTACCGCCGCGCTGTGCGCGTTCGGAACCGCGCTCGATCCGCAGTTCGGGCCGGATTCGTGCGCGCGCCACCGCCGTTCGGGCGCGATCGAGCTGACGGGTGCGTGGCCGGGCCTGCGATGCGACGTCGACACCCCCGCCGACCTGGCGGCCGCCCGCCGCCTCGGGGTCGGGCCGGCGACGGCCCGGGCCGTCGCGCAGCACTGACGGATGCCCGCACAGCAAATCTGTACGAGCGGTGAACTGCGCGCCAACGGCGAATGGATGTCCGCCGGGCGCTAGCAGCACCAGCGGGAATGAGCAATGATCGCAGGGTGACCGAAACCGAAGCCGAGGCGCGCCTCGAAGAATCCGTATGGCAGCCCGACGACTCGGCCGTGGGCGCACCGCCCGCCGCAACCCAAGCCCCGGTCGATGACGCGCTGCCGGAGGACCGCTACCTCAACCGCGAACTGAGCTGGCTGGACTTCAATGCGCGCGTGCTCGCGCTGGCGGACGACAACTCCCTGCCGCTGCTGGAGCGCGCGAAGTTCCTGGCGATCTTCGCGTCCAATCTCGACGAGTTCTACATGGTTCGGGTCGCCGGCCTCAAGCGCCGCGACGAGATGGGGCTGTCCGTGCGCTCGGCCGACGGTCTGACGCCGCGTGAGCAACTGGCCCTCATCGGCGAGCAGACGCAACGGATCGCGACCCGGCACGCGCGCGTGTTCCTCGATTCGGTGGAGCCGGCGCTCGCGGCGGAAGGCATCCACATCGTCACGTGGTCCGATCTGGATCAGGATGAGCGCGAACAACTGTCGACCTATTTCAACGAGCAGGTCTTCCCGGTCCTGACGCCGCTGGCCGTCGACCCCGCCCACCCGTTCCCCTTCGTCAGCGGGTTGAGCCTGAACCTGGCGGTCATGGTGCGCCAACCCGAGGACGGCGGTCAGCATTTCGCCCGGGTCAAGGTGCCCAACAACGTCGATCGCTTCGTCGAACTCGAAACCCGCGGCGACATCGACGGTGCCGAAGGGCCCGCCATAATCCGCTACCTGCCGATGGAAGAGCTGATCGCGGCGTTCCTCCCGATGCTCTTCCCGGGCATGGAGATCGTGCAGCATCACGCGTTCCGCATCACCCGCAACGCCGACTACGAGGTCGAAGAGGACCGCGACGAAGACCTGCTGCAAGCGCTGGAGCGAGAGCTGGCGCGCCGGCGGTTCGGTTCGCCGGTTCGGCTCGAGATCGCCGACGACATGACCGAGAGCATGCTGGAGCTGCTGCTGCGCGAGCTCGACGTGAATCCCGGTGACGTGATCGAGGTGCCGGGGCTTCTCGACCTGTCGTCGTTGTGGCAGGTCTACGGATTGGACCGGCCGGCGCTCAAAGACCCGGCGTACGTTCCGGCCACCAGTCCCGCCTTCGCCGACCGCGAAACACCGAGGAGCATCTTCGCGACGCTACGCGAAGGCGATGTGCTGCTTCATCATCCGTATGAGTCGTTCTCCACCAGCGTGCAACGATTCATCGAGCAGGCCGCCGCCGATCCCAACGTCCTCGCGATCAAGCAGACGCTGTACCGCACCTCCGGTGATTCGCCGATCGTCCGGGCGCTCATCGCCGCCGCCGAGGCCGGAAAGCAAGTGGTGGCAATGGTGGAGATCAAGGCGCGCTTCGACGAGCAGGCCAACATCCGCTGGGCACGCACACTTGAGCAGGCGGGCGTGCATGTCGTTTACGGGTACGTCGGGCTCAAGACGCACTGCAAGACCTGCCTGGTGGTGCGCCGCGAAGGCTCGACGATCCGGCGGTACTGCCACATCGGGACCGGAAACTATAACGGCAAGACGGCGCGGCTGTACGAGGATGTCGGCCTGCTCACGGCCTCGCCGGAAATCGGGGCCGATCTGACGGACTTGTTCAATTCGCTCACCGGCTACTCGCGGAAGGTGTCCTACCGCAACCTGTTGGTGGCGCCGCACAGCATCCGCACCGGCATCATCGAGCGCGTCGAGCGCGAGATTGCCGCCCACCGCGAAAGCGGCGGGGGACGGATCCGGATGAAGATGAACGCTCTGGTCGACGAGCAGGTGATTGACGCGCTGTATCGCGCGTCCCGCGCCGGCGTGCGCGTCGAGATTGTGGTGCGCGGCATCTGCGCGCTGCGCCCGGGCGCGGAAGGCTTTTCGGAGAACATCTCGGTCCGTTCGATACTCGGAAGATTCCTGGAGCACTCGCGGATCATGCATTTCGGTCGCATCAACGAGTTCTGGATCGGCAGCGCCGACATGATGCACCGCAACCTCGACCGGCGCGTCGAGGCGCTGGTTCAGGTCAAGGATCCGAGGCTCACCGCGTACCTGGACGACTTGTTCGAGTCAGCGTTGAACCCGTCCACCCGGTGCTGGGAGCTCGGCGCCGACGGGCAGTGGACCGCGTCGCCGCAGGATGGTCACACGGTGCGCGACCATCAGGAATCGCTGATGGAGCTGCACCGAAGCGCCTGACGCCATGTGGTAGCTTTCCTGGTCGCGCCTATGGCCGGCGCGGCCTCGCCGAATTGACCTGCAGGAGTTGAGTTGCCAACGCAGAACTCGTCCGGCAGTCGGCCGTTGGGGAGTCGGATCGTGCATGCCGCGGGCGCCGTGCTGTGGCGACCCACCGATACGGCCAACCCCGGCCTCGAGGTCGCCGTCATCCATCGCCCCCGTTATGACGACTGGTCGCTGCCCAAGGGCAAGGTGGATCCCGGCGAGACGGAGCCCGTGGCGGCGGTTCGGGAGATATTCGAGGAGACGGGCCACGGCGCCGTGCTCGGCCGGCGACTGGACATGGTGAGCTATCCGATCGAGCAGGGCGTCAAGAAGGTTCATTATTGGGCGGCGCGCAGCACCGGCGGTGAGTTCACAGCGGGCAGCGAGGTCGACGAACTCGTCTGGCTGCCCGTCGAAGAGGCCAAGGCCAGACTCACCTACCCTCACGATCGAAAGATGTTGCGCCACTTCGCTAAACAGCCGGCCGACACGCAAACCGTACTGGTGGTCCGGCACGGCACCGCCGGCACGAAGTCACGCTTCAAGGGCGACGACGCCAAGCGACCACTGGACAAGAGGGGACGCGCGCAGGCGGAGGCGCTGGTCCCCCAACTGCTCGCCTTCGGCGCCTCCGACGTGTACGCGGCGGACCGGCTCCGCTGTCACCAGACGGTCGAACCGCTCGCCGAGGAACTCGGTGTGGCCGTGCACAACGAGCCGACCCTCACCGAGGAGGCCTACGCCAAGAACCCCAGGCGCGCCCACCAGCGAATGCTGCGCATCGCCGAGGAGGGCGGCACCCCGGTGGTTTGCACGCAGGGCAAGGTCATTCCGTACCTGATCGCATGGTGGTGCGAACGCGACGGAGTGCGCGCCGATAAATCCCACAACACAAAGGGCAGCACGTGGGTGCTGTCGCTATCCGGCGGCCGGCTGGTGTCGGCCGATCACATCGGCGGCGCGCTGGCCGCCAACGTGCGGGCCTGACACGCAAATACCCTCCGGGTGGCGTCGCTGCCACCCCGAAGGGTATCCGCGTGTGCGAACTTTCTACCGGCGGCCGCGCCGCGCGGTGGCCTTCTTGGCAGGAGCCTTGCTGGCCGGCCTCTTTGACGCTGCCTTCTTGGCCGGGGCCTTGGTGGCGGCCTTCTTGGCCGGGGCCTTCTTGGCCACAGCCTTCGTTGCGGCCTTCTTGGCCGGAGCCTTGGTGGCGGCCTTCTTGGCCGGGGCCTTGGTCACTGCCTTCTTGGCCGGAGCCTTCTTGGCGGCAGCCTTCTTGGCCGGAGCCTTCTTGGCCGGGGCCTTCTTGGCCGGAGCCTTGCTCGCTGCCTTCTTGGCCGGAGCCTTCTTCGCCGCCTTCTTGGCCGCGCCGCCTGCCACAACACCACGCTTCACTGCTGGTCCTTCCGACGGGAGGCGCTGCGCGCCAGACACAACCGCTTTGAATTGGGCACCGGGCCGGAACGCGGGGACCGATGTTGGCTTGACCTTTACCGTCTCACCGGTACGCGGATTGCGGGCCACGCGCGCCGCGCGCTTCCGCTGTTCGAACACACCGAACCCGGTAATGGTGACGCTGTCGCCCTTGTGCACCGCACGCACAATGGTGTCGACGACATTCTCGACGGCGGCGGTCGCCTGCCGACGGTCCGAGCCCAATTTCTGTGTGAGCACGTCAATGAGCTCTGCTTTGTTCATCCAAACCCTCCGAAGCTAGTGGTCCTCGTTTTGGGAACCGACTAGTGGACACGGTAAACCCTCACCCAGCAAATTTCCAAGAGCCACGCGCAATTTCAGGACCGAACGGCGGAACTTTTCGCAATCCGGTTGCCGCCCTTGACCGGTGGCGGGACCGGAAAATCGGCCGGGTTTACTTAGCTCACCGAGAAGAAAATCCGTCCCGATCGACCGTTCAGGAGGCGCTCGAAGTGCGCGGTTTCCACTCCGGTCGCGCCGCCTCGAATGCCTTAATGTCGTCGAGTTTCCGCAGCGTAAGGGCTATATCGTCGAGACCCTCGAGCAGTCGGTAGGCCGTGTAGTCGTCAATCTTGAACGGCAGCACCGTCGTTGCGGCGGTGATATTTCGATCTTGAAGATTGGCAGTGATTTCCAAGCCCGGGCTCTGCTCGATCAGCTTCCAAAGGAGTTCCACGCCGTCCTGAGAAACTTCGGCGGCCAGCAGACCGGCCTTGCCGGCATTGCCCCGGAAAATGTCACCGAATCGAGACGAGATGACCACCCGGAACCCATAGTCCATAAGCGCCCACACCGCATGCTCGCGCGACGAACCCGTGCCGAAATCGGGCCCGGCGACCAGAACCGAGCCGCGGTCGAAGGGGCTGAGATTGAGCACGAATGAGGGATCCGAGCGCCACGTGGCGAACAAGCCGTCCTCGAAACCGGTTCGGGTAACTCGCTTCAAAAAAGCGGCGGGAATGATCTGATCGGTGTCGACATTGGACCGCCGCAGCGGCACGCCGATGCCCGTGTGGGTGCGAAAGGCTTCCATATCTCGTCCTCGATTCGAAGTCAGTTGGAGTTCAGGTCGGCCGGCGCGGACAGCCTGCCCCGCACCGCCGTTGCGGCCGCGACGGCCGGCGACACCAGATGGGTGCGGCCGCCTTTGCCCTGCCGTCCTTCGAAGTTGCGGTTGGATGTCGCGGCGCACCGTTCCCCGGGCGAAAGCTGGTCGGGGTTCATGCCCAGGCACATCGAGCATCCGGCCTGACGCCATTCGGCGCCCGCGGCGGTGAACACCTCGCCCAGCCCTTCGGCTTCTGCCTGCGCGCGCACCCGCATCGAGCCGGGCACGACCAGCATGCGCACCCCCCGGGCGATCTTGCGCCCGCGCAACACGTCGGCCACTGCGCGCAGGTCTTCGATACGACCATTGGTACAAGAGCCGACGAACACCGCGTCGACGCCGATATCGCGCATCGGCGTCCCGGGCCGAAGGTCCATGTACGCCAAGGCTTTCTCCGCGGCCTGCCGCTCGCCGTCGTCGGCCATCAGCTCGGGATCCGGCACGGCCGCGTCCAGGGGCACCCCCTGGCCGGGATTCGTCCCCCAGGTGACGAACGGGCTCAGCGAGGCCGCGTCGAGATACACCTCGGTGTCGAACACGGCGCCGGGATCGGTGCGCAGCTGCCCCCAGTACTCGATGGCGGCATCCCAGTGCGCGCCGGTCGGCGCGTGCGGGCGCCCGCGCAGAAATTCGTAGGTCGTCTCGTCCGGCGCCACCATCCCCGCCCGGGCGCCGGCCTCGATGCTCATGTTGCAGACCGTCATCCGGCCCTCCATCGACAGCGATTCGATGGCACTGCCCCGGTATTCGATGACGTGACCCTGCCCGCCGCCGGTGCCGATCTTCGCGATCAGCGCGAGAATGGTGTCCTTGGCGGTCACGCCGGCGGGCAGCGGGCCGTCGACGTTGACCGCCATCGTCTTGAAGGGCCGCAACGGCAGAGTCTGGGTGGCCAGCACGTGCTCGACCTCCGAGGTGCCAATCCCCATGGCCAGAGCGCCAAATGCGCCGTGCGTGGACGTGTGACTGTCGCCACAGACGATCGTCATGCCCGGCTGGGTGAGGCCCAATTGCGGACCGACCACGTGCACGATGCCCTGATCGATGTCACCCATCGGGTAGAGCCGGACGCCGAATTCCGCACAGTTGCGCCGCAACGTCTCGACCTGAGTGCGCGACACGGGGTCGGCGATCGGCTTGTCGATGTCGACGGTGGGCACGTTGTGGTCCTCGGTGGCCAGCGTCAGGTCGGGCCGTCGCACCGGCCGGCCGGCCAGGCGCAGACCGTCGAAAGCCTGCGGGCTGGTGACCTCGTGCACCAGGTGCAGGTCGATGTAGATCAGGTCCGGAGCGTCCTCGCCCCCTCTCACCACAACGTGGTCTTCCCAGACCTTTTCGGCCAGGGTGCGCCGATTGTCGGATCCCATCTCGAATTCGCCTCTATTCGGTCGTTCGCTTCGATCTCATTATCTGAGACGATAGTATCTCTTTATGAGACAGCATAGCGGCATCGGCGTCCTCGACAAAGCGGTGGTCGTGCTGGACACGATCGCGGAATCCCCCTGCGGACTGGCCGAACTGTGCGAGCGAACCGGGTTGCCCAGGGCCACCGCCTACCGGCTGGCCGCCGCCCTCGAAGTCCATCGGCTGCTGGCGCGCGACGACGCGGGGCGTTGGCGGCTGGGTCCGGCGGTCACCGAACTGGCGGCCCGGGTCAACGACCCTCTGCTGACCGCGAGCGCGGCGGTGCTGCCCGCGTTGCGTGAGTCCACCGGCGAGAGTGTTCAGCTGTATCGCCGCGAGGGCACGTCGCGGGTGTGCGTAGCCGCCCTGGAACCGGCTGCGGGTCTTCGCGATACGGTTCCGGTCGGGGCGCGGCTGCCGATGACGGCGGGCTCCGGGGCCAAGGTGCTGCTCGCCTATGCCGACCCCGCCACCCAGAAGGCCGTACTGCCGACGGCCAAATTCACCGACCGGGCGCTGGCCGACGTGCGCCGGCGCGGCTGGGCGCAAAGCGTGGCCGAGCGTGAACCCGGCGTGGCGAGCGTGTCGGCGCCGGTGCGCGACAACCGCGGCGTCGTGGTCGCGGCCATCTCGGTGTCCGGACCCATCGACCGGATCGGCCGGCGCCCGGGGGATCGCTGGGCCGCCGATCTGCTGTCCGCCGCGGAAGCGCTGAACCGTCGGCTCTGAGTGTGCATCCCGGGCTCCCACATCGCACATTCCCCGCCCTGGGCGCACACACCCGGAAGCCACCTTCGCACACCGGGCCGCGCGTGGCCTGACACACTGACCGCCATGGGAACCAATCAGCGCGCGAGCATCGTCATGTCCGAAGACGAGATCGCCGATTTCGTCGTGAAGAGCCGCACGGGCACGCTGGCCACCGTCGGTCCCGGCGGGCAGCCGCACCTGACCGCGATGTGGTACGCCGTCGTCGACGGCGAGATCTGGCTCGAGACCAAGGCCAAGTCGCAGAAGGCGGTGAATCTGAAACGCGATCCGCGGGTGAGCTTCCTGATCGAGGACGGCAACACCTACGACACGCTGCGCGGGGTGTCCTTCGAGGGGACAGCGGAGATCGTCGACGATCCCGAGGTCTCACACCGGGTCGGCGTCAGCGTTTTCGAGCGCTACACCGGTCCCTACAGCGACGAGATGAAGCCCGTCGTCGAGCAGATGATGAACAAGCGGGTCTGCGTACGTATCGTCGCCCGCCGCGCCCGCTCATGGGATCACCGCAAACTCGGGTTGCCCCACATGCCGGTGGGCGGGTCGACGGCACCGGCCGCGCTGGGGACCGGCCAGTAGTTTCGCAGCCCTCCAACGTCTGAGCCCGGCGTGAATCAGCCGGCAGGGGACGTGGTGCCTCTGATCGACTTCCGGATCGCGATGACGATCACACGTCTTCGTCCCCGATTGACTGCTCCGCGAGCAGTTCTTGTTTGGCCTGTGCGAGTTGGGCTTTCGTAGCCGCATCGACGGCGGGATACTGCGGGTTCAGACCGCGCAGCGCTGCCACCAAGACGGCCGACGTGCACAGGTGACTGAACCACTTGTAGTCCGCCGGGACGACGTACCAGGGTGCCCACCCGGTGCTTGTCTGGGTGAGCATCTCCTGGAACGCCAGCTGGTAGTCGTCCCAGAACGCGCGCTCGTGCAGATCCGCGACGGAGAACTTCCAGTTCTTCTCCGGCTCGGAGATGCGCTTGAGAAAACGGCGCCGCTGTTCTGCCTTCGAGACGTTCAGGAAGAGCTTCACGATGACGGTTCCGTTGTCGACCAGGTAACGCTCCCAGTTGTTGATGTGGTGAAACCTTTTCTGCCAGAGATCCCCTGGCGACCGGACCGCCGAGCGCGGCCACAATGTTTCCGGGTGCACGCGGGTGGTCAACACGTTCTCGTAGTGCGACCGGTTGAAGACGGCGATGCGTCCGAGCTCCGGCAGCGCGCGCTGGTGGCGCCACAGGTAGTCGTGGGCCCGCTCGGTCTCCGACGGCGCCTTGAAGCTGTACACGATGACCCCTTCCGGATTAAGCCCGCTCATGACGTGTTTGATGGTGCTGTCCTTGCCCGCGGCATCGATCGCTTGAAGAACGATCAGCAAGGCGCGGTCGGCCTGGGCGAGAAAACGGTCCTGCAATTCGACGAATGCATCCTTCGCCTCGGCAAGCGCGGCCGCGCCGTCGTCCTTGCCGAATCGTTCGTCATGGTATCGAGGATCGAAATCTTTGTTGAGATCCACTACCGTGCCCGGCCGGACACGCGTCGCTGCCGCCAGCTGCTCCCACCCGCCCGGCGTCGCGACCCCTTCGGTCATGGCTCGTCCTGCGCCTGGATCGCGGTGATCGCCACGGTGTAGACGATGTCGTCCACGAATGCCCCGCGCGACAGGTCGTTCACCGGCTTATTCAGTCCTTGCAGCACGGGGCCGATCGCCACGGCGCCCGCACTGCGTTGCACGGCCTTGTAGAGGTTGTTACCGGTGTCCAGGTCGGGGAAGATCAACACCGTCGCTCGACCGGCGACGGGCGAGCCGGGCGCCTTGCTCGCCCCGGTCGTGGGATCCACCGCGGCGTCGTACTGCATCGGGCCGTCCACGGGCAACTCGGGCGCGCGCTTTCGCACCAATTCGGTGGCCTGCCGGACCTTGTCGACGTCGGGCCCGGACCCGGAGGTGCCGGTGGAATACGACAGCATCGCCACCCGCGGCTCGATGCCGAACTTCGACGCCGTCTGCGCTGAACTGATCGCGATATCCGCCAACTGGTCGACCGTCGGATCCCGCACGATCGCGCAGTCACCATAGGTCAGCACCCGGTCGGCAAGGCACATCAAGAACACGCTCGACACTGTCGACACGCCGGGTTTGGTCTTGATGATCTGCAACGCCGGCCGCACCGTGTGGGCGGTGGTGTGCACCGAACCGGACACCATCCCATCGACGATCCCGTTGTACACCAGCATCGTGCCGAAATACGCGCAGTCGTGCACGATCTCTTGAGCCTGCTCCAGCGTGACGCCTTTGTGCTTGCGCAGCTCTGCGATCTGCTCGGCGAACTTCTCGCACAGCACGTCGATTTGCGGGTTGAGCACCGTAGCGGCCGACAGGTCCACGCCGAGTTCGGCTGCCCGCAAGCGGATTTGACCTTCCTCGCCGAGAATCGTCAGGTCGGCGACACCGCGTTCCAGTAGCCGACCGGATGCGCGCAGGATGCGGTCGTCGCCACCCTCGGCGAGCACGATGCGCTTGCGGTCCGCGCGGGCCCGCTGCAGCAGTTGGTATTCGAACATCTGCGGGGTCACGACGGCAGGTACCGGGATCGACAGCCGGGAGAGCAGATCGCTGACGCCGACGTAGCGGTCCATCATGGCCAGCGCGGTGTCGATCTTGCGCTGCGAGGTGGCGGTCACCCGGCCGTGGGTCGCCGTCGCCGCACTGGCCGTCTCGAGGATGTCCAGCGAGGTCGCGATTATCGGCAGCCGCAGCCGCAAGCCCGATACCAGTGCAGCGATCGACGGATACAACTCCAGACCGCCGCTGAGGATCAGCGCCGACAATGACGGAAAACCTTCTGCCACATGGGCGCTCGCCATCGCGAGCACGATGTCGACCCGTTCGCAGGGTGTGATCACCGCCGCGCCCTCGGTGAGACGTTCCAGCACGTGCTCGGCTCTCGTTGCGGCGACCAGCACGCTCATCACGTCGCGGCCGAGCAGATCTGGATCGCCGCTGATCAGTGTCCCGCCCACTGAACGCTGCAACTCTGCCACCGACGGCGCGGCGAGCAGCGGCTCCTCCGGCAGTGCGTAAGTCAGCGGTTCCAGACGGCCGAGCGCCTCGGCGACCGCGGTCATCTCCGCCGGCTTACAGCGGTTGGCCACCACCGCCGCGGTGTGGGCGTGCTGCGCGGACAACTCGGTCAGGCACAGCTCGACGACCCGGGCCACCTGCCCGGGGTTGCGGTCGCGGGCCCGCACCGACAACACCACGGGAGCGCTGAGGTTGGCGGCGATGCGTCCGTTGACGGACAGCTCGGTGGGCGTGGCGGCATCGGTGTAGTCGCTGCCGACGATCACGACCGCGTCGCACCGCTCGGCGACCGCCTGGAAACGGTCGATGATCTCTGCGATCGCGCCATCGGAATCCTCGTGGAGCCGCTCGTAGCTCACTCCGGTGCACTGCTCGTAGGCCAACCCCGCCGTCGTCTGCGGCAGCAGCAGATCAAGGAGGTAATCCCGGTCCGCGCCGGGGCCGGTGATCGGGCGGAACACGCCGGCCCTGGCGACCGTGCCCGACAGATGATGCAGCAAACCAAGCGCGATCGTCCACTTACCCGTGCCGCCCTCGGAAGAGGCGATGTAGACGCCGGGTGTGCGCATCATTGCAGGAGCCGTGCGTAACTTGTTGTCAGCATGTCGCGGTACTGAGCGCGCGCGAAGCCCGCCGCGTCGAGGGGATTCCGCGCCGCGAGCCTGCCCTTGAAGGCGCGGTGCGCGCGGCGTCCACGGCGGTACCGCCGCCGCCGAGGACCGCGACCGCACGACCGAGCCGGGGCGCCTTGCCCTCTCGCACCTGGCCGAGCTGGCTGACCGCATCGATCATCTTCTTGCCGTCCATGGCCGGGATGTTCAGGTGGTTGGCTTCCTGCGCGCCCACGGCGACGAAGACCGCATCGAAGCCGCCCCCCTGCTTTTGGGCGATCACATCACCGACGCGCCGGCCACACGTGAGCGCGATCCCCGGCATTGCGGTGATGCGATCGATCTCAGTGCGCAGCGCCGTCCGCGGTAGGCGGTACGCCGGGATGCCGAAGGCCATCATGCCGCCGGGTTTCTCGGCGCTGTCGCGGATTTCAGCCTGATGGCCCATTCGCGCCGGATGATAGGCACAGGCCAGGCCGGCCGGCCCGGCTCCCACGACCAAAACTCTCTTGCCGCTGGGCGGCGCGACCGGCACCCGCCAGCCCTTGTCGGTCGCGAGATCGCCGAGGAAACGCTCGACGCCGCGGATCGAGATCGGCGCGTCGGGCGAGCCGCGGTTGCAGCTGGTTTCGCACGGGTGGTAGCAGGCGCGGCCGTGAGTCGAAGGAAGCGGGTTGTCCTCGACGAGGGCCTGCCACGCCTTTTCGTACTGCCCGGCCTGAGCCTGGGCCAGCCACGCCTGGATGTTCTCTCCGGCCGGGCAGGCGTGGTTGCATGGGCGAAGAACATCGACGTACACGGGGCGCTGCCAACGCCGCCTGCCCGCGCCCTTGCGGGTGGTCTCCTGCAGAACCTGGGTCATATCAGGCAACTTCAAAGACATGGCCGTTCTCCAACCCCTACGGTCGGACTGAGCGATATCGCGAGGCGCATCCCACATTCGCACCGCACTCGATGCTGTAAAAGGGCCAAACGGCCCCTTTAGATCCACCGCGCCGATCCCCACCCGAGGTCCGGCAGCGACTCTGTGGCTCGCAGGCGCGGTCACGCGGCGCGTGATCGACGATCAGATCCCGGGACGTCGTAAGAGTCCACTGTTCATTGGTGGTGCAGGTGGGCAGCCCGGCGGTCGCCCGCACGTACCCGCTCCGGCGTGTCAGGCGCTGAGGGACTTTTGTCCCATTGCCCGATGACGTCTGGCACCTGTCAATGGGTTGTCGCGCAAGAGAACACTTGCCGCTGGAGCGGCCGACAGGCCTGTGCAGGACATCGAAGGAGTGAACCATGGCACGAGACGACGACGCGTTCCTCAATGATGATGTAGTGGACGAGTTGAAAGGCGATCCGGCCGTCGACTCCTCCCGTATTGCCATCGCTGTGGATGACGGCGTGGTGACGTTGAGCGGAGCCGTGCCCAGCTACTGGCAAAAGATGGAAGCCGCAAACACGGTCCGGCGGGTGATAGGCGTGCGCGCGGTAGCGAATGATCTGAAAGTCGAGCTGCCGAGCGCCCACGTCCGTAATGACACCGATATCGCAGCCGCGGCGGCGACGGCGCTGAGCATGCACAGCGACTTGCCCGACAAGGTGCAAGCGACCGTTGACAACGGCTGGGTGACCCTTACTGGGAAGGTGGATTGGCACTTCCAGCGCACCGTGGCGGAGGACGCGGTCCGAGACTTGCGGGGCGTGCGCGGCGTGATCAACCGCATTGAGTTAGAAGAGAAGCCGAAGGCGGCCGACGTACGCGGGCAGATCAGACAAGAGCTGGCGCGAACGGTGAACAAGGATGTCAACAACATCGAAGTCGAGACAAGTGATGGCCATGTCACATTGCGCGGCACGGTGCGTTCCTGGATCGAAGATGAAGCCGCACGCCGCGCATCCTGGTCGGTTCCCGGCGTGACCAAAGTCGAGGATCGGCTCGTCATCGGATAGCTCAGCCATGACCGGATAGTACAAATGCTGACAGTCGACGTTGTGGACGTTATCCAAGGCGAGCCGGCCGGCGGTGTGCGAGTGACGTTGGACCCTCGCTGCGAGCGTCTTGGTCTGGGAAGTTGGTGCCGTGGCACGCTGTTCTTCAGTACCCGCGGCCAACGCAATGCTCGACCGGCAAGCCGCGCTGCGTTATGTCCTCAGCCGGCACACGCCCGAGGGTGGCTATTGCTTCTACCGCACACCGAAGTGGGGCGTTGAGGAGCCGAACGCGCCTGACACGCTGGCGGCACTGGAGTCGCTTCGGCTGCTGGGGGTCGAACCGCCGAAACCCGAACGTACCGAACGCTTCCTGCGCCGCTTGCAGGACGAAGATGGCGACTTCCCGACGCTCACCATCGGATGGGCAGCGCTTCGCGGCCTCGACGCGCTCGATGCCAAGCCCAGTCGATCGCCGATGGTGTGGATCTGGCGCCGGGTAAACGTTCTGCTGCAGCGGCCGGCGGCTCGGGATTGGACCGGCGCGGTCACCGACCTCGCGCATGCAGGCGATCTATTCAGGGTGACCGGTGCGGAACTGGATTCCCCGACGCGTGAGGCGTTCGCCCGGATGCTCGAGGCGGCCCGCGACCCGCAAGGAGGCTGGTCGCGGACCGGAGCGGATCTCGAGACGACGGCGGTCGCGCTACATCTGCTGACACAGCTTGGTTTACAGCTCGGTGCCGATGCGCGTAGCGGGGTCGAGGCGCTGTTCGCTCGAAGCCAGGATCGAACCCTTGGCCTGTGCCTCGGGACTCACGCCAGGGCGGTGTCGGCGGGCTCGCTCTGGGGTGGACTGACGATCTGCCGGATGCTCGGTCTTCGTCTCGCCTACCCCGACGCAGCGGCGACGAGCCTGGCGCTGCTCCAGCGGCCCGACGGGGGCCTTGGACAACGAGACCGGGCGATCTCGACCCTGCACGACACGTGGGTCGGGCTCGACGCTGCCCGCCTCCTTGACGCGTTACGAAAGGACAGATCATGAGCAAGTCGGGGTACGTCCGCTTCTTTGAAGATTTCGGCATTCGCGATGTGCCACTGGTCGGCGGGAAAAACGCCTCGCTCGGCGAGATGTACCGGGAGCTGTCCGGCGAAGGCGTCCGCGTCCCGCACGGGTTCGCCGTCACCGCCAGGGCCTATCGCTACATGCTGGACAAGGCCGGTGCCTGGGACGATCTGCACGCCGAACTCGACGACCTCGATCCCACCGACGTCACAGCGCTGGCACGCAAGGGGAAGCGCGCCCGCGAGATCGTCTACGGCGCCGGGCTTCCAGACGACTTGGCCACAGAGATTGTCGACGCCTACCGCAGGCTTCAGCAGGAGTACGGCGAGGATGTGAGGCTGGCCGTGCGCAGCTCGGCGACCGCCGAGGACCTGCCGACCGCAAGTTTCGCCGGGCAGCACGAGAGCTTCCTGAACGTTGGCGGCGCGGAGGATGTGTTTGAGGCGGCGCGCCAGTGCTTCGCGTCGCTGTTCACCGATCGCGCCATCGTCTACCGGACGAACAATGGCTTCGATCATTTCAAGGTGGCATTGTCTGTCGGCATCATGAAAATGGTGCGGTCCGACCGGGCGAGCAGCGGTGTGATCTTCACGCTCGATACCGAGTCCGGGTTCCGGGACGTGGTGCTGGTAACCGGGTCCTACGGGCTGGGCGAGAACGTCGTGCAGGGCAGCGTCGATCCCGACGAGTTCTATGTCCACAAGCCGACATTCCAGCAGGGTTACCGGGCT
>NZ_DATJPU010000056.1:0-3266 GCF_035506235.1 Mycobacterium sp.
GCGCAACATCCTCTACCTGAACTTCGAAGACCTCCAGGTCAAGTCGATGACGGTAATCGAGGATGTCCTAGCCAAGATCAGGCAGATCTGCGGGCCGCTCGGCCACAAGGTCTACGCCGTGGTCAACTACGACGGCTTCGACCTCGACAGCGACCTGGAAGACGCCTACCTCGACGGCGTGCAGGAAATGGGCGACACCTACTTCCACGGCGTCACCCGGTTCACCACCAGCGCGTTCATGCGCGCCAAACTCGGCGCCGCGCTCGAATCACGCGGCGTCGCGCCGCACATCTACGAATCCGAAGACGAAGCCGCAGGCGCCGTACGCACCACCGTGCCACGCCAGGAGTAACCAAGGTCCCGCCGGCCCGCGCGACGACGCGCACGCCGCGGCCGGACGGCAGGACCAGATGTGCCAGATGACCCCGGCCGGCCCCGGTCGTTGTCGCCGGGCACCTCGACAAGGCGACCCGGCCGCGTTACGTTTCCGGGGATTACAACAGGAGGGATCGGCATGACGACAACAGTCACCGAGCTGGCGCAGGACATCGGGCTCGCCCGGGAGACCGATTACTACCTGATGAAAGACCAGCTGACCCAGGAAGAGCTGGGGCTGCTGTACAAGGTGCGGAAGTTCGCCGAAGCCGAGATCCTGCCGGTCGCCAGCTCGTACTGGGAGCGGGACGAGTTCCCGTTCGAGCTGGTGCCCAAGCTGGCCGGGCTGAACATCGTCGGCGACACGATGGCGGGCTACGGCACCACGCCGATGTCGGCGGTCGGCGCGGGGCTGGTGATGTATGAGGTCAGCCGTGTCGACGGCAGCCTCGGCACGTTCCTGGGCGTGCACGTGGGGCTGGCGATGCAGTCGATCTACCTGCTCGGCTCGGAGGAGCAGAAGCAGCGGTGGCTGCCGGCGATGGCCAGGATGGAGCAGATCGGCGCGTTCGCGCTCACCGAGCCCGAGCACGGGTCCGACTCGGTCGCCCTGGAGACCACTGCCCGGCGCGACGGCAGCGGCTGGGTGCTCAACGGCCGCAAGCGCTGGATCGGCAACGCCGTGTGGTGCGACCTGATCGTCGTCTACGCCCGCGACACCCAGGACGGGCAGGTCAAGGCGTTCGTGGTGGACAAGGACAACCCCGGCTATGCCGCGTCCAAGATCACCGGCAAGGTCGCGCTGCGGATGGTGCAGAACGCGGACATCACCCTGACCGACTGCCGTGTCTCCGAGGATGCCCGGCTGGCGAACTGCCGCTCCTTCGCCGACGCCGCCCGGGTGCTCAGGGGCACCCGCAACGTCGTGGCCTGGGCCTCGGCCGGGCACGGGGTCGCCGCCTACGACATCGCCCTGACCTACGCCCAGCGGCGCAAGCAGTTCGGCCGGCCGATCGCGAAGAACCAGATGATCCAGGCGATGCTGGTGGAGATGCTCGGCGAGGTCACCGCCATGCAGCTCTACTGCATCCGCCTCGGCCGGCTGATCGACGACGGAAAGATGAGCGACACGATGGCCTCGCTGGCCAAGTACTTCTGCACGGTCAAGGCCCGTCATGTGTGCCGGATGGCCCGCGACATCCTCGGCGGCAACGGGATCCTGCTGGATTTCCACGTGATCCGCCACATGTGCGACATGGAGGCCCTGCTCACCTACGAGGGCACCGCCGAGATCCAGGCCCTCCTGGTCGGCCGCGACATCACCGGGCTGGGCGCCTTCACCTGACCCGATCCGCGTCAGGCGTAACCGCCGGCTCCCGAAGATATGCATATCAGCCCTTCCCGGAAAGGAGTACCAGATGGCAGACGAGAAGACGGCGGGGACCACCTCGCCTGAGGAGTCGCTTCAGCAGGCAGTGGAACGCGCGCGTGCGATCAATGAGCAGATCTTGCAGACGGCAGCCAAGGCCGGCCGCGAGATGCTCGATGGCTATGTGCGCTGGCTAGAACAAGTGGCTGAGCAGCAGCGCAAGCTCGCGACGGGCTCACCGGTCAGCCAGGTGGACTGGCTGGCAGCGATGCTCAACGCACAGGCCGATTTCACCCGGCAGTTCGCCGGCGCGCTGCGCGGGTTGCCCGGCCGGGACGCCACGTAGCGGCCGCGCCGTGCCCGGCCGGGCACGGTAGGGCCGGCGGGTCATCGTTCCTGCCATGCTGCGCGGCTCCCGCCGGCATGAGCGGTGACGCTCGCGTCGGCGGGGTCCCCTTGGCGATGCGGCGAGCGCCGCGACAAGCCGCTGAGCTCCCCGTGTCAGCCCAGCCGGAAGCTATATCGACCTGGACCCTACCTTCCGGCAGGTACGTCATGGACGCCCTGAGACTGGCGTTAGATAACGGCCGTTTGTGAGACGGTTGCTCAAGCAGCCCCACGGGCCAGCTTCTGCGTTCCAAAACTCGTCTAAAACTCCCCCGAGAACAGCCCGCCGGGTCGCGGGCCCTGTGCCCTACAGGCGAGGGGAGTATCGCAAGCGGCCCCAGGTTCGGGCTAGCCCTCCGGCCCCGCCTCACGGCGCGTGTTCATCGCCAGGGCTTCGAATTCCGCCCAGGTCTTGCTCCACTCGGTGAGGGGGCCGAGGATCTCCTGCAGCATCGCAAGCTGCTCGTCGAATGCCCTCAGCTGGGCTTGCATCGCGGCGATGCTCTGCCGCTGCGCGGCGACGCTGCTGGCGATGAGGTTCAACTGCGCCGCGGACAGGGCGCCGGGGTGCGGCAGGCCCTGCAGCGACGGCACGGCCTGCGGCAGGACCGGGTCGCTGAGCCCGGCCGTGCCGGCCAGCCCCTCGGTAATCTGGCGCAGCTGACTGGTCCACAGCGGGATGAGGCCGGCGAAGCCGGCCGGGGTGTTGTGCCGTTCGGTCATCAGGTCGTGTCCTTTCCCGGGTGTGCGGGTCATGTGTCACCGCGCGATCATTCCCCGCCCGCGTCTGTGGCAGCGCGTCGGAGGCCGGGGTTGTCCGCGACCCGGTGAGGTAACCGCACCCCTCATCGTGCCGGTGGCGGTAAGGGCTGCACTCCCGGTACTGACCGGCAGCAGGAGTGAATGCTAAGGGTCGTTCAGTGGTGTAGGGGAAATGATCGTTAACCCTACACAGGTGCGCGGCAGCGCGCGGTACGGCACCCGGTGCGTAACAGTGTCGGGAAACCATGTCGGTAAAACTATTTCGCCAAATTAGACACTCATTGCCGTTTGCGCTGCAATCGGGGTCATGCTGGCGTCCCGGCAACCCGATCGCGGAATGTGACTGCGCGCGAGTTCAGGCTGGGCCTGATCT